>JBBRQC010000021.1:0-54377 GCA_038227135.1 Gemmatimonadales bacterium
AGCTGCACAGTCACAGGATCCGCTCGGGCTGTTCGTCGCGTTATGGCGACGATCAGTGCGGCCACGACAAGGAGTGTGAGTGCGCCGGCTACCCGTTCCTGCCACACTGCCCCGTAAACGGCGAGTTGCAAGCTGCTCAGGCCCAGCACTGCCAGAGCGGCGACTACCCACGACCACGCCGCGAGTGAACCCCAAACGGCGACCGCGACCGACAGCGCAGCGACCCGGGCGATGGCTAGCGCGGCCGTCCAGGGACGCATCTCGCTCGCCGGTGACAACGCCCACACCGCGCCTCCTACCAACGCCGCCAATACCGCAGCCATGACGGCCCGCAGCCTCCAACGCCTGGAAAGTCCCGCTACGACGAGGAGCGGAATCGCGAAGATCGCTACGCTCATCATCACGATCATAGGGACGTCCATGATTCCCGCAAGCAGCGGGAATGCGTCATTGAGCGCCGTCGTCGGAGCTTCGGGCACCCATCGTCCAGGCACGAGGGCACTCAGTTTACTCATCGCGAAGAAGACGCCTCCCAGTCCGAGTCCCGCGATCAGCATATCACGGCTTGTCGACCTGGATGGCTCGTCAGCCAACATCGGAATTCCCACCCGTCGTCTCAGCGCCCCGAGGCCGAGCCACAATGCGAAAAGGATCACAACCGCCGGAATCGAAATGATGAGTCCGAGCGCTGTACTTCCCGCGAAGCTGCTCCAGGGCTCCGCCGTGTCGTACTTGAAGAGCTTCGATGGGAGTGAGTTGAGGCTGCTCAGCGTCGCGAGCACCACGAGCAAGCCGAGGAGGACATAGGTATCCCGACGCTCGAGCACGCCATCGTTGAGAAGAATCGGGCGCCGACGTTTGACGAAAACCGCGCCAGTTACGATAAATCCCACCAACATCAGGATGCACACACCCGCAACCATCATTCGATTCGTCTGTCGCTCGCGGTCGCCGCGAAGGAATGACTCCGGCAGCTCTACGCCGCGTCGAGTGACTAGAGGCTCGTCGCCCGCGAGCTGCACCCACGCACGCGCGGTCGCCCCAGCTGGCAGCCTGACCGCCGTGTCCGTATAACTGACAGTCACATCCTGGCGGGCCGGCCGCGCCGTTTCCTTCAGCTCCGTTTCCTGGAGCGTCGATGTATCCAACCCCTCGCGCGCGAGAGACGCGAGCGCGATGCGGCGAAGGGCCGAGGAGTCCACGGAATCGCGCCGCGTGGAGTCCGGAACGATATGTCGTGTGTCCAGCGGCCTGCCATCCGGCCAAACTCGCACCCGCCATTCTTCCGTGCGCTGTGCCGCGGTACCCCTCGTATGGACATAACGAACCGTCCACCACGTGGGAGGCGCATAGGTGGCGGCGAAGCGCTGGGATTCGCCTACCAGCTTGTGCTCCCGCAGAAACCTAGGCCAGGATTCGAGCGTGTCCGTGCCAATCCCGGTGAGACGCTTCCACCCTGCTGGATTGCCGCCGTGGGCGACGAGCATCGAGTCTGCCGTCACGACCACTCGCGCGCGGTCGGCCGTGAAACGCGGACCAAGCGTGGGTCTGGGTGGAAGTCCCGCCGCGAAAATGACGCCGACTACTGCGGCCAGCATCGCGAGACGGCGTGCGCGGACGGTGAACACACCGGCTTGCCTTGGCGCGAGCGGGACTGCCGCTTCGCCGGGGGCGCGGGGCGTCCACGCCGCGAAGCGGGCATCATCCGGCGTCGGCGCAAAACCGCGCTGCTTCACCCAACGCCACAGTGCGGCGAAAGCTGGCGTCAGCAGCGCGAGCAGAATGATGCCCGCAGTTACGCGGTACTCGGTCGCGCTCCCCGACGCGGCGAACAGCCCGAACAGTACGAGATCGTAAACGAAATGCGCGATTACCGTGACAAGAAGCCCGAAATTGAGGAACAGAACCGCCCAGAAGCACGCGTCGACGAAGATCTCCACGCCGCGCGAATAAGGCGGCCACGATTCGTAATTCGAGTGGGCGAACCCGAAGACGAGCGCCGACGCAATGACGCCGGCCGCCATCAGCCATCGACGGCCGGATCGTTGTCCGACCCACAAGGAGAGCAAGGAAAGCGGCAGCGCGCGGAAGAGCGACTCCTCCCATACGCCTGCGTTGAGGGACACCGCGATGCCCGAAATCCACGGCATTGGCGACGCGATCTGGTTCGGATCGTCGAGCAGCTCGCTCGGCACCCACCAGCCGAGCAGCCTGCGCGTCAAGAGATAGAAGATCGCGACGTACGCGAAGGCGATCGTAGCGACGGCATAACCGCCGCCAACCCGATAGGCGACTTCCCTGGTACCGCGATACCGCCAGAGCTTCCACCAATCGAGGTGTTGCGGGAAGGCGCTGCGTGTGGCGACCTCCGCGGCGGCCAGTGTGAAACCGACCAGCAGCGCGGTTGACCCACCGAGCAATAACGCCAGCAACACTTGCATCGCCTGGAACGTGCGGGGTGACATCGCTGAATCGTACGAAAACCAGCTTCCCGCCAACTCATTCAATCCCGCGGCGAGCGTGAGCAGACCAATCACCGAGCCGACTATCATCGGCTCGCGCCAACGCACGCGTCCGGCGTGAGCGAATCTGGTCAGCGCGACCATTCCGATGATGGCGACTGCAAGGATACCCAGACTCGCGAGAAGCGCCAGCAGGTCGTTCCACGACCGCATCTCAGCGTAGCGCCGCCTGAACGATTCGGGTATCTCGACGTAGGACCGTACGCGCGAAGGAGTGTCGCCAGCAATTCCAACTTCGGCGCGGATCGGCGCACCGGCGATTCGATGATCCACCCGCTCGAAGGTGTACGCGCGGTCCACTCGACCGCTTGTCTTCTTCGTCTCGTACGACGCGGTGACGAGCTTCCAGCGGCTGGCGCTGTCATCAATCCATGTATCCAGCGCGAGCGCGGCGAGGCGTTGTCCGGAATCGGCACTCACTGGCGGCCGGCGATCGGCATCGGCGAGCTTTCGCTCAAATCCGATGATACGACCGTCGGGAGCGAAATGGACGCGCGCTTCGCGTGGATTGCTTGGAACGAAAGCCCGAACTGACCAGACAAATGGCGCGACATCTTTGCCGCGGACCAGTGCGTTCAATGAATCGTGACCTCCGCCGGCCAGCTCGACGAAGGTGCGGAGCGAGTCGTTTCCCTGAAAGCGCACCGCGGTTCGCGCGCCGGCGGGAGCGAGGGAGTGAGCTCGAAAGAACGAATCGGCGCGGGCGAGCGCTATATCGCGCGTGAGAGACTGCTTGAGCGAGACGATCGGGAATGCGCGTGGAAAGAGCCAGGCGGCGGTAGCGGCCGCGGTGAGAGCGACAGCAACCACCAGGACCGCGATTCTAGATGACCGCATCAGGCGACTACTCGTCGTCAGGCGTTTGTGCTCCGCTTCGACTCAAACCGAAGGAAGAATGTAGTTACGCCCTCGGATGCGCGTCAGGCTGGCTTCAGCGACTCCAGGTACTCGTCGACGCCAACGTAGAACGGATTTTCGCGCAGCACGTTGCCGCAGAAGGTGAGAGGGTGTGTCTCGTACGCACCGTCTACCATAATGCTGCCCGAAAGGGACGCAACGTCATACATGCACATCACCACACAGGGGAACTGCTTTGCGGCACCGGTCACCTTTGCTTCGAACGCCAGAATATCGAGATCGTCCGGCCACCCGGGCTTGGACCACCCGATGTTGCCGAGCAGTCGAATACAACCGAAGCCACGCTCGACAGCGGCTTGAAAAGTCTCTCCGATATTTCCGAGCATTCTGTCTCCGCTCGGACCGCCGGTGACCACCGTAAGCCGACCCGAGCTCTGGAGGTGATCCGTATCGAGTCCGCTCCTTCGCAGAAGATCGACGACTCTCTGGTTCGCTTCCTCGTGACCGGACACAACCGCGCGGTCGTTCTCTCTAATGCCGACGAGCAGGAAGCCAACCGCCCCTTCGAATTGCCTGTCGCTCTCCCAGAAGTAAGCGATGTGATCGCCGAGCTTCACTTTCTCGTCTCTCAGCCCGAGATCTATTGTCCCGGCGCGGTGTTCCTTCTCCGTTCGATCATTCGAATGCGCTCAACCCGGTCACGGCCTGTCCCAGTATCAATGTATGTATGTCGTGCGTGCCCTCGTACGTGTAGACGCTCTCGAGGTTCGCCATGTGCCGCATCGACGAGTATTCAGCAAGTATGCCATTGGCGCCGAGGAGTCTTCGCGCTTCGCGCGCGATGTCCGTGGCGGCACTGACATTATTACGTTTTGCCAGCGAGACCTGTTGTGGAGTGAAGGTCCCCGCGTCCTTCAGCCTGCCAAGATGTAGGGCAAGGAGCTGTCCCTTCACGAGCTCGGTCAACATTTCCGCCAATCGCGCCTGCTGCAACTGGAACCCCGCTATGGGCTTTCCGAACATCACCCGGTTGCCCGCGTACGCCAGAGCCTCCTCGTAGCACCCCTGCGCGGCACCCATCGCGCCCCACGCGATGCCGTATCGAGCCTGGGTCAGGCACATCAGGGGGCTCTTGATTCCGCTGCTTTTCGGGAGGACCGCGGTCGCCGGGACCTTCACGTCCTGCAGCACCAGCTCGCTGGTATCCGAGGCGCGCAGAGAAAGCTTTCCCTTCTGATCTTTTGCCGTGAAGCCCGGCGTGTCAGTCGGAACTATGAATCCGCGGATGGCCTTGTCGCTTTGGTCGTCTCCGACCTTGGCCCAGATTATTGCAACCCGGGCGGTCGAGCCGTTGGTGATCCACATCTTGGCGCCGTTTATGACCCAGCTTCCGTCTTTCTGCTCGCGGGCGCGGGTGATCATACCCGAGGGGTTCGATCCGTAGTCGGGCTCGGTGAGGCCAAAGCATCCGATCATCTCACCCTTTGCCATTTTTGGGAGATAGTGCCGCTTCTGCTCCTCACTGCCGAAGGCATAGACGGGATACATAACGAGGGCGCCCTGCACCGAAGCGAACGATCGGACGCCCGAGTCTCCGCGCTCGAGCTCGTGCATTATCAGCCCGTACGCAACGTTGTTGAGGCCGGCGCATCCGTACTCTTCGGGCAGGTTCGCACCGAACATGCCCAGCTCGGCCATCTGCGGAATGAGCTCCTTCGGAAATCTTCCTTCGATGTAGCAGTCGCCGATGATGGGGATGACTTTTTCGTCTACGAACGCACGAATCGTATCGCGGACAGCGCGCTCCTCTTCGGAGAGCGCTGAATCAATGTTGTAGAAGTCGGTTTGCATTGAGGAAACTTAGCCGCGCGTGCGTTTTATGCGACTGCGCGACAGGCTAGCGGAGTGATACCGACAGCCCGCGCCTTGGCGCGGAAGCTGGCGCCGTGATCGACGACGAGTCCCTGCTCGTCCTGCCACTGGTGCACCATCTCGTGCAACAGCGTATGCAGTGCCTCATCCCATCCGTCGCGTCTGAGGTGGCGGCGACTCAAGGCGATCTCGGGCACGTTCCCCTCGCCCGCCGGGCTGTAGTGGCCGAGCCTGCTCTTCATCCGGCTGGAGATTCGTATGGGAATCTCGCGGAGCATCCCCCCGAACCTTTCATTGTTGTACGCGGAGTGCCAGCGGGCAAGCTCCCGAATGAGCGGAAGATCGGCGGGATGGGTTCGCTCGGGTCTCCGCCGTCTTCGCGGTGGGTCGTTCGCCCGGGCGACCGGAAATTGGAGGATAGTTCTGCGCGCTTCCTGCCTCACCACTCTGTTCCTGCCGTGCACGAAGAGGATTATCGCCTTCCATATCTCTTCGTCGGCACCCAGGAAGCTATGATGAATGCGGAGCTCGCCCCCGCTATAGCTGACGACGACCGTCCGATTCGTCGTGAGCCGCACGCGATACTGCATCCCGAGTCCCAGCCGCTGGAGACGTGCGCGCAGCTCGTCGGCGTTCTTGGGCGGTTCCTCGGCCAACTCCAGCGCGAGCTGGTCGCGATCTCTAAGCCGCCACATACGCCGACCGTTTGAAGCGCTTGTGCGGCCCCTTCACGAATGTCCCATGGTCGCCCGACCACACGCGCGTGGTGACGTCGATCGTATCGCGCCCGATCGCCATCACGTTGATGGAAGATGGACGACCCCCCCGCGATCGGTTCGAGATCGTGCCCGCCGTCGAGATCACGGTTCCTTTCCTCGTGTGCTCGATGTAATGCACCGATTCCTGGTGATCGTGACCGCAGCACACGAGATCTACTCCCAATTCCGCGAAAGCGCCGAGAATCTTCTGTGTGCTCTTCAGCCCGTGGCGCTGGGACAGCTCGCCACGTACCGGATTGTGGTGCATGACGATCACGCGCGCATCGCCAGGGGGCGACTTGTCGAAGATCTGCTTCGCCTCCTCGAGCTGATGCTTGTGGATATCGCCGATGATGGAGATGTCGCGGAGATTCCAGGTCAGAGTGCGACGCGTGACGCCGTGAGCCGTGTTGATCCCGACGAAGGTCGCGCCAGGCACGTGGAGCACGGGCTCGAGGTCCGTGTCGATGAACTTGCGATAGTTCTCATAGACCCTCGATTTGTCGGCGAAGCCGAGCGGCGCTTTCCACCACGCGACATCGTGATTGCCGGGAACCGTGATGACCTTGCTTACCTTCCTGGCGTCGCGGATGAACGCCGCGGCCCTCTGAAACTCACCCGCTCTCGCGCGCTGGGTGAGATCTCCCGAAATCGCGACCGCGTCGAAATTTTCCTTCTGGATGATCTCCTCGATCGCCTCGATCTGTTCCGGAACGGCGGGCCATCCGAAGTGCAGGTCGGAGACGTGGAAGACGGTGATCATGTCAGCCGCCTCTCGAGTGTCGGGTCAGGGCGCGAGGACGAGATCGGCGAAATGCGTCGCGACGCTTGCGGTGAGCGCCGGCGATACCGCTCTCATCGGATCACTGACCACTTCTCCTACCCAGCGAATCTGAGCCATGCGCGAATCGATCATCACAATGCGCAAAATCGCAACGCCCGTACCACGGCCACGATTCTCAAAGCGAAGCTCGACGGGAAGCAGAGCATAGCGCGATCCCTTGAGACCGACGAGCCCGCGCACCTGCGACTGGAGCGGATCGCGCACGGTCGTCTCGGGAAGGACGCGTCCGCGCAGCCACTCCGCGGACAGCGACCGCGCGTCGGCGATCAGCATGCTGTTGATTTTCGATGCGCGCTCCACCGCTCGACCGAATGTCCACGCCTTGCCGAGGCCGCGAGCGCTCATGGCGGCTTCGATCTGGTCGTCGAGGGCCGCGAGAAACTCGGCGCGATTCGGCACCTGTTGCTGCCAGCCGAGGCTATCGGTGGACGACAGATACTGGACAGGAAGGACGAGGATCTCCTGGCCTGCCATCCGCTCGAGCGGGCGAAGGGGCACGGGAGACGCCTCGGTCTCAGGCTGCTTCGGCGCGCAGGCCCCGAGAATTCCGGCGAATGCTATGAGTGCAAATGCTCGCAACTGTCCCTTGGTTTGGATTGCGGGAAAGTTAACGCATACTCAATTTCATCGCATACGTGCGCAATGGTGTAATGGAGAGACTGGGAAGGATTGCCATCTGGTCGTTCGTTTCGGTGCTCGGCGCCACGAGCTTCGCGTGGCTTGCCCTGTCGCGGGGGGAGCCGGTGAATGCCGCGTGGCTCCTGATCGGCGCGCTCTGCACCTACGCCGTTTCCTATCGGTTTTACAGCCGGTTCATTGGGAGCCGCATTTTCGCGCTCGACCCTGCTCGGCCCACGCCGGCCGTGCGGCTCAGTGACGGCCGCGACTTCATCCCGACCAACAGGTGGGTCGTGTTCGGTCACCACTTTGCCGCGATTGCGGGACCCGGTCCGCTCGTGGGGCCAACCCTCGCCGCGCAATTCGGATTTCTTCCCGGTGCTTTGTGGATCATCGTCGGTGTGGCGATCGGCGGCGCGGTTCAGGATTTCGTGATCCTGTGCGCGTCGGTGCGGCGCGACGGGAAATCCCTCGGCCAGATGGCGAAGGAGGAGATCGGCCCCGTCGCGGGATACACAGCGCTCGTGGCAGTGCTTGGCATCATGATCGTCCTCATTGCCGTGCTCGCGCTCGTGGTGGTGAACGCGCTCAAGGCGAGTCCGTGGGGTGTGGTGACGATCGGCCTGACGATTCCCACCGCGCTCGTGATGGGGGTGTACCTGCGCTGGGTAAGACCGCACCGCGTGCTGGAGGCGAGCGCGATCGGGTTGGTTCTGCTTGTTCTAGCACTCTATGCGGGACGGTGGGTGGCGCAAAATCCGGCACTTGCCCCGACCTTCACGCTGACTGGCAAGACGCTGGCGCTCCTCATCATGGGATACAGCTTCTTCGCATCGGTTCTGCCGGTGTGGATGCTGCTCGCCCCGCGCGACTACCTTTCCGCGTTCGTCAAGATCGGCGTGGTGCTGGCGCTCGCGCTGGGAATCGTGATCGTCCTACCCCCGCTACAAATGCCGGCGCTAACGCAATTCACGAACGGTACCGGCCCTGTGTTCGCCGGGAAGATATTTCCATTTGCCTTCATAACCATTGCGTGCGGATCGATCAGCGGATTCCACTCACTGATCGCATCAGGCACGACGCCGAAACTACTGGCCAGCGAAGCGGACGCGCGCATCGTGGGATACGGCGGCATGCTCACGGAGTCGTTGGTTGCGGTGATGGCGCTCATCGCCGCATGCGTCCTGACTCCCGGAGTTTACTTCGCGATCAATGCGCCGCCGAGCGCGATCGGCACTACAGCAGCGAGCGCGGCCGCCGCTGTTCAGCACTGGGGGTTCGCGCTCGATCCAGCGCAAATGCAGCTCCTCGCGCAGCAGGTTGGCGAGAAATCGTTGCTATCGCGAACCGGCGGCGCTCCCAGTCTCGCGGTCGGGATGGCACATCTCTTTTCCCGCGTGCTGGGCGGGTCGACGGCGATGGCGCTCTGGTACCACTTCGCGATCATGTTCGAAGCGCTGTTTATCCTGACAACGGTGGACGCCGGGACCCGCGTTGGGCGTTTCATGCTCCAGGATCTGTTGAAGCACTTGTGGCCGCCGATCGGCCGCGTGTCATGGTATCCGGGAGTGGTGATTTCCAGCGGAATCTTCGTCGCGATGTGGGGGTACTTCCTGTATCAGGGCGTGCTGGATCCGCTTGGAGGAATCAACTCCCTCTGGCCCCTGTTCGGGATATCGAACCAGCTGTTAGCGGCGGTGGCCCTTTCCGTTGGCACTACGATCATCATCAAGATGGGCAAGGCGCGCTACGCGTGGGTGACCATTCTGCCACTCGCGTGGCTCGCGCTGGTGACTCTCACGGCTGGTTGGCAGAAAATGTTTTCCGCTGATCCGAAGCTCGGATTTCTGTCCCACGCGCGCATGCTGCGGGAGACTCTGGCGCAGGGCGCGCTGCCGGCTGGAACACATTCGATCGGAGACGCGGCTCGCCTGATAATCAACGACAGGATCGACGCGGCTGTGGCGGCGTTCTTTCTACTATCCGTCGTGGTCATTCTCGTCGCGTCGGCTTATGAGTGGTTCAACGTTTTGAGTGGGCGCAAGATCGGACTCACCTCGGAGGTCTCGTTCGACGATGCAACCCGGGCGGCTTAGCGGGCGTTAATGAGATTTGGAACAGCTAACCTGACGGCCCAACGTCTGCTGAATCTTTTCACCAACATGCGAAAATTCCTCTCGTTTCTGCTTCCGCTCATTGCGTTGCGCCTGGGGGCGCAAGCACCCGCCAGGTTCGACTTTTCGATCAGGAATATGATGCGCGGCCCCGAGCTCTACGGCCGCCAGCCCGACAACGTCCACTGGGGCGCGGACAGCAAGTGGATTTACTTCACCTGGCTCGAACCGGGCACCGATTGGCGTGAGAGGCCGAAACAGTTTCGCGTACGCGCCGTTCCCGGTGCGAAGCCGGAGCGGGTTTCGATCCAACAGGCCGATTCGACGGGATTTCGGTATACCCAAAGCGAGCGATCCCACAACGCCCGATATTCCGTAGTCGAGTTCAACGGTGATCTCTACATCAATGATCTCAGCACCGGCGCCACGAGACGTCTCACGCAGACAGTAGAGCCCGAGAGCAACCCGCATTTCTCGGCGAACGACAGAGAGATCTACTTCGTGCGCAACAACAACGTCTTCTCGCTGGATCTGACCAGCGGATTTCTCCGGCAGCTCACCGACATCCGTCAGGGGCCTCAGCCCGTCACCGACTCGGCAAAGGCGGTGGGCCAGCGAGGGAGACTCGAGCAGCAGCAGCGCGATCTCTTCGAATCGGTACGCGACCGCATCCGCGCCGACAGCATCGCGCGCGCCGAGCGTTTGCAGCGCGATTCGTTGGCGCTCAAGCCGCTCTACCTGCAAGCCGGTGAACAGGTTTCGGATTTCTCGGTCGCGCCGACCGGTGGCTCGCTTCTCATTGTCACTCGCACTCCGGCCAGCGGCAACCGCACGACGGACATTCCGCAGTACATCACGCGGAGTGGTTACACCGAAGAGCTGAAGGTTCGCACCAAGGTTGGAGACGCCGAGCAAAAAGGACGCATCGCGCTTGTTACGTTGCCGGCCGCCACGCTCACGTGGCTCAAGTCGTTCTCGTCCGACACCACCGCTGGCGCGTACGCACTGCTTGGCTGGAACGATACCGGTACGCGCGCATTGATCTACGCTTTTAGCGGAGACAACAAGTCTCGCTTGCTGGAAACGGTCGATCCAACGGGGAGAATCACCACACTCGAGTCCGCACGCGACACTGCCTGGATCGGTGGGCCGTGCAGCGAATGTGGCGGCTGGTACGAGCACGGTCGCCGGATCTGGTACGCATCCGAGGCGGATGGATTTTCCCATCTGTACACGATCGCCCCAGACGGGACTGGCAGGCAGCAGCTGACGAAGGGCAGGTGGGAAGTTCGCGCCGTCGCCCTTTCGCCCGATCAGCAGTGGTTCTATCTGCAGACGAACCAGGTTTCGCCGTTCGAGCAGCATCTCTATCGCATGTCCGCCGCCGGTGGGGCGCTGGAGAAGATCACGAGCAAATCCGGGAAGCACACGGCCGTCGTGTCACCCGACGGGCGACTCGTCGCCGATGTCTACTCGTACGTGAACCGGCCGCCCGATCTCTTCCTGTTGCAGGATCGGCCGGGCGCCGACATGTCGCAGCTCACCGTCTCGGCGAGCGCTGAATGGCTGTCGTTCCCCTGGATCGTCCCTGAGCTCGTGATGATCCCGGCTTCGGACGGCGTCCAGGTGCCCGCACACATCTATAGGCCAAGCGACATGCACGCTCAATCGAATGGAGCGGCGGTGGTATTCGTGCACGGCGCCGGTTACCTGCACAACGTCGGCAATTTCTGGTCTGAGTATCCCCGTGAGTACATGTTCAACCAGTTCCTCGCGTCGAAGGGCTACACGGTGCTGGACCTCGACTACCGCGGCTCAGACGGGTATGGACGCGACTGGCGCACCGCGATCTACCGCCACATGGGCGGGCGGGACCTCCAGGACCAGGTCGATGCGTCGCGCTACCTAAATGCCAACTACCACATCGATCCGGAGCGGATAGGGCTGTATGGGGGGAGCTATGGAGGCTTTATCACCCTGATGGCCCTCTTTACCGAGCCCAGGCACTTTGGAGCGGGCGCAGCGCTCAGAAGTGTCACTGACTGGGCCCACTACAATCAGGGGTATACTTCAGAGATCCTGAATTTGCCGCAAAACGATACGCTGTCGTATCGTCAGTCGTCACCTATTTACTTCGCGGAAGGTCTCGAAGACCCGTTGCTGATGGCGCACGGGATGGTCGATACCAACGTCCACTTTCAGGATATCGTCAGGCTGACAGAAAGATTGATCGAGCTCAACAAGACGCGGTGGGAGCTGGCAGCATATCCAGTGGAGGATCATGCTTTCGTGAGACCTTCCTCGTGGGCGGACGAATACCGGCGGATCTTCGAGCTGTTCGAGAGATACCTCCCCAACGGCACATCCAACCGATGATCGATTTCATCAGCTCAATATTGTCGCAATCAGCTTCGTTCGTCCGCGCCGTGGTCGGCGCCCCGGATTACGAGCGCTATCTGTCCCACATGCGCAGCGCCCATCCGGGAGACAGGGTAATGACGGAAACCGAATTCGACCACACGCGCATGAACGACCGATACAACAAGCCCGGCTCTAAGTGTTGCTAGCGGGCGACTAGGCACACCCCCCCACAGGTGTGCAATAACTGAATCGGCTGGCGTCTCCCATGACGACAACCAACCGAGTCAGAAATGAAAGCCTTCCCATCGCTGGTAACAATCGCGCTCACGCTCACCGTGTATGCGTGTAATTCATCCACCCCCGCAGACGAAAGCGGCGTTGCGGCCCAGAAGAGAGAGGTGTCGCCAGGCAGTCCCATGGCTACGTCGATCACAGAGGATCGCGCGGTCGCCGGTCGCAATGCGGGCCAGTTTAGCGGCGGCGTAGCCGCTAGAGTAACGGACGCGGTGTCTCCGGAAAGTCGCCCACCCGCCGCCGATCCGTTGCAGAACGTCAATGCTGGCCCGGTCGCGCCTACAATGGTCATTCGTACCGGAGAAGCGTTCATCGAAGTCGAGAAGGTTGACGCGGCTTCCCTGAAAATCCGACAGCTAGCGGCGCAAGTAGGGGGGTATATCACCAATTCCTCCATCAGCGGGGGCCGCGATCAGATCCGGCAGGCAACCTTCGAGCTCAAGATTCCTTCCCCCAAGTACGATCAGGCGGCGGACCTGCTGTCTACTATCGGCAAAGTGGAGACTCTTACCTCAACCGCGCAGGACGTTGGTGAGGAATTTGTCGACGTCACCGCACGGGTCACGAACTCTCGGCGCCTCGAGGAGCGGTTGATCAGCCTGTTGGCCAACCGGACAGGCAAACTCGATGAAGTCCTTCGCGTGGAGCGCGAGCTGGCGCGCGTGAGAGAGGAGATTGAGCGCTACGAGGGAAGACTTCGATACCTGAGCGCCCGCGTCGCGTTGAGCACGCTCACAATCACTGTGCACGAGCCGGCACCGATACTGGGCAATTCGCCAGGGGAAAATCCAATTGCTGCCGCGCTGAGACGTGCCTGGAAGAACTTCATCACGTTAATCGCCGGATCGATTGCGGCGCTGGGCGTCGTCGTTCCGCTGGCCCTGCTCGGATTTGCGGGCTGGCTCGGCTACAGACGTTGGAAGCGGCGATAAAAGAGAAAGCCGCGGGGAGGTAGTGCCCCGCGGCTGACGTCTTCGATCTATCGCTTCAGATCGTGATTGTACCACCATAGGGCTCGTGATAGCGCGGAGTAGCTCATGCTGAGGTGCTGGGCACCCCACACCATTGCGCCGACGCCACCAATTATGAGCACCGGGCTGGCGGCGTTGTTCGAGCTGTTCGCCGCCACAATGATTCCTATCAACGCCGTCGTTGCGCCGATTGCGCCCACCGCAGATCCGCGAAAATTGTTTGTCTCGAATACGCGTGCGTCGGCGGCCGCCGACGGTGAGCTGGCGAGGAGTTGCGGGAGATCGAAGTCGCGAAACCAACCCAGGCTTCCAACTACTGGCCCGTCGGCGCCGCGTATAATGCTGACGTTGCCCCAATTCGACTCGAAACGAAGCGCGCCCGTGGCATAGCTGCGAGTAGAGTCCGTCGCCCGTGCCGCTCCGACGCCGGCAGAATTGGCCGAAACGGGACCCGAGCCCGTTTCTTCCTTGTTCCCGCCCTGCGCGCCCGCATTCGCAGCGACCATAGCTATGAGCGCAGCGCCAAGGGTCGGCACCCAAAAGGATCTCGAATTCATTGCTCCTCATTGATTGCCCGAACCGTCCCCATAGAGACGATTCGGGCAACCCGAGGAATACATCAGTCATTTCGTGGCCTAGCTATCTCGTCAGATCCCGATTGTACCACCAGACGGACCTGGACAGAGCCCTATACGCATTTCCCAGCCTCCATCCCCCGTAAGTGATCAATGACACGCCGGCAATCGTGAAACCGGTGGGGATCGACTGGTTCAGGTCGGAGACTCTGTGGCTCCCGATCGCCGCACCCAGCGTGACTATTCCAAGTGATAGTATCCATGTTCCGGCCCAGTAGTCGCGCTCAAAAATTTTCGCCTGCGCCACAGCATTTGCCGACGGTCTGACGATTCCCGCGACGTCAGCCGCGTGAAAAGCTCCAACCGTGAGCACTACCGTTTCGGACGCGCCCCGCACGATCCTGATCGAGCCGCGATTCTGGTCGACACGGAGGGCGCTTTCATCGTAAGTCGCTTGCTGTGCAGTCATCGGTGCAGGCCTCATGCTGAGAAGACAGATTCCCGCGCAAAGAGCCAATAAACGTGACATCCCAGCCCCCTTTGTCGGCTATTGGCGATATACGATCGTCGCACGCCCGTTGAGTGTCGTCCCATCCATTATCACATGAGTGTTCCCGGCGTAGTAGTAGCCTGCGCTTGTCTGGTCGACGGCCGCGCCCAGAAAATCATCATTTGTCAGAAGCCACGACCCGGCGCTGGAGAAAAATGTCGCGAGAAAAACCCCCGCAATCAGCGGAGGTGACGCGCCCGGAAGGACCTTGATCGCGACCGTGCTGAAAGCCGTCGCGCTGGATTTCATTATTTCCGTCAGCACGTTCGTGTCGAGCTTGAGTACGCACGGCTCATTGTCGTCCTCCCAGAAGAGAACGTGGAACCCCTGATTGAACTTGCTGATGAACGCGGCGGTCTCGTCGGCTGAAAACAGCAGTACCCTGCCTTCCCAGAACCCCGTGTTCTGGTCGAACACCTTGCTCGGAAAGGGAGCATGCTCGCCAGAGCAGGAAAGGTTCTCGCCGTAGGTGGGCGCGATCTGGCTGGTCGGTCCCTGAATATGAACTTCGATTTCCGGATCGCCGCGGAACCATGGTTCTTTCATGTCGAGAAGGCGCGAGTACTCCAGGTAGAGGCCAGGCGCAATTGCCACACTCGCCCCTCCTCCGCCGCCGCCCCCGCACGTTTCGCCGCATGACATGAGATCCGAGGATTTGAATTTGATGGATTCGAGCGTTCCGATCGCGCTGCCATTGCTGTCGCGCACATTTTTCGAGGCGATGGGTGACATGGGCTGGTCGAACCGCGTCTCCACAGGGACGATGGACAGCGTCGGTTGCGTCGGAGCGACTTTGCGATCGAGCGTTACTTCGGCTCCCTTCTCGTCGAAGGCGACGATCGGTTCGGCCTCGCTCAGCTGCGAAACCACGAGCACGTCGGCGCTGCCGGTCCACGACTCACGGTGCGCCGTGACGGGCATATAGAATTCGAGCCTGCGGATCGCCGCAAGAGCGCTCAGCAAATCGGCCTCGGTTCCTCCACTCGCTCTCACCACTCGGTCGAGCAGAGCCTTTCCATCCATTGATCTCAGGTACGGCACAAGCTCGAGCTTGTGCTCACGAAAGGGCGCCGCCCTCATATCGCGTTTCAGATGCTGACGCGCGGGCTCGTTGTCCATCGCCATCGCCACCAGCCGCGCGACTCTCGACAGCGCGGCTCTCTCTTCATTCTGGGAGGATGGCGTAGGGTCGCTCTGCGCGTTGTGAGAAACGCCCAGACCGACTGTTCGGCTCGCGGGATCGGCGCAGGCAGCGAGTCCCGCGAGCAGCGCAACAAAAAGAACTCCTTCGCCCTGTGTGTGTTTCATACTTCCTCCTCGGCGACGGTGCGGTTGATGAAGTGCGCACGTTACCGGTCCACGCGGAGGAAGACGTAAGCCGCTTATCGCTTACGAGATCACTTCGCTTCTGCCGCGGTAGAAGACGGGGCGACGAATACCATGAGCAGAGCCGCCACGAGCGCGAGCGTGGCGCCGAAGACAAAGGCGCTTGGCGCGCCAAGTCGGTCCCAGATTGCGCCGAAGATGAGAGACGCGGGGAGCGCGCCCAATCCGATCGCGAGATTGTACCAACCGAAAGCCGATCCGCGGCGAGCGCGGGGAACAATGTCAGCGACGAGAGCCTTCTCGGTTCCCTCGGTCGCACCATAGAAAATTCCGTAGACCGCGAACAGAGCCCACGCCTGCCACGCGGCGGTTGCCCAACCGAAAGCGAAGTAGACCGCGGAATAAAGGAGCCATCCGGCCACGATCAATGGCTTGCGGCCCAGTGTGTCCGACAGCCCGCCACCGTACGTACCGGTGGCGGATTTCACGAAGTTGAGCAGCGCCCAGAGGATTGGCGTCAGCGCGATAGGAACGCCGAGTTGATTCGCGCGCAACAGGAGAAAGGCGTCCGTCGAATTCCCCAGTGTGAAGAGAAGAATCACCACGAGATATGCCCAGAAGCGTCTGGTGAGTCCCCCGCCGATATCTGTTACAGATTTGGGCGCAGCCGTCTCCGCAGCATCCCGCTTCGGCACGTCGCGCACGACTATGATCAGAACGATCATCGCTATCAGGGCGGGAACTGCGGAAAGCCAGAATACGTTGCGGAGAGCCTGTTCGTCGTGCGGGAGGAGACGCTTGGAGCTATCGAAAGAGCCGACCCCCTGCAGCTTGAGGAAAAGGAATGCAAGCAGCGGCCCCGCTACGGCGCCGGCGTTGTCCGCGGCGGCGTGAAAGCCGAACGCGCGACCGCGGGCCGTGGGGGGCGCGGAATCGGCGAGAAGCGCGTCACGCGGCGAACTTCTTATTCCCTTCCCGACTCGATCCGTCAGCCGGATGAACAGCACCTGCTTCGCCGTTCCGGCCATTGCGGTGAATGGCCTTGCCACAGACGCGATGCCGTAACCGATCACCACCAGGCGCTTACGGCTGCCGATTTTGTCCGACCACCAGCCGCTGACGAGCTTGAGCAGCGAAGCGGTCGTCTCCGCCATGCCTTCGATCGCGCCGATGAAGCTCGCATTCGCGCCGAGCACACTGGCGAGGAACACGGGAAGCAGTGGATAGATCATCTCGGTCGACACGTCGGTGAAGAAGCTCACCGCGCTCAGACCGAGGATGTTGCGCCCGAGTTTTGGCTTTGCCTCGCCGGCAGAGGGCGCCGCTACGATGCGTGCACCTCGGAATGATCTCCGACGGTCACCTCTCCCTTCACGCCTTCGACGACGGTGTCATCCCCAACCAGGGAGTTGCGCAGGATGGATTTCCTTATCGTAGCCTTTGAGCCGACGATGGAGTGGCTAATCTCCACGCCGTCGAGCAACGACCCCGATCCGATAGACACGTTCGGTCCGATTTTGGACTTCTTGAGCGTGACGTTGTCTTCGATGTATACGGGATCGATGATCGTCGAGTCGCCGGTGTTTTTGGGCCGGCGGGTGCGCCCCCGGGCGAGCATCGCCTGGTTCGTCTCGATCATCGTCTCGATCTTGCCGGCGTCGTACCAGCCCTCGACGTCGACGACTTTGATCTTCGCGCCCTTGTCGATCATGTACTGGAACGCGTCGGTCAGAAAATACTCGCCCTGATTTTTCGGCTGATTGAGGACGTGATCGATGCCCTCGTACAGCAGCTTCCAGTTCCTGATGTAGTAAAGTCCGATGTTGGCTCGCTTCGAGATCGGGGTTTTGGGCTTCTCGACGATCTTGGTCATGTTGCCGTCCTTGTCGGTCACGACGACTCCGAATCTCTGGTAGTCCTCGACCTCCTTGACCCAGATGATTCCGTCAGCGTCCACGGTCTTGAGCTGGGAGAGATCCGCGTCAAAGATCGTATCGACAAAAATGATGAGCACAGGCTGGTCGACGTATTCCTTGGCGAGCGCGACGGCGCCAGCGGTGCCGTCCTGCACTTTCTGCTCGACGAAGACCGACGGCACCTTCATCTCCGACCGTGCGAACTCCTCGACCTTCTCCTTCAGGTGCCCCGTGATGTAGATGACCTGCTCGACGTTGCCGAGCTTCTTCAGTTCGTCGAGCACGTAGGACATCACCGGCTTGCCCGCGACTTTCATCATCGGCTTGGGCGTCAGGTGGGTGTGCGGGCGGAGGCGCGTTCCCTTGCCTGCCAGCGGAATAATAACTTTCATGGCGCGCTCGTCCCCTCCCGCCCGTACTTGTCGCCCAGCCGCACGACGTCATCGAGCTCCGGGGTCGACACCTCGAGGACATCGCAGTCAGTCAACGCCACGATCTGGTGGACGGTGCCGGGCGTGATGCGGAAGGATTCACCGAGCTTGAGCTGGACGTCTTCCAGCAGATCGGCATCGCTCTGGACGCGGTAGACAAGCTCGCCCGAGAGCAGATGTACGGTCTCGTCCTTCTTGCTATGGTACTGCACCGAAAGCTCCTCGCCCGCCTTGACGTGTAAAATCTTTCCCACGTAACGATCGGAGTGCGCCCATATCGTCTCGTGCCCCCACGGCTTCGACACTCTTACAACCTCCACGCGCCCTGAGCCGGGCTGTTTTCGCGGCGTCCGAGCGTTCGACGCCGCTTTTTTGTCGGGTTTCTTCTTGGTCATGCATAAATATCTACGGTCATGCGTGACAGAGCCACTTCGATAAGGGCATGGATTCTGCCTTCGCCTACCATATGATCCTCTCGCCGAAGCATCTTCCGCGCCTCGCCGCGACGCTCGGACTGTTTACCAATTACGGGCTGCGTGACTTCGCTGGCCGCCAGGGTCTGCTCAATCTCGAGGGAGCCAACCTCGCTGCCGGAGATGGCTCGGACGGCGGAGAATCCGCCGCCAAGGCCAAGGCGTTTCGTGAGCGCCTGGTCGAGCTAGGGCCCGCCTACATCAAGCTGGGTCAGGTATTGTCCACTCGGCCCGATCTGCTTCCGCAGCAGTATATCGACGAGCTCGAGCACCTCCAGGACGAAGTCCCTCCAATGCCCTACGAGGTGGTGGAGCAGACGATAGAGGACGAGCTGCACGCGCGTATCAGCAAGCTGTTCGAATCGTTCGAGCAGGAGCCACTGGGAAGCGCGAGCCTGGGCCAGGTCCACGCCGCCGAGCTCCGCGACGGACGGAGCGTTGTCGTCAAGGTCCAGCGGCCGAACCTTCGCGAACAGCTTGCCGATGACATCGAATACTTTCGCGAGTTGGCGACATTCCTCACAGAGCACACGGCGGCGGGCGCGCGAGTCGATTTGATCGGCGTGGTGCAGCAGGTGGAAAAGGCGCTGGTCGAAGAGCTCGACTACCGCACAGAAGCGCGAAATACGGCGGCGTTCCGGAAATCCCTTGCCACATTCCCGCACATTCTCATTCCGCGGGTGGTAGACGCGTACACGACCCACAAGGTGCTCACCACGGAGCGCATCAAGGGTGTAAAGATCGATGCGATTCCGCCGATCAGCCGGATCGAGCACGACTTCGCCGGCCTCGCCGACGAGTTCGCGCGAGCGTATCTGCAGCAGATCACCGACAGCGGCCATTTCCACGCCGACCCGCATCCCGGCAACGTGTTCATCGTCCTTCCCGGGCGGAACAATCCGCGTACCCCATCGGAGGCGGCCGCCGACGATCGTCGTCAGATCGTCAGGCCTGGCGCGACAGCGCTGACACAATCGGAGAACGAAGCCAAGGCGGCCGCGGCACCCGCTCCTCCACGCGACGATCCGAAGCTCGCTCTCATCGACTTCGGCATGACCGCGCACCTCACCGGAACCATGCGCGATCACGTCGTACGCCTCCTGCTGTCGATGGCCGAGAACAACGGCGACGCAGCGGCGCAGGCTCTGATCGAGATGGGCGAGCTGCCGGACGAGTTCAACAGGACGGCTTACGTGCGCGACGTGGCGGCACTGATCGCCAAACACGCGAACCAGACGGTCGAGGAAACTCCAGCCGGTCTGATCCTCTACGAGATCATCACGATTGCTTTCCGGGAGAGGCTGAGGCTTCCGGCGGAGCTGACACTGCTCGCGAAGGCGCTGTTCAATCTCGATGCAGTCACGAGATCGCTGGATCCCAACTTCAATCCGACCCAGTCGATTCGCGACTACACGGCCGAGATTGCCAATAAGCGGGCGCAGCGGGACATGTCACCGCGGCGCCTCTTTCAGATGGCGGCCGAAACCTCGGACCTGGTTCGCGCTCTGCCACACCGCCTGGACGTCCTGACGCAGAGGCTGATCTCCAATGATTTTGCGGTGCGCGTCGATACGCCTCAACTCGGGTCCCTGCTCCTCGGTCTGGAGAAAGTCGCCAATCGAATATTCACGGGTCTCGTGCTCGGCGGTTTACTGGTGGCGAGCGGATTACTGATGGCGTATCAGCGGAGTCTCGGGATGTTCGGCTTTCTCATCTCCGGAATCATCGGCCTCTGGATGATCGCGACGATTTTCATCCAGGATCGCAGAAGCCGGAAGCGGAAGGGAAAGTCGTAGCGAATCGCACCAGCCTTTGAATCACAGGCGGCCCTTCACTCCCAGCGCAGGACGATCTTTCCGAACGTGTCGTTGGATGCCATCAGCACGTGGGCAGCGCGGATCTCCCCGAAGGGGAACACGCGATCGACGACTGGCTTGAGCCGGCCACTCTCGAATAACGGAATGATTCGGTCGGAGAATTCGCGCGCTAACGCGATTTTCTCTTCCAGAGGCCTCCCGCGCAGCATCGTTCCGATAATGGTGAGCCGCTTTCTGAGCAGCACGCCCATATTGAATGGCGTGACCGCTCCTGCGGTCAGACCGACTACCACGATCCGACCGCGCGACACGAGTACCCGGAGATTTCCGTCCAGATAATTCCCTCCCACCAGATCCAGAACGGCGTTCACTCCATCCGCGCCAATCGCCGCTTCCACCTGCGTCGCCCAATCCCCTTGCAACACATCGATGCCGAGATCGAGGCCCAGCTCTTTCGCACGTTCGATTTTACCGGCTGAGCGCGCGGTGCCAACCACGCTCGCGCCCGCTAAGCGCGCGAGCTGCAAAGCCGCTGTTCCGACTCCACTTCCCACCGCGTGAATGAGTACCGTTTCACCCGTCCGAAGCTCCAGCCGATTGAATAGCGCGTCGTACGCGGTTAGAAATACTTCGGGGATCGCGGCAGCATTCTCCCACGACAGCGCCTTCGGAACCGAAATCGCTTCGCGCTCGTGCACGCACAGGTATTCGGCGTGGCCCGCCCCGCCAACGATCCCCATCACCCGGTCACCGACCTTCCAAAGCGTCACCGCAGGGCCGAGCGCATCGACCTCGCCCGCATATTCCATCCCGCTGATCTCGGCTGACACGCCGGGCGGGACTGGATAGTTCCCCTGGCGCTGCAACATATCCCCGCGGTTCAGCGCGGACGCGCGCACCCGCACCCGGATCTGGCCAATGCCGGGCTCCGGCATCGGCCGCTCCTGGACCTCGAGCACTTCCGGTCCGCCCGGACGCGTAATGATGACCGCTCTCATTGCGATTGAAGTTACACAACCGGGAAATAGAAAGGCCGGCTCTGTTGAGCCGGCCTTTCGACGTCCTGGGAATCGAACCGTCACGACGTAGTGAACTGACCACTAATGACTGCGCCGCTGACCGCTCGCACCCGTTCTGTTGTCGTTTTTCCTATCGGACTTTGTTACCGCTGGGGTCCCACACCTCGACCGTTCCGAGATTCCGCGCCCGGATCGGCGCTTCGATCTTGGAGAGATCACCGGCAACGACGACGATCACGTTATCCGGCGTGAGCCTGCTGCTTGCCGTTCGGCGTATTTCCTCCGGCGTGACTGCCGCGAGCTTCTCCCGGTACGTCGTGTAGAAATCCACCGGAAGACCCCAGACGATCAGGTTCTGCAAGCGACCGGTGAGACCTTGTATCGTCTGCACCGAACTCGGAAAACCAGAGACGAGGTTGTTGACTCCGCCCTGGAGCTCGGTCGTCGGGATGGTCTCGCTCGCGATGCGGCGGTACTCGCCGACCGCCTCGACCAGCGCCGAGTCCGTTGCGTTAGTGCGCACATCGGACGTGATGCGGAACGCTCCCGCACCCGGCCTGAAATCGAATCCGCTGAAAGCGCCGTAGGTGTATCCGTGCTTCTCCCTCAGGTTCATGTTCACGCGCGAGCTGAACCCGCCGCCCAGAACGTGGTTCATGGCCACCAGGCTGAGATAGTCAGGATCGGTTGCCCGGAAGCCCGGCTGACCGATCACGATTGACGACTGCACCGAGCCGGGTCGGTCTACGAGAATCACCCGTGTTCCCGAGCTCGGTCGAATCGGATTTTCAATTGCGGGGAGCGCCGCGCGTGTCGACGTCCAGCTGCCGTACGCGGCCTGTGCAACAGAGCGCGCTTCGGCGGGACTCAGATCGCCCACCAGAAGAAGCGTCGCGGCGGACGGGGCATACATCGTACGATGCCAGTTGACCACATCGTCCCGCGTCAGCCGACCAATCGTGCCCGGAGTCCCGCTCGCGGGCCGCGAAAAGGGCGCCGCGGTGTCGAAAGCAGCACGGATGAAAGCGTCTGATGCAAGACCGGCCGTCCGTGCATGGCTTTGCTGATAAGCAGCAAGAGCCTGGTTCTTTACGCGCGAGACTTCTCCAGCGGGAAAGCTCGGCGCTATGACGGTTTTCGCCGCCAGTGCCAGCGCCTGCGGAAACACGTTCTTGAGCGCGACGACGTCCGCGGTCGCAGTGCTGAAACCTGCGCCCGTGAAGTACTGCGCTCCGAGAGCATCCATCGCGCGCGCAATCTCGGCGCCCGTCATGGTGCCGGTTCCCTCTGACAGGAGGGAGCCAGTGAGCGAGGCGAGGCCGTTCTTTGCGGCGGGCTCCCGCATGGCTCCTGCATCGAGAATCAGACGCCCCTCGACGACCGGTAGCGTATGCTTCTGAACGAGAATGACCTTGAGCCCGTTCGCGAGCTGAAACTGCTCGACCGATGGAAATACGTATGGCCTGAGCGCGCCTGCCGGCGGCGGCGTTGTCTGAGACGACGCCGTTGTCATCGGCAACATCGCCGCGACGAGCAGCACGAATGTTCGGAAATGAAGGTGCGAACGCATTAGTTGATTCTCCCAGATACGGTCTCGCTCGCCGTCTTTTTCACAGGAACGTAAATGAGGATAGCACGGTTATTGGGTACGAGGCGCTCTCGAGCGAGAGCGTTCAGCTCGGCGAGCGTGACACGATCGATTTCTCCGAGGACGTCATTCACGTGATTCGGGTCGTGGAAGAAAGTCCACCCTTCCGCGAGCCGGTCAGCGCGCCCACCAAAACCGCCGGTGGTTTGAAGCCCGTCAACGAACTGGAAGCGCGCTGAGGCCTTCGCGCGATCAAACTCGGACTGTGTGAAGCTCGACGTGCCAGCCAGCTCCGCGAGCAGAGCCCGCTCCAGCGAATCTGGACTGCTGCCCGGCTTTCCGGTCGCCTGTGCTACCAGGATATCACCGCCATCGGCAAGCTCGAGATTGAACGCGCTCACACTGGTTGCGATCTGTTGTCGGCGAACCAACGATTCGTCGAGGCGAGATGAGCTCCCCCCGCCAATAATTGTGGAGAGCATTGAGACTGCCGCTGCACGCCGGTCCTTCGCTGGTGGAAGCCGGTACGCCATGTATACGCGAGGCGCCGGAGCCAGAGGATCCTGGATGACGACTCGTTGCTCGCGGCCTATGACCGTTGGCACAGTCATGTTGGCCAATCTTGGCGGCACTGGGCCACGCGGAATCGGTCCGAAATACTTGCGCACCATTTCCTTGGCCTGCGGGACGTCAATGTCTCCGGCGACCACGAGCACGGCGTTATTCGGGGCGTAATACGTCTTGAAGAAGTTCTGCACATCCGCAACCGAGGCCGCGGAGAGATCTTCCATAGAGCCGATCACCGAATGGTGGTAGGGATGCCCCTCAGGGAACAACAGCTCCCCACTCTTCTCCAGCCAGTTTCCATAAGGCTGGTTGTCCACGCTCTGGCGGCGCTCGTTTTTCACCACTTCGCGCTGGTTATCCAGCTTTTCCTTGGTGAGCGTTTGGGTGAGCGTCCCCATGCGATCGGACTCCAGCCATAGTGCCAGTTCCAGCTGGTTGGAGGGAATCTGCTCGAAGTAGTTGGTGCGGTCCCAGCTGGTGGTGCCGTTGATGTCGCTGCCGGCCCTTCCGCCGGCGGCTTCGAGGAGCGCAAAGTGCTGCCCGTCGCCGACGTTCTTCGACCCCTTGAACATCATGTGCTCGAACAGGTGTGCGAAGCCGGTTTTGCCCGGCTGCTCCATCTTCGAGCCGACGTTATACCATAGAAGAACAGCGGCCACCGGTGTCGAATGATCGACGTGATAGATCACATTGAGCCCGTTGGGCAGCGTCTCCCGTGTAAAGTCGACCCTCAGCTCCGGACTCTTTCCGGCCTGTTTGGACCTGCTGCTAGTGGACTGCGCACCGGCGACGCCGGCCGCAACGCACAATAGAGAGACCGCAAGGAAGCGGAGTCTCATTCGACCTCCATCAGATTTTGGGACACCGGCAGCTGGACGGGAGCTGCCGGAAGGAGTGCATAAGGTAGAAGCAAGCAGCGCCGCTCGAAAGAGCGGCGCCGTGCAAAACCCAAAGTCGGGATCCTACAGAATCGCGGCACTCCCGGCCGCTATAGGAACGCCGGCTGTTCGTACCGCAGCGACTGAATTGGATCCAGCCACCGAAGTGTTGAAATTCCCGAACTTCGAGAGCGCCAACGCGGCGCCCCACCCGAATATGATTCCGCCCACACCGCCGAGGAGGCAGAGTACCATCGCCTCGATCAGGAACTGGAGTAGAATGTTCTTCGGCGTGGCTCCCAGCGCTTTTCGCGCCCCGAGTTCTCGAGTTCGCTCGGTCACCGACACAGCAGTGCTGAACCTGCTCCGGCTAGCGGGTTACCGTAGCGAGCATTCTGCCGCGGAGAGACGCCAGACGCCGGCGCACTGACCCGTCCATGACCGTGTCGCCAACCTTTACGATCACGCCGCCCAGAATCGCCGGGTTGATCGTGATGTGCGGTACGACCCGCTTCCCGAACAGACGCGACAGCTGCTGAACCAGCGCCTGATTCTCCTGCTCGACCGGCTCGCGGGCGACAGTTACGTTCGCGTGCACGCGATCTTCCGACGCGTCGATGAGCGCGCGGTATTCCTGCGCGATCTCGGGGATAACCATCTGGCGCCGCTTCATGATCACCGTTTCCAGGAAGCGGAGAAACAGGGGCGGAACGCGCTTGCCGAGCGCAGTCTGCAGGATCCCTATCTTGCGCGAAGCAGCTAGCTTGGGGGATTCGAGAAACGTCCTGAGCGTCTGATCTTCCTGCATCGCTGACGCGATGGACTCGATCATTGTCCCCCATTCCTCCGCCTGCCCCTCTCTCTTCGCGAGGGTGAGCAGCGTCTCGGCGTAATTGCGGCCGATGGTCGCGTTATTCATCCGCGCTTTGGCTCGGTAACGGGGATCGAAGCGAGAAAGCTCTCGACGATCTTCCGATTGGACTGATCGTCAAGGTTCTTCTCGATCACCTTGCTCGCTCCAGCGATGGCGAGCTCGATTGCCTCGCGCCGCAGCTCGGCGATCGCTTTCTCCTTCTCCATCTCGATTTCGCGCCGCGCCCGCTCCAGCATGGCCTGCTGCTGCTGGTGTGTCTCCTCGATCATCGTGGTGCGCACCTTTTCGCCGGCCTGACGTCCCTCGACGATGATCTTCTGCGCTTCGAGTCGAGCGGCCTCGATCTGCTTCTGTTGCTCGGCAAGTGCGCGAGCCGCTTCTTCGCGATCGCGCTTTGCCCCCTCGATTGCCTCTTCCAGTGCCTTTTCACGCGCCTCGACGGCGGCGGTGATCTTCGGGAATACAAGCTTGCCGAGAATGGCGAAGAGAATGAGGAAGACGACGAGCGTCCAGAACATCAGCCCGCCGTTCGGCGTGAGAAGATCACCGGACTGGGAGGACTCTTCGGGGGCAGCCTGCAGGAGTGCGAAAATAAAAGGCGTCATAGTGTAGTTGCCGTTGGTCTGCGGAGGGAAACCGCGGCGCGGAATGAGCGCCGCGATTTCAATCCGTCTGCTAGAACTTGAACTTTCCCTGAATCAGGAACGAAATAACGATCGCGAACAACGCGGCTCCTTCGATGAGCGCCGCGAAGATGATCGCGCCCGTCTGAATCCGGCCGGCCATTTCCGGCTGACGCGCCATGCCATCCATCGCCTGTCCGGCGAGGCGACCGATACCGATGCCGGCGCCGATTACGGCGAGACCAGCGCCGATACCGGCGCCGAGCATTGCCCAGGCTCCGGTGTACTGGCTGGTGTAACCGCCGGTGTTCGCCATGGCCTGCAACAGCCCAAAGATCGAATGCATTGTGATTCCCCTTTCAACGATCGTGATATGTCATGCTCGCGACCTCACGGTCGCCGTCCGTCAATGGGACCTCGATGGCCCCAACGGATTTCTCCAGCCCGCTCGGCCGGATACATACGCGAAGTCGAGCAGGCTCCGCGTCAGTGCGCACCCTCGCGAATCAGTCCAATGAATACGCTGGACAGAAGCGTGAAGATGAACGCCTGCAGAAATGCGACGAACAATTCGAGAACCGAGATGCCGAGTGCCATCAGAATGGGAACGGGCACGAGCACCCAGCTTCCGAAGGTGAAAATGAGGCTGATGAGCGCGAGCAGCACCACGTGACCGGCCGTCATGTTGGCGAAGAGACGGATCGCCAGCGCGATCGGCTTGGTGAGTTTGCCGATCAGCTCGATCGGCGTGAGAATCGGAGATATGAAGAGCTTCATGCCGAGCGACATGTCGTGCGGCCAGAATACTATGGTATTGATGTACGCCTTCCCCTGCGCCTTCATACCCGCAACTTCGACCACGATGAACGTGATGATCGCGAGAGTCGCAGTGACGGAGATGTTCCCCGTGGCCGTGGAACCGTAGGGGACGAGTCCCAGCAGATTCGCGAACAGGATGAAGAAAAACAGCGTCAGGAGATAAGGCACGTAGCCGTTGCCGTGTGCGCCTACGTTGGGAAGGACGACTTCATTGCGCAGGTAGAGCACGAGCGCCTCGAGTCCGTTTCCAAATCCGCTCGGCGCTTTTCCCTCGCGCGTTCTGCGGTTGTGAGCTCGCAGCGCGAGCAACGTCGTGGCGATGCACAGGAGAGCCGCGATCCACAGCATCACGACGTGCCTGGTCGGAGATATGTCCAGGGCGAAACGGCCGATATGGATCGGATTCCAGTGCGGCAGCTCGTATTCGCACACGAAACCCGAGTGCAGGCACGGATAGTCCAGCGTGTGCGAGTCGGTAATGTGCGGGGTGATGAAGTCTTTTTGGTCAGCGATCATATTCCAGCAGCAGCGGTTCGGCCATCATCGTCATGAAGAAGAAAGTCGCCAGACTTACCAGCGCAGCATCGAGCGAAAGAAACATCACTCTCGCCAGCGGCGCGTACAGCACCAGCACGAACAGGCGCAACACAGCGCCAATCGCCCATCGAATCAACAGTTCTCCCGCCGCGCCGTGCCCGCTGCGACCAGGCCGCAGCAGCGCATAGGACCCGAGCTGTACTGCGAAAGCCAGTCCAGCGCTGACCAGCATCGCCCTGTGCTCTACGACCGTCGTGAAGTACGTCCTCAGAACTACCGTGGCGATCACGATGAGAGCGGCCGAGACTGCAGCGAAGATTCCCAGCGCTCTCCCTTCCCTCACCGCTGACGCTCTTTCGGAGCCGGACCGCGCTTCGCCGCTCGTTCCTCGTCGTCCCGCCGCTGTGCCGCGGTGATCTTGCGATACATAAGGTAGAACGCCGCACCGCCGCCGATAAAAACTCCGCCAATCGTGAACACACCTGAGGTTCCGAGCTTCTTATCGACCCACTGTCCGGCAAAGAGGAAGATGACAATGGCGGCGGCAAACTGGATCCCGACGCCGGCGAAATTGGCGCCCGACAACCCGCCCGAAGGCGTGGTTTTGCGCACCCCTTTTTCGTCTTCCATTCTGCGAAGAAATTAAACCGCTTGTGAAGATTTTCACAAGCCGATTAGGAGGGGATTTCCGAACGTACACCGAACATTTGAAGCGGATCGCAACTCCAACAATCACGCGAAGTTAGTCGAGTTACGTAAGTGTTGACCGCTCGTCCTTGAATTGATATCGTTGGGCTTGGAAATCATGAGATTCGCCCTGCCCGCCCATAATCGACGACTCCCAGACTGACGTAATGCATAACCGCATCATCCTTCCGCTGCTGTGCGCGGCATCAGTCGCGTTCGCCACGGCTCCGTTCTCCCACGATGGAAAAGCGATCGCCTCCACGAGACACGACAGCGAAGAACGCACCGCACCCATCGTCTCGACATTCGACATTTTGCGTCCGAAGAATGACGCCGACAAGCTCAGATTCTCTTTGCGCGTGACGAACAACACGCCGAAGATGCTGGAGCTGCGTTATCCGGACGGACAGACCCACGATTTCGTCGTGAAGGATTTCGCGGGCAAGGAAATCTGGAAATGGAGCGAAGGCCGCATGTTCACCTCCGCGATGCGCAGCGAGACCCTTAAGGGAAAGGGCGTGACGACGTTCGAGGAGAGCTGGAGCCCGAAGGTCATGCACGGATCGTTCACCGCCGTCGCGATACTTCGCAGCAACAATTACCCGATCGAGACCTCGGTCCAGTTCGTACTGCCGTAGTCGCGACTCGTAACCCCGATAGAAACTGCAACGCGCTCTCACGAGCGCGTTTTTGCGTTTCTGCCATGCTGACTTCTCTTATCCGAGACTGCCAGCTACGTTAAAACTCGGCGGCCATCAGGCAACAAGAGGAGTGTATGAATATTACCGGCGGACAACTCGTGCTCGGCGATCGGGAGGTGGCGATCAATGGTCTTCAGATCATTCTCGACGAAGGCGCGAAGGGTCAGAGTGAATCCGGGCTCGCGGATTGGCGCGGGCAGTTTCGACTCAATGCCGAGCAGCGCCGGCGCGTTGGCAACCTCGCTGGGGAAGCGAAGATCATTTTTGACGACCGGCAGAGTGGACCGGTGCTGATCGACCGCTACAACGCCATATCGGGCGAAGCCTCCTTCACCGGAGCTGGCGAGCTCAAATAGAGCTCAGATCATCTCGCCCACTGACTTTCTCCCGGTCTTTCATCGGGGCGCCAAGCAAAGACCATCGGATCAATGCGTCACGCGATAGCCGCGAGGCTTGCGGGAACCAGGACGATCTCCTGCCGGGAACATGACGTTTTCGTCATTCAACTCTCGTAACGCGCAGTCGTCCTTGCGCCAGGCCAAGAAAAAGAGGGGAAGCGCCTGGAGACGCTTCCCCTCTGATCCAATTACTTCACTTCATAGTATTGACGACCAATAAACCGCCAAGGCAACGGAAATGCGTCGGTACCGACGCATATTGCTGCTGAGGGCCTGGAGGGCCCGATAACGCCGTCTGCCGGTGGCTAACCGCAGCCTGCTAACAACCCCCCGGCGGGTGAGGTCCTGGAGGTCGCCTGGAGCTTACCCAGCCGTGGCCCGCATGCGATCCGATCCAGACCACTGCTCCGAGTACCGCGCCCGCTGCAATCAGCGATCGGCCTACCTGTGTCCGCTTCCGATCCACGCGATCAATGTATCGCATGGGAATCGTGATCAAGTCGCCGTTCGGATCCCGCCCAGCCCCGCCATCTCATCACTGTCCGGGACGGTGGAAAGGCACTGCGGGTGAGAATTTGCCCTCGCCAAGAACCGATTACGATGGCAATTTCGGCCTTTCATAGGGATTCTGACGGGATTCTGACGCACCTCAAACACCTTCCAGCAACGGAAGGAGCCCTAAAATGATCGTACTCCGCGCTCTTGGAACTGCCGAAATCGATACGGGATTGACGACGCTGACTCCGTCGCAAGAGATTGTGTTCGCTGCGGCGCTGTACCTGATCCTCGAGCGTGGAAAACGAGTTAGCCGTACGCGACTCGCTTCGCTCCTCTGGCCCCGGGTTCCCGAAAAGGCGCGTGCACACAGGCTGCGACAAACTGTGCTTCAGCTGAAGAAGCTGGGAATCGGCGTGAGAGCCGATCGGGACAATTTGCAGCTTTCGGAGTGTGACGCGCGGAGCGACATAGAGGATCTTTCGAACCCTGATCTGGCTCCAGGTCTGATGAAGGATTCTCTCGAGTTCCTGCCAGGATACGGTCCACGTCTCTCGGAATTGCTCCGCGAATGGGTGGAGTCTAAGCGAGCCGAGGTGCACGCTGCCGGGACTAGGCTTCTCATAAGTGAGCTCGAGCAATCAAGGCTCCAGGCGGATTGGCCGAACGTGGAGAGGACTGCGAGTAAATGCTTGTCGCTAGACGCATATAATGAGATAGCGGTGCTTGCTCAGGCAGAAGCGGCTGCAATGCGTGGGGGAAAGAGAAAAGCGGTCTCCATCCTCGATCGTTACATCGCGGACGTTGGAGGCGCGCAGAGTGACCTTAAGTTGCCGGCTACACTTCTACGCAGGAGGGTGATAGAACGAATCCCTGACAGGCCGGCGCTTTTGAACGCTGAGCCGGCATTTGTCGGTCGGGAAACGGAGATGGAGTCACTTACCCGAAGCTTTGAGCGCGCTCAAAAAGGACATGGATCTGGAACCCTCATCATTGGGGAACCAGGAATCGGTAAAAGCAGACTCTCTGCCGAACTTGGGCGGTTCGCGGATCTCCAGGGGGCTCAGGTGCAGAGAGTCGCTTGTCGCAGGGCCGACCTTGAGCGGCCCCTATCCCTGTTCGTTGATATCGTTCCGCAGCTCCGCGAATTGCCCGGAGCACTCGGATGCGCGCCGGAAACTTTCGTCTGGCTCAAGCGATTAACAGAGTTTGAACAACGACCAGACGATGCTCGTCAAATCGATTCGGACACCTTGTTCCAAAACGTACACGCAGCACTTTTTGATCTCTTGGATTCAGTGGCCGAGGAGCGATGCTTGGTTGTTCTGATTGAAGACGTTCAATGGCTAGACAAGGCATCGGGAAGGATCCTGGCTCGCATGATGGAATGGTGCACGACCAGGCACCTGTTCTTTTTGATGAACTCGCGGTCGGGCAACAACTCATTTCTCGATTACGTCGAGAATTCGCACTTGGACCTGTTGACTCTTGCTCCGCTGAAATCCGTCGCTTCGACGGCGCTGTTGCAATCAGTCGCGCTGCGGCCTGGTGACGAGCCACAACCCGAGTTTATCAACTGGTGTCTCGCCGTTGCGGAGGGAAATCCATTCTTCCTTCAGGAGCTCGCACACCAATGGGCCGAGACTGGTCGCAGGTACGAAGCCCCGCCGTCAGTCTCTAAGGTGCTTCAAGAAAGACTATCGCGTCTGAGTGGAGAGGCGCTTCAAGTTCTCCAAACCTGCGCCGTTCTAAGCGATCAGGCGACTCTTGACCGGGTTGAAATGGTACTGAAATACCCGCCCCACCAGCTGCTCTCCGCCGTGGGCGAATTGGGCCGGGCGGCGATGTTAAGTATTCCAAACGAGGGGAAAGACGTTTTCCCTATACTAATCCAGCCCAGACACGATTTTCTCGCTTCGGCGGCTCTCAGTCGATTGCCGGCAATATCGCTCGCGTTCATTCATCGCCGCGCTGCCGATGTTCTCGAGAAGGAGATTGCGCAGGCGACAATGCCAACGACCGTCCTGTGGGCCTGCGCGAGACATCGGCATCATGCTGGGGAAAGACATAAAGCCATCAGTTTAAGTATGGCATGTGCTGAGCACCTTCTTGATCTGGGTTTGGCGGAAGGGGCTGCCGCGGCGTTTCAAAGAACGCTGGACTACTGTGTTACGGACGAACACCGCCTTAGTGTCTTACCGCGTTTGGCTTTCTGTTACCAACTGAATGGAGAATGGGAAAGGAGTAAGGAGGTGCTACGATCCTGCATTCGCATTGCAGCCAAAGTTGATCCTGCCTCGACTGGGCACAATGATTTCGAACTCCTTCTGTTCGCGGCTCGACATCAGAGTGCATTGGACTTTTCTTCTCTGTTGGCCGACATCATTCCATGCGTGGAATCAGGCGATGCATCGCCAGTTCACCGAGTACGCGCTGCAATTCTAGCGCTGAAAATCGCAACTGATGTCGGCCCGGCGGAAACGCTCGACTCTATCTATGCACACGTCAAACCATTTCTATGTAATGATGAAGTCAGTGAAACTGCGCGGCTGGAGATCGAAATGATATATCGCACGACCCGCGGGCACGAAACTATTCCGCTTGACGACCTGCACCGGTTTGCCGAGTCGGCGCGCCAATCCGGAGGCGAGCTAGCATATTCCAATGCGCTGTTGACCGCTTCAGCAGCCTGTAGGATCAGTGCAAGGTATGAGGAAGGGCTCGCATTCGTTGCCCAGGCCTTCGAGCAAGAACGCGTGAACAAGAGTGAGGCACGACTTTCTCGTCTGCTGGTTGCGGAATTGCGCCTGCACGTAGCCGCCAGTGCGTTCGCCGCTGCCGACTCGACTCTGAACCGGCTCATGGAATGCTCTATATCTGCGGACGACGATTTTGCCCAGTCAGAGTTACGGACGTTCAGAGCGAGAATCGCGCTTGAGAAGGGCGACTTTGAAAAAGCATCTGCTGTGTTCGCCGAAGTTCAGGCAATTCCACGGACGTATAGCCCGCGCCGCAGAGCCTATTCACTCGCTCTTCGGCTCCGGATTCGCCTGCACGAAGGCGCAACGGTAGGAGAAATTCGCTCCTCTGTCGAGGAGCTAGAAGTGGAACACCTCCGAGTCCGCGGATTCGGCGGCCACGATTTTGAGGCACACGCGTTGTACTTGGGGCTCTGCGCGATAGGCGACTCCAAACGAGGTATCAGACTGATGCACGAGTACGTCGACACTCACCGTGGCTCAAACTGGCCGCTACCCCATCATATTAGAGAAATACTCGACGACCGGCGGTCCAACGTCGAAGTAAAGCGTGGACTCGCATCCCACGCTCTGCCACGGTCGACTAACTAGCCCGCGGCGGTGCGGAGAACTGATCCTCGATCGGGAGTCCGTTGAACCCACTCTTCCGGGGTGATATTCGCGGCGGCGAATAGTTTGGAATACTCAGGGCTGCGAAGCAGAGAGTCACAGATTTGCGGATCGAACTGGGTTCCCCGAAACCGAAGAAGCTCGCGTCGCACAGAAGCCGCATCGAGCGCAGCCCGATAAGGCCTATCAGTAGTCATCGCGTCGATCGTGTCAGCGAACATAATTATTCGCGATCCGAGAGGAATTCCATCTCCGATTAAGCCATCTGGATAACCGGAGCCGTCCCAATTCTCATGATGATGTCGGATCAAAGGCACGACGTCTCTGAGCTGCGTCACAGTTCCAACCAGCTCGGCGCTCTTAATTGGATGGGTCCGCATCACAACTTGCTCTTCAGGAGTCAACCGCCCGGGTTTACTAAGAATCGGCCCAAAGACCTCGTGGATTTTCCCCACGTCATGGAGGAGCGCCGCAGCCACAATTCTCTCAATCTCCTTCTCTCTCAATCCAACCGCGCGTGCAATGACCCTAGCCTTTTCGGCGACACGCCTTGAGTGGCCTGAGGTGTAGGGGTCACGCGCTTCAATTGCCGCGACCATGAGCTCCAACAATTCTCTGTTAGTGCGTTCGAGCTGCCAGTTGACCTTGTAGATCTGCCTGAGCCCGAGCAGAGGAACGGCCAACACGAACGCACCGACAACGCCGTACTGTGTATAAATCCAGACGAAGAATAAGATGACTGGAAGGGAGAGAAAGTCGTACGGCAACACGCTGAGCGTGTTTTCTCTCCAAATTGACCAGGGGTTTCTTGCCTTTACGATCCCGAGGGCACCGCTAACACAAACGGAATTTGTTACGAAGAATACTAAAAAGAGCGCAAACAGAGAGAGGGACCCCGACTCTCCAATTCGATGTAAAGGCACCCCTCCGAGGGAACGATAAGCGAAAATCGCCAGCGAAATCGCAAAGCATTCTTGGGCTATGTTGAAAATGCTCTTAAGCGGCCCCCTGCGTGCCACCAACTGTGCACCCAACGCAGATCCGGCGACCGCTACCGCTGTTAGCCAGTGAGGGGCAATGGCGGCGCTTGCAAGGACCGGGATAAAAGACAAAGACCCGGAAGCATCGCCGCTAGTTTTATGGGTTAGGATGTTCGCGAGTACGCTGATTAGTCCAAATGTCAACGCGGCCTGCGCGAACTCCACGTTAAACCCTGGATCCCGCAAGAACAGAGCGGCAACGGTACCGACCGCTGCGGCAGTAACCAGTACGACGTATCGAGTAATCTGCCGTTGCATAAGAGAAAAACCCCCGCGCCCCGCTATGCCCAGCCCTGTGTTTCAGGGAACAACCAACTCAATAAGGCATGTAACATTTTGCGTCACCCCCCTAAAGTTCAGTCGCAATCAGCATCCGCTGAATTGCGCTACTAGGTAGGCTCCGCTCGTGTAACTAGGCTTGCCCGCTCGACTCAACTCTTAGCCGGGACGGGGGTTCTTTTATCCTATAGGATCCGTGTTAAGGTTGAACTGCGCCCAACGATCCTTTCTACTCCACCAGGTCTCGTAGACCCGCTTTCAAAAAACAGACTTTCTATTCTTTCACCAGGCGGTAATCCGCCCGCTTTCTACTCGGCTGCTTGATCCACCCAACGGTTCGTTGCCGCCAGAACCGCCAGAGCGCTCGCTGTTTCCGCGCTCCCCTTGATCTCACAATTGCCCACCAGCAGCTGGCTGTCACGGCCAGACCGCACAGTCACGCCCACAAACACGTACTCGCGCTCGAAAGCCTCCATCACCTTCACGCCTTCGACCGCCAACTGACCTTCCCGCCCCTCCGCGCTACCGATCGCGAACACGGTCGCCCGCGCGGCCAGATCGAGGCGGGACCTGTCCCCCTCAATTCCATGGGCTTCGCCAATGTAGGACTCTTCACCCTTCCTCAGGGTAACCCTACAGGATACCCCCTTGGTCCGGGACCCCCTGACCTCCACATCCTCGAAGTACAGCCGCCTGCCACGGTACCGCTGGACACCCCCCTCCGGGGTCACTCCCACCACAAACTGGCTCCGTGGCGTCGGATGGGCCGCCTGGGGCTTTGGCTTCGCCTCGCTCGTTATTGCAACCGAAATCTTCCGATGGTCGACCCGCATTGCCAAGTGCGCCATAAGCGCGCTCTCGATGTTGCGAACCACCTGCTTCGGCGTGAGCTCAGCAGTCGTCAGAACATGTATCTGTTCCACCGCCCCGCTTTCGCTCTCTATGATTTTCGCTGAAACGACTCCCGGAAGCGTGAGGATCAGCTCCTCAGCACGTTTGATCGGGAGAACGCTGCCAGCGATGTTGTTCAAATTCAAAATTGTCTGCGGGATTTTGATGCGTGGGTAACAAACAGTGGCCAATATCGTAGACGACTGATTTTTAATCAAGCAAAATCCCCGCTCTGTCCGCCGCCGGAAAAGATGCCGGTACCACACCCCACGCTACGCTTTTTTGCAATCACCGTCGATGTCGGTTTCGTATCAACGGGATGCTTTATTCTCTCAGAGCGACAGGCCCGGGCTGCCTCACGTCAATTGACGGATGACGGACATTCCGTCCGTCCAGATCGCCCTTCGCCAAACTCCGAAACGATGCCTTCATCGTGTGACGAAGCTCTTCCGTCGATAGTCTAGAAGGCAGTCGGAATTCGCCACCAGTTTCCTTTGCCGCCCACCAAATGACAAAAACCTCGCCCGCCTTAGTTCGCCAGATCCTGGCCATCGTCGCCGTCGCCTTTTGGTCCGTTCCCCTTCAGTCGCAGGTCGCTCCCCGCACCCATGCATCCAGGCCCGGCGAGGACACCTGGCACCTCGCTCCCGCCTTCAGAGTCGTCGAGACATTCGATGACAACCCCTTCCTGCTGTCCGATGCAAGGAAAGCAGGAGTGGGTGCTCCTTCGGCATCTAGCCTTACCAGCGGACGCTACTCCAGCATGGACGGCTCTAGCGACTTCATCACCAGCCTTCGAGGCGGCCTCACCGCCGAGGGCCCCGGGATTCTCGGGCGCAAGCTCAACTTGAGCGCCGATGCGCGCTACGAGTATTACCAGCGCAACGCCAAACGCAGAAATGTGTTCTACGTCCTGCGAGCGGATCAGGCATTCGGTCATGGCACTCACATTGCCGCCCGCGCCGAGCTCCAGCCAAAATATTTCTTCCGGAACTATCTCGCTGACGCCGTCGATCTCAGCGGCGACGGAACCATTCAGTCTGCTGAGCGCATCTACGCCGCGGGCACGTATTCCGATCAGGACTACACGGGCGAGCTCCGCCAGCGCTTGGCCAAATCAACCGACGACCATCCGTTCGGCGCACAGGTGACGCTCGAAGCGGGGCACAAGACCCGCGACTACCTCCAGCCCTTCCAGACAAGAGGCTATCGCGGGCCCTTCGCCGGAGCGAGTGGCGAGCTCGATTTTACTCCGAGAGTCGCACTGGAAGGCGAGTATCGCCGCTCTTCCCTCCGCTCCACCCCGGGCGCGGCCGTGGTTCTTCTCAACGAGCCGGATTTCAATCAGGACTTCAACGGCAACGGAACCACCACGGATCTCCGCGTCCGCTCCGTGCAGGCAGTCGATTTCTCCCGGATCGAGCAGGATATGGGCGCGCGCTTTCGTGTCCGTTCGGGCGAGGCGCTTGAGACTACACTATCGTACGGGCGCCGCCTGCGAAGCTACGATTCGAAGCAGCCTTACGATGTCTATAACAACACCCGCCGCGACCACCGCGATCGCTTCGGTCTAGATGTGGCGTACCGTTTCTCGCCCGGACGGTCGGTCCACTTCGGCGCGAACACCGAAAACCAGAAGCTGACGAAGACCTTGCGCCCAACAGCGACGATCGACGACGCTACGGATTATACCCGCAAAGGATTCTACCTATCCTGGTCGCACCAGCTATAGCGACTGAATCCGCGCCGTCCGCGCACCCGGGTATCCGGGCTCCGCGGGCGGCGCAACCCAAACCGAACAGATTGAAATGACGACCGTCCTCTCAGAGGAAACAAAGGCGCGTATGAAGGTGGCCTACGTCGCGCGTCGGGTGCCCCTCGCCGCTCTGCACACTCAGCTCCCGATTCCCGCAGATCCTTCGCCCGGGGAGGTTATGCTCGCGCGGGTGGAAAAGATCGGCAAGAACACCACTCTCGAGCTGGTTGACGGGCGGCGCTGCACGTTGCACGAGGGAGATCTCGTGGTGGTCGCATTTGGAAACCGCTACGCGACACTGCAGTTCGAGGCGTACGCGCGCGCCGAAGGCGACCGGTGTGATCTGCTTTCGATGGGCGGCCTGTGCGGCCTGGTGGAGAGCAAGCACGATACCGTGTCCGATCCTAGCAAGCTGCGCATTCTCGGAGCGCTCGGCGACCAGTCGGGCAAACCGGTGAATATTTCCGACCACGCCTTGTCGCCCGCTCTCTCCTCGCGGCAGGCGGCGCCAAAGGTGATCGGTGTCTGCGGAACGTCGATGGACGCCGGGAAGACGTATACGGTTCGCAGCTCGGTCCTGGGGCTTCGTCAGCGAGGATTGCGGGTCGCGGCGATCAAGCTCACGGGAACGGCTTCGGGCCGGGACAGGTTCAGCATGCTCGACGCCGGCGCAATCCCGGCTCTGGATTTCATAGACGCCGGCCTGCCTTCGACCTACCTCTGCTCTACGAAGCAGCTGCTGGAGATTTATGGAGTCCTGGTCTCCCAGGCGGCCGCTCAACGCGCCGACTGCATCGTGATCGAGATCGCCGACGGACTCGTGCAGAGAGAGACCACCGCCCTCATGACGAATCCGCGGTTCACGGGAAGCGTGAACGCGTGGCTTCTCGCCGCGAACGATGCACCGGGTGCGGCGGGCGCGGTCTCGATTCTCAAATCATGGGGCATTACTCCCCTCGTCATCACCGGCAATGCGTCGCGCGGCGCTCTAGTCCGGCAGGAAGTCGAGGCCGCGACCGGCATCACCTGCATGCCAGCCACCGACATCGAGAATGGAAAGCTGAACCCGCAGCTCCTCAGCGCGCCCCGGCGGCTCACGGGCGAGGTGAAGCTGGTGGTAGGATGACGAAGTGGGTGTCGTGACCGGTTTGAGCAGCGGTGGCACGCAGGGTAGGAAAGCAAGTACAGGGCGCGTCTACGTCTGGATCCCCGATCCAGCCGCGCCACTCGGCGGCAGGCTGCGTCTCGAGGTGGTTGCTCTGCCCCGGCTGCTGTCCGGCGGCACGGCTGAGGCCACGCTCTCCGGTAAGTTCGTCGAAGTCCACAACGCCGGCGCGCTGAACGCGAGGCGGGTCGATCGTTCAGTGTTTCAGCTCGCCCTCGGCGACGCCCAGGCGGACGCCGAAGGAGCGTTCCTGTTCGAGCCGACTCGCGGCGGCGGAAGGGTCGACAACCGCCCGGTTCCTGGAGCGAGGCGACGCTCAAGATACATCGAGGCGGCGCGCTTCGGCGAAGTGAACACCTACTATCACATTGATTTGATCGCGACTTACCTGGACGCGCTCGTCCGCGAGCTAGGGCGATCCTCGCTTCCACGCGTCGTCGTCAAGGTCAACGCGCACCACGCCGCGACAGAAACCGACGGCGTGCGCGACGGCCGGCTGCTGCACCACCGATGGCAACCATTTCAGGGTGGGCACTACCGACTCCCGAGTCGGAAGTACGACGTCGCGGAGAAGGAGCCTGTGTCGATCGACGGCGAAATCCACCTCGGGCCGGGCCGCAAGCTCCTGCACCACGGCGCGCTGGTGGAGGTCGCAGGCACGCGATACCGCGCCAACGCCTCGCACAATCCGGGCATCATCTACCACGAGTATGTCCACCACCTGACGCGACACACTGCCGACTTCCGCGCAAACGCCTTCAGGGATCCGCTCAGGCAGGACAATCGGAAGACGGCCATGGACGAAGGCACGTGCGACTACTGGACGGCGGTGATGCTCGGCACGCCGCACATCTGGGCGTCGCATCGCCATCACGATACGAAGGAGCGGCATCCGCGTAGCCTGGCGTCGCGGAAGACAATGCACGACTTCGATCGCGGGCCAAAAGCAGATCCGCATTCGAATGGGACCATCTGGGGCGCTGCTCTCTGGGATTTCAGATCGCGCCTGCAGTCTGTTCTTCCGGATGGCGCGCGTCGCGCTGATCTCATCGTCATTCAGGCACTGATTCTTATCGGCGGCCTTGGCGTGACTGAGGAGAGTATGCGCGCGCGTTACGTTCGTCGCGCGCGCAAATCGTTCGGAGTCGGGCTTGCTGCCCTTCGGCGCGCCGCTGACGATCTTTACTCCGGCGCGCATACGGAGTTGCTGCTCCGGGCTTTCGCGGATCGGGGAATAGAGCCGGAAACAATCGACTGGGCTGCAACTTCCAGCCCGCCACTCCTGAGTCGTGTGTCGGCCGACGACATCCCCGGCAGCGACGACATTCTTTCCGCCGATGCGCTGCAAGCGCTTATCAGAGGCGCCGACGACCCCCGATTGTCTTTTCTCGGCGGTGGCGACGTCATGCTCGGCGGCAGAGCCAAGGCAGCCGTGCGGAAATTCGGGATGGACTATCCACTCGCCGCGGTTCAGCCGCTTCTGGCGCTCTCGCCGATAGTCATGGCGAATCTGGAGGGGCCGTTCGCAGCCGAAGCACAACGCGTCGACCGACAGTTCTCCTATCGAGTCAAGCCACGGTTGGCCGCGGCACTCCAGCATGCGGGGATAAATGTCGTTGCGCTTGCCAACAATCATCTCATGGACTGCGATCGCGCCGGCGTAACCGAGACGATCGACACAGTGCGCGGAGTCGGAGTTTCGGTCGCAGGCGCCGGCGCGAACGAAATTTCCGCCCACGAGCCGGTGATCATGGATTCCCGCGGACTTCGTGTTGGGATGCTCGCCTACTACTGGAATCGCCGGTGCGCTGCGACGAGCAAGCTCCCCGGAGGCGCGATGGATGCGCCCGACGCCCTCGAAGCGGCCATCCGCTCGTTACGGGCACGCGCGGACCGCGTCGTTGTGACGTTTCACTGGGGAATTCCTTACGACCGAACTCCTTCCGCAGAAGACCGCGCCAAGGCGCGTTTTGCCGTCGACTGCGGCGCCGATGTCGTGCTTGGCCACCATCCGCACGTGCTCCAGCCGTTCGAGGTCTATCGGGGGCGTCCGATCTTTTACAGCGTCGGAAACTTCGCGTTCGGGTCGGGGAACAGCCACGCCGAGGGGTGCCTGGTGGGCATCCGCTTCGACGACCTTGCGACCACGGCGACGATCTATCCGCTCTACGTCAAGAACCGCGATCCTCGCGTCAACTACCAGCCCAAGTTGCTTCGCGGCATAACCGCGCGTCGCATACTCCTGCGTCTGGCGCGCTCCTCGGGGCCGGCGGGCGAGCTGCTCCGTATTGGCGACTACCACGGCTCGCTCACCCTGCCGCGATCGACCAGAACTGAAGCTCCGATGTGGACGGGAACCAATGGTTGACGCGGCCGGCAAGAGCGTGGCAGCGCCGGAGAGCGGCGTCACGCGGCAGCTAATGCGCCTGGTGCTTCCGCTTCTCAGGCCATTTAGGGTCCCGCTGTTCGCGGCAACGGTCGCGATGCTTCTCGATTCGACGCTTACGGTGCTTCGTCCGTGGCCGCTCAAGATCGTCATCGACCGGGTTCTGTCGCACCACTCGACGCGAGTGCCTTTCATCGGGCACTGGGTCAATGCCCAGCACGCCTCACCGATGGCCACACTCTACACGGCGTGCGCGGCGACCCTGCTGATCGCCATTGGGACAGGCGCGCTCACCTATTGCTACACCCGGCTGCTCGGCAGCATTGGACAGCGGTTCGTGTTCGTTCTGCGTCGCGATCTCTTCTCGCACATGCAGCGACTCTCGCTGCGTTTCCACGACCGGCAGCGGACGGGCGATCTCATCACACGCCTGACATCCGACGTGCAGGCGATTCGCGACGTCGTGAGCGGCGGCTCGATCCTCTTCTTCACCAATGCTTCGCTCCTGGCCGGCATGCTGGGCATAATGTTCTGGCTGAACTGGCAGTTCGCGCTGGCCGCCCTCTCCGTCGCACCATTGCTCTTCTGGTCGGTTTTCCGGTATACCAGGCGCGTTAAGGCGGCTGCTCGCGTCGCCCGCACGAGCGAGGGCCTCCTCGCGTCAGTGGCGCAGGAGACGCTGTCGTCCATCCGCATCGTCCAGGGTCTCGCGCAGGAGGAACAGCAGTCTGAGCGTTTCCAGACGCAGAACACGACCAGTCTGAACGCGTATCTCGAGAGCGTGCGCTACCAGGCGGCGGTGGCGCCGCTCGTCGACGTGTTTGCGGCAGCCGGACTCGCGATCGTGATGTGGTTCGGCGCCACTCGCGTGCTCGCGGGCCAGCTGACTACTGGAGACGTGGTGGTATTCTTCGCCTACGTGACCAATCTGTACGCGCCGATAAAGGCGTTGTCACGGCTCTGGTATTCGCTCAATCGGGCGACAATCGGGATCGAGCGCATCGGCGAGGTCATGGAGCTTGCCTACGATGTCTCCGACCGTCCGGACGCCAGACCAGCAAGCACGCTGAGTGGCCAGATAGAATTCCGCGATGTCTCATTCGCCTACGATCAGTCGCGCGAGGTGCTGTCGCGCGTCCGGCTCACTGTTGCTGCCGGAGAGCGTTTGGCTATCGTCGGCGCCACGGGCGCTGGAAAGAGCACGCTGGCAAGCCTGATTCCCCGCCTTTACGACCCCACGGGTGGCGCTGTCCTGATGGACGGGTACGATCTCCGGACCTTCAAGGTGCAGTCTCTGCGCGACCAGGTCAGCATGGTGCTTCAGGATGCCCTCCTCTTCAGCGGAAGCATCCGCGACAACATCGCCTTCGGCAAGCCGGAGGCGGCGATGGAGGAGATCGTCGCGGCGGCGCACACCGCCAATGCGAATGAATTCATCGATCGCCTTCCGCAGGGATACGAAACGCCGGTGTCCGAGCGTGGAACGACTCTCTCCGGAGGCCAGAAGCAGCGCATCGCCATCGCGCGAGCAATTCTGCGAAACGCCCCGATCCTGATACTTGACGAGCCGACAACGGGGCTGGATGCGATTTCCGAGCGTCTTGTTGTCGAAGCGTTGGAGCGCGCGGCGGAAGGCCGCACCACCATCACGATTGCCCATCGCCTCACAACGCTCCGCTTTGCCGATCGCATCATAGTGTTCGACGGCGGCAGAATTGTTGAAGAGGGAACCCATGCTGAGCTAGTGGCCCGGCGCGGTCGGTACGCGTCCTTTTTCAATCTGCATTCGGGCGCGGCTTAAGCTTCACACGATTGTGCCTGGATTGGGAAAATGCGGCACTCGCCTAAGGCAAGGGGTCGAATCATATTAATTCTGTTTTCGAGGTGATCAGTGCGCGACCAGGCTACCGCACTTGTCCTGGAAATACTCCGGAGGATGGGCCTGGAACGTAGTACCACGATGTCGACGCGAAGTCGCCGGTGTCTTCCCCGAGCACTGCTCGACTTCATGCCACCACGTCTCGTAGATGGCTGGAGCAGCCATCGCTACGGCTCGGGGGCGGGCAGCGGATCCGTTGAGGACCCCCATCCCGCAACGAACACCAGGGCGAACCAGCTAGCCCACGCTCGCAATTTCCTCCGGAGCAATACCGTAATCGCGAAGCTTCCGGTAGAGCGTGCGCTCTCCAATAGCGAGCATCACCGCCGCCTTGCGTCTGTTGCCGCGGGTATCCCTGAGCGCCGCCTCGATTGCAGCTCTCTCGATCTCGGCCATGGTCATTCCCGGAGTCAATGTCAGCGTGCTCGGCGGCCCCGCCTGGTTGGGCGGCTCTATCGCAGCGCTGAATGAACCGGAGCCGATCGCCGTGGCCGGATGAACCTCCCCCACCCAGTGCCCGTCGCGATGCTCGTCGTCTAGACGTCTGCGCAACTCTTCCACTTGAAGCCGCAGCTCGAGCATGCTTCTCACCAGGAACTCCAGCTCCCTCCCCTCCGCGCCGACTGCGCCTCTCACCACCGGGCCTATGTGCACCGGTAGAAAACGGGCCGCTCCACCCTCTCTGATCGCGCGCGGGATGTCATCCGGCCCGATCTCCCTGCCCGGCGCCAGCACCACCATGCTCTCGACAAGGTTCCGCAGCTCGCGCACGTTGCCCGGCCACGGATAGCTCATCAGTATCTGCATCGCTTCAGCAGAGATGCCGTGGAACGGCCGATCGTGCTGCGACGAGAACTCCTTGATGAAGCGCCGGACCAGCAGCGGGATATCCTCGCGCCGATCCCTCAGTGGCGGCAGATAGATGCTTAGGACGTTCAATCGGTAGTACAGGTCGGCTCGGAATCTTCCTTCGTCGACGGCATCCCTCAGGGGACGATTGGTCGCCGCGACCACCCGTACATCGATCGGGATCTGGGTCGTGCCCCCCACCCGCGTCAGCTTTCGCTCCTCAAGAACCCGCAGCAACTTTACCTGAGTTGACGGCGGAATCTCCCCGATCTCGTCGAGAAAGAGAGTGCCCGTGTCAGCCAGCTCGAACCGGCCGATCCGTCTCTCCGTCGCTCCGGTGAACGAGCCCTTCTCGTGGCCGAACAGCTCGCTCTCGATCAGGGTCTCGGGCAGCGCCCCCGCGTTTACCGCGATGAACGGCTTGCCGCGACGCGGGCTCTGTCGATGTATCGCCTGCGCGGCGAGCTCCTTTCCCGTCCCGCTCTCTCCCTCGATGATCACCGTGCTCGATACAGGCGCGATCTGCTCGATCTTGAGCAGCACCTCATTGATCGCGTCGGACTGCCCGATAAGTCCGGTAGCTTCGGTGAGGCGCTTCCGGTCCATCACCCTCCGCACCGCCAGGTACAGATCGTCGGACGAGATGGGTTTCGTGTACACATCGACGAATCCCATCATGCGCAGTCGCTCGCGCAGACCCGGATCCTCTACGTCGGCCAAACCGATCAGCGATGTCCCGTTCCACAGCTGATCGCGCACGATCTGGAGCATGCCCGCGTCGCCGAGCGCGCCGGTGAGCACGATGAGGTCGGGCTTGAATCGCTTGATCTCGCCGCGCAAGTCGTCGAGCGGTGATACTACCGCGGTATGGGTGTCGGCCGCCTCGAGCAGCGCGTTGAGCCTTACCGCCGGCTCGACGTCGGTGAGCGTGATCAGGACTTTCACTTGGCCGCCGGGTGCTCAGTCACTCGACCGCGCAGAACATCACATGCGTGCTGAACTATCGGGTCGATCGCCTCGAGTCCATCGCGCGCGCCTCCCGGAGATCCCGGAAGATTTATTATCAGCGTGCCTCCGCGCACTCCCGCCACGCCGCGCCCCAGTGCCGCGCGCGCAAAGTTCGGCAGCGCGATCACGCGAATTCGCTCCGCGATTCCTTCCGCTTCACGGTCGATCACCGCACGGGTCGCTTCGGGAGTGACGTCGCGCGGAGAAAGACCCGTCCCGCCAGTCGTGATCAACAGCTCGGCGTCGGCGATGTCGGCAGCGTGAATGAGTGCGCGAACGATCTCCGTCGTCTCGTCGGCGCACACCGTGGCGGAGACGACCTCGTGATTCCTCGCGCGCGCCCAGCCGGCGATGATCGCGCCGGATGCGTCCTGGCGCTCACCACGAGCAACCGAGTCGGACACGGTCAGCATCGCTACGCGCATGCGAGAGACTCCACGAGCCGCCTCATGCGGGACTAAAGCCGGCTGCCGTTCTTGTAGAACGGCATCTTCTGCACGACGGCCGGTACGCGCTTGCCGCGGATCTCGATCTCTAGCGGCGATCCCTCCGCAGCGGATTCCACGGGCACGTAGGCGGTGCCAATCGGAATTCCCAGCGTCGGACTCATCGTCCCGCTCCGCACTTCGCCGCTCGGCTTCCCCTTCGCGAACACCGGATAGCCGTGACGCGGGAAGGACCGCTCGGACGTCGTGAATCCCACGAGCTTTCGCTTCAGACCAGCTTCCTTCTGCTTCACCAGAGCGTCGCGCCCCACGAAATCCCCCTTCTTCATTTTCACGAGCCAGCCGAGAGAGGCTTCGAGCGGAGTGGTCGTATCGTCGAGATCGTTGCCGTACAACGCCATCCCCATCTCGAGCCGTAGCGAGTCGCGCGCGCCGAGACCAGCGGGAGTGACTTCACCCGACGCCGTAACCGCTTTCCAGATCTTCACTGCATCGCCGGCGTCGACGTAAAGCTCGAATCCATCTTCGCCGGTGTAGCCTGTGCGCGAGATATAAGCGTCGACACCGGCGACTTTGCCGAATCGGTGCTCGTAGTATTTGATCTGGGAAAGATCCGCGTCGGTGTGCTGCTGCAGAATTCGCGCGGCTTCCGGGCCCTGGATGGCGAGCAGCGCGACGTCGTCGCTGATGTTCTCGAGAGTCGCCTCCGGAAACTTCGACAGGAAGCGCGAGATGTGAGCGAAATCCTTGTCGATGTTCGAGCCGTTCACGACCATGATCACTCGGTCCTCGGCGCGATAGACGAGACAGTCGTCGACGATGGTTCCGTCTTCGCGAAGGATGGTGGAGTAGTGCGCCTCGCCGGGCTTGAGGGCGGCGACATCGTTGGTGGTGATGTAGTTCACAAAATCCGCGGCTTGCGGTCCGCGGATCATGAACTCGCCCATGTGGCTTACGTCGAACAGCCCCGCTTTCTCTCTCACTGCCTTGTGCTCGGCCGTTATCCCGGTGGGGTACTGGACCGGCATCTCAAACCCGGCGAACGCGACGAGCTTGGCGCCCAGAGCAATGTGAACGTCGTAGAGAGGCGTGCGCTTGAGCCGCTGATTCTGGGCTGGCGAGGAGGCCAGACGGTCTTTCTGGCGGCCTGAGGAGACGTCGTCTGTCGAGATTGCTTCGGGCATCGGTTGGAGGAACCTGATCGGAGAATAGCCCCAATATGCGCGAAGCGCCCCTCGATTTCGAGGGGCGCAGTGACAATTTGGCAGAAAAACACGGAAAGCCCTGCCTAATCCATCAATTCAGCTCCTGTGATCTCCTTGACCTCTCCGATATCGACTTTGGAGCCGGTCACCATCCCCTTGAGTACCTGGAAGAGGACGACGGGTTTTGGCTTGTTGACCTTCATATAGGTCGCGAGCTCGGCCTCTACCAGTATCAACGTGAGGCGCGGGTCGGTGGGGCCTCCATCGCGCTCTCCCCCTTCGTCGCCGAACCACGCCTTCCAATCCTCCTTATAGAGCTGCCGGATTTTGGCTTTGTTTTTGGTGACGCGCGCGATGCCGCTCACCGAGACCCATTCGCGGCTTCGGTTGTTGTAGTAGGAGCAGTTGACGTGCGGATCTATCTCGAGGTCGGCGAGCTTGTGGGTTTCTGAGTCCGTCACGAACCAGAGGTCCGCGCCCTCGATCCGGTCCTGGGTCGCCATCGGCCTGGAAATGAGCTGGCCGCTTACACCGCGAGTCGTGAACATCGCGATCTCGATGCCTTTGATGAGGTCGTACAGCTCGTCGATTTTCTTGGAGGTCGCCATGTCCTGCTCTGCTGCAGAAGACATGCCTGGGAACCAGGCGGCCCCACATAAACAAAAAGACGGGGCGCACTTTCATGCGCCCCGCCTATTTTGCTTGATGATTCTCTGGCTAGCTTCCTCGCGTTAACCGACGGGCTTTCTGATCAACCGCGCAGCCCATTGCACCCATGATTCTCGTCGCCTCGCTGATCATGTACAACGACTCATCATCGGTAATGGACTCGCCCTTCTTGCCCACCATATCGATGAAGTCGCTCATCTTGGTGCACGAAACGTGATTGTCGTCGGTGCGGAACGCCGCTCGCAGCTGCTCTACCAGCGGATTGGTCGTGCCGTTGGGCAGATCGAGGCTCAAAACGTACGCGATGAGATCGCCGAGCTGCTCCTTAGGCCCAACAACGGCAACGGTGAAGCTCTTGGAAGCGATGTTGCCGGCAGCGTCGCTGGCGGTGCAGGTGACCGACGTGGAACCAATCGGGAACATGGACCCCGACGCCGGCATGCATGAAGCGGCCTTCACGCCGACATTGTCGTCGAACCACGTCTTGTAACTCACGACCACGCCGCTTGCAGACGTCGCATTGATTCTGATGTTGGCCGGAACGGTGATTGTCGGTGCCTCGACATCGAGGACGGTGACCGACTGAGTAGCGGCCGCAGTGTTGCCGGCGGCGTCCTTCCCCGTCCAGGTGATCGAAGTTACTCCGACGTTGTACGGTGCATCCAGAGCGGCGCCATCATTGCGCGCACCCTCTACGGTCACCTCGTGACAGTTGTCGTTAGCCGTGGCAGTACCGACGGATACGACGGCGGAAGCAAGGCCAGGGGTGTTGCCGCTCGATGCATTGGCCGGCGCAGCAATTACGGGCTTCTCCTCGTCCTTGACCGTGACCTTCTGGGACGCGCTCGAGCTCAGGCCGGCGCTGTTCGTCGCCGTCCACGTTATTGTGGTGGAGCCCTTCGGATACGCGGCATTCAGGAAAAGTCCGTCGCTCCGCGCGCCGGTTATCGTGACGCCAGTGGCATCGCCGTTCACTGTCGCAAAGCCCGGATTGACGATTGCGTCACACGTTCCAACACTGGAACTGCCGGACGCGAGGCCTGCGTTCGTACCCGCCGCAGGTGGCATAGTGGGTACCAGGATGTCCGCTGGTGGAACGACCACCGGCGGCGATGCCGCACGCGGCAGCGAGAAGCGGACCGCGTCGTTGGTCAACCCAAAGAACGAACGTACTCTTCCCTGGACGAACTCTGCTTCACTGCCATCGGCGTTCTCGATGCCCTGCGTCACCGGGTGATACGGATTGGTGACGATGGTATTCGAGAACGTGTAGATCGTAATGTCGTTCGAGCCTTCGGCGAGCACGAGCTGCGCGGTTACGCGGCCCGGGCCCTGCCAATACTCTGGAACGTTGTTGAACTGGAGTACGAACTTGCGATTGGGCGCGGTACCCTGAGTCTCGTAGCGGATGTCGGAGTTCAACGCTCCCGAGTTCAGATCCGTCCACGCAATCGCGATCATGTTGTTGTACGGTGCATCACCCGGGGAAGGAATTCCACCGCCTTGGCAACAACCGTTGCCAATGGACCGGTTGAAGCCCACGAAGCCATTCGCGCCAACGTGGACCGTGCTGTAGGTGTTGCCGAAGAACGTGAAATCGAAGCCGAGGGGCGTATCGTACGCAACGCAGTCGTCGCACGAGGCCAGAAACCTCGTTGGGGCAGGCTCGGGAGTAAACGGAACTGCAGCGACCGTGTAGGTCGCCGCCGAAACCGAGGCAAGCGCGGGCGATGCCTGGACAGCGGCGTTCTGCACACCTGTCATGTCATTCGCGATGCGCGCGGCACTGAGCGCGATCGAACTCGCGGCCTGCATCGAATGCTTGAGCGAATCGGCAACCTTGTAATCGACAACGGCGATGCCGTCGAGCGCAGGGTCGCGATTGGTCATTCGGGGGGCGGTCATACTATCCGAACAAGACAGGATCGTCGCCAGGGCGAGGACACCAGCGAAACCCGCTTTTATTAGGCTTGGAAGGCCTGAAAACAGGGGTGAACGGCGCATCGTAACTCTCTTCGAGAGGGTCAGGTAGAAGACGACTACCCGACCTAAGCTCAACAGTAGTTAACGCGCGCTGGACGGCTTTAACCCATCGTTAAACGCCAGTCATAAAAGACAGATTTGTGAGCAACCTGAAGTCGATTTAGAGCTTTTCTCCGCCCATCAGGACGGCCATGATCGCCTTCTGGATATGCAGCCGGTTTTCGGCCTCGTCCCAGACCCTGCTCTGGGGTCCGTCGATAACTTCGGCGGCCACTTCCTCACCGCGGTGGGCCGGGAGGCAGTGCAGGAAGATCGCGCCTTCCTTTGCGCGCTTCATGATCGACTCGTCCACCCGGTAACCCTTGAACGCCTTCTCACGGATTGCCTGCTCTTCTTCCTGACCCATGGACGCCCAGACGTCGGTGCTTATGACGTCCGCCTTGCTGGCAGCCTCAGCGGGGTCGCGCACGACCGTCACCTTGGCCTTGGACTGTGCGCGCTGGAGAATCATCGGATCGGGGTCGTAGCCTTCGGGACACGCCAGGGTCAGCTCGAAGCCGAGCACGTACGCGGCGTTGAGCCACGAGTTAGCCATGTTGTTCCCGTCTCCGATCCATGCAACGCGCTTCCCCTTGTAGCCCCCCAGATGCTGGTTGATGGTGAGGATGTCAGCCAGAACCTGGCACGGGTGCACGAGGTCGGTGAGTCCGTTGATGATGGGCACGTCGGCGTAACGCGCAAGCTCTTCGACTTCCGAGTGAGCAAACGTCCTGATCATGATACCGTCTACGTATCGCGAAAGGACGCGCGCGGTGTCAGCAATCGGCTCGCCGCGCCCGAGCTGCACGTCACGGGGAGAGAGAAACAGCGCGTGCCCGCCGAGCTGCCATGCGCCCACCTCGAAGGAGACGCGGGTGCGCGTGGATGACTTCATGAAGATCATCGCCAGTGATTTCCCGGCGAGTGGCTTCTTCTTGTACTTGCCAGTGCGCATCGACTCGGCGAGCGAGAACAGCGTGTCGATTTCCTTCGCCGAGAAATCCGGAATCTGAAGCAAATCCCGATGTGCTTGTCGTTTTGTTGTCTTTCGAATCATTTATACGTTGCGTGAAAATGCGCGCGTAGCTGAATTGAAGGTAAGGAGCTGCGCCCGAAATATAGCAGCAACTCTGCAGCGTCTACCTCTTCCGGGGCACGATGATAATTCCGCGGATTCGCCTGCTTGATGTCGGGCGGATTTTCGTAGTCGAGCAGGTTTGAACAATTCGGGTGATAAAATGCGTCGTCTGGCTTTGGTGTTCGTCCTCATCGGTTGTGGGGCGCAAAAGGATTCGTCGCCGGCTTCGACCTCTGCTTTGCACGTCGCCGGCACTGCGAGTTCACGGATCTCCGCGTGCGGTGATGAGATTGTCGGCGAAGAAGGCATCGGCCAGCTGCGCATCGGTGCCAGTGTCGAATCGCTCCGGCAAGAGTGCAACGTCGTTCGCGACACGACGGTCCATGGCGCTGAAGGAATGCCGGCGCGAAAGGTGTTGGTCGCGTTCTCCCGCGACACCGTTGAAGCGGAGATCGTCGACGGGAAGGTGTGGAGAATCGCGGTCAATTCATCCCGTCTCAGGACTGCCGACGCCATCGGTGTTGGCACGATGATCGGGAGGCTTCGTCAGTTGAAGGACTCGCACGGGATGATGGGCGAAGGCCAGCTGTTCGTCGCATCACCTCAGCATTGCGGAATGAGCTTTCGACTGTCGGGGGGCGGATCTCTTGCCCAACGCGGAGACCTCGATCACGCCGGACTCTTCGGTCTTCCGGAAATGACGATGATCTCCCAGATCCTCGTCTTCGGTTGTCCAAGCGCCAGGTGATGGGCTAGAGGATGTAGCGCCTCAGATCTTCGTCGTCGGCAATCGTCTTGAGCCGGCGCTGTACCAGCTCGCGATCGACGCGCACCGTCTTTACCTCGCTCTCGGGAAGTCCGAATAGCACATCCTCGAGCAGAGTCGTCATCACAGTGTGCAGCCTGCGCGCCCCGATGTTCTCCATGCGATCGTTCACGTGCGCGGCGATCCTGGCGATTTCTGCAACACCGTCCGGAGTGAATTCGAGCGTCGCACCTTCGGCTTCCACGAGAGCCGAATACTGCTTCGTCAGCGCGTTCTCCGGCTCCGTCATGATGCGCACGAAATCCGATTCCGTAAGCGACTGAAGCTCGACGCGAATCGGAAACCGCCCTTGCAGCTCGGGAATGAGATCGCTCGGCTTCGCGACGTGGAACGCGCCGGCGGCGACGAAGAGAACGTGATCCGTTTTCACCATCCCGTGCTTGGTCTGCACGTTCGAGCCTTCGACGATTGGGAGCAGATCGCGCTGGACTCCCTCGCGCGAGACGTCGGGGCCACCCATGTTCGCGCCGCGTTGCCCCGCAATCTTGTCAATTTCGTCGAGGAAAATAATCCCCATCGTTTGCACTCGCTCTAGCGCGTCTGCTGTGACGTCTTCCTTGTTGATGAGCTTTTCCAGCTCTTCGCCGAGGAGAATCCGTCGTGCCTCGGAGACCTTGACGGTCCTCCGCTTCTTACGCTTGGGGAGCATGTCCTGGAGCATCTCGGAGATGTTGTCCATCCCCTCCGGCGCGCCCTGCGGCACCATCATGTCGAACATCACGGGTGCCTGCTGCGTCACCTCGATTTCGATCTCACGGCCATCCATTTGACCTTCGTCCAGCAGCTGCTTCAGCTTTTCACGGGTGCGCTTGTAACGAACTTCGGAGGCGTCGGTCTCGGTGGAAACCGAGCCGCCTGGAGACACCACGAACAGGTGCGCGCCTCCAGCTGCCGCCGACGATGTGGGCGCGGCCTGTTTGATGTCGGGCGGGACCGGAAGCAGGAGATCGAGCAGCCTCTCTTCCACCTTCTTTTTGGCAATCTCGTGAACCTCGCCTTCGCGCTCGGCCCGCACCATGTTGATCGCGCTTTCCACCAGATCGCGCACCATCGACTCGACATCGCGCCCGACGTAGCCGACTTCGGTGAACTTCGACGCTTCGACCTTCACGAACGGCGCACCTGCAAGACGGGCGAGTCGACGCGCGATCTCGGTTTTTCCGACACCAGTCGGTCCGACGAGGATGATGTTGTTGGGTGAGATCTCTTCCCGAATCGACTCGGGGGCGCGTTGGCGGCGCCACCGGTTCCTGAGTGCGATTGCAACTGCTTTCTTCGCATCGGCCTGACCGACGATGTATCGATCCAGCTCCTCGACAATCTGCTTCGGTGTCAGCCCGGCGAGTCGTTCGAGCGCCTGCTGCGTGCGTGGCGACGCCATCAGGTCGGCTCCAGAACCGTGATGTTCGCGTTAGTATAAACGCAGATCTCGGCCGCGATCTCGAGGCCCTTGCGCACGATGTCGCGGGCGGGGAGCTCCGTGTTCTCGAGCAGGGCGCGGGCCGCCGAAAGTGCGTAGGTACCGCCTGACCCGATGGCAAGGATCCCATCGTCCGGCTCGATGATGTCGCCGGTTCCGGAGATGATAAATCCGTGCTCCCGGTCCGTAACCGCGAGGAGCGCCTCCAGGCGTCTCAGTACACGATCGCTTCGCCAGTCTTTCGCCAGCTCCACCGCGGCACGCGGGAGGTTGCTAGGATATTTCTCGAGCTTCTCCTCGAATTTCTCGAACAGCGTAAACGCGTCGGCCGCGGCACCAGCGAATCCGGCGAGCAGCTTGCCTCCACGCAGGGTGCGAACTTTCTGAGCGTTAGACTTCATGACCGTCTGGCCGACGGTAACCTGACCGTCGCCGCCGAGCGCGACCTGGCCGTCGCGACGGACGGCAAGGATAGTCGTAGAGCGAACGCGCTCGAGCTGGCTCTTCATAGCTCAAAATTAACAGGGACACCCTGACGCGGCGCCTGAATGCCTGTTATCCGCGCCTCCTTCTTGCATTCCACCCGTCCATGAGGCTGGAACAACTTCCGATTCTGTTCGGGGTCCTGGTGGCCTTGATCGGACTCACGATACTTCTGGACGCCTGGCAGGCTGGCGGGGTGTCCCCCCTCCGCGAGCGCCGACGCCGGACGCGCGCGGAGCCCCACAAGGCTGGTCAGACACTCGTCGCGATCGGCACGCTGTGCATGGCCGCGGCATTGATGGGGCGGGACACATGGCGGTGGGCCACGATCAGCGTGATCGCGGGAAGCGCCCTCCTGATTGTCGGCGCGATTATGAATCGCAAGTACCTGAAAGAGGTGCTCCTCTTTCGCGGCGCCGCGCGGCGCGGTCAGGGAGACACGAACTCGCGCCTGAAGCAGACCCCTCCGAAAACGCGGATTCGGTGAATCCCTAGGTTCCTCCGTACCATTCGTACCCCATATCGCTCCAGTACCCGCCGTTCATCTCCGGCATGAACACGATCTTCGTCAAATATTTCGTGTTCTTGTAGCCGAGCTTGACTGGCGAGTACACGCGCGCGGGCGCGCCGTGAGCAGGCTCGAGCATTTTCCCGTCGAGTCCGTACGCGACGACTGTTTGCTTGTGCATCGCGCTCTCCAGATCCCAGCTCTCGTGGTAGTCGTCGTCGAAGGACTGAAAATCGACGTAGCGCGCGTCTGGTGAGACGCGTGCCAGCTTGACGAGGTCGCTGAAACGGCAGCCCGTCCACGTTTCGACGGCCGTCCAACCCTCGACACAATAGTGGTTGACGCGGTTCGACACTCGGGGCAGCCGTTGCAAATCGTCGAGCGTGAGTCGCAATGGATTTGCGACGAGGCCGCTCACCTCCAGCGCCCACTTGCCTCTCACGCTTTCGTCCCACACCGGAACCGTACGCGAGACGAAGTAGCTGGGCAGCTTGCTCCCCGCATCGTACGCGCCGGACTTTACAGCATCAATGGACGTATGACGGAAAAGCGCTCGCTCGATGACTCGGTTCTTCCGCTCCGCATACTTGAGGAGTTTCGTCGCAGCCTTTGGTCCGCGAGAGTTGCACGCCGCCAGGAAAGCGGCGGACGCGATAGTGCCCCACGCGAGGAATTCCCGCCGGTCTATCCCGCCAATCGTAACGAACCCTTTCGGATCTGGCTTCATGTCACCTCGCTCGGCGGCGCCTGCGGCTGACGACGCGGGAAGAGGTGATAAAACGGGCGCGCGTTTCTCGCCTCGGGGGAATTCTTCTCGTTGTAGTTGCCAGTGATCATCGACGGAATCGAGTACGGGTCCACGGCGAATACCATAAAGACGTGAACGACGCTCAGGATCACGATCACGAGCATCGCCCAGAAGTGCCAGTAGCGCGCCCACACATATCCGCCCAGGAGATTGGTGAGCCACGACAGCTGAACGGGTTTCCAGATCGCGATTCCACTCACGACAGCCAGCGCGCCCGCAAAGGGCAGGAGAAAATACGCGGACTTCTGCAGCGCGTTGTGCTTACCCTGATGGGGATGATCCTTCCGCCTGAACGCGTAGAACTTCACCATCTGCCAGCTATCCCGGATGTCGCCTTTGCGAGGGACGAGATCTCTCCATTCTCCGTGCAGATATACGAATGCGAGATAGATGAGCCCGTTCACAACGAGCACCCACATCATCGCGAAGTGCCAGTTCCGCGCGCCGCCCAGCCAGCCGCCGAACGTGAGCCAGGCGGGAATGGATTTGTGCTCGAAGGGATAGCAGCAGAAAATCTCTCCGCGCCGTGCGAACGCGGGATACGCGTTAAAGATGCGGAGCCCGGAGCCAACCATGACGATGATCGCAACCACATTTACCCAATGTGTGAGGCGAACTATCCAGTGATGCCGCTTCTTTTCCAAACTCACGCCCGCGGGTGAGCCTTCTGATACACCTGCTTAAGCCTCTCTACACTCGTGTGAGTGTAAATCTGGGTGGTAGAAATCGAGGCGTGGCCGAGCAGCTCCTGCACCGCGCGTAGATCCGCCCCCGCGTCGAGCAGATGCGTAGCAAAAGTGTGGCG
>JBBRQC010000022.1:0-53174 GCA_038227135.1 Gemmatimonadales bacterium
CTTCTGATACACCTGCTTAAGCCTCTCTACACTCGTGTGAGTGTAAATCTGGGTGGTAGAAATCGAGGCGTGGCCGAGCAGCTCCTGCACCGCGCGTAGATCCGCCCCCGCGTCGAGCAGATGCGTAGCAAAAGTGTGGCGTAACGAGTGTGTTGACAACCCCGAATTTTCGTCGATCTTTTCGAGAAAGCCCTTCACCGCATTCTGAATGGCGCGGACGGATATGCGTTTGCCACGGTTGCTGAGAAAGAAAGCCGTACGATCACCCGACGCTCCAATCGTACGCAGCAGCTCGTCTCGCTTCGATTCGTAATTTCTCAGTGCCAGCTGCGCGTGGTCGCCGAGGGGGATGATCCGCTCCTTCCTTCCCTTCCCCCGGACCTTCACCTGCTGTGAAAGCAGGTCGATATCCATCCGGTTTACACCGCGCAGCTCCGATAGCCGCATGCCGGTTGAATAGAAAAGCTCCAGGATCGCGCAGTTGCGGACGTCGGCAAATCTTCCCTCCTGTGCTTTCAGCTCGGCCGATTGAAACAAGAGCTCGATCTGGGGTCTGTCGAGATAGCCGGGCAGATACTTGTCCTGCTTCGGTGTAACCACGCCGCGCGCCGGATTCGCGTCCACCTGCTCATTGCGATGCAAATACTTGTAAAAGCTCCGCACGGCAGAAAGACTCCTCGCAATCGATCGCTTGTTCAGTTTCTTTCGGGTGAGGTGCGCCATGAATCCGCGAATCGCCAGGCGGTCGAGCCCCTGCCAAGACCACTCGCGCACGCCGTAGTACGTTCCGAGAAATCCCACCAGCTCTTCTAGGTCGCGCCTGTACGCAATGAGTGTGTTGGGAGAAACGTCTCGTTCCTTTGCCAAATGGGTCAGGAACTCCTCGATCCCGAACGCTTCGCTCATGACGCGCGAACCACTGGAGCCCCTAGCACCGCATTCGTCTCTATCCACGTCCGCATATCCGAGAGCGCCCTTTCGGCGAACATCTCCCGCTTCCGCTTCTTGTCTCGAATCTTTTCCGGAAGGTCGTCGAGCAGCCCAAAATTCGCGTTCATCGGCTGAAAGTGCTTCGGATCCGCCTCGTTCATATAGCGGTAGAGCGCGCCGAGCATCGTCGTCGCTGGCGGAATGACCGGCTCGTCGCCCGATAAGATGCGCGCCAGGTTGATGCCGGCCAGCAAACCCGTCGCCGAGCTCTCCGTGTAACCCTCGACACCGGTGATCTGCCCCGCGAAAAGCATTGTCGGGTCGTCGCGCGCGGAAAGGTGCGGGCTCAGCGCTGCCGGAGAATTCAAATACGAATTCCGATGTATCGATCCGTAGCGAAGAAACTCCGCTTGCTCCAGTCCGGGAATCATCCGGACCACGCGCTGCTGCTCGGGAATGCGCAGGCGCGTCTGGAAGCCGACGAGATTCCACATGCGGCCGGCACGATCTTCCTGGCGAAGCTGTACTACAGCGTAGGCGTCCCGACCGGTGCGCGGATCGCGCAGACCCACCGGCTTGAGCGGGCCGAACCGAAGCGTATCACGGCCGCGCTGGGCCATCACCTCTACCGGCATGCAGCCCTCGAAATAGGGCACCTCATCGAACTCATGGCCATGGAATTGGTCGGCCGAGATGAGGGCGTCGAGGAAAGCATCGTACTGTTCCCGCGACATTGGACAATTCAGATACGCGCCGCCCCCATCGGCGTCTTCCATGGTTTCCTTGCCGTAGCGCGAGCCGCGAAATACAACCGAATCGTCCACGGAATCGCGAGCCACGATCGGCGCAATCGCGTCATAAAATGCGAGCGCGCCTACTCCGAGCCGGGCGCGAATCGCGTCCGCGAGCTTGTCGGAAGTGAGGGGACCAGTTGCCACGATCGCCGGCGAAGAGATCGTAATGACTTCTCCACGAACGACTCTAATGCGATGCTCGTCGGAAATGCGCGCCGTCACGTTGCTCGAGAACGCGTCTCGATCCACTGCCAAAGCGCTCCCGGCAGCTACCCTCGCACCGTCAGCAGCGTCGAGGATCAGGGAGCCGAGCAGTCGCATCTCGGCCTTGAGGAGACCGTGGGCGTTCGTGAGCTCTGTGCTCTTGAAGGTGTTCGAGCAAACCAGCTCGGCGAGCCCATCTGTTTTGTGCGCCGGAGTGGTAGTGATCGGGCGCATCTCGTGCAGCGAGACATCGATCCCGCGAATCGCCAGCTGCCAGGCAGCCTCCGAACCGGCAAGGCCGCCGCCTACGACCTTTACGGTCTGGGTCACACCGCCACGGCTTCAGGGGTGGGCGCGACATCCCACTCATTCGCGCACTTGATGCACCGCCTGTAATCACCGCGGGTCTTGGTGAACTTCGCCTCCGCGCCAACGTATCCGCACTCTGGGCAAACTTCGGCCACAGGCTTGTCCCAGACGACGAAATCACACTTGGGATAGTTGGAGCAACCATAAAATGCCTTGCCGCGTTTCTTCGAGCGGCGGACGGCAATGTCCCCGCCGTCCTTGGGACACTTCACTCCGGTAGGCATCGATCTGGTGCCGCGACACTTGGGGAATTTGCTGCAGCCCAGGAATTCTCCGGAACGCCCGTGACGAATGACCATCGGTTCGCCACACTCATGGCAGATCTGATCGGTCGGCTGCGCCGCCTTGCGATCGCCGCGCAACGGCCGGGTGAACTTGCAATCCTTTGGATGATTCTCGCACGCCAGAAATGGCCCGAAGAATCCTCCGCGGGGAACCAGCTTTCCGCCGCAGGTGGGGCATCGTTCGGTTTCGATCATGGACAGATCGTGGGCTTCGCCGATCAACGCTTCGATGTCGGCTCCCTTTACTGACGCGGCGAACGGGCCATAGAAATCGCCGAGCATCGTTCGCCAGTTGACGTCGCCCTCCTCGATCTTGTCGAGGTCGGTTTCCATGTGAGAAGTGAATTGGACGTTGAAGACGTCCGGGAAGCTCTTCACCATCACTCTCTCGACTTGCTCGCCGAGGAACGTCGGAAAGAAGCGACGCTGCTCGAGCTGCGCGTAACGACGGTCGACTAGCGTGGAAACGATCGACGCGTACGTCGACGGTCGGCCGATGCCCAGCCGCTCCAGCTCCTTCACCAAACTCGCCTCGGAATAGCGGGGCGGCGGCTCCGTGAAGTGCTGGGACGGCGTAATCGCCTTAACGGGGATGTTCTCTCCCTTTTCGACAACCGGAAGTCCCTGCTCTTCCTCGAGCGCTTTCCCTTCCTCGGCCTCTCGCGATTCCTTGTACAGCCTCTGGTAGCCGTCGAACTTGACGACGCTGCCGGTGGCTCTGAACAGGAAACGGCCGAGATCGAAATCCACCGTGGTGGTGTCGAACACGGCCGGTGACATCTGCGACGCCATGAACCGCTGCCAGATCAATTCGTACAGCCGGTACTGATCTTCCTTGAGGTACTTCCTGATGTGCTCCGGCCGCCGCGTTGGATCAGTCGGACGAATGGATTCGTGTGCATCCTGGGCATTTTTCGCCTTGCCGTCGGTGTACAGTCGTGGGGCATCGGGCAGGTACTGCTGGCCATACATCATCTTGATGTACTCGCGCGCCTGATCTGCAGCCGAGGGCGCGACACGAGTGGAGTCGGTGCGCATGTACGTGATCAATCCGACAGCGCCCTCTTCACCGATCTCAATGCCCTCGTAGAGATCCTGTGCCAGGCGCATGGTCCGCTTGGAGCCGAAGCTCAATTTCTTCGCCGCGTCCTGCTGCAGCGTGCTCGTCGTAAACGGGGCGCCCGGGTTCTTGCGCCGCTCGCGTCGCTTTACTTCGGTGACCTCGAATGTCTTGCGCGACGTGAGCGCGGAGAGAATCTCGCTGGCTTGCTTCTCATTGCTGATAACGGGCTTCTTGCCGTCGAGCAGGTGCAGCTTAGCCGTGAACTGCTGCTTGTCCTTTTCCAGCAGCGCCTCGACCGTCCAGTACTCGACGGGATTGAACGCGCGAATCTCGCGCTCCCGCTCTACGAGAAGCCGTAGTGCCACGGTCTGCACGCGTCCCGCGGAAATTCCCTTCTTCACCGTTTTCCAGAGTACAGGACTGGCCTTGTAACCCACTAGCCGGTCTAGAACGCGGCGCGCCTGCTGCGCATCGACTTTGCGCTCGTCGATTTGTCCGGCGTTGGCAATCGCCAGCTGGACCGCATCCTTCGTGATCTCGTGAAAGAGCACACGCCGAACCGGCGCACCGTTCTTCGACTTGATCTGCTGCGCCACGTGCCACGCAATCGCTTCGCCCTCCCGATCAGGATCGGTCGCGAGGAAGATCTCTCTCGAATCCCGGGCCGCCGACTTCAAGTCCGCAACCGTCTTCTCTTTACCGGGAATCGTCACGTATTCGGGCTCGAAGCCGTTCTCGATGTCGATCCCCATCTTCTTTTCAGGAAGATCACGCACGTGACCGACGGTCGCCCGCACGCGGTACGCGCGGCCAAGGTATTTGCCGATGGTCTTTGCTTTCGCGGGTGACTCGACGATGACTAGCGAGGTCGAGCCTGGCTCGAACGCTTCGCCGTCGTCCTGTGCCGCCGCTTTACGCGTCCGAGTCGGTTTGCTCGCCGCGGTCGTCTTGGTGCCGCGCTTCGCCGCGGTTTTTCTTTTAGCTGTCTTGGCCTTCGCCATCTCTAGTGCACCGTGGAGTTGTCGCCGCTCTCTGACGAGTCTTCCAGGCCAGTTCCTTCCAACAATCCGCGTAGATCATCGAGGGCAATCCGCCCTTCGAACTGCATGAGCGCCCGTTCTATGATGTGTTCCAGCTCCGGGCCGTTGATGGCCCCCGAGCCGTTCAAAGAGAGCAGGTGCCCCCACGCATCAGGGGCGAAACGCCCCCGCTCGTGCGGTCCCATTACCCGGAATGTGGTCTGCCCTGGAATTCTTTCGTCCATGATAGCGTTGTAGTTATTTGAGGGTCGAGGCAAGCTCGACGATGTTCGTTATAAGCTGTTGTCGCACAAGCTTTTCTGTGTCGAGCACCACGTCGGCGGTCTCATAAAGAGCCCGCCGCTTCTCGTACAGTTCCCGTAGCGCTACCACCGGGTCTCTGCCAGCCAGGAGCGGCCTGGTCTCCACACGGCGCAATCGGCGAGCAACAGCCTCGGGTGACGCTCTAAGGTATATGATACGTCCAGTGGAACGCAAAAGTTCGACTGAATTGGTTTGCGTTATCCAACCTCCACCGGGTGATAACACCATTCCGCCGACGGCGCTAAGCTCATGCGTCAGGGCAGCCTCCAGCGCTCGGAAGTGCTCTTCCCCCTTCAGCAGGAAGATCTCGCGGACCTCCATCCCTGATCTCCGCTCGATCTCGCGATCAAAATCGAGGAACGGTCTTCCCAGACGGCGCGCAACGGCTTTGCCTATCGTCGTCTTGCCCACTCCCGGAAGCCCGACGAGGATGAGATGCGGCGACTTATCGTCCCTTTCTGTCACTCAGGGACTGAATGTAATTGTCGTAATTGCGCCGAGTCTCCTTGAGAGAGTCGCCACCAAACTTCTCGAGGAGCGCCTGAGCGACGACGAACGCTGTCATAGCTTCCGCGATTACCCCCATCGCTGGAACGGCCGTGACATCACTTCGTTCCGCGACGGCCTGGGCAGGCTCGCGGGTTTTCATTTCGATCGTATCGAGGGGCCGCATCAGCGTGCTGATCGGCTTCATCGCGGCCCGGAGGATGATCTGTTCCCCGTTTGCGACGCCGCCTTCCATCCCTCCAGCGCGATTGGTTCGCCGACGCACACCTCCCGCTTTCGAGTTTCGCTCGTCGGCGTCTATCTCGTCGTGAACATCGGATCCTTTCCTCCGCGCCGCCTCGACGCCCAACCCGATCTCCACCGCCTTTACCGCCGGGATCGACATCACAGCCGCCGCGAGTCTTCCGTCAAGTTTTCTATCCCACGACACGTGCGAGCCCAGCCCCACCGGCACGCCATCACAGATCACCTCGGCGATTCCGCCAAGGGTATTCCCATCGGATTTCGCGGCGTCTATCCGCGCGATCATCTCTTTTTCGGCGCTGCCATCCAGGGTTCGCAGTGGAGACGCATCGGCGGCTGCGTTGAGATCGACGGGCATCTTGTCGGGCCTCTTGGCGTCGACACCGCCCAGGTGCACGACGTGGCTGCCGAGCGTGATGCCGAATTCGCGGAGAAATCGCCTGCAAATGGCGCCAGCGGCCACGCGCGCGGTGGTTTCGCGGGCGGACGCACGCTCCAGCACGTCGCGCGCGTCGTCCCGATCGTACTTGAGCATTCCCGACAGATCCACATGTCCCGGGCGCGGGCGGGTGACCACGCGCTTTCGCTCAGGATCGCTGTCCTGGGGAGCGGGATCCATGATCTCCTGCCAGTTCTTCCAGTCCAGGTTGTGGATCAACATTGCGATCGGCGCGCCCAGCGTCTGGCCTGCCCGGACCCCGGACACGAACTCGGCATGGTCCGACTCGATCTTCATGCGCCTGCCGCGTCCGTAGCCCTGTTGCCTGCGGGCCAGCTCGGTGTCGACATCGGCCGCGAGGAGAGGCAGCCCGGCTACCATGCCCTCGAGGATAGATACGAGTGCGGGCCCGTGTGACTCGCCGGCGGTGGTGAATCGCAGCATGCGCCTCCATAAAAGAAACGAGCCCGGTTTTTGACCGGGCTCGCTTTCCAACTCGTACCCGCGTCCTGCGGGAATCCTACGGGCAGGTCGTGGTAAACGTATTCGGAAGCGTCGCGATGACAACCCCTCGTGCTGTTGCTCCGACCAGCACCAGCTGACCGGTCGGCCGCAGCGCAGCCTTCACCGGCCCGATTATCGGGTCACGTATTTGAATCTGCGCAATTTTCTGATAGCAGTTGGTGTCGTAAACATCGATCAACGGCTGAGAAGAGGCTGCGAAAATGAGACGGGTGCTAAGCGGGAACATTGCCGCGTTGTTTTGCGGGTGGAAATCGATGCCGGCGTTGGCAGCCGTAGTGGGAAGCACGCCCTGCAGTCTAAGAGCGCTGTTCAGCAGGTAGGTTGAGTCCCCTCGAATCGCGACAAGGGAGCCGTCAAAATTGATAGCCACGCCCTGAACCTTCGAGAAAGTGTTGGCGATGAAGTCCGACACATCGGACGCAGGAGAGACACCGAGGTCGATGAACGGGAAGTTCGGGTCGAAACCTCGCGAGACGTTATACGTCATCGCGCGGCTTCCATTGACGGCTCCGCCCTCGCCGAAGATGGCGCGATTGAAGTCTCCTGAGCCGCGTACGAAAGTCGTGTCGCGGAATCCAAGTCTGTTAATGTCGATGACAGTCGACGATACGGCCCCGGTTACCGGATCCGTGTATTTGTAAGGCACCAGCGTAGTCTGACCGATACCATTGGCGTCGTATCGAATGACCTCGAGGGTGTCAGACCGTGCTGCGCTTTGGCCCATGGCCTGTTCGAAGAATAGATGCGACGTGCTCTTCGTCAGATTCTCCCACCGCAGCGTTCCGTTGTTGCTTTGGAACGGAGCCGACTGACCAGGGGTTGGGGTCGTTGAATACGCGAGAACGACGTCTCCGCAGGCTCCGCCTGACAGAATGCAGGTCGCGCCGAGAAATTGCGGGCGATCACTGAAATCGTATTTGGTGCGAACCTGAATCGGCAGACCGCTCGTGGACGATGTAGTCGTCGTAATCGTGTATGCAATTATGTTCGGGAGCTGATAACGTGACGCCTCGGCGCCGTTACCGACGGCGTCCAGCCTCACGTAACTGATACTCGTGCCACCGGAGTTCGCTACGAGTACCGTATCGCCCATGGCGCCGGTGTTGTTCCGCGGCCAACCGGCGATTCCCCAGGGACGGGAACCAACGATGATTCCGGATTGGAAGGCGAGCGCCGCGAGATCGAACACCTCGACACGGTTCTGCGTGATGTTGGTGATGTAGAGGCGGTCCTTACCCGGGTGATACATGGCGTCTGCCACGGTTCCGCCTGACGGCAGCGGACGCGTAACGCCGGCGACCACCGTGACGGTGTCGACACGGTTCGCGCCACTTGCGAGCTTAGCGTACGCTCGGACGCCATTCGCGTTTCGAGCGAACACCTGGATGTACGCGGTCGTAGGGAACGTCGTGTAAGGGAGCTTCATCGCGAAAGTGTGGGGCTCGAACGTCAGCTGCCCACTCGATACGAACGTTGCAGAATCATCAATTGGTCCGCCAACGGCGCTGCGAACTTCGTAGCCAAGTTGGCCTATGCCGCTCGGGTCATCGGCCTCCACGTGCACTGTGTCGCCGACTTCGAGGCGGTTGACGTGCCCGCAGGCGTTGTCGTAAACCGAGTTGCCTACACAGTACTGATTCACTGCTGGTACCGAGTTGACCTGAGCTGCCGTCTGGACAGTGATCGTGATGCTCGGGCCAATCGCGCGTTGTCCCAAAGAATCTCTGAGGAATGGCGTGATGGTGAGCGTCCCGGCGGTCGCGGTCGCGGGAATGGCGATCGTGTCCTGCATCGTCAGCGAATCCTTGAGAGGACTCGAATAAATGGCTGAATCTGCGCGCACGACTGGACCCGTCGTGTTCAGGCCCATAGAGCGGATCTTGACCGCGGTCTTGCCCATTACCGTAACGACGATGGATTTGCCGAGGACCGCCGAACTCCCCGAGAAGGGGCTGAGCACCTTCACGTCTGGCGGCGGAAGGTTTCCGGTGGCCAGGCGCAGCGTGTCGACACCTGACGAGTTCCCAGCCCCGTCGATTGCCGTGGCGGTAATGATGACAGGCGTGCCGGGCGGAACCGTGCGCGACGCAAAAAGAGTGAACGGCCGATTGAAGTTGGTGACCGCGCTAGTAAATACCGTGTCAAAGACGGCGCCGACCGCGCCGATTGCCTGAACGTGAATCGATTTCAGGCCCAGGTTGTCCTTCGCGTCGGTTGTGAACGAGATCACCGTGTCAGCGCCACCCGTGATGGGAGTCAGCGTCAACGTCGGCGGAGTGCGATCTTGCGTGCCGTTCGTCGAGGTCGTGTCATTGCACGCCGCGACTCCCAGAGAGATCAACGCTGCCACCGTGGCCAATGCCAGGCCATGGCGTGCGGCGCCGGTAAGATCTTTATGCATTCGAGTCACCTTTAACGGGTGGCTGGTGGTATCGGATTCGAGGACGCGCCGGGTATCGGCGCGCCGTCGTCGATGATGTGTGGCGTGACGAGGATCAGGAGGTCACGCTTTTCGTCGTCGGTGCGCGTCTCGCCGAACAGTCTGCCGATGATCGGCAGATCGACGAGGAGCGGGATGCCCGACTTTGACTGCGTGGTTTGCGTTACGGTGAGCCCACCGATCACTGCCGTCTCGCCGTCTCCGACGAGGAGCTGAGTGTCTCCCGACTGTTTGCCGAAAATGAATCCGACGTCCGACGACGCGAGCTGCGCATCGGAATTTTCAGCGTGCAAGAGCAGCAGAATCTGGCGGTTGTTGGTGATGTGCGGCGTAACGGTCAGAATGATACCGACCTGCTTCATCTGCACCGTTGCCCGGGGCACCTGGCTTCCGGTCGCCCCAGTAAGGTTTGCGGTGTTCGCGTCCAGTACTCTGATCGGGATTTCCTGACCCACCTGAATCGATGCCTGCCGGTTGTCGAGCGTCACGATGCTCGGCTCGGCCTGAAGATCCGCCAGTCGAACTTCCTGGAGCGCGTCGAGGAAGCTGGTGAGCTGGAACTTGCCGAGGGCGGTCGAGAAGACCACCTGGAGCGCAGGATTTACTACGCGTGCGTTCGCATTGGCGATTGCCGACAGCGCATTGCCGCCGAGGAGAACGCGGTCGCCGCTTAGCGGCGTCCCGCCGCCCAGAGCGTCGGGAACTCCGTCGCCATTGGTGTCGATGGGTTTGAGCGTCGATGGATCCGTACGCTTCACGAGCTGGCTGAAGAACTGGTCCGAGCCGGTGCCGAGATCGTACGAGAGTCCGATGTCTTCTATGTTCGTTCGGTTGACGAAGATGATCTTGGCCTTGATGCCCACTTGCGGCGTGCGAACGTCGAGGTTGCGCACGTACTGCAGGACGTCGGCGAGGCGCGAGGCCGTCTCCGTGATGATGAGCGTATTGGTGACGCTGTCTGCGGCGACCAGCCCACGCGCGGCGCAAGTCGGCCGCGCATTGCTTACGACGTTGCCGCTGCTTGGTATCTGCGGGCAGTCTTTTTGGAGCAGCTGCTGAATGGTCGGGACGAGCCCGCTGGCTCGCGCATAGTTGATCGAAACGAGCTGCGTCTGCAGCGGCTCTGACGCCTGCCGATTCAGAATGTTGGCGTAGCTATCTACAGTAATGATCCCCGAAATCGCGTCTTCCGACGCGGCCAGACCCTGGCCCTGAAGGATCGCGCGCAGCGCGACATCCCACGGCTGGTTCCGGATCTCGGCGGTGACTGTGCCCGCGACATCCTTGCCTACGACGATCGTCCGGCCGGAAAACGCGGCGAAGGAAGCGATGACGTCGCGGATGTCCGTATCCTGGAACGTTACGTTGATGAGTGGCTGCTGAGACTGCTGTGCCTGCGAGAACAGGGCGACCGGTAAGTCATCGGTGCGCGCGGCTCTTGCCGGCGCGCGGACAGCGGGCGGTGGATTGTACTGTGGCTGCGGCTCGGCCTGAGCCTGCTGCGGCTCGGCTTGCGTTGATTGTGTTTCGACCTGAGCGACTACCTTGGGCGTCGTCGTGTGCACGGAAGCAGTTGCGACTGCTGCCGGAGCTCTCCTTACATCAGCTGTCGAGTTATCCGCCGCCGCCTGGGAAGGCTTTGCCGCTGCGACATAACCGTCCTTATTGGACGACCACGACGAATACTCCGTGGTCTTTCCGCCTGAGAAGGTGATGCGAACTTCGGTGTCGCTGTGCTTCACATCGTACTGGCGCTTCGCGTCCAGATCGATGACGACGCGGACGACGTTGGGACGAAACTGCGAGTAGCGAATGTTCGTTATGCCGCCGCGCGAGATTCTGTCGTAGCTGCGCTGCGCCATGGCCAGACTGGCTCCCTTCAGATCGACGACGACGCGCGCCGGCGCCTCGAGCGTGAAGTTCTGCACGTCCACTGCGGCGTTGACGCCGATCACCACTTCAGTCTTCCCGGAAGATGGGACTACACTGAGTGAGTGAACGGTTACTGCCGAAGAGGGCAGAAACAGGAGCGCTGCAGCTGGCAGCGCTTTTAGAAAGCTCATTGGCGGGGCCTCGTTTTGGTCGAATCGATCACAAACGGCAGGATTTCCTGACGGCTGTAGCCGAACTCTTCAATCGTGAAAATCACAGCTTTCTCCTGGATGGCGGCGACCCGCATTCTGCCGATCGTTTGGCCAACTCTCACCTTGTACTGGTCTTTAGACGTGACATCCCGCAAAACCGCAACAGAGTTCTGGCCCCGCGGATCGAACGCCACGGCCACCAGCTTCAGGTCGTTCAGGAGCGGACGCAAATCCGTCGTCGTCAGGAGCGAAACGAAGGGGTCGCGACGTCCATCGCCGGCGTACTGAAAGACTTCCCGATTTATCAGGACTTTCGGCGTCGTGTCGGCCGGTGCCGATGCCGGCGATTTGGCGGTCGTCGGGCTCGTGGCCCCTGGCTTCGCCACGTTGTTTGCATTCGGCCTGGGCGCTGCCTGGGCACGAGCCTGCGCGGACGCGCCGCTCGCCAGCGCTGCGACGAGAACGAATGCGACTGAGACTGAGCGCTTCATTATTTCACCGCCGTGGGCGGGGTGTAAGGGGTTGTCCGAGCAACGTAGGTCTGAACCTGGAACTCGGTGTCGACCAGCGATTCACCTTTTCTCACACGCGCCTTTGTCTTGTCGGCGATCGGGTGCAGCTTGATCGCCATCGTCACCGGCGCGATGATGCGGCTCAATGATCCGACGTTGCTCAGGAACTGGCCCACCGGGTGATAGCCCCCGATGACCGCCAGCTTGTACCGATAGGTGTCGAACTGCTCGCCCGGCAGCACCGGCATTGGTTCCACCGTTGCGAGGTCGAGACCGACGCGACGCGCCGCTGTCGAGATGTCCTCGAGAAGAGCCGGAACTTCATTGCTTCTCGGCACGAGCTGTCGCATCACCTTCAGACTCTGGTCGTAGTCAGCCGACTGAGCGCGAAGTTTCTGGAGGCTTCCCTGCGCGATGTCCGCCCGCGCCTCTTGATTCTTCTTGTCCAGCGAATCGACGTGGGCTTGCGTCACCGCCAGCTCCGCAGCTTTCGGTTTGTACAGGAAATACCAGTAAGCGCCGAGCAGCAGCACGGCGGCGACTCCGATTGCCGCCAGCATCTGCTCCCGCTTCGTCATGTTGACGCCGATAGCCATGTTAGTGCACCGCCGAGACTACGAGTGGAACCGTCTTTATCGCGAATGGCGGAGGAGTTTGTGTCTCCGCTTCCAGCGTGAACTCCGTGACTTCCTTTCCTTCGGCCTGAACCAGATCGGACCTCGAGAGCTGCACGTTCTGAATGAACGGCGACGCCTCGAGTGCTTTCATGAAACGCGTGAGCGCCTGAATGTCCACCGTGTGTCCGACGATTTTGAACTTGATATCCTTCGCCGCGGCGAGGAGCGAATCAGATCGCGCCTTCCTGGCCAGATTGCGGGTGGCTTGTCTCTGTTTCGCCGACTGCGTGCTGTCTGTCGCTACAGCCTTCTTCGCCGTATCCGCGACAGCAGCGCTGCGCGGCTGACTCGTCTGCGTGATCTCCGTCAGCCACGTGTACTGGGGAAGCGCGTTGGATATCTCATACATTAGATGCGACCAGAGATAGCGCGAATCGTCGATTGACTTGATGATCGCGATCTGCTGGTAGAGGGAATCGCGAGTCGCCTCGGCCCGTGCCTTGGCGTTGAGGACCGCGCTGAACTGCGCGGAATCCTTCATTGCCTTCGTCTCGCGCTCCTCGAGTGAGCTCGCGCGCGCTGTCTGGTGAATGAACATGAACGCGATGAGAAGGCCGGAAAACCCCGCCGCGCCGATGCCGCCGAGCATGTATTTGTCGGTGATCTTCTCAGTAATTCCGGCGAGCCACGGTGGAGGCTTGAGGTTGAATTCGAACTTCGTGGCGGTGGCGGTCTTCGCCCGTCGCTTCTTCTTGCCGTCCCCGGGAAGGAGATTGATCTCGATCATAGTGTAGGTGCTCCGGGGTCAGTTCTTACGGAGGGCGAGGCCAATCGAGAGCATCAGGAGAGGCGCGACCTCGTCGGTCACGAGCGACTCCAGCGCGCCCTCTCTCACCGACATCGTGGCGAGAGGGTTCGCGAGCTCCACGGGCTTGCGCAGCCGTTGACCAAGTGATTCGGTCAGACCTGGCGTGCGTGATCCGCCGCCGCAGGTGTAAACGGCTTTCATCTGCCCATCGCCCTTCAGAGATGTCGCAAGAAACGCGATAGCCCGTTCGAGCCCGGTAGCGATCTCCTCGGTCCGCTGCGCGATGACCGAATCGAGCTGAGGAGAACGATCGTAGCCCCTGATCAGTGCTTCGGCGTCCGCGGCCGAAAGTCCGTGCTCGCGCTGAAGATCTTCGCGAATACGGCGTGTGCCTATTGGAAGGTCGCGGGTGAGGATCGGGACGCCGTCGTCCAGAATGTTGATGTTGGTGACTTCGTGACCGATGTTCACCAGTCCAACGGCTCCGCTCATCGCGGCCGGATAATTGAGTTCGAATGCGTTGTGGAGCGCGAAGGCGTCTACGTCCATCGAGCTGGGCGTGATGCCCGCCTCGGCGAGAATCCGCAGCTTGGCTTCGACCAGATCCCTCTTGGCCGCGACGAGGAGAACACTCATTTCGTCTCTGCCGTCCCCGCCGTCATCGAGGATCTGGAAGTCGAGCTCTACTGAGTCGACGTCCGGTACGTGCTGCTCCGCTTCCCAGCGCATCAGCTCCCGGGCCTGCGCTTCTTTCACGCGCTCGGTCTTGATGCGCTTGATGATTACATCACGGCCACCAACTGCGGCGACCACAGCTTTTGTGTTTGCGCCAACAGCTTCGATCGTGGTGCGAATGACGTCCGAAACCAGGTGCGGATCCATCACTTCGCCGTCGACGATTGCATCGTCGGGCAGCGGAGTAATTGCGACCTTCACCAGTTCCGGCGTGGACTTCGAGTGATCGACGACGGCGACCTTGACCAAGCCGGATCCGATATCGAGCCCTACGGTAGTCTTTTTCCGCCCAAATAACGCCATCGCGACCTTGGTGAATGAAGAGAAGCGAGTCTTGCTCAGGTGCGCGCCGCTGTGTTAACCCTGTTGAGGCGTGCTTTCCTAAGAACTCTGTTTGCTTGCATTTACGTGGAGACCAAACCGCCGGCAACAACATCCGAAAGTCGGTAACCAAGCGTTCGTGCTAAGACACGATTCAAATGACGAGAAAGTAACGATCCGCTGGCATGGTCCTAGAAAACTTCGAACCACGGTCGTTCTGAAATCGGAACGATGCTTATCGAATGGTCGTCGGCGATCGACGACCTCACGACGACGCCGACTCGATGCGCACCGGTGGAACCCGTCTCCGCCGCCGATTCGGCCAGTATCGAGTACGTCGCCGAATCGACCCGCGTGATATAGACGATTATCTCCGGTCCAGGTCCAGCGATGTGACCAGCGATCGTTCCCCCAACTCCAATCGAGTCGGGTAACCGCAGCCCGGGATCGGTGACGGTTTGCACGATCGCGGTCTCACACGCGTACAATGCGACGGCACGGTCCGTCCCGGCCGCGCCCACTTTGGTCTCCTCCGCAGCGGCGAACAGCACCCCTCCGACGAGCGCTCCTATCAGAACGACGGCGAGGAGCGCGGCGGCAAGCGCGAATCCCCTTCGTTCCACCATTCGCCTCACCGTCTGATCGCGACCGATACTGTCGCCGAGTCGGCGATTTTTCGAGCGAAGGGTCCACCAGCTGGAAGGAGGTATCCGCTTTCGCTTCGCGCCGTAACGTCGACCCTTGCAAGAGAGACCGGCGCGGCAGCGACGTCCAGCGCGTGTCCGAACGCGTCGAAGTACTCGAACAAAAGGCCAGTCACCCTTTGATCGCGACTAAATGCGCGATACGGTCCGCTGACGGGTTGCACGGTCCCGCACACGGACACTCCCATCGCGTTGCATCGGCGATAGCCAAGGTACCAATCGCCATCGCTCGCGCGGTACAGGCTATACCGTTGCCGGCGGATGAATCGGACGATAGCTCCGGGCCGGATATCGCCGCCCAGGGGAGTGGACAAAGAGACAACGATTCCCCTTGCTCCGGCATCGAGATCGGCCTGCTGAGACAGGCGCGAAGATGGAGGACAGCTCGTCGCCAGCGACTGGAGGACAAACCCGGAGATGCGACGTCGCTCCCAGCGTTCGTTTGTACCAGCCGAGTCCACGTGAAACAGAGCTAGGTCGCCCGTGTCGGGCTCTGTGCGAAATATCGTGAGCGAGGTTCCAGACGGGTGCGGCGCCGGTAGCCCGACCTCGTTGCCCAAGTTCTGACACACGACCGATGCACCGATCGTAGCGAAGAACTCGATTGCGGAATCGGTCGCCAGTCTGACAGTATCAGCGACCGAAGTTCCACGAACATCCGAGGAAAGCACTTCCAACGCGTCCCGAACGCCCTCACGAACAGTTATCAACTCGGAGGCGCCGCGGTAGAATCGTTGCTGGCGCGTGACAGTTCCGAGGATCGTCGCGGCGACGAGTCCGCCCAGCGCGACAACCACAACCAGCTCGGCGAGCGACAAACCGCCCCTGTTGGAATTCAACCGCGGCACCAGATCGTCGTCCGGTATGTCTGCGTGCGGGGACCGTCAGGAGACTCGTAGCTGACGGTCTCGGTGAGATTGACGCGCGACCCATCAAGGCCAGAGACCGACCATGCGGATTTAATGAGTTGCACCCGTTCGCTTCCGCCCACCGCCATTCCGCATTGCGAAGTGAGCAATGCGATTCTTCTCGCGGCAACTCGTCCGCCACGCTCGCGCAGTGCGTTCGTCGCCATCGCCCTCGCGACCACCGCACTCGAAGCCGCGAGCGCGAGGGCACCGACCGTGAAGACGAGGAGCGCTATGATCACCTCGATCAGCGTGTAGCCCGCTGTACGCCTTGCCGTTTTCATACTCTCAGCGTAGCCAGCCGGGCCGACTATGCGTGACTGCAGCGCGACCGGCGAAATCGATTCTTTTCAGGGTCCATTCGCGTGGAGCTGCGAACAAAAAGAAAGCGGGGCGCCTTTCGACGCCCCGCTCTTGGAACAGATTCAGCGTAATTACACGCAGGTAATCACACCGGCGGTGGTCACGCCTGAGTCACACTTCTTCGCCGACAGAGCGTGCGAAGCAGTCGCGGTCCATGCGGGCGGCGGGCCGACAACTGCGGTCGCCGTCACGGTTACGTCCTTAGAAGGCGTGAAACCCTGGACCGAACCGTTGCCTGAGAAGTACGCGCCGTTGTTGTCGGCGGCAAACTGCTCTTCATACGTCGCGAGGTTACGAAGGTCGGACTTCATCGCGGCCACATACGCCTTGTCCTTCGTGTTCGCAAACTTCGGAATCGCAATCGCGGCAAGAATGCCGATGATGACGACAACGATCAGAAGCTCGATAAGAGTAAAACCCTTTTTGTTGCTCGACATTGTAAGAACTCCTGAAGCAGTTGGATGGGGCGAATGGCCTAGCCACCCGCTACCAGTAAGACTCCACGTGATCAAGACACGCAACCCCACTCCGAGCATTGAGCCAGCCAGGCGTAAGGCAGGAGCTAAGTTACTGGGGGAACGCCAGTTAGAATTTGTAACCTTCTCGCGACTAAACAAGTGGTGCCGCGTTTTGCGAATCGTCGGGCGAATTGCCCGGAAAAGAAAAACGGGGCGTCTTTCGACGCCCCGCCTTTTCTTAGACCAGGTTCGGTCTGATTAGACGCAGGTGATTACACCGGGGGTGGTCACACCTGAATCGCAAGCTTTCGCCGACAGAGCGTGCGAAGCCGTCGCGGTCCATGCGGGCGGCGGGCCGACAACTGCGGTCGCCGTCACGGTTACGTCCTTAGAAGGCGTGAAGCCCTGAGCCGAACCGTTGCCCGAGAAGTACGCGCCGTTGTTGTCGGCGGCATACTGCTCTTCATACGTCGCGAGGTTACGAAGGTCGGACTTCATCGCGGCCACATACGCCTTGTCCTTCGTGTTCGCAAACTTCGGAATAGCGATCGCGGCAAGAATGCCGATGATGACGACCACGATCAGAAGCTCAATAAGAGTAAAACCCTTTTTGTTGCTCGACATTTCGTCTCCTGAAGCTGTGATAGACTTAGTGCGCCTTAGCACTCAGTACCAGAAAGACGCACGCCCCTTTGGGAGGCAACCCCACCTCAGGCACCGCCGGTGCCGAGTCCCGAAAATTCCGGATAGGTCGTTGCGTGCCAACGGTTTGCGTAGAAGATCCCTGGTTCAACAAGACGGCCGAATACGGTGCGTTTTGCGAATCGTTTGCAATTTGCAAAGGTCAGCTATTGAGGCCGTAGCGTGAGAGCTTCCGGTAAAGGGTCGAAGAGTCGATACCGAGCACTTCAGCGGTGCGCGCCTTGTTCCCGCCTTCGTTCTCGAGAACCCACATAATGTAGGCGCGCTCGATCGTATCGAGGGTCGGGTTGCTCTGGGCCGCCTCGCTGACCAGCGGATCGGATTTGGGTTCGACGACACGCTCCGGAAGTGCGGAAAGAGGAATCAGGTCCTCTTTGGCGAGAATCGCCGCCCGTTCAAGGGCGTTCTCCAGCTCGCGCACGTTCCCTGGCCACGAGTACTTCTGCATCGCGTCCAGAGCTTCCGGAGTCAGGCCCCGTGGTGCCTCGCCCCGCGCTTCTCCCGTTCTCGTGAGAAACAATTCGGCGAGAAGGGGAATGTCGTTTGGCCGCTCTCTCAGTGGGGGCAGGACAATCGAGATCACGTTTAGCCGGTAATACAGGTCGCTTCGGAAGTTCCCGCGCTTTATCTCTTCTTCCAGATCACGATTCGTAGCCGCAATCACGCGCGCGTGTACCGGCTTTGCCTCAGTCGCTCCCACGGGAATGACCTCGCGCTGTTGCAGCACGCGAAGGAGTTTCACCTGGGTAGCCGATGTGGTCTCGCCGATCTCGTCGAGGAAGAAGGTGCCGTCGCCGGCCGCCGAGAAGAGCCCGTCCTTGTCGCGCGACGCGCCCGTGAAGGATCCTTTCACGTGGCCGAACAGCTCGCTTTCCAGGAGACTTTCCGGCAGAGCGCCGCAGTTTATTGAAAGGAACGGCTTGGCTGCGCGGGGAGACTGGTCATGGATGTACCGCGCCACGACTTCCTTGCCAGTCCCGGACTCCCCCTGCAACAGCACTGTCGAATCCGTGACGGCAACCGATTCAGCGACGTGCAGCGCATCCACCCACGCCTTGCTCGACCCAACCGGACGGCCCGTTCGGTCCCTTTTCTTTACTTCCGCCTTGAGTGACTTGTTTTCGCGCCGGAGGCTGCGATGCTCGGCCGCGCGACGCACGATTGTCACCAGCTCCTCGTTCTTGAACGGCTTCTGTATGTAGTAGAAGGCGCCGTTGTTCACGGCGCCGATCGCGGACTGCAGGCTCGCCTGTGCGGTCATCAGAATGACCACCGCTTCCGGGTCGTGCGCCCGCACCGATGCCAGGATATCGAGGCCCGTCACGTCCGGCATTCTGACGTCGGTCAGGATCAGCTCAGGTCTCAGAGCCGCTATCTGCTCGAGGCCTTTCTTTCCTCCGAGCGCGGTGTAGGGAGTGAATCCCTCGTTCTTGAGCAAGATTCGAATCGTGTCGAGGATGCCCATCTCGTCGTCTATGACTAGCACCGTTGGCGCCGCCGCCGGAGCTGCGGTCATGAACCGGCCTTCGCCGACAGCTTGGGAGTGCGTTTCGGGCTACGAGGCTTCGCGCCATCTGACCCGAGCTTGGGCAGAATCACCGTAAATCGGGTTCCGCTCTGCTGATCCGGGGTATCCACGAGAATAAAGCCGTGATGGGCTTCGACGGCGCGATGTACAATCGAAAGCCCAAGACCGCTGCCGCCCGCTTTCGTAGTTACAAAAGGCTCGAACAGCCTCTCCTTGATTGAATCCGGAATCCCTCGCCCTTGGTCCGAGATCCGAAGCATTACGGCGCCACGGGAGAAATGCTCGGCTTGCGGGGGAAGCTGATGATGTGCGAGCTCGACGGCTTCGAGCCGCACTTCGCCGCCGGGCGGAGATGCCTGCACTGCGTTGAGAAGAAGGTTGAATATTGCGCGATGCAGCAGATCATCATCGCCAACGACGACCAGCGGACTCACCGGAAACAGTTCTCGAATCGTGACTCCCTCCGGTCGGTCGGGGTGCGCGCCGACAAGGGCTGCGGCATGACGCCCTATCTCGACGATATCCAGGCGGCGCAGGCTGGTCACTCCGGTGCGCGCAAAATCAAGGAATTCCGACAGCAGGCGGGACAACCGATCCGACTCGCGCTGCACGAGCCTCGTGAGAGTGCGTGTATCATCGTCAGCTCCCGGGACCTTGGCGAGAAGCTCCGCGGCGCTGCGAATCGATGCGAGCGGGTTCTTGATCTCGTGCGCGAGCGAAGCACTCATCTCCGCGACCGCTTCGAGCCGCTCGGCCCGGGTGTGCAAGCGCTCGATGTCCGCCTCACGCAGTCTGAATGCGGCCAGCTCCGCAGCCATCTCCTCGCGACCGGCGTTTGCCTCACGCAGCCGCGCTCCTATGTAGCCGCACCCCAGCGCTACCGCTCCAAAAATTCCCAGCTGAATCAGAACCGGGATATCGAAGGGCGAAGCCTGATCGACGATTGTTACCGCGAAGTAGAGCACGTCGCCGAGGAGCGCGATCAACAACACTCCGGTCGCCGGGAGCACGAGCGCGCTGACCGCGATTACGAGTATGTAGAGCGGAGCAAGCTGTGAGGGCGTCCCTGCCTGGGTCAGATGAACGACCGTCGTCACCAGAAACAGGTCGAACAGGACCTGGACGTAGAAGAACCTGTCCCCAGGTCGCGCGTCTTTCTTCACGATGTAGAGCATCGACCCGGCTGTGAACAACAGGGCCGACACGAATGCCAGTGTTGCTATCAGTGTCGCGGTGCTGTCAGCGGCGCGCCAGACGACTATGGCGGCGATGAAGATCGCGGTCGCCAGCGAAAGGCGACCAACGTAGAGAACCCGAAGAACCCGCTCCCGCCCGCCTCCCGACGGCGTCGGCACAGCAAGCGTGGTTCGCGGGCCGGGGGGCGTCACGGGAATGGCCTGTAAAGAGGGCTCCGAAATGCGCTGTTGAGTGACGGACGTCAATTATACGCTCCGGCGTGAGCCTAAGTCCCTACTACTATATAGATTACACGCATATGGTCCTTGGACTTCTTGCTGCGGACGCCGCGGTTCCTCCGTCTATGACCGCGGCCGCCAGCAGCATTGTTGCCGTGCTTGGACTGGTCGCCCTGAACGCCTTCTTCGTCGCTGCCGAGTTTTCCCTGGTAGCAGCTCGGCGCAGCAAAATCGACGAGATGATCGGCAAGGGTGATCGGGGTGCGCGCGCCGTTCAGGCCGCGCTCCAACATCTAGACCGCTACATCGCCGCCACGCAACTTGGAATTACGATGGCGTCGCTCGCGCTTGGCTGGATAGGCGAGCCTGCCCTGGCCCACCTATTCGACACCTTGCTGCGTTCGGCAGGGTTAAACCCCTCTCCCACAGCAAGCCACGCGGCGGCCGTACCGGTCGCGTTCTTCCTGCTCACCTTTCTTCATATCGTGCTCGGCGAGCTTGCTCCGAAATCCGTCGCGCTGGCTAGCCCTGAGAAAACCGCGAGGGCGGTCATGCGCCCGCTCGTCTTGTTCTCGCGGTTCATGTCGCCGTTCATCTGGGTGTTCAACGGCGCGGCGAACGGAGTGTTGCGTCTTTTCGGGGTGGATCCCGCAACGGACGAAGAGGGACACAGTCCCGAAGAAATTCGCTTCATGGTGATGCAAGCCCATGCACGAGGCACACTCGATGAGTCCGACCGCGCGATGCTGGCGGGCGTCCTGGATTTCCATGAGAAAAAGGCCAGAGATGTAATGCGCCCACGAACGGAGGTCGTCGCGCTGGATATCGAATCGACCGAGCAGGAAGTCTGGGAAGTTCTAAGACGGGAGCGTTACTCGCGCTATCCCGTCTACCGCGAATCACTCGACGACGTCACCGGAGTTTTTCTCGCGAAGGATCTGTGGCTGCACTCTGGCGACGCTCCGTTCAATCTGGCGGATTTCGTGCGAGAGCCCATGTACGTTCCTGACAGCAGGCCTGCTGAGCGTGTGCTGGACGATCTGAGAAAAACCCGGGCCCATATGGCGGTAGTGCTGGATGAGTACGGTGGAACCGCCGGCATCGTGACCATGGAGGATCTGGTGGAAGAGGTCATCGGCGACATCGCCGACGAATACGACTTCGCCTCCCGCGAATCGATTGTCACCGATGGAGTACTCGAGCTTGCCGGGTCGCTGTCACTCATCGACGTCCGATCCGACTACCGGGTGCAGATCCCGGAGGGCGACTGGACGACTCTCGGTGGGTACGCGTTTGCCAAGCTTGGCCGTCTGCCGAGAATGGGGGACAGAATTCCGATTCCCGGCGGCGAGATGGAAGTCGTGGCTATGGACGGTCGGCGCATCGCTGCACTCAGGATTCACCGCGCAGGCACCAGAGCGACCGCAGCCACGGCCGTTGCCGCGCAATCAGCCTCCGCCTAGAGCTTCTTCCGGAAAACTCCGCAAGCATCGAGCGTAGCCGCGTCATCCGATCTGGAAACATGGACGGGCGCGCACGGGAGAAGTGAGTTTTTCGCCACCCAGCGCGCGCGCCTCCGCGATCCAACGTCAGCGACAAATCGATCGACGAGTCCGGTTCGCGAAGAATCGAATGCCGACAGCGCGGCTGCTGCCTTGATCGCCAGCTCGCTCTTCTGCGCCCGCACGTACAACAACGGCAAGTGCGCGGCGACGGCGATGTCCGCAGTCGGAATCGTTCCGTCGATGGTGCCGGGCCTGTTCCATACGGCTTTGGTGTATTTCGCTTCCAGATAGCTGGAGTACAACCTCGCGGCGCCAGCGCTGCGCCCGAGGAATTCCAGGCGCTTCCCTACGGCGAGATAGATGTCCGGTTTTCCCACGTAGCCGCGTCTGAGCGAGCTCTCCAGCAGAGCGAGCGCCGAGTCACTCTTTCCGTCGCTCAGATAATTCTCGGCCAGCGCATAACGCGGCTCCCCCAGATCCGGGTCGACCTTCACCGCATCCTGCAGCACGATACTCGCTCGATCACGCTCACCATCTTCGGTGTAGGCAGACGAGAGAAGCATTCTGGGCTGGATACGGTGCGGGCTCAACTCGATGGCCTTGCCCAGGCTTGCAATTGCGCGGCCCAAATACGATCGCGACCCGGAAAAGCGCGCCGCGTCGAGGAGCATCGCCGCTTCGTGGGTGTACAGCCGATCGTTCATGGTGTCGCGATGGATTTCACGGCGGAACGCCGAATCTGTCCTCGCGAACGCCGCCTCGAGCATTCGACGCTCAGCCGGGTTGCGTCGCATTTCAGAGTAGCGGGAACGCAGTGACGCCAGATACTGCCCCATGACCAGCGGCGTGTGCGCGGTTTGTTGGCCCGGGTACTCCGCGAGAACCTTGAACTCTGACAGCGTCTGCTCGACCGGCGCCCGTGATAGATCCACTCTATCGAGGGCCACGTTCGCGCGCAGCGGCACGTAAGTCTCCGAATAGAACGCCCCAGCAACGAGCAAAAGAGAAAAGGCCGTCACCACAACCGGAATTCCGCGCGGCGCCCGAGCCCGCTCGATCGCTGGCCGCACGACCCCGGACGGGTTCTCGCGCGACGCGATCAAAGCGGCGAAGAGAATCCAGATCATCGTCGAGTTCAAATCGACGAACCAGAAAAAGAGATAGACCGCGTACGCGACCTGTAGTCCGCTGAGAATGGCGAGCGATGCGGGGGAGATTCGTTCGTCGCGGTAAGCCCGGATCAGCGTCACGGCGATTGCAAGCCAGATTCCGAGGAATGCCAGCGCACCGATCACTCCGGTGGTCGCCAGGAGCTCGAGAAATTGATTGTGTGTCCTGTCGAAGACATCGGTTTCCAGAAGGAAAACGCGCGGGTCGAGATGTGCGGACCAGGCGAGGTTGTGGTTCTCGAGGCCGTACCCGAGCACGGGCCGATCCCTGAAGCCAGCGATAGCGGCGCGCCACTGCATCGTTCTCGCTTCGTCCGTGCCCGCGGGATTGGTGAGCGCGAGACGCTGCAGAACCACGGGGGCACCGCGCGTCAACGCGGCAGAGGGGAACGCCCTGATCCCCGCGGCAATGCCCCCGACCAGAAGCGCCAGTCCAATCGCTGTGGCCGGGGCTATCCAGCGCCGGCGGGGCGCCGCGTGAAGAGTCGAAAAAATGATGGAGCCCGCCACCGCGCCAAAGGCGATCCCAATCACCGTGCTCCTGTTCTCCGCGTAGACCAGGCCGAGGAGGTTCACCCCGGCGGCGGCGAGGTAAAGCAGTCTGAAGCGGACGCTCGTCGACGCAAGATAGACGGCTAGTGCGATCCCGAACAGGAGGTACCCAGCCAGCAGTCCGGGGTTGCCAATTGTGGAGGAGCTGGCCGGGATCACAGACTCCGACAGACGCGCTGACACTGCGGTCCAACGCTCGAGGATTGCGCCGATGCCGACGACGATGCTCACCAGCAGCGCGGCGTTGAGAATCCAGCTCCATTCCTCATCACGAAGCGCGCGCAGGAGAAGGAAAAACATCGCCAGGTGCAACCATGCCCACACGCCGCCCATTCGCTCGAAATCCCCGAACAGGCTGTGCTCCCTGGCTGGCGAAACGAGCGCCGACAGGAGTGCCGCGCTCGCGAACGCGATGAGAGCCCAGAATATCGGCTCATAGCGAAGATCCAGCTCTTCATCCCCGAAGCACAGTGCCCACACGAGTGCAAGAAATCCAAGCTCGACGACGACACGAAAGAAAATGTTCCTCGGTGCGACATACGGAAAGAAGAAACCCACGGGGACAATCAGCGGAACGAATAGCGACGCGAACAGGAGGAGCAGAATCGCGAGCCGCCAGTTGGCCACTGTCGACAACCTCGTCTGAATTCGCACGTTCAGCTGGCTCGCGTCCCCGCGAGACTCCGCAATGCGTCCGGCACGATCTCGTGGCCGCCGTCGAAGCGGATTGTCTCGTACGGGATACGGAGTTCCTTCAATCGAGCCTCCTGCGCCGCAACCAGATCTGGATTGGCAAAGTCGTCCTGACGCCCGAGTACGACGGTGAGCGGTGCACGTCGTGCCAGCGCTGCAGCGTCATCTGCATTGAGCTCTGGCGGCAACATTCCAGCCCAGACTACCACTCGGTCGGGGTCAGCCTTTCCGCGGGCCACCCAACGCGCCACAGTGGCACAGCCCTGGGAGAATCCCAGTACCCATAGCCGAACCGTCTTGCGGGGCACCGCCGAAAAGATTTCGTCGTAGAGAAGGTCGAGATAGCCGACGTAGTCGTCTATCTCGCGCTCTCGATCTTCCGACGTCATCCAGGTCGCGCCAACCGGAGTATTCGGAGCGTGGGGTCCTCCCTTCGGCGCCGTCAGATAGTAGCGGGAGAGAGCTTCAGGGGCGATAAAGAGCCGGTCTTCACGCTCGATGGGAACGAAGCGCGTCAGAAAGCGCGAAGCGAGCTGGCCATGTCCATGGCATACGATCCACACTTCGGTGAGCGATGCGCCGAACGAGCCCATCACCGAGTAGCGCGCGGACCTGGGGACACGCAGATGCCGCTGCTCGAAGGTGCGAACCTCGCGGTCGGAAACTGGGGAACTGAGCACGGACTAGGCTTTACCTTCGGCGCGATGGAAGGGATAACGTGGAACATGTCTTGCCCCCCTGCAATTTACTCTCATTCCCGACGCTAAATGATTCGCTCGCTCATCTCGCTGACCCTTGTTTCCAGCCTGGCGGCCTGCTCCGTATCGCAGGATCAGGAGGTCGCCCTTGGCCGGCAGAACGCCGAGGAAATCAACGCGCAGCTGCCGATCGTAACCGATCCGGCGATCAGTGAATACATCCAGAGCCTGGGGGACTCGATCGCAAAGACCACGAGCCGAGCCGATCTGGACTGGCATTTTTACGTCGTAAACACCAAGCAGGTAAACGCTTTCGCTTTGCCTGGAGGGTACATCTACGTCAACCGCGGGCTGATCGAGAGCGCCACCAAGGTGGACGAGCTGACAGGAACTCTAGGTCACGAGATAGGTCACGTGATCCAGCGGCACACGGTCAAGCAAATGCAGACCGCGGAGAAGGCCAACGTTGGAGTTGCCGTCGTGTGCACGCTTACAAGCATCTGTCACAGCGGACTTGCGCAGGCGGCCGTGCAGGTCGGAGGAACAGCTTTGTTCGCCAAGCACAGCCGGCTCGACGAGCTGCAGGCCGATTCAGAAGGCGTCGTGAACGTGATGAGGGCTGGCTACGACCCGCAGGGAATCCCGGATCTGTTTCAGGTCCTGCTTAAGGAGCGCGAATACAAGCCGACCGCGGTCGAGGGATGGTTCGCGTCGCATCCGCTCGAGGAGACGCGCATCGTGAGAGCGAAGGAGCTGATCGCGCAAATGAAACCCGACGCCTCGCACCCGCTGATCGTGGACGATCCTCAATTTCAGGCGTTCAAGACTCGTGTTTCCGAGCTGCCGGCTCCGCCACCGCCGAGACAATTACCGAGTGGTCAACAATAGCGTAAGGAGACGCTGCTCGCTGGCGGCTTTGTCAAACCGAGCTAAGGAATCAGCTCTTGTGCCGGAAGGTAATGCGTCCTCTCGTCAGGTCGTATGGCGAGACTTCGAGAGTTACGCGGTCGCCGGCGAGAACTCGAATGCGGAATCTCCGCATCTTTCCCGCAATTGTGGCATGCACGTCGTGACCATTGTTCACCTGCACACGAAACGTCGCGTCGGGTAGCACCTCAGTGACCGTCCCTTCGAGCTCGATTGCTTCTTCTTTTGCCATAATCCTCCGAATGTGTAGAGCGGTGATACCGAAATAAAAAGCGGGGCCGGCCTGGACTTGTCCAGATCGGCCCCGCCTTCTATACGGCGTTCAGCAAGCTGAAACTTAAGCGCCGAGCTTGGTTACGTTCTCTGCCGCCGGGCCCTTCTGACCCTGCACGACGTCGAATTCAACCCGCTCGCCCTCGGCCAACGACTTGAAGCCGTTGCCCTGAATGGCGGAGTGATGAACGAAGCAATCCTTCTGTCCGTTCTCTGGGGTGATGAAGCCAAAGCCCTTGGCGTCGTTGAACCACTTTACTTTGCCGGTGGTACGCATGTTCGGTACATCCTCATTCAATTGTGTCGGAGTGCCGTGTGTGCGGTACCGAGCCGACTACTGTTTGTTCGCGGCCGAAATGGCCGCATTTGTCCGCCAGAAACCAAAAAAGACCTGGCGATTTCCCAGGTCCCTCTACAGTTCGCTGGCACTGAAACGCAATCGTTGCGCTTCAGGGTAATAACCTAACCATTTAAGGCCTTGACGTCAATGAAGATGCGGAACGACCCGCAAATTGGTCCTCAGGCTCGGCGAAATCCTGCAGAACGTCCCGATAGGTCTCGTAAAAGGGGTGCTGGGGCAATTGACCGCTCCCCGGTGACCATAGCCTTCAACATGAGGGCGTTGGCAACCGCTTTCCCCTTGTAGTGGTTGTTTGGTGATTACGTACGCCTCGCCGGTAGTCGGATCGCTGGCAATCTCCCGAGCTCGGTCTGCCCAGGGTGTCAGCTCATCGACGCGATAGAGGTAGTTGTAGCGCTGTTCTACCGGAGCCTTCGCCCGAAACCAATCCTTATAATTCCGGCCGTGCACGCGGAAATACCCTACGTGGGATGTCAGGTGTGCCGTCGGCCCGATTGAATCATGGTAGAGCGGCTGGTCGATATTCACGAATCCGACCCCATCTTCCTCGAGGGTGCGCAGAAATTCGGGAACCAGCCACGACTCGTGACGAACCTCAACCACCAGTGGGTAAAGGCTGAACGTCCGCACTACATCGCCGAGCCATTCACGATTCGGTTCCGTATGCCGAAAGCTCCAGGGACACTGGAGAACCGCTCGTGGGTGAACCGCTTCCAGAGTTGGCTGTGAATCGGAAATTCTCGTTGTCTTCCACCCTTCGCACCAGCTGCCTGCACTCTTGCCGAGGGGTGGCCCATAATAGCTCGAGTTGATTTCGACGGTATCAAAAAACTCGGAGATGTATCGAAGCTGGTCAAACCACGGCGGCTTGGGCCGCGGATATACCGTGCCGTCCCAATCTTTGTACATCCAGCCTGCCGGGCCGAACCGGAGGCTCTCGACCTTTGAATCCGTGTGCCTCGAACCGCTACCCGGGCCGGCCGATTTTTGCGAGCTCATACTTGTCGTAAATGCGTGGTCAGTGCCATGGCAACGGGATCCGAGTTGCCCCAGGCAGTAGCCGCGAGGACCAAGCGTTCGCATTTTCTACGACGCGATGTCATATGCATTTCACACGGCGGACGTATTCACGGACAGCCTGCACGGCGGAAATCCGCTGGCAGTGGTTCCGGATTCTCGCGGGCTCTCGGATCGGCAGATGCTCGCGATAACCCGCGAGTTCAATTACTCGGAGACCGTATTCGTTTTTCCGCCCGAGGTGAAAACCAACACCCGCCGCGTTCGCATCTACACACCCGCGGGCGAGATTCCTTTCGCCGGACATCCGACTGTTGGATGCGCATTCGTGCTCGCATCGATCGGCGAGATCCCGCTCGATAGTGATGAGACCCGCGTGGTCCTCGAGGAAGGCGTCGGCCCCGTTTCTGTTCTGATTCGCGCCAAAGGCGGCAAGCCGGTGTTCAGCCAGCTGACCGCGGCGCGGTTGCCGGAGATCAACGACCCGCCTCCTCCACCGGAAACGCTGTGCGAGATCCTTTCCTTGGAGCCAAGCCATATCGTTGCGGACGACATGATCGAGCCGGAGGCGGTGTCGTGCGGCCTCCCGTTTCTTTTCATCCCCCTCAAGAAGCCGGAGATGCTGTCCTGGGTGAAAGTCGATCCGCTCAAATGGGAGCAGGCCCTTCGCGACTATTGGGCGCCCGAGATGTTCGTTTTCAGCACGGATGACTGGGGCAACATCTTCGAGGGTGGACACATCAGCGCGCGAATGTTCGCGCCGGGAATCGGCATCGCTGAAGATCCGGCAACGGGCAGCGCGTGTGCCGCTCTGGCCGGGTTTCTTGGCCTCCGTTCAGAGAAGCGCGACGGGACAGTGCGCTGGACGGTGGATCAGGGCGTCGACATGGGTCGACCGAGCAGGCTCGACCTCGAGGTCGATCTCAAACGCGGCCAGCTCGAGGCGATTCGTGTCGGGGGTGCCTCCGTTCTCGTGAGCTCGGGAACGCTTCACATCGAAGGCGAAGCCTAGCTCGGGCCTCTCCACTGCCGTCTGTCGGCAGGATCTCGCGGAGGAGGCAATACGCGCTGTGAGTAGTCCGTCACGAACACTACGACCAGAACGACGATCCCGATCGCCAGGAAGAAGTTTCGCGCGGAGACGTCCGGCGCGAAGCCGAAAAGCCACGGCGCTCCGAGGAGGGAGAGTCCCGCCACCAACTCGATCACGCCGTGGATTCTGAACGGAATCCACTTGAAGAAGCCGAGTGGAAAGTCGGTGCAACCGGTCATCAGCAGGTGGATTCCGGCCATCCAATACACAATGGCGGCCGGAGTTCCGTGAAACCCGAATACCATTGGCGCGTTCAAAAACGCCGCTACCGTCGCGTAATCGAGCACGCCATGTACGCGCGCCGTTACCGGCTTTGTCACGCTGACTCCCGCCTCAGTAAAGTATCCGCGTTGGAAGGAGCCTCACTTCGCGACCCTATTCGAGATAGTGATAGAGGCCGAACAGCGCCATACCGGCGCCGCCGATGATGATGATCGTCCCAGCTGTATTCCCAATGAGCGCGCCGGCGATCATCGCGCCCACTCCAACCACCATCAGTGCGACATCCTGTCCTTGATGCCTCTGCACTTGAGCCGTAGACGCCACTTTTGTCGAAGCGTCGACTTTCGCCTCGCTTACGCGAAACCCGACAGCGGCAGACTGAATCGTCGGACCCTGCGGCTTGAGGGCCGCAGATTTCTGCGCGCTCGAGGTAGCGGGCAGCACAGCGAAAGCACACAAGCTAATAGCCAGAAAGCGCATTTCGTTCTCCGTTGAGGGCAGGCAGAAAGTTCAGTGGAGAAGACGCACCAAGGCATCTTCCGTTTCCAGCCTTTGCGAAGCCGAGTCCGGCAATAAACGTGCGCGAACGTACCCTCGCGCGCAGCGCAAAACAATGTGTTACCGCTCTTCGCCCCTGCGATAGTGGCCGCGACGGCGGTCGGGGACGTCCACCTGACCGGTCACTGAGGTGTAGTCGATGCTTCCGCTTCCCTTCGACTCGACCTTGAAGTCGCGTCCGACTTTATTGACGTCGATCTCGCCGGAGCCGTCGTTCTGAACGATCACCGACCCGCGAATGTCGGTAGCGTAAATGCTTCCTGATCCGTCGCTCTCTACGGTGAAGGATCCCGTCACATTGCGAACGTCGATGTCTCCCGAACCGTCCCTGACCGTCACGTCTCCGCCCACATTCTCAATCAGGAGATTGCCGGAGCCGTCAGTGATGTGAACCGTTCCCGCAGCGCCAGAGACGGAGAAATCGCCAGAGCCGTCTTTGGCATCGAGCGAGCCGACGTTGAACACTTTCAGATCCCCACTGCCGTCCGATATATCCGCATTGATACCTTGCGGCACCTGAATGACGAGATCGAGCGCTCCGGAAGAGTTGCCGTCGTCCCGCCAGTTTTCCGCCGGAATGTCGGCCTTTATGAAGACCACGTCGCCTCTCCGTTCTGCGATGAGCTTTATCCGGCTGAGGTACTGTTGTGAAGAGGCACGGGCGGTTCCACTCACCAGAACCTGGCTGAGGCCGGGCTTGCCTTCCACGCGAAGAGTACCGGCACCTCCTTCAACTTCCACGAGACGTGCCCCGGATGCGTCGACGACTGCGTTCCTGGATGCGGTATAATCATTGGACCACTGAGCGTGTGCAGTAGAGCCTATTAGAAATGGCGCCGCCACGAATGCAGCTCCTTGTATCTGTCGTTTCACTGATGACCCCTTTCGGCTGTGACCGGGTTGGACAACCCATTTTTCCATACGGTTTGAACGCAGTGTTGTTTCAGGTCTTTGGAGGGCTCGCTAGCCCGGCGGCGGTCCGGCATATAGACTTTTGGCAGTACACACTGAGGATGGGATATGGCTATTCGACTGAAGATGTGGATGCTGGGCGCCGGATTGGTTGCAGTTTCCGGGGCGCTGAAAGGTCAGCAGACATCAGTCGCCGCCGATCCCGGCCCTAGTGTCAACGATCTCGCTCCCGACTTCACCCTCGGAGGCGCAACACGGTACGGGCTGCTCAAGACTCCTGTGCGGCTCTCCGACTACCGCGGCCGCACCGTGGTTCTCGCATTTTTTTATCAGGCGCGAAGCAAGGGCTGAACCATCCAAATGGAGGCGTACCGTGATCAGTACGCCACGCTCTTCAACAACGGCCGCAACGTCGCGGTAATCGGAATCAGCGTCGACGCTGACACAACGCAGGCGTCCTGGGCACGCGATGAAGATTTCCCGATCGTGTTCGCCAGCGACCCCGGCAGCAAAGTGGGGCAGCTTTACGGCGCCTACGACGCCAAGAACAAAGTGGACAATCGATCGCTGTTCGTGATTGGGCCCGACGGCCGGATCGCCTACGTGACGAAGCCGTTCAAAGTGCTGACTCCGTCGGCTTACATAGATCTCGCGGCCGTGGTTGACGGCCTCGCCCCGCCACCGAAACCGGACTCAACGAAATAACAGAAGGCCGCGGAGCGATCCGCGGCCTTCTCAATTTTGACGCAGGATCCGTTGCCATTGACTACATCGCTTTTTTCAGCGCCGCGTCCAGGTCCTGTTTTCCGCCCAGCCCGGTGTACACCACCTTTCCCGTCCTGTCTATGACGACAACGTAGGAGGTTGCCGGAGCGTCGAAGGCACCGGCTGCCTTTCCCTCGGTGTCGTAGAACGTATCATGTGGCAGGGGATGCGCGGCGAGGAAGCGCCTCACTCTCTCCGGCGACTGATTGATCGCCACCGCGAGCGCTATGAACTTCGCTCTCTTTCCGTACTTCTTTTCCACGTCGAGAAGGGTCGGCATCAGCTCCCGGCAGTTCGGGCACCACGTCGCCCAGAATTCGATCAGCAGCGGAGTCTTCCCAATGTATTGGCCGAGGTCGACTGGCTTTCCGTCAAGCGCGTGCACTGTTACGACTGGTGCTCGGCTGCCAACCTCGATGCCGAGATCCTGCGCGAGTACGGGACGGGCCGCAAGCGCTCCCGTCGCGAAAGCGGCACCTAAATAGAGTCGTTGAAACATTCTGACTGAAGAGACCATTCGCGCTTATCGGAGCGGAGTAAGCGACCTAGATGAGAAGCAGTCCCATCTGCACAAGGTAATACTCCGCCACGGCCAACATGATCAGCGCGAACAGCCTTTTCACCCACACCATCCACTCGCCCGCCCTAGGAAGCCGCGCCAGAGTTCCGCTGAAGAGCCCCACGACGATCAGCAGAGTGCACATCCCGAGCGAAAATACAAAGAGATAGATGAACCCGAGAACCCCGCTCTTGGTAGCCGTCACCCATGTGAGAACCGCGGCCATCACGGGCGCGGAGCACGGTGCGGCGACAAGGCCGGAAGCGGCTCCCATGACGAAAACTCCGTAGAGACTCCCACCCTCCCCCGCGTTTGAAGCGCGTGTTAGTAGCCACGTCGGGACTCGCACCGGTATGACATCGAGCGACGCGAGCGCGGCAAGCATCAAGAGATTCGCCATTGTGAAGTAAACCCACGGATTCGTGCTGATCGAGCCGAACAGCGTTCCTGTGAGGCCGGCGAACAGACCTACCGACGCGTATGCGAGGGCAAGACCGAGCACGTAGGCGAAGGTGAGAAGAACAGTGCGCGAGCGTGGCCGCGGCGCATCCCCGACGGAGCCGCCTCCGACGATCGCCGCGGTGATCGGAATCATCGGATAGATGCACGGAGCGAGGCTCGTCAATACTCCCGCAATGAAAAGCACCGGCAACGCGGTGAGCGGGCTCGAAGAGAGTTGTGCTGAAATGTGCGAGAAATCCACGATCGCCCGGGATGCGAAAGAGGGATGCTATTTCGGCGCATCCCTCTTCGCAATGATTGCTGCGCCTGACTCTGGTCTTTTTCTTCGTCAGCAACTGCTCGAACAGGTCGAGCGCACGAGGGTCTCCCGACTGCCCGAGCCAGAAAAGAGCCTTCTTCCGGATCTCGGGATCCTTGTTCGTTTTGGCTACGGCGATCAACGCCGGCACTCCCTCGTCGCGAGGGCGTTGTGACAGTGCGAACACAGCCTGTTCGCGCACCTCGCGGTCGACACTGTTGTCGAGAACGAGCGAATTCAGATTTGATCGACCACGTCGGGCGCGGCCTATTTCCGCCCGAGCAAGCGATCCCACGCTCCGCCGGCGAGGCCGAGGGCGTATTCAGCCCACCATTTGCCGGCTGCAGGTCCTCCACCACACGTGCCGTCCGACTCGCCTGGTGTCTTGACCCAGAGGAAGGCATCTACGAGCGGATTCCCGGTGCGTGTAGTAGGCGTCGGGCCCACGCGTTGACCCGTCGGATTACACCAGTTGCCGGCGCTCGTCGCACCTTGCCCGTTGCGACTCGTATCGATGATGAAGTGCTTGCCCCCCACTCTCTTCGAGACTTCCGTCCCGTAAGCGATGTTCACCGAGTTGGCGAGGAAGTTGGAGATATTCAGACTGAAGCCGTCGGCGTCCGCAATTCCAGCCCGATTCAGGCGGTTCGCGATTTCGGGCGGAGCGACCCACCGTGCATGGCCGGCATCTATGTATACGGCGGCGCCCTGTGCCTTGAGCACCCGCACCGCATCGTGAATGAGATTCAGCCGCTCCTGCTGCAGCGGCTGGCTGAGACAGGTCATTCCCGCCAGCGCGTCGGGCTCGAGAATCACCACCGCTTTGCGATTCCCGAGGCCTTTTGCAAACCCGCGAATCCAGCTCTTGTAGGCATTGCTTCCGTTGGCGCCGCCGGCCGAATATTGGCCGCAGTCACGACCGGGAATATTGTAGGCGACAAAAACGGGGAGCGATTTCGACCCCGTGATTCGCGACACCGCGTCGGCAACGTCACCACCGATGTCGACATTCCAGCCGCCGAGCCACTGAGCCACCGGCTGCGATGCGATTCTGTCCATCAGCTCGGCATCGGTGGGCCGTGAGCGTCTCCATGCATCGGCCTGCCGTTTGGCGGCGGACGCGGGATCTACATAGAGGCGCGCGCCCGAGAACAGGTTGATGAAAGCCTGACTCGCGGTCTGAGCCCCGGCGGCCGCGGGCACGACGACTAGTCCCAGTATCAGCAGGCAGCCGAAAATCACCACCACGTCACCTGGGGGAAAACGCACAAATGAATTGTGCACGCGCACACTGGTGCGCGTGAAGAGTTCACGCATCATGAGTACCCGCATACCTCTACGACGAGCGTGTCCGGAAGAAAAGAACACGCGTCTTTCGGTATATAATATTCCCACGGGCTAGGCGAGACTAACTACCTGACCCACACCAGAATGATACCCTTTGCGAAACATCTGTTCCGATTGCGATACCGAGCAAAATCGTGCTCTGGTGTTGGGCGCGGTCTATGCCCGTCCGGCTGACGTGCCTGGATCCGGACACGTATGACCGGCGAGTCCCACCCAAATATCTCCCGTCAGTCTCCCTGGAGAATGCTAGGGCGGGCTCTGCGTCTCCGCTGTCCAAACTGCGGAAAGGGCGGGCTTTTTTTTGGATTCTTCAAGATGAAAGAGCGGTGTCCCAACTGTGGGATTCTTCTGGAGCGAGGGGAATCCGACTACTTCATCGGGGCTTACACCCTGAACCTGATCGTGGTCGAGATGCTTCTGGCCCTGGCGTTTCTCGTCGTGGTGATGGTGACGTGGCCGAATCCGCCCTGGGCAGGTCTCCAGTACGGGGGCGTCGTGCTCTCGGTAGCAGGTGCCGTGCTCTGCTATCCATTCGCCAAGACCACATGGCTGGCAATCGATCTGACATTTCGGCCGCCGCATCGCGAGGACTTCATCACTCGCCTTAAGTAGCGCCTCGCTATTCCCCCGCGGCGCTGTTCTCCGACGGCGAAGGAAGCTGGGCAACGTTGACGTCGATCGGGATCCTGACGCCATTGTGAGTCTCGACCACGTCAATGAGGCCTTGCCACACCTGCGCGAATGCGTGTCCCACATCCGACGGGGCTTTATCCTTGGAGAATCCACCGCCACCAGAGATCCAGAATGGCGGCTCAGCGAAAATGCCCGCCCCAGCCAACACCTGCTTTACATCGCTGTAAACCAGGTTCGCGTTGAAGCTATGCGCGTAATACGCGGGCTTGAAGCGGCCATCCTCGAGGACTCGCCTGGTCCAGGCTCGGTAGTAGTCGCGCATCGCCTGGGGAACTGCTTCCATGCGCTCAATGTCCAGAAAGATCACCGTCCCTTTGGCAAATCCCTCTGCCGCGGTTTTCGTGATTGCATCGTTCGCATCCGCAGTCCCGCGTGACGCGCTGACGAACTGCGTCGAGCAGCTCGAATTGCGTGAAGCACGCGGGGAGACCATCACGCGCACCGGAACGCGTTTGTTGACGTAGCTCACGACGCGCTTTCCATTGCGCGCCTTAACCTGTCGCACACGCTTGGTCACGAATCGCGTCACCGCGACCTTCGCGCCGGGAGTTCTGCCCCAAGTCTGCTGGCCAACGTAAATCACGGCCATTCCCCAACCCATGCTGGAGAGCGTGTCTCGCTTTCCTTGCCACGATGAATCGGTGTGGCAAGGTGCGGACAGATAGTAACCGACCCATTTGTAGGGCTGGTCAGCCGTCTGCCAGGCGCGCATTGCCGCGTCACCCGGATACGAGAACGTGTCGAACCCGAGGTGCGAGGCAGTTGACAGATTACCCGCGATATTCGCAGACGCGGTGGCGACCGCGTCGCTGATCGAAGGGCTAATGGCGGAGCGCACCGATCCGTTGGAAGCGATCAGTCCCGCAGTGAGCAGGGCTAGGATCGATCGCCATGCGATTTTTGGCATCCTGCTCCACGGGTTAGGGTTTGGTGATGCGCGTGAGTAACCCCGCGCAAAACGTGCGTCTTTGGTCATACCCTCCCAAATCAGATCGTTCCTCTGACCTCTCTGCCTGTCCGAGAAAGGTGACAATCATACGTTTACAGAAGAGCTTGACATCACAAACTATTATGGGGCAAGGAGTTAGATATTTGGCATAACTGGTATTCCTAATGCCCTCCTATACCCCAACCTCTTCAGTGGAGTCGCTTATGATCCTGCGACGCTTGATGGGTCTCTCTGGGGTCCTGTCGTCTTTGGCAGTACCGGTTAGTCTCGCCGCCCAGGTAGCAGGCGGCGTAGAGTTCTATGGAGCGCTCGACAATTCGGCGCCGGTGACCCGCACCCTCGGTGGTCTCTCGCTCAGTTTGGGGACACCGTACATTGGGATTCGCGGAAGCGGAGGCTTGGGCATATCGTCCCTCTCCCCTCAAAGCAATTTCGGACAAAGCTCCTCGAATCTCGTCTGGGCTACCGACGCGGATCTATTGCTCGGCCCGATGAACGCCGGGCTTGGTGAAGGCTTTATGCCCTACACCTTTGGCGGAATCGGGATGGAGAGCAGCGCGCAGCCGATTGGATTTACCGATGTGATCCGCACGTGGAGTTACGGTGGTGGGCTGCAGCTGGCATTGGGGCGGCTGGTCTCGGTCAATGGCGAGGCGCGCTCGCGGCATCTCGCGGCACCAGCGTATCCGGCCGATTCTCAGTTTGTTCGCGGAGTCGAATACCGGGTCGGCATCGCATTCCATTTTGGCGGAGGACGCCAACGGTCGGCCGTCTATTCGAAACGAGGAGGCTCGGATTCTCCGCCTACCTCGTCGCGCCCGGCGCGACGAGGAGGAATCTACTGGCCGACCAGCACCAACTCTGCGAGCGGAGCCGCTCGCAGAGTTGTCCCGGCTGCCGAGCGGTATATTGGCGTGCCGTATCGATACGGAGGCACGTCCCCGGAATCCGGCTTTGACTGTTCCGGATTCGTTCAGTACGTGTACGGGCAACAGGGCGTGGACCTGCCGCGCACGTCCCGACAGATGGCCGGTGCAGGAATCGCGGTCGAACCGTCAATTCGCTCTCTCGTTGTCGGCGACCTAATGCTTTTTTCTCAGGGTGGACGCATAAGCCACGTCGCGATCTACGCTGGAAACGGTCGTTTTATTCACTCCTCGTCCAGCGGGAAGGGCGTCCGGTATGACGACCTCGACACCCGCCGCGGGAGATGGTTTGCGGATCATATGGTTGCGGCTAGACGAGTGAGTGGTGACGGTCGCATATTAGGGAACGCATTTGCAGGGGGTTCTTCGATCGCGTTCGATCGCTTCGACCCGCCCGACAGCGCACCGCCACCTTCCAGATGACCAAACGTAAAGATCCGCCGGCCGTGTTGGACGACGTCGAGAAATCGCATCCACTCGTGTGCGAATCCGGTGGCGATGGGGCTTCCCCACCGGTTACGGTTCGTCTGAGCGATCCGTGGAGCGATTTCCTGCCAGTTGCTGAAAAGCGCAATGCCAGGGGCAATCCGACTCGCTCCTCCTCGGTGCTCCCCTTTCTGGACGACATGAAGGGCATCCTCCAGTGGGACTAGCTGGGCTCCGGCCTTCTATGCCTTCTGTGGTGGCTGACGCGGAACCCTGACGCATTGTCTCTGCCGTCCAGGTGAGCGGAATCGTCTTCCCCCGCCCGAATCCAACGAAGGACGTGTCCGACGGCGTCATCATCCGTCAACCGATTGCGAGCGCGCGCTGGAGTCACTCCGAAAACACTGACCCAATGGTGTGAGAAGATTCGGGCTGTCTTGTAGCCGAGCTTGATCGACACGTCGAGCACCGAATAACCCGGGTCCCGCAAATATCCAAACCCCCGTAAGACCTTGGCGGCAATAAGAAGCCGCTTCGGTGACCCGAGGTGAGCTGCGTCCAGGTTTCGATACACGCTGACGATGGCGATTCCCTCCATCGCGAGGTCGAGCGCGCTCGAGTAACGATGCGGTTGCTGGAAAAGGTTTTCGATCGTGACGAAAAGCTGCCGCGGGAGCATCCTGAGTGATCCATTGAGCTCCTCTATCACGCGATGCGTTAGCGCATTCCCTTGAACCTGCTCCACCCTTTCGCGGAAGCGCTCCGGCGCATCGTCGAAATGATGCAGGACCACATCCTCGAGTCCAAGCCGCCCAAGCTGCGCAATCGCCTTGAACGCCGGCGCGTGGAGGGTTACGTACGCGATAAGGGGAAGCGAGGGGTAGCGCTTGAGGAGGCCAGCAACCGCTCCGACACTCAAGGTTCCGTCGGCCGACGGGTCGAGGATGACCACGTTGATCGGTTTTCGACGGATGAATGACTCGAGCTCCTGCCACGAAGAGGCTATCACGAGGTCAGGCTCGTCAGCGAAAACGTGCCTGACGTGGGCGAGGAGTCGAGGGGTAAGGAACGCGGCAATGCTTGGGGCGATCGCGCTCATGATGCTATGAAGCTGACGCAAGAAGCTCGTCAGCGCGAGGGCAAATGATAGGAAAAGTGCTGTTTTTGATAGAAAACAGACATTTTCTGATAAGAAAATGCCATTTCGGCATCGGCTGATACGGGTAGGTTGGGCATGTCAGACCAACCCCGCCACTCTTCTTCTCAGGAGTTTCCCATGATTCGCCGCAAACTACTCGTCGCCACCGCCATCATCGCTTCGGTCGTTCTCACCGCCTGCTCGGACATGACTGCTCCGAAGAATGATGCGCTGTGCCCGGTTACCAACGGTTCGCAGATCTGCACCAAGTAAGAATGGGCGCCGGCTGCCGCTGGCTTGATCTACGCGGCAGCTACCGCCTTCTTGCGGAGCTCTGAAATCGCCCGGACGACTGCTCCAACGTCGTCGGCCAGCCATGCTGGAGAGGGAGTGAAACTCGGTACAGCACGGGGGGCGGAACGAACCTCGGCCAAGGCATCCTGTGCCTTAAATGCGACTTGGTGAATCTGGTTCGATTCCGCGAAAGATTGAGCCTCCTTGAGCGCTTCGACCGCCGCATCTTGACGACCGAAGCGACTGAGACCTTCTCCGAGAAAAAGCAGATAGTGCGATCTGATCCATGGTCCCATGGGGGCCCGGGACAGTTCGTGGGCGTAGGAATCGAAAGCGTCCGGTAGACCTTCGATACTGGCTAGTTCCATTAAATTCAGCGTGGCCGTCCACTGGACTAACTTCGATTGAGCGGTCGTCGCAAGAATTGAATGGGCATCGCGCGCGGAATCGCGGAGACCGAGTTCTGTAAACAGAGCAGCGATATCCTCAAGAATGAAATCGCGATCACCCGCCTTAACCGCGAGGCTGAAGGCTTCGTGCGCCAATTTCAGGCCTTCTGCGTGCTCGCCGCGTCTGTGCGCCAAAGAAGCGCGGCTGTGCAGCGCCAGACTCTGAATTTCGGGGAACTCCTGGTCTCGAGCCTGAACGATCACGTCGTCCAGAATTGTTTCTGCCTGTGGGAGGTTGCCCTTAGCCAGGTAGGTGTTTGCAATACCAACCTGCACGCCGAGCACGCCCGGACGGTCCCCGAGGGTATCGGCGAGATACGCGGCCTGTGAGTACGCTCTTGCGGAGGTTTCCCAGTCGCCGTTTCGGCGTGCCGCACCGCCCACAGCCGTGTTTGCCTCCACAGCAAGGCGCGCATTGCGCTCCGGCTTGGCAAGCATCGCCACGGTCGAGAAGACGTCAGTAGCCAATCCCCAGCTGGCCTCGTAGTCGAGCGCGCGCCCATACCCCATAAGCGCTGAGCACACGGTGTCATCGATCTTGTTGCGGGTGGTAATCTCTTCGACCACGCAGGTCAGGACCCCTCTAACCGGGTCCCCTTCGCTCATCGCTTCGATAGCCGTGCGAACGGCGTGCAGCTGTGCCCAATTCACCGGGGTGCTTGCAATCGCGGTCGGAGCGTGCATGTCCACAAGCCGCAGGACCGAAAGTCCTGCGAACACCGAACGCCAGGAGGATGTATCCTCCTGCATGGAGCCAAGCGTATCAAAGTAGACCTGGTGCCGGATCATAGGGCCTTGTTTAGCATTTTGGGCGTAATTAAGTGCCTTAAAATGTACCTTTGTCCCTACTATCGAAATGCCTTTTTCGTATCAACAGAGGGGCGTTTTCCTATCACGTAGAATGGAGTTAACCAGCAATAGACAGGGTTAAGGCCGAAAAGGGACTTCGTCCCTCGCCAGACGCTCCGCTGGCGTGATTTGCCAATCCCCGAGGTCTGCCCACCACGCGTCGGGGCGCATCCACCCGTTCCGAATGCGCCTGTGAAGGCCGATGACTGTCTTCGGCTCGTATAGCCACAGGGCCGGGGCGTCCTGGTTGATCGTGCTGTAGGCCATGGTAAATCGCTCCCTCGCTTGCTCGGGTCCGGAGAGTAGGGCGCTATCGAGTTGGGAGTCAAAGATCGGGTTTTCGTAGGAACCGAAGTTCGTTCCCTCTTTGCCCAATCCAGCGGATGTCCACGCCTCCCTGGTTCCATCCGGACTGGCCCCCAAATGCCAGCCTCCCAGTACTGCGTCGAAGCTGCGCGCTTGCTGTCTGGCCATGAATGCAGAGTTGTCCATTTGCTCGATGTTCACGCGTATGCCCATGCTTCGCAGCTGCTCCTGAAGGACAACGGCCAGCCGTTGCCTGTTCTTGCTCGACGTTGGAACCAGAAGATCGAACGCCAGCTCTCGCCCGTTTTTTGTTCTGATCCCCCTTCCATCGCGCCGCGACCATCCAAGAGAATCGAGGACCGCGCGGGCACGGGCGGAGTCGAACGGAATCTGGGATACGCGTGGGTCCGTCGTCGGAAAAGCCCTCACCGTTGGCCCGATTGCCACCAGGCCTAGGGTGTCGAGCACGCTTTTCACAAGAGCACCGCGATCGATGGACATGGCAATTGCACGACGGAGTGTGCGGTTGCCGAAGAGTGGATGTGGTTGCGCGGCCTTCGTGGCGTCGCGCAGGTTGAACTGAAGAAACGCGTAGTCGGTGCCAGGGAGAATTATCGCCCGAAGCTTCGGGTGGCGCGCCAGCTCCGGAAGGTTCTCGGCGGTTAGCGCGTCGAAGAGGTCGGCCTCCCCGCTGAACAACCTCGTCACTGCAGTCGTGAAATCAGGCGAAATGCTCCATATCACGCGATCGAGCTTGGCGCGACTCCGGTAGTTCGCCGAATCCGCGACAATCTCGACCGAAGATCCTTTATCCCATCGCCGAAGCCGGAAACGGCCCGAGCCTATGGGCGGGGGCGCGGACTCTCGAAGTTTTGCGACATCGATTCGCTCCAACTGGTGCGCAGGAAGTATCAGCAGCTGGGCGGCAGCATCCAGAAATTGTGTCGGAAGTTTCCGGCGGAACCAGAAGACAGCGGTGAGCGAATCGCTGACCGTAACCGAATCGATGTTACCGAGCTCCGAGAGGAACCGACCTCCAAGCGCTGCATTCCTATTGAGCGCAAACGTGAACTGTACGTCGTATGCGGTCACCGCTTTCCCATCATGCCACCGCGCGCCTCGATCGAGGTGGAACGCAAGCGACAGTGAATCGGCGGACCATCCCCAGCCGGTGGCGAGCTGCGGGCGGAAGCCTTTTTCCCCACGCGTATTCATCTCGGGACCGACATCTGCCAGGTAGTCGTAGATCTGTTCGGAAATCTGCTTTCCCTGCGTCGTGCGAATCAGCGGCGGGAACAGCGTACCGGGATCGCCGGTGGTCGAGATGACAAGCGTCCCACCCGTTGCAGCAGCTTTGGCGGTGCCGGGATTTTCCGAACACGCGGCGGCACACGACAGGACCAGAACAGCGGCAACCTTTCTCATGGCGACAAAGGTAGCGACGCCGTGTCCGCGTGGGAGGCATTAAACCAAGTGGTGATAGAGAACCGACAGTCGCTGAAACAGAACCGACATTGACCATCTTGCCGGCGGTGAAAATCATCCATGATACATGGCAGAAGCACCTACACAGCCCACGGGCGCGATGCCCACTTTTCAGGTGGCGCACTTAAGGCGGGACGGCCAGGACGTTATCATCGTTCCGGTCGATCGCTCGTTCGGCAAGCGCTCTCCCGCCGAACAGGCGCGGATACAGGAAGCATTCCAGCGCAGCGCGGCCGCAGTGGAAATGCCTGGCGTCGTGGTTCCGGTCTGGGAAGACGCTTCCGGAAGAATGGCTTTCCGAGCTCCTCTTCCATGGCACGAGTTCTTCAAGACCATCGACATGGTCTACGTCGCAACAGCGCTCAATCGAAATCTGAGTCTGGAGTAGAGAGCGACAGCCGCGTCTCCCCGGCAGACGCCGCCGACAAATCACCGGTTGAATCGCGGGCCGCACGCGGTGATACTCCGGTGATGAGATTCCTACTGTCGCGCTCGTTCCGGAAGGTCGAGCTCATCGCCGCCGCACTCGCGGTCACTGCGTTTCCAGCTGGAGCGCAGCACGATGGCCACGCAATGCCCGGGATGTCGAGCGACACACTCGCCTCCGCCCCCACGTCTCCGACTCGCTTCGTTCGCGACTCTGCTCTCGTCGCAGACTCTCTCTTGAAGTTGTGCCGGCGTCATGTTGCCCAATCGATCGACGTGTATTCGACGTGCATCGGAGACGGGATCGCATCGCTTTCCTCGGCGGGCAACATCGCACTGGCCATGGGAACACTGGACCTGATCGTTCACGCCGATCCATCGCTGGTGCTGCTCGGTCATCCTCTCGCGCACGCTCTCGGCTATGCCGTGCGATCCACTCCCGCGACGGCGACGCGGCTTCTGACCGAATGCGACGATCGTTATCAGTCAGGGTGCTATCACGGAATCCTGCAGAGATACTTCGACGCGCGAGTCGGGTTGCCGATCGCGCAGAAAGTTTTGGTGGCGCCGTGCGACGGTTTGCGTGGCACGCGTGAGCAGTTCCGACTGTTCGACTGTCTGCATGGTACGGGGCACGGGCTGATGATGTATCACCGGTACGATGTGAACGCGTCGCTCAGGGATTGTGACCGGCTCGTCGCCGACTGGGATCAGAGAAGCTGCTACGGCGGTGTCTTCATGGAGCACAACATGGGCGCGCGCATGCAGTCCTTCGGCGACGGTGAGTTCGGTATGCACCGTCATTCAATGCCGTCTCCATCGGTGGTCCTATTCAAGCCCAAGGATCTGCATTATCCCTGCGACGCTACGCCGTTTCGTTATCGGCGTGAGTGCTACGACCTGCAAGCGGACCTGATACTTCCCGCGGTGAATCAGGATTATCAGAAGGCGGCCGAGGTATGCGACTCCGCGGGCATGCCCGATCTGATGCGCTCATGCTATCTCGGCCTCGGGAGAAATGCATCGGGTGCATCTGCGTTTCAGTACTCGGGAATAAGAAAACGCTGCGACAAGTCGTCGCCCAGTGGTGTCGCGTTCTGTTATGAAGGAGCAGTGCGCCATCTCGCGTACGCTCCCAGCGAGCTGCCGCGCGGGGTCGCTTTCTGCAAGTCCCTGCCATCCGGCGACACGAGATCGAAGTGCTGGGATGGTGTTGGATTGCAGGTGGGAGGATTTTTCGCGGACTTGGCGTCGCGCCGGCGCGCGTGTCAGACAGAGAATGCCGACGACGTCGCGGCGTGCGTGCAGGGTGCCGGCGTCACCGTTGGTCCTCCGAGAGAGAATCACTAACCGGAGCGGCCTGTGCGCTTCCTTAGCGTCCTCGATCAGTCCCCGATATCCGATGGTTCGACGGGCGGCGACGCGCCTCCCACCAAAGCGCGGTGTGGGCGGGCGAGCTCGGATTGCCATATGTGTTCGCGGACTTCATCAACTCCGAGGGCGCACATATCGCAGCGCCGTATCGCGATCGCTTCACACCGTCGGCCGGACTGAAAGAGCCGAGGGTCACGGTCGCGACGTGGGCCCGTTCGTACCAGCTCATCGCCGAGGAATTCGGCTTGGAGGCCCCGCGTTGAGGGGATACCCGCGGACATCGCGTAGATCGATTCACTGCTCCGCGCGGCCATACAGGACGTTGGCGGATAAAACGTTGGGGCGTAACGGATTGGCGGGACGAGCGCGACGCCACAGCTCTGCGGGGTTCGCAACTTGCGCCATGCTCGCGTGTACTTCTAAACAACAACTCAACAGTGGAGCAACAGTGAAGCGTTTCGTTCTTTCAACTTTTCTTGTGTCGACCGCTATGATCGCCGCCGCTGCACCTGCCAGCGCTCAGGGTTACAACCCTTTTCAAATTGGCGCGGCGGGCGGTATCGCCTTTCCAACGGGTGATCTCGGGAACGTGACAAACACCGGCTACGACATCGCTGTCATGGTCGGGTACAAGCCGCAGCTCACACCCATTGGTGTCAGGGCGGAAGCTGCCTACAACCAGTTCGGATCTAAGGTCTTCAACGGAAACGTCAACATTCCATCGTTCACCGGCAACCTGGTATTCGGGCTGCCGATGGGAACGCTGTCGCCCTACGCAATCGGCGGGGCGGGTCTCTATCGCACCAACGTTGACGTGAACGGCGGTGGTAGTGCCGGCGAAAACCACTTCGGCTTCAACATCGGTGGCGGGATCAAGATTCCATTGAGCAACAGCTTCGAGACCTTCGTCGAGGCCCGCTACAATCGAGTGACCGTCAACAACGGCGGCAGCTTCAGCTTCATCCCGGTCACAGTCGGGGTGATGTTCTAGATCCAGGAGCGGCACCAACAAACAAAAAGGCCAGTCCGGTTTGGACTGGCCTTTTTCTTTTTCCGAAGCTTCGCTTACTGCACTGCGTTGACCATGTCGAAGATCGGCAGGTACATCGCCACCACCATGCCTCCGACCACGACGCCGAGGAAGACGATCATGATCGGCTCGAGCAGCGAGAGCAGGTTGCTCACGGCGGCATCGACTTCTTCGTCGTAGAAGTCGGCGATCTTGGACAACATCTCGTCCAGACCACCCGTCTGCTCGCCGACGGCGATCATCGAGATGACCATGGGCGGGAACACCTTCGACTTCTGGAGCGGCTGGGCGATCGTGTCGCCACCGGCGATCGAGGAACGTGATTGCATGATCGCATCCTGAATGACGCGATTACCGGCTGTCTTCGCGGTGATCTCGAGTCCTTCGAGAATGCTGACGCCCGAGCTGATGAGCGTGCCGAGCGTGCGGGTGAAGCGCGACACCGCTGATTTGCGGAGAACGTCGCCGAGAACCGGCACACGCAACATGAGCCGGTCGATGACGAGTTTGCCGTCATTCGTCGCGTAGTATTTCTTGCCCATGTATCCACCGCCGATGATTATCGCGCCCAGAACCCACCAGTAGGCCTTGAGGAACCCTGAAGCTCCGATGACGATTCGGGTGGGAAGTGGCAGCGCCATACCGCCTGACGCGAACATGCCGGCGAACACAGGGATGACGAAGATCAGCAGGACGACGACTGCGATACCGGCGACGCTCATGATGACCGTCGGGTAAATCATCGCTCCCTTCACCTTTCTCACCAGGGCGTCGTTCTTTTCAAGGAACGTCGCCAGACGCATGAGAATCGTGTCGAGAATACCACCGGCTTCACCGGCGGCGACCATGTTGACGTAGAGATTCGTGAAGGCGCGCGGGTGCTTCGAGAGCGCATCCGCGACGGTGTTACCTGACTCGACGTCGAACACCACCTTCTTGGTGACTTCGGCGAGCGCCTTGTTGTCTGTCTGTTCGGCCAGAATCGTAAGGGCCTGCACCAGAGGCAGGCCGGAGTTGATCATGGTCGAGAACTGACGGGTGAAAATGACGACGTCGCGCGTCTTTATCGACCCCTTGCCGACCTTCTTGCTGGCATCCTGGTCGATCTTGACGACGCTCAGGCGCTGCTTTCTGAGCTGGGCAATTACGTCATCGCGAGAAGATGCGTCGATCGTCGCGGTACGCAGGTCGCCGTTGAATGCTCTCGCGGTATATGTGAACGTGGCCATAAACTAATCCTCTCCTAACGTCTCGCTGGGGAGCCCGGTGCGGGCCCACGTGTGGCTGCCGGCTTTCCGGCGGTTGACTTGCCGCTGCTGTCGTCCGACGCTGGATCGAGCTGGCCGATCATGCGCTGGAACTCGGTTGGGTCTCCGCTGACGCGCAGGCACTCGTCCGCCGTCACTTCGCGGTTCATGTAGAGCTGGTACAAAGCGTCGTTGAGGGTCTGCATGCCGAACTTCTTTCCGGCCTGCATCGACGAGTAGATCTGGTGGACCTTGTCGTCCCGGATGAGGGCGCGGATTGCGGGGGTAACCACGAGAATCTCGGCGGCCATTACACGACCCTTGCCCTGCGCCTTGGGAAGCAGAGTCTGGGTGACGATTCCCTCCAGCACGAATGCAAGCTGGGCGCGCACCTGGGACTGCTGGTGCGACGGGAAGACGTCGATGATACGGTTGATGGCTTCGGCTGCCGAGTTGGTGTGCAGCGTCGCGAATGCGAGGTGACCCGTTTCGGCGATCGTCAGCGTCGCGGCGATCGTCTCCAGGTCGCGCATTTCACCGACCAGGATGATGTCCGGGTCTTCACGGAGCGCGTACTTTAGCGCGTTGGCGAACGACTTGGTGTCGCTGCCGATTTCGCGCTGGTTGATGATGCAGCTCTGGTGCTTGTGAATGAACTCGATCGGATCTTCGACAGTGATGATGTGGCCTTTGCGCTCGCGATTGATCTTGTCGATCATGGCCGCGAGCGTGGTCGATTTACCGGAGCCGGTCGGGCCGGTTACGAGGACGAGTCCGCGCGGCTTCTCCGCCATCTTGGCTATGGAACCGGGCAGCCCAAGCTGATCGAAGGTCTTGATCATGAACGGGATCTGTCTCACTACCATCGATACGCAGCCGCGCTGTTTGAACACGTTGCCGCGGAAGCGGGCCAGGTTCTGGATGCCGAACGAGAAATCGAGTTCGTCCTCGAGCTCGAAGCGCTTCTTCTGCTGTTCGGTGAGCACAGAGTAAGCGATTTGAAGCGTATCCTTGGGAGACATCTCCTGATCGACCGACGAATTCGTGATGTCGCCGTCGACACGAAGCTTTGGCCGCTCGCCGGCGACGATGTGCAGGTCGGACGCGTTGCGAGAGACCATCTCCTCCAGCAACGAGCGCAGGTTGACTCCTTGCGGCTTGGGCGGTCCTGCCGGAGCCGAAGTGTCTATGAACGGTAATGTCATCTGAGATTGATTCGAGAGTTGATAATCACGCGGAGGTTTCGCGTACGATCTGGTCGAGCGGACAGATTCCCTTCAGTACCTTGAGCCAGCCATCCATGCGGAGCGTTAGCATGCCCTCTTCGATGGCGAGTTTCTGAATTTCCGCGGCGCCAGCGCTCTGCATGATCAGCTTGCGGAGGCCGGGGGTCATGTTCATGACTTCGTAGAGCCCCTGGCGGCCCTTGAGGCCTGAGCCATCGCACTGCTCGCATCCCTTTCCGCGGAAGACCGGGAGGTCTTCCATCTTGGTATCGAGAGTGATGTCGGCCATGAGCGGCTTCGCCGTCTCGGTAGCGCGGGTCTTGGCGTCGCTCAACGCCATATCGGTGAAATGCAGATCGCGCAGCGTGAGGCCACCACCGACCTTTGCGCCAGCAATCTCCGCCTTGTCCATCTTGTAGGCTTCAGCGCACTTGCTGCAGACGCGACGCACCAGCCGCTGAGCGAGAATCAGATTGAGCGCAGATGCTACGTTGAAAGGCTCGATTCCCATGTCCATGAGACGTGTAACGGTCTCCGGCGCAGAGTTCGTATGCAGCGTCGAGAGCACGAGGTGACCGGTTAGTGCCGCCTTGATCGCGATGCCGCCGGTCTCCAGGTCTCGAATTTCTCCCAACATGATGATGTTGGGGTCCTGACGAAGGAACGCCTTCAACGCTGCGGCGAACGTCATGCCGATCTCGGTACGGACGAGCACCTGATTGATTCCAAACAGGTTGTACTCGACCGGGTCCTCGGCCGTCATGATGTTGACGTCGATGTTGTTGATCTTGGACAGAGCCGAGTAGAGCGTCGTCGTCTTACCAGAACCTGTGGGACCGGTGACGAGCACCATTCCGTACGGGTTCGAGATCGCCTCCATCAATTCGCGCTCCGCGCGGGGCTCGATGCCGAAAGTCCCGAGGTCCAACGACAGGTTGCCCTTGTCGAGAATACGGAGCACCACCTTCTCGCCGAACAGCGTCGGGAGGGTGGAGACACGGAAGTCGATGACCTTCGTGCCGATCTTGAGCTTGATGCGCCCGTCCTGGGGCACTCGACGCTCAGCGATGTTCAAACTCGCCATGATCTTGAATCGGGAGATGAGAGCCGGCCGCATTTTGATGGGCGGCTTCATAATCTCCTGAAGGGCGCCGTCAATCCGGTAGCGGACGCGGAGCTCTTTCTCGAAGCACTCGAAGTGAATATCCGAGGCGCCTTTCTTGAGCGCGTCGGTCATGATCGCGTTGATGAGCTTTACGACCGGCGCCTCGTCGATGAGCGCGGCGCCGTTGTTTCCGTCCTCGGCTTCGCTCTCCAGGATCTCGATGTCGTCGTCGGGGATCTCGGAGAGGAGGCTCTGCATCTGCGCCTCGCCCGACTCGTAGAACTTCTCGATCGCGTTGCGCAGAGTAAACTCGCCAGCGATGACCGGGAAAATGTCCAGACGGGTGATGAACTTGATGTCGTCGAGAACCGACATACTCGCGGGATCCGACATTGCGACGGTCAGGGTCCGGCCATCACGCTTGAGGGGCAGAACGTTGTGCTTCAGGGCAAGCTCGGCCGGGATGAGCTTGGCAATGCGCGGGTCGACCTGGAATTTCGTCAGGTCGACGGCGGGCATCTTGTGCTGCCGCGCAAGCATCCTGGTGAGGTCGGTTTCCTTGACGAAACCGAGCTTGACCAGGTTGTAGCCTACGCGTGTGCCGTTGTGTCTCTGCTCCGCGAGAGCCTTATTGAGCTGGTCTTGGGTGACCAGCCCCTCTTTCAGGAGTAGATCGCCGATTCTCGGCGCTTTTGCGGCAGGAGCTGTCAACGGAGCGTGTCCTTTAGGTGAGGCTTCCTCCGTGCTTTTGGCAGTTCGGATGGCCTTGATATGACTCTGTTTGTAGGACGCGGAACGAGCGAGAAGGTTACCGCTGAGTCGAGCTTTCCTACCATAGAGGGACCGACCCCTTTCACCCGTTTGAGCCCATCGATAGAGCCGAATGGGCCGAAAGAGTCGCGATCCGCCACGATGCGTTTGGCGAGCGTCGGACCGATGTGCCTCAACGCCTCTATTTCCTTCTCGGTTGCAACATCCAGGTCAACTGGACCAGCCGGTTTCGGTGGCGCCTTTTGCTTCTTTTCACGTTTCGGCTTGCGGAGCCCGGACCGGCGGGCGGAATCCGCTGCCTTGATCTGACGTTCCAGCGCCGATCGGCTCTGCTGGTCGGCCGGCGATCGGCTGTGGAGCGTCCGATACGCGCGGGTGGACGCGCCGAGGACTAGAACAGTTGAAAAGAAAAGCAGCGCTTTGCGCTCAGCGGGAGTTGGCATACCCCGACGCTAGCGCCGAAAGGGCGAACTACATCATCGAAGGGGCGCGGCTCGCTGCGTACTCTTCCATGGAGGTCGTCAGGAGCAGAGGACGATGAGCTTCCTTTCATGCTTTATTGCCGCGTGATCAGCGCCGTGGCAACGTCTCCAACGATCTTGAGCGACTTGGCAGAGATCTTGTCCATCGTGTCCTGGGGGGTGTGGTGGGGCGGATAATTGAGATCTATGACGTCGATCACACGAAGGCCTGCATTCAGCAAAGGCACGTGATCGTCGATCACTTCACCTCCGCTCTCCTGCACGAAGACGTCGCCATAGCCGAGATCAGCGGCGGTCTGCCATACACGTGAGACTACTTCCCCTGCCTGCTGAAACGAGATCATCTCGTAGGGAATGCGGAGATCCTTGTCGCCGATCATGTCCCAGAGAACCCCAAATAGCGGCTTGTAATCCGGCGACGGGAGGTGTGACGCGAAATACTTGGCGCCGATCAGGACATCCACCTGAGGCGGACCAAATTGACCGTAGTCTTCGCCGTCGGTGAAAAGGAGATCCACGCCGACGTTCGGTGCTTTCTTCTTCAGGACATCGCCCAAAGCCACGAACACTCCGACACCGGACGCACCGTCGTTGGCGCCGGGAACCGGCATTTTTTTCTCGGCTTCCGTCGCGGCCGACTCGGAGACCGGACGCGAATCCCAGTGGGTGAGATAGAGGATCCGCTCCTTGAGGTCCGGCCGGAACCGGGCAAGAATGTTCCGAAGGGGAAGCTTTTTTCCGTCAGCCGTCGTGTAGGTGAAGCTCTGGACAATTACGGTGTCTGCCCGCACGCGCATCTGGCTGATGATCCAATCACCCGCCTTTTTTGCGGCGGGCGTTCCAGGAACGCGTGGACCGAAGTCAACCTGCGTTTTGGCGTAGTCGTACGCCGCGGCTCCGCTGAAGCCGGTCGAAGCAGCCGCGCTGCCCGGTTGCTGTTGGGCCGCGCTCCCCTTCTGGGAGTCACTGCCGCAGCCAATGGCGAGAAACACAAACGCAAGAACGATCATTTGCCTCACTTGAACTCCCCAGCGTAGAACTGAAGGTGCATCACGGCGCTCAGCACGGTCTGCGTGAAGCGGCGGTTAAGGTTACGGTCGAAGCTCTCGACGCGCGAGATCACGAAGCTGGATGACAGATTCTCCGCCACGTCGGTATCGGCGCTCATGCTGAACGCCCGGCGCCCGTTGTCGCTGAGCCGGCTTTCACCACTAAATGCGAGCGGATTGATGACGAAGTTCTGGCCTTGACTCTTCTGGTAGCTGACACGGGTGCGCAGATCGCTCCGGGGGTTCCAGGCAGAGGGCAGCTTCCACGGCTTTGCGACGTCGATACTGAAATCCGAGTTGTCCCCGTTGCTGCTGAGGCCCGGCTTAGCATCCAGACGCTTGGAGAGCGAGAACCCTACCGTGCTCGACAGCGGACGAGCGCCCGCGAATACGATCGAGCCGCTCATCGGATAGCTTCGGATGCGAAGCCGCCCACGGTCGTCCGTGACTTCCCCGAATAGTGGCTGCGTACCGTTGAATTGCCGGGTCTCGAGCATCCGTGCGTTCGCGCCGACGGTCGAGATTATTGCGCTGAGCGCGGCCGGCCTGCCCGTCCACCGGAAGGAGATATCCGGAAAAACGACCTGGGTTCCGTCCACGATCTCCTGGGCCGACTGGAATCTCCGAGTCCAGTTGCGGGTGTTGATACGCTGATATCTACTCGCTATGCTCGCGCCCAAAGGAAGGTTCAGTGATTGATTCAGAGAAAGCTGGGTGACGACGCCGACGCTGGTGGCCAGCTCGCCACCGAGCTCGCGGAAGGAGTTGATACCCCCGACCGCGAATTGATATCCGAGGGTAGCCGGAGCCGCGCTTCCTTCGTATACGGAAAGGACGCTTCGATTGAAGTTGACGTCTATCGGCTGCAAACCGCCGAGAAACCCGCGCAGGAAGCTGTTGCTGTCGGTGTAAAGCTTGATCGCGCGAGGGAGGTCGAGCGTCAGCCCGGCGGTGGTCGTCTGCGAATTGCCGAGCCGGCGCGGGATGCGAAGGTTGCCGGTGCTGTCGCTCTCCCGGGCGAAGCTGAGCGTGTTCGGGTCCCGCAACATGTTGTACGAAGTTCCGAAATCCAGCCTCGGTCTGAACCATGATGTGATCGGCGGGGAGATGTTGATTCCCGCCTGCATCGCCCGCTCGCGTTCGAGCCCGGTGTCGTACCCCGCCAGCCGATCGCGATCGCTGGTCGCGACTATGCCGAGCGGCGAATCGGTGCCGTAGCCTCGCAGGTCGCGCACCGAGGTGAGATCCCACCTGACGGATGCTGCCTTGAACGGGTGGAAAACGAGGCTGCTTCCATTGCGCCAGGTGCGATTCCGCCCTCTGACCGGGCGCGCGGTATCGTCGAGCGCGAGCGCGGGCTTGAGGAACGAGACCCGGTCGTCGCTTCCGTTGTTGTATACGCTCGTGAGATGAAGCTCCGTCGGGGACCAGCGCGACATTTCGGGCAGCAGTGCGCGTGACAGGTTGAAATCGACACCGACAGCCAGGTTCTTTGCCTTCCCGTCCTCGTACTCGCTTCGCGACGCACCAGTCGTATAGGAAGAGCTGAGGGCGAGGTTGTTGAGAATCGGCGCCCAGGCCGATCCGGTCATTGGTCTCGTGCGGCGGACACCGATCGTGAGCGAAGTTGCAGCGGATCGCGGTGTGCGCAGACCCTGGACGGCATCAGCGAGTATATCGGACTGTGAGACGTAGTAGGGCTGCTCGGACGCCGACGTGTAGTTGACGGTGAAAGGAATCGACAACCCCAGCGATGGCGGAAGCAATTTCTCGAGGTGAAACGCCGAGCTCACGTTCCAGCTGTTGTCGGTGAGGAAAGTCGGCTGTTCGGCGAGTTGCCTGAAGTTGGGATCGCGCTTGCTGGCGTTGATCCGGATGTCGGCAAAATCGCTTGCGATAACCGTCAGTCCCGCCTGGCCGGCAAATCCCGTTTGATTTACCGCGCCGGCGAGCCTGATGTCGTCGACCCACATTTCCAATGTGTCCGTAGGTATGATCGGGTTCGCTCCGAGCGCGGCGGGAACGCGAATCATGCCTACCGCCAGCTCCTGTACCGCGGCGAGATTCGGCGGACTCACACCGGGATCGATTGTATAGACGATGTAGCCGCTGTCGCAGGCGGCGAAGCGGGACGTGGGCGTTGTTCCCGCCGGCAACGGAGTATTCTCGATCAGCGTGGAATCCAGACCGGTGCATGTGTTTCTTTGCTTGCCCTGAAGGTATGAGTTCTGAATCTGCGCTCTCAGCGCGAAGAGTCGACTGAAGTCGATTCTTATCTCGGGCAACCAAGCCTGTTGGCCCGGTCCGAAATTGAGCGGCGTCCGGTACATGTAAAAGTTGTTGGCGTCGCGAGCGATCTTGATGTAGAACTGGAGCTCTCCGTCGGGGCCCCAGCCGCTGCTGACGCCGCGAGCCCAGATCTTCAGCTCCTTGTAGCCCATGAAATTCTTTTCGCCTTCGGGGAATCGATAATAGGATTCCGCCCGGTCCAGCGGCGCGAGGTCGATCGCCGTAAGACGCAACGAGCGCTCGTTGACCTGGACCCTGCCAGGCTGGTACGCCACGGTCTTGCTGGTCGGCGCATCGGTGACGCCCGGCGGTGACACGTAGGAGATGGCTCCGTTGCGGACGTTCCGGTCCTGCGTTCCGACGACTCCGGAATGGACCGCTCCGAACGTCGGCTGAGCGCCGGCAATTCCGTGGAGAGTTCTGTCACTGGTCTTGAGCCAGGGCGCACCGGTGAGGCGGAGCCGGGCGAGTGGAACCGTGCTGAACTCATCGTCCGAGAGCCCATCTCCCGAAATCATCGTGATACGGAGTGCTCGGGCGCGGCGGAGCAGCGGACTTCCGAGCGAGTCATCCGGAGTGCGGAACGGAATGCGAAACAGAATCCAGCAGACGTCAGTGCGCGGACCACGCGGTTGGCCGGCGAGTTGGGGAGGGATGCCACACTGGCCTTTTCGCGTTTGCCTGCTGGTATCCGCAAGGTTGACGACATACCGATACCACCGTTCCTGATCCCGCTCAGCCGTGGTGAGACTAAGCACGTTGTCGGCGTCGATGTCTTCTTCGTCGAGGCGGTTGTTGTTGATCGTGCAATTCGTCTTCGAGTCCCCCAGCACCTGGCGGACGCCGTAGCCACCTCTGCAGGTCTTGGCGGAGTAAACGGTCTGGATTCTCGGTGCCGCGCCGGGGACAGTGTCGTACACGACGACGAGAGTATCTACGACATCCCCAGGCAA
>JBBRQC010000023.1:0-50325 GCA_038227135.1 Gemmatimonadales bacterium
GCAATGAGATCGCTCCGTGCCAAGAAGGGCAAGGCGTTCGACCGGGCATTCCTCCAGCACGAGGTAGATTTCCATAACGCGGTGATCGATGCGGTGACGAATACTCTTTTGCCCGCGATTCAGAATGCACAGGTCAAGGATCTGGTGACGAAAGTTGCACCGGCATTCGTTGCGCACCGTGATCGCGCGCAAACCCTTCTCAGCGAGCTGAAGTGAGCGAACAATCCGAGACGCTGACTGGTCCCGATCTCTCGAGAGGGGTCGAGATCAGCAGCGTCGCGGCTGGTGAGATGGTCGCCGGGCATGCGTTTGGCGAGCCTGTGGTCCTCGTTCACATCGAGCCGAACTGGTTCGCGACTGGAGCGAAATGCACTCACTACGGCGCGCCCCTCAGCGAAGGGGTGCTCGTCGGCGAGACCATCCGTTGTCCATGGCACCACGCCTGTTTCTCGCTGCGGAATGGGGCTGCTACTCACGCGCCGGCCCTCAACGACCTGCCCTGTTACGATGTCGCGCTGGAGAACGACATCGTGCGCGTAACGGGAAGGCGGACAGGCGGCCGGCTGCACGGAAGCGGCCACCGCGTGCGCGAGTCGAGGGCGCCCGACAAAGTGCTCTTCGAGGAAGCCCGGGGAGCTGGGCCTCGCTCCGTGGTGATAATCGGCGCCGGCGCGGCGGGCAATGCGTGCGCTGAAATGCTGCGCCGAGAAGGATACTCCGGGCCAGTTACACTCCTCGACGGCGATCCGGATGCTCCTTACGACAGGCCAAACCTTTCCAAGGACTATCTGGCGGGCACCGCTCCGGAAGAGTGGCTTCCACTCCACCCGAAGGAATTCTATGAGGCGCAGCTGATAGACATTCGACGAGACGCCAGGGCTCGGGCGATCGATACTCAGGCCAAAACCGTTCTGTTGAGCGATGGAACCACGCTGGACTACGAGACGCTTCTGATTGCGACGGGCGCGAGCCCCATTCACCTCGACATTCCCGGCGGGGATCGCATTTCCTATCTGCGCACGCTGGGTGACTGCCGCGCCATCACGGACAAGGCGCGGGACGCAAAGACGGCGGTAGTAATCGGCGCTAGTTTCATCGGACTCGAGGTGGCGGCATCTCTTGTCACACGTGGCCTTCGCGTACATGTGGTCGCACTCGAAAAACTCCCCCTCGAGCGAATACTTGGCGCCGAGCTTGGAACGCTCATCCAAAACGTGCACGAAGGGCGCGGCGTGACGTTTCACCTTGGACGCGCCCCCAAAGCGATCGAGACAAACACGGTGGTTCTCGATGACGGGTCGCGCATCGACGCGGATCTCATCGTAGCCGGCGTTGGCGTGCGCCCGAATGTCGAACTGGCCGAATCCACCGGCGTCACCATCGATAAGGGCATCGCGGTCAATGAGTTTCTCGAGACGAGCGTAAAGAATGTCTTCGCAGCCGGTGATGTCGCCCGTTGGCCCGACGCATACTCGGACGCGCGACTCCGCGTCGAACACTGGGTGGTCGCCGAGCGTCAGGGTCAGGTGGTTGCCCGCAACATGCTCGGCTATCGCGATCGATTTGATGACATCCCGTTCTTCTGGAGCGCGCACTATGACAATCTGTCCATTCGGTACACCGGTCACGTGGAGCGCTGGGATGAAACCAGAATCGATGGCGACGTGACGAAGATGGACTGCGCCGTCTCCTATATGGTGGGAGGACGGCGGCGAGCGATCGCCACGATCAATCGGGACCGCCAGAACCTCGAAAACGAACTGGCGATGGAGAACGAGTTGCAGCTGAGGCCCCCACCGCCCGTGACGATACAAGCGGGCGAGGTCTGATCGGATGGCTACCCAGCTCGTTCGTGGCGAGTCATTCGCGTACTACCAGGCCGCCTGACGTCTCACGAGATCGCGAACATGCGCTCGATGTCCCGCTCATACTCGCGGACTCGAGCGCTTTTCGTCTCCGTGGTCCAGTCCAACACTGGCGCCACGATTTCGGCCGCGCGGGATGCCACGCTCGATCCGTGATCCCGCGTCTCGAACGCGAGATGGGTGCGGCGGATCAGGAGATCGGAGAGCGTTTGGGCCATCTCCGCCTTCACTCCGTAAATCAGGTGGGCCCCGGTGTAGGGAAGCGCCTCGACCAGGGGCGCGGCGAGGCTCTCGTCTGCGCGCTGGATTCGAACGATCTCTGTCGCGCGGTCTGCACCGGGAAGCTCGGTCGAGTCCGTGGCAGCGCGCCGGCCATCCTGACCCAGTGATTTCTGCACGAGATCGACTATCTCCGCCGCCATCGATCTGTAGGTAGTGAGCTTTCCACCAGTGATGGTTATCACCCCCGAACTGTCGGTGACAATGCTGTGCTCCCGGGATACGGCGCTGGGATTGGTCGTCGAGGCGCTGGCAAGCGGACGGATGCCCGCCCACGCGCTCACTACGTCGTCGCGCGTCAGGCGGGCGCGCGGAAAATAAGCGTTCGCCGATCGTATCAGGTAATCAACATCGTCTGGTGACGCGTGCACCGCCTCGGGGGATTCGGTCGTCCAGGTGTCCGTAGTCCCGATGATCGCCTGTGAGCCGGCTGGCAGACAGAACATCACCCGCCCGTCAACGGGGGAAATGAGCGTGATCGCATCACGATTCCCGACTCGCTCTCTCGCCACCGAGATATGGACTCCCTTGCTGCCGCGACTCCGCCGCGCGTGGTCGTCGGCGATGAAGCTGTTTTGCCACACGCCCGTCGCGTTCACGATGACCCGGGCTCTCACATCGTAGGCCTCGCCGGCATGCGGTTCCACCGTTGCGCCGATCGCCCTGCCGTTTTCTCTGAGAAGCTCGGTCACGCGTGTGTGGCTTCTGACTGTCGCCCCATTGTCCCGCGCCGCGATGGCATTCACGATCGTGAGCCGCGCATCATCGGTGCAGGCGTCGTAGTACACCGCGCCGCCCGTCAGCCCCGCGCCCTCGAGCGATGGCTCCCGCTCGACCGTCTCAGCGGCGTTTAGCGTGAAGTGACGGCGCGAACGGCCGGCCGCCATGAGATGATACACCAGGAGTCCCGCGCTCAGTTTCAGTTTTCCCACGCGCGAGCCGCGATAAATCGGCCAGGTGAAAGCGAGCGGCTTAACGATGTGTGGAGCGATGCGGAGCAACGTTTGTCTCTCGCGGATGGACTCGTGAACCAGATGGAGCTGCGCCCGCTCCAGATACCTGATGCCCCCGTGGATCAGTCTGGACGACCGGCCCGAGGTCCCGCTCGCAAAGTCATCGCTTTCGAACAGTGCCACGCGCAGGCCTCGCATCGCTGCATCCCGGGCGACACCGCAGCCCGTAATCCCACCCCCGATCACGAGCAAATCGAATTTTTCTCCGGACGGTCCAGTCATTCTCTTCTGATGTCGGAAGTGCCGCTGAAGCAGCCCAAGTATAAGGAATTTGACCGCAAGATTCGGATATCGGCTATCCGCGTTCACCAGCATCATTCGGCACGCGTAGTAGAACCGACCGTTCAATCAGGAGAATTACGATGCAATCCTATCGCGTAGTGGCCCTTGGAGAGCCGATCGCAAACGCGGTCCGTATGACACTCCGATCACCGGGTTACGGCCATCCCGCTCACGCCGAGCTGGCCACGGGTTACGGGCCATGCCGCCATTGCCTGAAGGCGTTTGATGTGGGCAAAGATCGCCGCATACTATTCACCTACGATCCATTCTACGGAAGGGAAACCCTTCCTCTGCCCGGCCCTGTCTTCATCCACGAGGACCATTGCGAGCCGTATGCCGAGGATGGAGGCTTCCCGGTCGACATGCTCTCCCACCACCTGACGCTCAACGCCTATGCGGATGGCCGGCGACTGGTTGCGCAGAGGTATGTTTCCAATGGTGGCGTGGAGGCGGAGATTCAGCTGCTTCTCCGGGATCGCGACGTGGACTACATCCATGTGCGTGACACCAACGCAGGCTGTTATGATTTTTCCATCGAAAGGACGAAAGAAGCAGGCCTCGATGAAAACAGCAAATCCAGCGCAGGAGCTTCCCATGAATGAATCCATGGCGTGGGAGTCCGTGCTCCACAGAGACCCTTCGGCCGATGACCGGTTTCTTTACGGCGTCACGACGACGGGAATCTATTGCCGCCCATCATGTCCGTCGCGGAGGCCGAAGCGCGGCAACGTCGCGTTCTTCTCTTGCGTGGAAGCCGCGGAGCGCGCCGGATTCCGCGCCTGCCAACGCTGCCGCCCAAACCGCGCGAAATCACCCAACCCGGCGGTTCAGCGCGCGCGCGAGTACATCGACAGCCAGATCGCCGATCTCAGCGATGAGCGTATCACTCTCGAGTTGCTCGGCGAGGAATCGGGTATGAGCCCGTATTACCTGCAGCGAAAGTTCAAGGAGCTTATCGGATTGACGCCGGCGCAATACATCCGCGCGCGAAAGACCGAGTTGCTCAAGGGCCAGCTGAAGCGCGGCGAGACAGTAAGCCGCGCCACGTTCGGCGCGGGCTACGGCTCGAGCAGCAGGGTTTACGGTGATGCCGACGCAAGACTCGGCATGACGCCTGCCACTTACCGCCGCGGCGGCGCCGGGATGCACATCGAGTACGTGACCGCGGAGACGTCGCTCGGCACTCTGCTCGTCGCGGCGACGGATCGTGGTGTGTGCGCCGTTACACTCGGGGACGATGCCAAGAGTCTGGAGGCCGCACTGGAGCTGGAGTATCCGGCAGCGGCGCGGACTCGCGTCGCAGATTCGTCGAGCTCACTCCGTATCTGGGTCGGGAGGATTATCGCAGCGGTCGAAGGCGAGTCATCGCGTACGGAGACGCCGCTCGATGTCCGGGCTTCCGCCTTTCAGTGGAAGGTATGGCGCGCGCTGCAGAAGATTCCGTTTGGCGAGACCCGCACTTACACCGAGATCGCCGAGGCGATCGGATCTCCGCGAGCAGCGCGCGCGGTAGCAAGTGCCTGCGCCAGCAATCCTGTTTCTGTGGTAATCCCCTGCCATCGTGTTGTCAGGCGGAGTGGCGAGCTCGGCGGTTACCGCTGGGGGATCGAGCGCAAGAGGCGTCTGGTCGAAAAAGAACGGACCGCGCGAGAGCGAGGTACGTCCTAGAAAGATAAACGACGCCGGTCTATGTTCCCTGCATGGCTACATTCGGGAACGGACGCCGCGTCGCGATCGTCGCAGGCGTGAGGACGCCGTTTGCAAAAGCAGGAACCGCGTTCAAGTCGATTTCGGCGATAGATCTTGGCAAGCTGTGCGTGGCTGAGCTGCTTCAGCGGACCAACCTCGACGGTAAGGAAGTTCAGGCGCTCGTGTTCGGAACCGTCATTCCATCTGTGATCGCGCCAAACATCGCCCGCGAGGTGTCGCTGCTGCCGCTGCTGCCGAAAGGCGTCCAGGCATACACCGTGGGTCGAGCGTGTGCGTCTGCCAACCAGGCGATAACCGACGCAGCAGACCAGATCGCACTGGGGCATCTCGACGTCGCGATTGCGGGCGGATCCGAGTCGCTCTCGAACATCCCGATCCTGCACGCGCAGGGATTCGCCGACGCGCTCGTGCTCGCATCGAAGGCGAAATCGTTCCCCGCCCGTCTCAAAGCCCTGTCGCGGATCCGTCCGAAAGACCTCGTCCCCGTTACGCCGGCGATCGCCGAGCCTTCAACAGACGAAACGATGGGTCAGTCGGCCGAAAAAATGGCGAAGCTCAACGCGATCGCTCGCGAGGAGCAGGACCATTTCGCGCTCAGGTCACATCGCCTGGCGGCTGCCGGAACGGCCGACGGCAGACTGACCGCCGAGATCATGCCGGTCTATGTGCCGCCCAGGTTCGAAAGCGTGCTCACCTCCGACAATGGCATTCGCGAGGACACGAGCTACGAGCAGCTCGCGGCACTTAGACCAGTATTCGACAGGAAATACGGCTCCGTGACCGCCGGGAATTCCTCGCCGCTCACCGACGGAGGTGCGTGCGTGCTCCTCATGAATGAAGAAAAGGCGCGCGCACTCGGCTATCCCCCGCTCGGAATCATTCGCTCGTACGCTTACGCGGCTCTCGACCCGGGCGAGCAGCTCCTCCAGGCGCCTGTGCTTGCCGCGCCGGTCGCGCTAAAGCGCGCGGGGCTCACGCTGAAGGACATCGATCTCGTCGAGATGCACGAGGCGTTCGCGGCACAGGTGCTTTCCAATCTGAAGGGCTTCGAATCGAAATGGTGGGCGGAGCGCGCGGGGTTCTCTCAACCCGTCGGTGAAGTGGACAGAGCGAAGCTCAACGTGATGGGTGGCTCGATTGCGATTGGACATCCATTCGGTGCAACGGGCGCCCGCATTACGACGACGCTGCTCAACGAATTGCGGCGGCGCGGCGGTCAGTTCGGACTCATGACGGTTTGCACCGCGGGCGGGATGGGGTTCGCGATGGTGGTGGAGCGAACCCGATGAGCTCGACCGAGGCGCCTCTCGGCGGACTCGTGGGAACGAGATACAAGCCGGCATTGTCGGTCGAGGTTAGCGACGGCATCGCGATCATCACCTTCGACTTGCCGAACGAATCGGTGAACAAGCTGAATCGCACCGTGAAGGACGAATTCGTGGCGCTCGTGACGCGGCTCGAGCGCGACACAACGGTTCAGGCGGCGGTGTTCATCAGCGGAAAACCCGACGTCTGGATCGCCGGCGCCGACATCGAGGAGTTTCAGGAGCTGAGGACCGCGACGGACGCTGAGCGGCTCAGTCGCGATGGCCAGATGCTCCTCGATTCCGTCGAACGGCTGCGCATTCCGATCATCGCCGCAATCCACGGCGCCTGCCTTGGCGGCGGACTCGAGACAGCACTCGCCTGTCGATATCGAATCGCGACCGATCATCCCAAGACGATTCTCGGCCTGCCTGAGGTCCAGCTCGGATTGATTCCCGGTGCGGGCGGGACGCAGCGACTTCCGCGTAGGATCGGGCTCACGAACGCGTTGGACATGATCCTCACCGGAAAGACCGTTCGCGGGACCAAGGCACTCAAGCTCGGCTTGATCGATGAGTTGGTGCACCCGTCGATACTCCGCAGCGTCGCCATCCAGCGCGCGCACGAAGTCGGCGAAGGAAGGCGCAAGAGTGAGAAGCACAGCGGCGGCGTCAAGGGAATACTGCTTGAGTCCAATCCCGCGGGCAGGGCCATCGTGCTGCGGAAAGCACGCGAACAAACTCTCGCCAAATCGCGTGGACATTATCCCGCTCTGATCGCGGCGATCGATGTAATCGCGGCCGGATACGAGAAGGGAGTCGCGCAGGGATACCGCGAGGAATCGCGCCGCTTTGGCGAGCTCGCGATGACCGATGTCTCACGGCAGCTGATCTTCCTGTTTTTTGCCACCAACGAGCTGAAGAAGGACCCGGGTATTGAGCCGTCACAGTATCCGGAGCTCCCGGTGTCGGCGTTCGAGCCGCTCCCGGTGGAGAAGATCGCGATCATCGGTGCTGGATTCATGGGGGCGGGCATCGCTTCGATCGCCGTGCAGCATGGAAGTCTCGTGCGCCTCAAGGACGCCGACCACGGCCGCGTCGCCAAGGGTTACGCCGCCGTCCGCGATATTCTGAAAGAGCGTCTGACCAAGAGACAGATCAGCAAGGTCCAATACAGTGATTACATGGCGCTCCTCGGAGGAACCGTCGACTACTCAGGATTCGGCAACGTCGATCTCGTGATCGAGGCCGTCTTCGAGGATCTCGCGGTGAAGCACCAGGTGCTGCGCGAGGCGGAGGCATCGATTCATCCGAGCGCAATCTTCGCCTCCAACACATCCACGATCCCAATCGGGCAGATCGCACAGGCGTCGAGCCGGCCGGAGCGCGTGATCGGCATGCATTTCTTCTCTCCGGTGCACAAGATGCCGCTGCTCGAGGTGATCACGACTGCGGACACCCACCCGCAGGTGACCGCTACCGTCGTTGCATACGGAAAGAAGCTCGGCAAAACGGTGATCGTGGTGAACGACGGGCCGGGTTTCTACGCGAATCGCATTCTCTCGCCGTACATAAACGAGGCGGGGATTCTGCTGGACCAGGGTGTCGCCGTGGACATCATTGACAGAGCGCTGGTCGATTTCGGATTTCCGGTGGGGCCCATCACTCTCATAGATGAAGTCGGGCTCGATGTTGCAACCAAGGCCGGAAAGATCATGGCTGAGGCTTTTCCGGAGAGATTGCAACCAGCGAAATCGATTCAGGCGGTCGTCGCCGCCGGGCGGTACGGACGCAAATCCAAGAAGGGTTTCTATACCTACGACAAGGAAGGGAAGAAAAGCGACGTCGATCCGTCGGTCTACAGTATCTTCCTGGCTCCTGGAAACATTCCGCTGGCGCCGTCGATCATGCCGACCTCGGCGGAAGCCCCTCCGTTTCCGGAGATGCCGGGCGTGCAGATTCAACAACGCACGGTACTCGCCATGTTGAACGAAGCCGCCCGCTGCCTGAGCGATGGAATCATCCGCTCGGCTCGGGATGGCGACGTAGGCGCAGTCTTCGGAATCGGGTTTCCGCCATTCCGCGGCGGACCGTTCCGCTATATGGACACTCTTGGGATCAAGATCGTCGTGCAGCGGCTCGAGGATCTCAACGCGAGGTTTCCGGGACGATTCGAGCCCGCGGAGCTGCTGATCGACATGGCTCGCCGCAACCAGTCGTTCTACGCAGACGAACACGGGTGAGTGGCAAAGTAGCTCCAGCGATGCGCTCCCTGATTACAGCTGCATTCATGACCGCACTCCCGGGTTGCACGGGCGCGGTGCCGGGACCGGTCGGTCCGGCTGCGTATCCGCGGACCCGTCCCGAGCTCACGAACTATAGGGAAACGTCACACTATAGCGACGTGCGTAGCTTCCTCGACTCGCTGCGCAAGTTGCGCGCGCCGATCGTTCTTGGGTCGATTGGGAAGACGAGCGAAGGCCGGGAGATTCCGTATGCGATTGCGTCGCGTCCCCTGGTCTCCACACCCTCCGCGGCGAAAGAACTCGGCCGCCCCATTGTATACGTGCAGGGGAACATTCACGCCGGGGAGGTCGAAGGAAAGGACGCTCTGCTGGCGCTCGTGCGCGATCTGACCTTTTCGAGCAAGCCGAACGTGCTCGACTCGATAGTGTTGATAGTGGTGCCGATCTACAACGCCGACGGCAACGAGCGGTTTGCGCCACAGTCGGTGAACCGAACGGAGCAGAATGGTCCCGAGATGGTTGGGATCCGCGCCAATGCCCAGAATCTCGATCTGAATCGCGACTACGTGAAAGCCGAAGCACCCGAAACGCGCGCATCGCTCACCATGTTCGACACGTGGGATCCCAACGTCTTCATCGATCTTCACACGACGGATGGAAGCTTTCACGGTTATGCTCTGACCTATTCGCCGTCGCTCAGCCCCGCCGCGGTATTCGGCGGTATCTACGCGCGCGACTCGTTGCTTCCCGTGCTCCGCAGCCGAATGCGCGCCAGAGATGGCTTCGAGGTTTTCGATTACGGAAATTTCGTCAGTGACGGGCGCGGACTCGTTGCGGATACGACAGTGCCTGAAGGCTGGGAGACATACGACTCCCGTCCGCGTTTCGGAACCAATTACTACGGATTGCGCGGCCGCATTGGGATTCTGAGCGAAGCCTACTCGCACGACTCACTCGAGCGACGGATCGCCTCTACGTACGCGTTCGTGAAGGAGGCTCTTTCGCTGGTCGCCGAGAAGGGAGCTGCGATCAAATCACTCAGTGCGCGCGCTGACAGCCAGCCACTCACGTGGAGCCGCTCTCCCGATTCCACGCAGCTGGTTTCAGTCCGCTCGCAGCTGGTTGTCGGTCCTCCGAAGCTCGACGTGATCAGGGAAGATCTGGAAAAAACGGGTGATTCGTCCATCACACAACCCGGAGTTCCTCGAGGCGAGCGCAGGACCGGGCGATATAGAACGATCCGTATGCCGGTATATGACAGGTTCGTCTCGACGCTCGACCGGGTGCCCCCCGCGGCATACGTCGTCGCGCCGGAGGACACCGCCGTCGCAACCCTGCTACGCCTTCACGGAGTTCGGGTTGACCGATCGGACTCGGCGTGGGCCGCCCGCGGGGACTCATTCACCATCGACTCGATCATCGCCAGTCCGCGGCCCTTTCAGGGCCACCACGAAATACGCCTCAAGGGACGCTGGGAGCGAGGATTGCAATCACTTCCGCCGGGCTCCTTCATCGTCTCGACCGCTCAATCGCGCGGTGCCCTCATCGTCTATCTGCTGGAGCCGGAGAGCGATGACGGCTTCGCAACCTGGAATTTCTTCGATGGACACATGCAGAGGGGCGGCAAATACCCCGTGAAGCGGATCTTCGACTTGCGGCGCGGTCGCGGTGCCGCTCGTCGCTCGTCCGCGCCATCCCCACAGCCACTCGATAACTAAATGCTCCGCAGCGCATTTCTCTATTTGTCCGAGCAACAGCAGATCTTCCGGTTCGTCCGCAACAACAAGCTTGCAAAGAGTTTTGCCAACAGGTTCGTAGCGGGGGAAACGCTGGAGACCGCGCTTGCCGCGGTGGCTCGCCTCAACGCCGCCGGGATAACGGCGTCCCTCGATCTGCTGGGCGAGAGCGTGCACAACGAGGCCGAGGCCCGCGCGGCAGGGCAGGCGTACGTCAACATGCTGGACCGGATCTACGAGCGAAAACTAGAGGCGAATGTCTCGGTCAAGCTGACGGCGATGGGCCTCGACATCTCAGAAGATCTTTGCGTCGCGACGATGCACAAGGTTCTTCAGCGGGCGCTCGAGTATCGCACATTCGTCCGCATCGACATGGAGTCGAGCGAGTATACGCAGCGGACCATGGATCTCTTCGAGCAGCGGCTCTATCCGGCCTACCGCGAAAACGTGGGAATCGTGCTGCAGAGCTATCTGTTCCGCACTTTTGCCGACGTGGAGCACGCCAATCAGATGAAAGCGCGGGTGCGGATCTGCAAGGGAGCGTACAAGGAACCGGCCACTGTAGCGTATCCCGACAAGAAGGACGTGGATGCCAGCTACATTCGCTGCATGCATGCTCTCATGCAGTACGGGAACTACCCCGGCATTGCGACGCACGACGAAGCGATGATCAGGGAGGCGAAGCGATTCGCGAAGGAGAATCACATCGCGCCCGATCGCTTCGAGTTCCAGATGCTGTACGGCGTGCGGCGCGATCTGCAGGACCAGCTCGTGCGAGAGGGGTATCGCATGCGGGTCTATGTCCCGTTTGGAACGCAGTGGTATCCGTATCTCATGCGCCGCCTCGCGGAGCGGCCCGCCAACCTCGCATTCCTGACCGGGAGTGTCTTCAAGGAGATGGTCGGCAAACGCCGCCGCCAGTAATGGGACGATTCCTTCCCGCCGATCACTCGAAAGGTGACGCGAATACCATCGGCGGGTACATGGCCGTGCACGACCGGCCGGCCGCCTTCGAGGGGAGCGATGGTGCGTCCTACAGCGTCGAGATAGTTACCGACACGAGTGGCGACCGGACGCGGCCCTTCGGCGCATACCTTCTTTTCGTGCGTTGGCGTGAAGGTGACCCTGTCGCCAGCGGGCACCTGGAAACCGAATTCCTCGCGTTCGCCGCGGACGAAGACCAGGCGCGCAATATGGTTGGCGCAATGCTGCTGAACGAGGTGAAGCTGCGCCTCGATCAACTGATCACGGCGAGGCGGGGAGAGCAGCTTCCCTGGTGGGACGCGATGCGCCAGGAGGGAAGCTCTTGACCCGCAAGGAAGGGATCGTGCTGAAAGGAACCGGCGGCGTGTGGCATGTCCGCGCGGAATCGGGCGAGATACACGAAGCTTCACTGCGCGGAAGACTCAAGCAGGAGCGACAACAGAGCAAGAAGCTCGCTGTGGGTGACCGTGTCGTTCTGGAGACTGACGAGCGTGGCGAAAAGTGGGCGATCGCCGAGATCCTGCCGCGACATTCACAGCTCGCCCGGCGGGAACCAGGCGCCGGCCAGGGCGAGAGAATCGTCGCCGCGAACGTTGATCAAGTCGTCGTCGTGTTCTCCGCCGCCAAGCCGGAGCCGCACCGGAGAATGCTCGACCGCTTTCTGGTCATCGCCGAGGGCAACTCGCTTCAATCCCGTATTGTCATCAACAAGATAGAACTGGTCGATCGCGCCGAGACGGAGCTGACGTTCGCGGATTACGCGCGAGCAGGCTACCCGGTGCATTACACCAGCGTGAAGCAGAGAGTTGGCTTGGCCGAGCTGCACGACGAGCTGGCGGGAAAGACTTCGGTGCTAACCGGGCCATCGGGCGTCGGGAAATCATCTCTCATGAATTCGATGTATCCGGGCCTGGACCTGAGAGTTGGCGAGATCAGCGAATCCGTGAACAAGGGACAGCACACGACAGTCGGCGCTTTGCTGCATCCACTCCCTGACGCTGGATACGTCGTGGACACCCCCGGTCTTCGTGAAGTTGGTATGTGGGGGCTGGCGTCCGAACACCTGGACGCGTGCTTCCGCGAATTCGTTCCCCACATTGCCGAGTGCAAGTTTGGCGACTGCACCCATCGCGTCGAGCCCGGATGCGCGGTCATCAAGGCAGTACAGGAGGGCTCGATCAGCGCCGAGCGTTACGATAGCTACCTTCGACTTCGCGAGGAGATTGAGGACTCCGAAAGAAAATGGGCGCCGTACAGTGCGGCCTCGAAGTCCCAGAAGCGGCGTAACTGATAACTGCAACTGAACGGGTGCGAGTGGTCAGTAGCATAGCGACGAGTTATCAGTCACGACGTCGGGAGAACTCGCACCCTTCAGTTGCGGTCAAATTCATTTCCCCGAGATCTCGACGGTCCAGGCCACCTGTAGATCAGCGCGGAGCGAATCCCGGACCGAACAGTACTTGGTAGCCGAGAGCTCGATCGCGCGAAGTGCCTGATCCCTCTCTATCCCCTCGCCGCCGATTCGAAAATTGAGCGTTATGTATTTGTACCGGCGGGGAATTGTGTCGACGCGTTCTCCCACGACGTCGATCTCGAGCGACTCGATTGGCGTGCGCTGCTTCGCCAGAATGTCGATTACATCATAGGAGACGCACGTCGCGAGCGCGCTGAGTAGCGTTTCCGGAGGGCTCTGCCCCGTTTCCCCTTCGCCATCTATACGCGCCGTCGGACCATCGGGACGCCCCGCATCGAAGCGGTGACCGCCAACCCAATTGACGTGTATGAGCGACGGCTTCGTCGGCTTGGCCGGTGCCGGCGCCGTCACTTCTCCGGCCCTATTTCGATCGGAGCCCGAACTGCGTTCCCCCACTCCGTCCAGCTACCATCGTAGTTCCTCACGTGTTCGTAGCCGAGCAGGTAGGTGAGCACGAACCAGGTATGGGAGGAGCGTTCGCCGATGCGACAGTAGGCCACGATGTCGTCTTCTTTCCTAAGCCCCTTTTCCTTCTCATAGATCTCTCGCAGCGAATCAGCATCCTTGAAGCTTCCGTCGGGATTTGCGGCGCGGGCCCATGGCACGCTGCGAGCGCCCCTGATGTGACCGCCGCGGAGTGTGCCTTCCTGGGGATAGTCGGGCATGTGAGTGCGCTCTCCCGAATATTCCTCGGGTGAACGAACGTCGATCAATGGCTTCGCGCTGGCCGAATGCTCTCGCACCTGCTGGAAAAAGGCGCGAATCTTTTCGTCCGAGCGCCGAGGCGCCTTGTAACCGGTCTTCCTGTAGCTCGGGACGGAGGTGTTGAAGGGACGGCCCTCCTTTTCCCACTTGATTCGTCCGCCATCCAGAAGCTTCGCGTTGGTGAAGCCGAACAGCTGGAAAACCCAGAAGGCATACGCAGCCCACCAGTTGTTCCTGTCGCCATAAAAAACGACAGTTGTGTTCTCGTCGATTCCCTTTTCGCGCAGAAGCTTCTCGAACTGCTCAAAAGAGACGTAGTCGCGAAGCACCGGATCATTGAGATCCTGGTGCCAGTCAACCTTTTGTGCTCCGGGGATGTGACCGGTGTCGTAGAGCAGGACGTCTTCGTCGCTCTCGATGACCCTGATGCTCGGGTCGTCGAGATGCTGAGCGAGCCAGTCCGTGCTGACCAACACCTCCGGATGCACATAACCCTTGCTCGCGATGCCCGGATCGACAGCGGATGCATTTCTTGTAATTGCAGCCCCCATGGTTCGCTCCTATAAAAAAGGAGAGCTTGTAGCATAATCACGGGGAACTCGCGGCCGTGCAAGTAGAAAATCCGTAGCCACGTGTATCTTTGGTTCATGGGTGCCGCGCTGCCGCCGCAGATGGAACCGTACTCTCGTCACGTGCTCGTTTGCACGGGCAATTTCTGCGTGCCTGCCCGTAGTGGGCGCCAGATCTATTCGCTGCTCGCCAGCCTGCTCGAGCGCGAAGGCCTGCTCTTCGGTCCGCAACGTGTCAAGCGCGGTGAGACACCGTGCCTCGGCGTCTGCAGCAACGGGCCGATCATTGTCGTGTATCCGGAAGGAACATGGTACTCGGATGTCACGCCCGCGCTCCTGGAGCGAATCGTCATCGAGCACCTCAAGGGAGGCAAACCGGTTGTGGAGGCGGTTTTCCACAAACTCTAGGACATTGGCCATTGGCATGGCTAATGCTTTTTCTCAGCCCACCCGAAAACGGAGGCAATCGTGGCCGAAAAAAGAGAGCTCATCGAGCCGAATGAAGGCGACAAGAGGTACGTTCGGCGGGACGAGGAAGGAAAATTCGAGGAGTCCGTCGACGTCGGACGCTCGCTCAGCAAGGATCGCGAGCAATCCGCAAAAACGGAATCAAAACCCGGTCAGGGCGACAAGGGCGACAGAAAGCAGTAGTCGCGGGAATCTCCGCGGGGCGGAAGCGAACGCTCTCCGCCCCGTTTCCGTCCTGCGGGCCGGAATCAGTCAAGGGTTAGCGTTCGCTCCCGCCTTTGCTTTACCTTGAGCGCAACCGGTACGTTATTGCAGTGACGCCAACACCATTCAATCCACGCAGGCTCGCGCTTGGGGCTGCGAAAAAACTGATCTTCGAGAATGAGGATCCGGAGACAGCGCTCGCGCGTATCGCCGGTCTCACTTCGAACGACAACCGCGGGACCCTGAGTCCGGAGAGCGAGTCCATGTCACGAACGCGCACGACTATTCTGAGCAATCTCGACGAGATGTACCGAGAGGCCTTCGAGCGGGCAAAAGCATCCAGCGATCAGACGCAGATGGCGACGCTCGATTTCGCATATCGCCGTGAGCAGCTCTACTTCGAGATCCTACTCGACGTCCGCGACGCATTAGAGCGTCGCTAGCTTGACGGCCCATCGCTTCAGCGCCCCCGAGCGTGAATAGTGTCTGGGGCTGGGTAGGGTTCAATGTCGTTGTCCTGGCGATACTGGCGCTCGATCTCGGCGTTCTTCACAAGCGATCCGCGAAAGTGTCCCTCAAGGAAGCGGCTACCTGGAGCGCTGTCTGGGTGGCGCTCTCGCTCGGCTTCGCGTTCGCGATCTACCAAACGCTTGGTAAGGAGTCCGGTCTCGAATTCCTGACCGGGTACCTGATCGAGTACGCGCTGTCGGTGGACAACATCTTCGTCTTCGTCCTGATCTTCACCTACTTCGGCGTGCCGGAGAAGTATCAGCACCGAGTCCTCTTCTGGGGAATCATCGGCGCGCTGGTGCTTCGCGGCGTGATGATCGTGGCGGGATCCGCGCTGGTGACCCGCTTTGCCTGGACGTTGTACGTCTTCGGCGCGTTTCTCGTCTTCACGGGTCTGAGGATGGCGCTGCAGAAAGCCGAGGACGTATACAACCCCGAGCGCGATCCCATACTGCGTCTCGCCCGCCGCCTCGTGCCGGTAACGGATGACTATCACGGCGACAAGTTTTTTGTTCGGCAGCCGGACAAGACGGGACGCTCGCATTACGCCGCCACTCCGCTCTTCATCGTGCTGTTGATCGTCGACACCACCGACATCATCTTCGCGACCGATTCGATCCCCGCCATATTCGCGGTTACACGCGATCCCTTCATCATTTATACATCGAACATCTGCGCCGTTCTGGGATTGCGGGCGCTCTATTTCCTGCTGGCCAGCGTGGTCGACAAATTCGCGTATCTCAAGCTCGGATTGTCACTCGTTTTGGTGTTCATCGGCGGGAAGATGCTGCTCGAGCACTTCGTCCACCTGCCGATCGTCGCGTCGCTGGGCGTGGTTGGCGCGGTTCTGGCCGCGTCGATCGTGGCTTCGCTCAGGTGGCCACGGACAGGGCACTAAAGCCCGTCTGTGGGTTACCCCTAGGACGAGAACAACGTCTTTCTCGGGACTTTGACTCCCCACACTACACATACTCAGGATTTCAGCATGAGATTCGTTTCACGCGCGGCGGTTGCTGCGATGGTTGTCTTCGGTCCGCTTTCGAGCGCAATCGCCCAGAACGCAGGTAAGAATCTGGCGATGGATTTTCGCATGACCAGCTCGGTGCAAGGCACGCCCGATACAGGCGTGATCGTCGGCCACGCTGTCGGTACCCCCGACAAGATGCGGCTCGACCTGACGATGAAAGGAGTTGCCGCCAGGATTACTCCGCTCGCTGACAGCGCCGTAGCAATGATCGTAACGGATAGCGGCAAGACGATCACCTATCTCGACTCGAGAAAGAATCAGTTTCTTCGTGTGAGGCCCGCGGAGATGGTTGCGCAGGCCCAGCAGATGGGCGGCATGAAGATGGACTTCTCGGAGACTTCCGCCAAAGTCGACAGTCTCGGGGCCGGCCCGGTGATCCTCGGTCACCCGACTCTGCATTACCGTGTCACCACCGGAATGACGATGACCATCAGCGCGATGGGGCAGCAGCAAACCGTGAAAGTCGCGAGCAGCAACGACTCCTACTACGCCAACGACATCAAGGGATACCTGAATCCGTTTACGACCCTCACCGGCGGGGACATGTCGGCCATCTTTGGAACGTCGAACAAGGACCTGGGGGAGAAAATGAAATCGGTGCAGCAAAAGCTCCCCAAGGGAACTGCGTTGCGGGCGCTGAGCACCGCCACAATCGTGGCGCAGGGTCAGACACGTATCACCAACACCGCGGCGGAAGTCACTGCCATCCAATGGGTCGACGCCGATCCAAAGACCTTCGAGGTACCTTCGGCCTACACGGCGGCACAGCTGCCGGGCATGGGCGGGTCTTCTTCCGGGGCGATTCCACCGAAGTGACAATCGGCTTCTGACAAGAAAGGGCGGCCTCGAAAGGGCCGCCCTTTTTGATTCAAGTCACAGGAAAGCTCAGAACCGCACTATCTCTTCGTAGGCCTGCCTGAAGTCTTCCACCTGTGGAAGGATCGCGTCCTCGAGGCGAGGCGCATACCCGACGAATGTGTCGGCGGATGCCACACGCTTGACCGGTGCATCGAGCCACGCGAAGCACTCGTCGGCGATCGCCGCCGCGATTTCGGCGCCGTAGCCCCAGGATATCGAATCCTCGTAGCCCACGATTACGCGTGAGTTCTTCTTCACGGACGCAAAAACCGTCTCACGGTCCCACGGGCTCAGCGTTCGGAGATCTATTACCTCCACCGAAATCCCGTTTTCCGCCACCGTATTCGCGGCCGTGAGCGCGCGCTGCAGTGTCGCTCCGTAAGTAATTACCGTCACGTCCGTCCCTTCGCGCACAACCTTCGCCTTCCCGAAGGGAATCATGAAGTTGGGACCCGGATACGGCGATTTGTTATAGGTCTGCCGGTACAAATGCTTGTGCTCGAGAAAGAGCACAGGATCCTCGCACCTGATCGCCGTACGGAGAAGTCCGTTCGCGTCGAGCGCTGTCGCGGGACAGACCACACGCAGGCCAGGACAGTGCGTGAAGATCGATGCCCCCGTTTGCGAATGGTATATCGCGCCGCGGATGTATCCGCCGTAGGTCGTCCGCACTACCACCGGCGCCGCGAAATTGTTGTTCGAGCGCCAGCGCATCGTCGCCAGCTCGTCGCGGATCTGCATGTACGCCGGCCAGATGTAGTCGAAGAACTGGACCTCGACGACCGGCTTGAACCCGCGAACCGCCAGCCCGATCGCGCGACCAACAATATTTGCCTCGGCCAGCGGCGAGTTGTAAACCCGCGCGCCGCCGAACTCTTTTTGGAGTCCCCACGTCACCTTGAAGACACCACCCTTGCCTTTGACCTTGCCCAAATACTCTTCGCGTGACACGTCGGCGACGTCCTCGCCAAAGACGAGGATCTTCTGATCCCGGCGCATCTCGTCCTTCATGCACGCGTTGAGGAGATCCACCATTGTCGTCGGATCGCCGGAGAACTGCGGGTCGTCCTCGGTGTCGAATTGCTCTCCGGTCGGATCGACGTCGGGCGAGTACACGCCGAAGTAGACGGTCTCGGGTCCGGGCTGCGGCTGGGCCAGGGCATCGTCAGTCGCCGCGAGGACGATCGCGTCGATTTCTTCCTGGATCTGCTTCAGCTCGACTTCCGTCGCGTGTCCCTCGGCGAGGAGCCATTTGGGGAACTGCGTCAACGGATCCCGCGCCGCGTCCGCCTCACGCTCGGCGGGTGGCCGGTACATGGTCTCGTCGTCGGAAAGGGAGTGCGAGTAGGGACGGATCACGTGCGAGTGCACGAGCGCCGGTCCCTTGCGCTGCCTCGCATAGTCCACCGCACGCTGCATTACATCGTAGCTGGCAAGAAGGTCGCAGCCGTCCACTTCCTCGATATGCAAGTTCGGGAACGAACGCACGAGCTTCGAGATACTGCCGCCAGCCGTGTTCACTTCAACCGGAACGGAGATGGCGTACCCATTGTCTTCGACCAGATAAACGACGGGCAGCTTGAGGTTGGCCGCGCTGTTGAGGGACTCCCAGAATTCTCCCTCGCTCGTTGTGCCCTCTCCGGTGCAGACCAGTACGACTTCGTCTTTCTGGAATCCCTCCGAGATGTTCAATAGCTTCGCGCGCAAAGACGCTTCCGCGCAGCCAACACCCTGAAGAAATTGCGTCCCGGTCGGCGAAGAAGCCGATACGATGTTGTAGGCCTTGTGGCCCCAGTGACTGGGCATTTGGCGGCCGCCCGAGGCCGGGTCAATCGCTGCTCCGACTGCTTCGTACAGCATCTCAGCCGGCGTAACCCCTAGCTCGAGGCAGAGCGCGCGGTCACGGTAGTACGTGTAGAACCAGTCGTAGGCGGGTTTCAGAACCATCCCGGCCGCCGTGAGAATCGCTTCGTGTCCGGCTCCCGAGATCTGGAAAAAGATCTTGTTCTGCCGCTTGAGCTGTACTTCCTTGTCGTCCAGCCGCCGGGACAGCAGCATGTTGCGATAGGCGGCAACGAGCTCCGCGGGTGAGAGCTTGGAGCTGGGTCCTGAAGACGATTTGCGTTCGGGAAGTGTTCTGGTAGCCATTGTTCTCCGGCGGGTGGGGCCAAGCTGGACCCCAAAAAATAGCAGATAGCGCGCCGGACGGTTTACGCGCAGAATGGCCTGTCCGGGTGGCCGGGACCCTGCCGCGCGGCCGACTCGCTCAGTAGTCGACCGGTCTCAGGTACGCTTCTCCGATCCCGGTGGCGCTCACCATCGCGACCGTCGGAAGCTTTCTCTTCCAGTGCGTGCCGGCCAGAAGTTTCCGAACGAGCTCGACTTTCGCCGGATCGAATCCCCGCCCAGCGAGCGTACCCGGGCTGTATCCGCTAACCAGCCAATTGAGAATCTCGTCGGCTTCGGCGTAGCGGATTCCAAAATCCCGTTCGTCTGTCTGGCCTTCGATCAGATCGGCGGACGCCGGCTTGCTGATGATGACATCGGGCACGCCCAGGAAGGTTGCGAGCTGCCAAACCTGTGTCTTGAACAGATCACCAAGGGGATTGATCGGCGGGGAATCGTCAGCGTGCCAGGTGAAATAGCCTAGCAATCGTTCTGTCTTGTTGCCCGTCCCGACGGGCAGTGCCTTGTATTTCGCCGACAGATCGAAGAGCACGATCATCCTTTCCCGCGCCATGACGTTGCCTCTGCGTCCCGGATCCGCGTCCGGCTCGTTGGTGAGGTAGCCATCCACGGCCGGGGAGATGTCGACCGTGCGCGACTGGATTCCGAGCTTGTCGATCACCAGCTGCGCGTGGGCGAGTGAGTCGGGGTTCGACGTGCGATACGGCATTCGCACCCCAATGACGTTTTCTGCACCAAGAGCCTGCGCCGAAAGAAATGCGGTAACCGCCGAATCAACTCCGCCGGATAGCCCGACCACGGCCTTCTCGAATCCACGGCGCTCGAACTCTTCCCGGAGAAATGACACCAGCCACCCCGCAGCGAGCGGGGCATCGATCGCCACCGGGGGCGGACCCCCCGGCGAGTCGGGCGTTCGCATCACCGGGATTGGCTCGCTTCCATTCCGGCCGGGCTTGACGGATTTTCTTTTCGCTTTCGCGCCCCGTGCGGTCCCTTCGGTGGGTGGTGCGTCCGCGCGTTTCCCTGTAGCGCTGCGGTCGACCGGAGTGAGCGGCCCGCCGTCGGCTGCACCGTCATCATAACTCAGAACCAATCGCTCCCCAGCCTGGATGCGATCGACGGTCCGCATCAGGTGGGGCATCATTGTCTGCAGATCGGTCAATAACGGCGCGTCGGAGCGCGCACGGATGAGGTCCTGCGGATCGAGCGTGATCGTCATGATCGTCTCGTCCCACAGCGGCGCTTTTGCGCGGACATCGCCATAAGGCCCGGCGACGATCGATCCGCCCGAAAACGTCTTTCCGCCTTCAGTGCCGACGAGGTTCACCAGCGCCACGAATACCCCTTGCTCCTCGGCGATATCGCGGGCCAGTCGCTCCCACCGCTTGAGGTTGGCGGGCACGGGGCCTTCGTCCTCCCGCGGCCATACCCCGCGCGCCGGCGACGCCGAAAGAATGAAGATTGTAGTCGCACCATCGAGCGCGGCCACAGTCCCGGTGAGACTGTGCCAGGCGTCCTCGCAGATGAGCATTGCGGCACGACCCCAGGCCGTGTCGAATGCACGGACCTCGAAGCCCCTGTCGACGAATCTTTCCTCGTCGAACATCCCGTAGGTCGGAAGGAAGAGCTTGCGGTGCACGTGCCGGATCACCGGATCGGCGGTCCCTCCGCCCAAAGTCACATAGAGCGCGCTATTATAGAAAGCGTTGTTCCACACCTCGTAAAACCCAATGCATACATCGAGTGGTCGCGGGGTAGTAACAGCGCTGGCGTATTGCGCCTGAAGATCGCGAGCGAACGCGCCGGCTGTCATGGCGACGTCGCGAACACCACCTTCGACGAAGTATCCGGTGAGCGCTGTCTCGGCGAAGACAGCGACGTCCGGGCGCGGGTCGAGGGCATCTATCTGCGAGAATATCCCGGCGAGCCGCTCGATGTTGGCGGTGTAGTCGCCCTTTCGCGGCTTGAACTGAACTACGACGAGATGAATAGAGCGATCCATCCATCTGAAGTTGCCATGACGACGAGGTACAATCAACCGCTCCGGCTGCTTGCGCTGACCCTGTTTCTGTTGGGTCCTTCGTCGCTGCTCGCGCAGCAGTCCAGGGCGGCCGATACGGAGGCGTGGACGATCGTCCCCGTCCCGCAGGCTTCACTGGTTCTCGCGCGCGACGGCTCGCTCATCGGTGAGATCGGCAAGGAGATCCGCACGAGCATATCGATCAAAGGCCTTCCCGGGTACCTGCCGCGCGCGTTCGTCGCAGTGGAGGACCACCGCTTTTATCAGCACGACGGGGTCGACGTCGTCGGAATCGCCGGCGCGCTCAAGGACAACATTTTCGGTGAGCGGCGCGGAGCGAGCACGATCACCCAGCAGCTCGTGGGCAACATGCATCCCGACCTGATCGATCGAACCGACATGAGCCTGGGGAGAAAGCTCAAGGAGCAGTCGGCGGCGCGCGAAATGGAGAGGCACTACACCAAGGATCAGATCCTCGAAGCGTACCTGAACCAGATTCCGTTCGGACATGGCTGGTACGGCGTCGAGAGCGCCGCGCGACATTATTTCGGAAAGAGCGCGTCGAAGCTTTCACTGGCCGAGGCGGCATCGCTGGCGGCGATGCCGAAGGGGCCGGCTCTCTACGACCCGCTCAGGTACCCGGACCGGGTGAAGCAGCGCCGGAACGTCGTGCTCTCCCTGATGGCTGATCAGGGATACATCACGAAGCCGCGTGCGGCGAGCGCACAGGGGGCGCCCCTCGTGACGCTGCCGAATAGCGGATACTCCGCGTACTCGCCGTGGTTCGTCGACGTCGTTCGCATCCAGGCGCAGCGAGCGGGGATCCCGGTCACCGACGGCGGTTACCGTGTCTACACGAGCCTCGATCCGGTGCTCCAGAATGCCGCCGCGAGTGCGTTGCTCGAGGAGACAGCGGCGATTGAATCGCAGCCGGATTACGCGCACCCGAAATACTCACCGGGCTCGCGCACGGCGCCGACGCGGACGACTGATTATCTGCAGGGGATGGTCGTCGCGCTCGACCCGGCCTCGGGAGACGTTCGCGCGCTCGTGGGTGGGCGCGACTACGGCGACTCGCAGTTCGATCGCGCGGTAGACGGTATGCGACAGCCGGGTTCGTCATTCAAGCCGATCGTTTACGCCGCGGCGATCGCCGACAGCATTACGCCGAACACGATTTTTTCCGATACCGCGCTGTCGATCTCCCTCCCAAACGGGACCGTCTACCGCCCCGAGGACTCCGACGGCCAGTACCTCGGACCGCTTACACTCCGCGATGCGCTCGCCAAGTCGCGCAACGTCGTAGCAGTTCAGCTGGGAATGAGATTGGGAATGGACTCGATCGCCGCCCTCGCGCGTCGCATGGGTCTCAGCTCAAGGATCGCGCCCTATCCGTCGAGTGCCATCGGCGCATCGGTGGTGCAACCGCTCGACCTGATCGCCGCCTACACGACCTTCGCGAATCTCGGAACGCCGGTCGAGCCACGGTTCATATACCGTATAGAAGACAGGAATCGCAAAGTGGTGCTCTCGCGCGAGGTCCGCGCCCTGGCTCCGGCACTGGATCCGCGCGTCACCTATGTCGTGCGCGACATGATGCGGGATGTCGTCGAGCGAGGCACCGCCGCGAGCATCAGACGCTATCTGCCCGCCTCTGTTCCGGTGGCTGGAAAGACAGGCACCACCAACGACAATTCTGACGTCTGGTTCATCGGCCTTACGCCCGATCTTGTGGCCGGGGTCTGGCTCGGCTTCGACAAACCGACCTCGATCGCGGCTGGAGCTGCCGGCGGATCGATGGCGGCGCCCATCTGGGGGAAAATGGTTGCGCGGTATTACGCGTCCCAGCCGCAGCTGATCGCCTCGCACGCGGCAGAGCAGTGGAACCCACCGCTCGGCGTCATCATGGGCGACGTGGATCGCGCCACCGGAGAGCTGGCGACGGATCAGACTCCGCCCGATCGGCGCTACACGGAATATTTCGTCGAAGGGACAGAGCCGCCGGCCCTGAGGGCGGACCCATGGAAGCTGTTTGCGTGGGGACCGATAATCTTTTAGCGACAGCGGGCCGTGATGGAGATGGCGTCCCGGAGGTGGCGGATTCGAGTATCCAACACTATGTTCGCCCGCCGGCTCGGAGCCGTCGCGACCTTCGGAGTCCGAGCCATTCGTGACCAGGCCTTCCACAACAGTGCACGATGAGCAATCGAATCTCGAAAGCCGCGATCGCGCTGGTGGCGCTCGCGGCATCATCCTCGCCTTCTAGCGCACAATCGCAGCGCAGCGTGGAGAGCCGCGTTGACTCTGTCCTCGCACTCATGACGCTCGAGGAGAAAGTCGGCGAGATGACGCAGCTGACGATCGGGACAGTTGGAAGCGTTCGCGGCACGCCGGAGACAGTGCAGCAGATAGACTCGGTCAAGCTCGACGACGCACTCCTGAATCATCATGTCGGGTCGTTGCTCAACACCTGGGACGTAGCGCTCACGCCCGACCGATGGCGCGAGCTTCTCATGACCGTGCAGCGAGTTGCCGCGCGGAAGCGTGTACCGATCCCCGTCATCTATGGAATCGACGCGGTGCACGGCTTCAATTACATGACGAAGGGAACAATCTTCCCGCACAACATCGCCATGGCCGCCACATGGAACCCGGCCCTCGTACGCCGTGAGCACCAGATCACGGCATACGAGACGCGTGCCGCGGGCATTCCGTGGAACTTCGCGCCGGTCCTCGACATTGGACGACAGCCCCTCTGGTCGCGGTTCTTCGAGACGTACGGCGAAGACGTGCATCTCGCTACCGTGCTCGGACGCGAAGCGGTGCTCGCTGAGCAAAATGACCCGCGTCCGTCGCTCGACTCGCTGTTTCCGGCGTTGCCGCGCCGCGCCCCCGACGGTGATTTCTTTGTCGCCGCAACCGGCAAGCACTTTCTTGGCTACAGCGGGCCGGTGAGCGGGAAGGATCGCACGACTGCGTTGATTCCTGAACGCCAGCTACGGGAGTATTACCTCCCGACCTTTCGCGCCGCGATCGACGCAGGTCTGCGAACGATCATGGTGAACTCCAGCGACATTAACGGCGTACCCGTGCACGCCAGTCACGAGATCCTGACGGATCTGCTGCGCAAAGAGCTGGGTTTCGACGGAGTCGTCGTTTCAGACTGGGCAGACGTTGACCGGCTCTACTCTGTGCATCGCGTTGCCTCATCGCCAAAGGACGCTGTGCGCCAGGCGGTGTTGGCGGGTGTGGACATGTGCATGGTGCCGACGGACCTGAGCTTCTACGATTTGCTGATTCCCCTCGTACGCGAAGGCGCGGTGCCCATGACGCGCATCGACGAGGCAGTGCGCCGGATACTTCGCCTGAAATATCAGCTTGGACTCTTCGCAAACCCCTGGCCCGACAGCGCCAGGCTTGCACGTGCCGGTTCGCCGCCGTTTCAGGCGGCAAGCCGTGCCGCTGCGGAAGAATCGATCACACTGCTCAAGAATGAACGCGCGCTCCTTCCGCTTGCGAAAACGACAAGAGTCCTGATCACTGGTCCTGGCGCGACTTCACTCGTGGCGCAGTTCGGGTCATGGACCTACACATGGCAGGGAACCAGCACGGCGATGTACCCCCGCGACGTGAAGAGCCTGTTCGACGCTCTGCGGGACAAGGTCGGCCCTCAGCGCGTGACTTACGTGCGCGGAGCCGATTTTGACTCCGAGATCGATATCGCTGAGGCCGTTGCCGCCGCGAGGACCGCGGATGTCGCCATCGTCGCGCTCGCCGAGTGGCCGGTGGTCGAGAAACCGGGAGACATTGAGGACCTCGCGTTTCCCCCGGCTCAACTTCGTCTCGCACGCGCGATCGAAGCCACCGGCATACCGGTCGTCCTGACGATCTTTCATCAACATCCCCGTATCGTGCGCGAGGTAGTGGACGGAGCACGCGCCATCGTTACCGGCTATCAGACAGGCCCTTTCGCTGGCGAGGCGCTGGCTGCGGTGCTATTTGGCGACGTGAACCCGAGCGGGAAGCTGCCCTTCAGCTGGCCTCGGACTTCCGGCACCATCGTTCACTACGATCGTCCCGCGCCCGAGGACGCGACCACCACGGGATCTGAGGGTGGCTACAATCCCGAATGGGCGTTTGGCCACGGGCTGTCCTTTACTACTTTCGCCTATTCCAACCTCCGTACGACGAGCGCCGTCGCGGGTATCTCCGATACAGTCACAATTTCCGTCGACGTAGCTGACATTGGACCCGTCGCGGGAAAGGAAGTCGTCCAGCTCTACGTGCGCGACCTCTACGCGTCGGTCGATCCGCCCGTTAAGCGCCTCCGAGGCTTCGAGAAGATTGCGCTGGCGCCCGGCGAGCGCCGCACCGTCACCTTTCGCTTGCCAATCCAGCGATTGGCCTTCATCGGACGCGACAACCGGCCCGTCGTGGAACCCGGCGATTTTGATATAATGGTCGGCGGTCTCAGGACTCGATTAGTGGTCAAATGATGCGGAGTCCGCTCCGCGAGCTCCTGATCGTCGTCAACACCGTATTTCTGTGCGCCTGCGCTCACAACTCCGCCGTATATCAGCCGGCCGTCGCGCAGCTGTGGATCACGACTGCTGACCAGACGCGACTGCTCTCGCGACAGCGTGACCTCGCTATAGAGCCGGCTACCGACGCAATTCCCGCCGTAATCAACGTCGATGAGGCAACGGTCTATCAGGAGATGGTCGGGTTTGGCGCGGCGATGACCGATGCGTCGGCGTACCTGATCCAGCACAAGCTCGGCGCGCAGCACGACGCGGTTCTTCACGAGCTGTTCGGCCGCAGTCCAGGAATAGGATTGAGTTTCCTGCGGATTCCAATGGGTGCGTCCGATTTCTCCACGCACGACTACAGCTACGACGACATGCCGGCGGGCCAGAGCGATCCCTCGCTGGCCCGCTTCTCACTTGCCGAGGATCGCGTCGACAAGATTCCAGCGCTCAAGGCTGCGCTGGCGATCAATCCTCAGCTCAAGCTCGTAGGCTCGCCGTGGAGCCCGCCGGGCTGGATGAAGACGACGGGCAGTCTGATTCAGGGAACGCTGCGCCCGGAGTTCTACGGTTCCTTCGCCGAGTACTTTCGCAAGTTCATCAACGGGTATGCGGCGGAGGGTGTACCCATCTACGCCGTGACGATGCAGAACGAACCCGCTTACGAGCCCGCGGACTATCCGGGTATGCGGCTGGATCCGTCGGCGCGCGCCGGAGTGATTGGCATGCACGTCGGGCCGCTGTTCGAGAGTGCCGGGATTCAGACGTTGATTCTCGATTGGGACCACAATTGGGATCTGCCGAACTCGCCGCTTGCGGTGCTCGCCGACAGCGCAGCGCGGAAGTACGTGAATGCGGTCGCTTGGCACTGTTATGCCGGCGATGTGGGCGTGCAGGACACTGTGCACGCGGCGTATCCCTCGAAGGACGCGTACTTCACCGAGTGCTCGGGCGGTGGCTGGGCGCCGGTGTGGGCCGACAACCTGAAGTTTCTTGTCGGTTCGCTCATCATCGGCAGCACACGCGGATGGGCAAGGGGCGTGGCCCTCTGGAATCTCGCGCTCGATGAGAACGGCGGTCCGCACCTGGGCGGGTGCGGCAACTGTCGCGGCGTGATCACGATCAGCTCGGCCACCGGTTTTGTCACGCGCAACGTCGAGTACTATGCGCTCGGCCACGCCAGCCAGTTCGTGCGGCCTGGCGCCCACCGCATCGCCTCGACGACGAATGTGGTTGGGCTGCGGAGCGTCGCCTTCAAGAACGCCGACGACGGCTCGAAGGTCCTCATCGTGCTCAATACCGGCACGGCCGAAGTTTCTTTCGCCATACACTTCGGCGGCAAGGCGATCGTGTATGCGCTACCGGCCGGGGCCGTCGTCACTCTGCGCTGGACGTAGCGCTAAGCGACTTCCTTCATCTCCAGCGGTCTGGCCTGCTCGCCCGGCTCCGCCGGAACGAGCGCGATTCGCAGCACTTCGCTGAGGGTCTCCACCGGGTGGAACTCGAGGGTGTTCCGGACGTCTTCCGGCACATCTTCAATGTCCGCCTCATTTCCTTTCGGAATGATGATGACCTTGATCCCCGCTCGGTGCGCGCCAAGAACTTTCTCCTTGAGCCCGCCAATCGGCAACACCCGGCCACGAAGAGTGATCTCGCCCGTCATCGCGACCTCTTGTCTAACCGGACGGTCCGCCATTTCCGAAACCAATGCTGTCGCGATCGCAATGCCGGCCGAAGGTCCATCCTTGGGAATCGCGCCCGCGGGGACGTGGATGTGCGCTTCTATGGCACCCAGTCGATCGCGCGGGATGCCCAGCTTCGCCGCGTTGTTCGTCGCATAGGTGAACGCTGCGCGGGCCGACTCCTTCATGACGTCGCCCAGCTGTCCGGTAAGAATCAATGAAACCGGCCCCCCTGACCCAACCGGCGCTGAATCGCCATCACGATTGCCGTAAAAGCGGCGTATGGAAGCCTCGACGAACATGATGTCGCCACCCATCGGCGTGTAGTACATGCCGGTGGCGATCCCGACCTCGCTCTCCGGCAATGCATGCTCCGGATGGACGCGTGGCCTGCCAAGGAGCTCCCGCACGGCTTCAGCGTCTACGACGTGATTCACCTCTTCACTCGCCGCGAGCTTCCGCGCGAGCTTCCGCGCGACCGCTCCGATCTGGCGTTCCAGTTGTCTAACTCCGCTCTCTCGAGTGTATTTCGACACGATGGACATGATCGCGTCTTCGGTGAAGGTTATCTCCTTGTCGCTCAGGCCCGACTCCTCGAGTTGGCGCGGAAGCAGATAGGTCTTCGCGATCTCCGCCTTCTCCTTTTCCGTGTAACCGGCGAAATCGACGACCTCCATGCGGTCGAGCAGGGGGCCGGGAATGTTCTGCACGAAGTTTCCCGTCGCGATGAAGAGCACTTCGCTCAGATCGAATGGAATTCCCAGATAATGATCCGTGAACGTGTCGTTCTGGGCGGGATCCAGCACCTCGAGCAGCGCGCTCGAGGGATCACCCTGATACGAAGTGCCGAGCTTATCCACTTCATCGAGCAGAAAGACTGGATTCTTGGTTCCAGCCTGCTTGAGTCCTTGGATGATTCTGCCAGGCATCGCGCCAACGTAGGTGCGCCGGTGGCCGCGGATGTCGGCTTCGTCCCGGGCACCACCGAGCGCCACGCGCACGTACTGACGTCCCAGCGATCTCGCGATGGACTTGGCGATCGAGGTCTTGCCCACGCCCGGCGGTCCGATGAAAAGAAGGATCGGGCCTTTCGCCATCGCGCGGGACTTCGCCTCCGACTTATCCGTTATCAGCCGGTCGGCCGCGTCGCTAGTGGCCAGCGAAGGCGTCGCTTCATCCTTCTCAACCAGTAGCTTCGCTGCCGGAACCTCACCGGTCTTTTCGACTTCTTCCGCGAGCTGTTGCGCTCTGAGCTGCCTCACAGCGAGGAACTCGAGGACGCGATCCTTCACGTCGTTCAGGCCATAGTGGTCCTCTTCGAGAACCGTCTGGGCGTGCTTGAGCTCGAGCTGGTCGTCCGATCTCTTGTTCCAGGGAAGCTCGGCGATCCATTCGAGATAGGTGCGGATCACCTGTGCTTCCATCGACTCGCGGCCAGCCCTCTCCAACCTGCCCAGCTCGCGCTCTACCTCGGCGCGCGCCTCTTTGGGGAGCTCGAGCTTGGCTAGCTTGTCACGGAGCTCTGTAATCTCTTTGCTGGAATCGTCGTCGCCCAGCTCTTTCTGGATCGTCTTGAGCTGCTCACGGAGGTACATCTCGCGCTGACGCTCGCCCAATTCCTCCTGGACCTGCGATTTGATGTCTTCCTGAGCTTCGAGCAGTCCGACCTGGCGCTGCACATGGACGAGGACGCGGCGAAGCCTCTCCTCGACGCTCAGCGTCTCGAGAAGACCCTGCTTTTCAGGGACTGGGAGCTCGATATAGCCGGCCACCAGATCGGCGAAACGGCCCGGATCGGTAACGGAATCGAGAACCTGGTGAACCACTTCCTCGGGAAGTCCACGTCGTTCGCCGAGCTCAGCGGCTCGCTCGCGAGTCTCCTTCTGTAACGCGGTGAAAGCCGGATCGTTCTCAGTTTGAGGATTCATCTCCTCCGCCGGAACGATCACCGCGCTGAGATATCCATCGGCAGTCGAATACTGTAACGCGGTCGCGCGCTGCTCGCCCTGCAACAACAACTGTACGCCTCCGAGGCCGCGCTGAATCTGCCCAATGCGCGCAATCACGCCCATGGAGTAAAGAATATCCGCTGTCGGTTCCTCCGAGTTGTCGCGTTGCGCAACGGCAAAGACAAGACGGTCGCCCTTTAGTGCCGCCTCGATGGCTCTAAGCGTTGAAGGCCTTCCCGCCGCAATCGGCTGGGTAAGGCCTGGAAAAATCACTGTGCCCCTCAACGGGAGAACAGGTAATGTTTGACGGTTTGCCATTGTCATTAAGAGGCCAGGATTCTTATTTAGATACTACTCCACAGCGGTTCCATACTGCATCTTTTGCTCTCCTGGTTTTACGCCAGCACGGCACGAATCGCAACGGTGCAACTGCTGAATTGACGCGCTCAAATGCCAATTAGTCCGTCCGACGACCTTGGAACACATGTCGCTACCGTTCTCTCTGCAAACTATGAGCTAGAGAGCGAGATCGGTCGTGGCGGCATGGGTATCGTTTATTGCGCGCGCGACAAGCGGTTGAAGCGCGAGATCGCGGTAAAGGTGCTGCCACCCGAGTTGAGCTTCCGCGCCGACATCCGCCAGCGATTCCTCCGCGAGGCGGAAACTGCGGCGCAGCTGAACCACCCCAACATCGTTCCGATCTACACCGTCGAAGAGCGCGAAAACCTCGTCTACTTCGTCATGGCGTACATCAAAGGCGACAATCTGGGTCAGCGGCTGCAACAGCACGGTCCGATGCCGCCGGTCGAAGTACGCCGCATTCTCCGTGAAGTCGCCGACGCACTTGCATACGCGCATCACCGCAACGTCATCCACCGCGACATCAAGCCGGACAATATCATCATCGACGAGGAGACCGGCCGCGCGATGGTCACTGACTTCGGCATCGCGCGCGCCCTCACCGACAGCGGGGATTCCAGACTCACCGCCACGGGGATGGCGATTGGCACGCCCGCCTACATGTCGCCGGAGCAGTCTGCCGGCGACCAGGCCATTGATGGTCGCAGCGATCTTTACTCACTCGGCGTCGTCGGATACCAGATGCTGTGCGGGCAGCCACCGTTTGTCGCCAGCAACACGCCTTCGATGCTGGTGAAGCATTTGTCGGAGAAACCCATCCCCGTCGATGAGCGGTGGCCCGACTTGCCGCCCGATTTGGCGCGCGCCGTGATGATTTGTCTGGAGAAGGATCCAGCCGATCGCTTCCCCAGCGCGGCCGCGTTTGCCGTGGGGCTGGACGGCGGTGGCATGCCGACACTGGCGACGCGAGCGCAACCCACAGCATCGCCGGCCGGGACGCCCACCGGAACCCGCCAGCGCCCTCTCGGCGAAGTGTTGCGTGGCCAGATCACCGATACGATCAATGATCGGTACGGTGTGCCGAGTCAAACGCCTTACACACCATCGCAGCCGACGCCCGAAGAGCTGAGCAAATGGAACGCGCCGATGGTGGTCTCGTTCCGACGCAAGCTGGCGCCATATCTCGCGGTCAACGCCATCCTCGTGCCGATCTCGCTCTTCTCGAATCACGATTTCATCGCGGTCACCGTCATCTGGACCGTGGCGCTGGCGTTCAAGTACTCGAAGCTGTGGGCCGCTGGCTACGACTGGCGCGACGTGTTCCGCCAGCCGCGGGATCGATTGATGTTCGATGTGGCGGCCGAAACTATCGACGATGCGCGGGCGCTGTTCGACGAGAAGAAACGCGCTCAGGTTCGCGCACGCGCTCGCTCGCGAGGGCAGGGATTGTTCCCTCCGATTTCCCCTCTTCCGTCGATGCAGCCGTTTCAGCCGTATCCAAGGATCAATGCTCCGGGCAGTTCGACGCTGAGTCCGATTCCAGCGGGCGCTCCCGGGCCGTTCGCCGATTCACGCTACGGCTCGGCGATACGCGAAGCCGAATCCGACCATCGCGAGATTCACCGTCAGCTTCTCAACATGCCGCCCGACGAGCGCGAGCAGATTCCGGAGGTCGCGACTTCCGCCGATGCTGTTTTCAGAAAGGTGCAGCAGCTCGCGCTCTCTCTCTCGGACATGGACCGTGGCGCGGGACGCGAATCGCCTGAGGCCGTCGAAAAGGAGATCTCGACCCTCGAATCACAAGCGAATCCGCTCGACTACAACGCGAGCGAGGGGCGAGTCCGTCGACTGGCCATGCTGCGCCGCCAGCGTCGTGCACTGGCCGAAGTCGGGCGCAAGAAGCAGGAAGCGCAGGGAAAGCTGGACAATTGCCGCCAGCTTCTCCGATCGATGCGCCTGGAGCTGGTTCGGTTTCGCACTGGTGGTCTGAACGCGCAGCCAACTGGGCTCACGATGGTCACCCAGCAGGCACAGAGCGTGGTCAGAGACATTGGCTATCTCTCCGACGCCAACGCGGAACTGAACGCTCTCTGACCGTCGCGCGCTTCGCCACAATCGCGTCCCTGTCCGTTTCGCTCGCCTGCCATAACGAACGGGACGCGCCCCTCCAGACAGCATCTGCCACTTCCCACGGGCTAACGGGTTCTTCGACATCCACTCGCGTCGATTCGACGGCGCGGCAAATCGTTCGCGTTCCGACACCGGACACGCTGCGCGGACTCTATGTGAATCGATGGGACGCGCTCGGGAGAAAGCTGACGGATCTGATCGGCGTCGCGAAAAGGACCGAGATCAACGCGCTCGTCATCGATGTGAAGGATGATCGCGGGTTCGTGCTCTATCCTTCAAGGGTCCCGCTCGCGCGCGAGATCGGCGCAGATACCGCTGACGGTCATTCGCTGTCACGCGCTCGCATGCGCTCGATTATCGATTCGATGGTGGCGCACCAAATCTATCCGATCGCGAGGATCGTAGTCGCCAAGGATCCGCTCCTGGCGCGAAAGAAACTCGATCTCGCCATCAAGAGAAAGTCGGACCTCAAGCCCTGGCTGGACAAGAACGGCAATCTCTGGCTCGATCCGCACCAACGCGCGGTGTGGCAGTACGCCGCGGATCTCGCGCTCGAGGCATACGACATCGGGTTCAGCGAAGTCCAATTCGACTACGTGCGCTTCCCCGACGAGAAGCGGCTGATCAACGAGACAGCCTTCCCGCTGGCGGAGGGACGGACGCGCGCGCAGGTGATTCGTGACCAGCTCGGGTTTCTGCGCACGACGCTCAAGCCGCGCGGAATCCGGGTGACCGCCGATGTCTTCGGATTGACCGCAACCGATACCAGCGACATGGGCATCGGACAGCAGTGGGAGATGTTCGTCGATCAGGTCGATGTGGTACTTCCCATGGTTTATCCGTCCCACTTCGCGCGCGGTACCTACAGGATCGGCAACCCGAACGCGCACCCGTACTCAACGATCGATCATGTGCTGAAGGACGTGACAGCGCGCACCGGCTCGATCCCGCATGCGGCCCGGATCATTCCCTGGTACCAGGATTTCACGCTCGGCTCGCCACACTATTACGCCGCGGAGGTTCGCGCGCAGAAAAAGGCCGGATACGACAACGGGTTCCAGAGCTGGATACTCTGGAACCCGAAGAGCAACTACACGATCGCCGCGTTGGAGCCGCAACAGTAACCGAAGCTTAGCTGCTTCCCTTGCGACGGGCTTCCATCCGATCTCGCATCTCCTTCAGATTCGCATCGAAGACTTTCTGCTGATCGGCGGTCAGTATCGCGCGGATCTCCGCGGCCTGCTTCTCCTGCAGATCCATCATCTTGCTGCGGGTAGCTTCATCGGGCGCGCCACCGATGGCCTGAGCTGCCTTGCGAAGCTCCATCTGCTGCGGAAGGTACTTTTCGCGAATCGTCTTGATCTGCGCTTTCTGTGCGTCTGTAAGGGTGATGTCCTTGAGAAGCATTCCACCCATTCCGCCGCCCCCCCCGCGGCGCATCTCGCCCTGACCCTGTTGCTCGGGCGGTCCCTGCGCCGCTGCGACCGACGTGAGGCCGGCACAGAGGGCAAAAGCCAGCGCGGCGATTCGAATAACCTTCATCCTTCTCTCCTGGAGAATTTTGTGTTTGACGGCACGTCGCCGTCCCGCATTAAGTACTCCGAAGAGGCTAAAAAGGTTGAACACAGCGTCATCACAGGATTTCGGCATTCTAGGAGTCCTAACTCACTACCATATCAGCATTTAGCCCTTAGCCCCTAGCGCCAGCCTGAAAAAGTGCTATTCTTCCGCGCTATCGGCGGCTCAATGCGCCTGCCGCCTTCGAAGGCCTGCCCCCCAAATCGAGCGCCGTTTGTGACCGCACCCGGGACCGCCGTCGAATTATCCCCGACGATAACGACACCTGCTCCTGAGCCACTCACCTTTCCGGTGAGCTGGCTGCTCGAGCACGCGTCGGGCCCGATCCGCTACCGTGCACTGACCGAGGTCGCCCGCCTGAGCGATCCAGGACCGCGCGAAATCGACTGGCTCCCGTACTCTCACCGGCCAGCCATCAGGCTCGCGGTCACGCAGAGTCGAGACGGGATGTGGAACAACTCCATTCTCTCCCTTCCCAACAAGCACAGCACCGACTTTGCCAACATCGGAACGATCCCCGCGGTTCGGCGACTGATAGAGTGCGGCTGGACTCCCGACTCTCCGCCGTTGGTGACCGCGCGCCGACTGCTGTTTCGCCTGCTCGCCGAAGACAACGATCCAGCATTCATATTCGAGCTCGGGACCAGGACGCGTGACGATGATCTCGTCCGCCGGACTCGTGGAGTATTCCGCGAGGCGGCCGCTGCCACCCTCGCCCAGTGCGGCTATGAGAACGACCCGCGCCTGCGCGGCGCTGCCCGGCGGATACTCGAGAGAACCTTCGCGTACCTGAACTCGCCCCTTGGTGAAAAACCGTGGATGCGCGTCGGCAACACCCACGTGCTCGCGCCGGAGTCGGCGCCGCCTTCGATCTACACACTGACTATGCTCGCCTACATGCCGATCTTCCGGCACGAGCATTTTACGGCGGTGGAGCGGATCTACGATTGGATCACCCAGCCGCTCCCGCGTCAGGAAGTTCTTCAGCTCTACGGAAAGAAAATGGTCCCCCAGCCGCACCTCATCATGGGTGACGTCTTGCCGCATCGAAACGCCGTCGAGGCGGACGTGCCGTTCGCCCTCGTCTGGCTCGAGACCATGGCTCGGCTCAACTTCCTTCGCCGCAACGAGGGATGGATGAAGTTGTACGACCGGTTCGTCGACGACCGCGATCGCGCGGGAGTCTGGCATCCCCACAAGGGAATGGAACGGCCAACGACTGCGCACCCCTGGGCGTGGTCGGCATTTCCCCTCGATGATGGGACTGGTCCTGAATCGAAATGGACCGACGTCACTTTCCGCATCGGTCTCATTGGAAAGCTTCTCGGCAGGGAAATTGAATTGATTTGATCCGATGATCAAATCACATCGCCGGGACAATCTCAGTCCCGACGAAATGTTTCCCGCCGGGGATCCGGCTTATCGCGTGAGCTTCCCGCGGCTGCGCTCCGGTCTGAAAGTGAGAGTAGTGGAGCGTGGCGATCCCGACTCGCCTCCAGTCGTGTTCGTTCACGGATGGGGCTGCTCTGCCTACGTATTCCGGTTCAATATGCCCGCTCTCGCGGAAGCCGGCTTCCGCACAATTGCCGTCGATCTCAAGGGGCACGGATTGTCGGACAAACCGACCGCGCCGGACGAGTACACCATCGACTCCCTCGTCGAACATCTGCGGGATATTCTGGACGCGCTCGAGCTAGAGCGGCCGGCGCTGGCTGGCCATTCGCTGGGCGGTTCGCTCATATACCACTTCGCATCTCGATATCCGGAACGCGCAAGTTGTCTCGGCTTGCTCTCCCCCGTTGGCCTCAACGGCGTTCCTCTGATGTGGCTCTACCACGTTCTGACCCCAAAGCTGCTCACTCCGATCCTCAGGATGATCAAGCCGCGACTGATCGTGAAACTTGCCTTGAGGCGCGCCTATGGGAGACGAGCGCACTTCACCGAGCGCGACGTCGAGGAGTTTCTCGCCCCCTCGCAGTTCCCTGAATATGCGCTGGCGATGCGGGAGCTACTTCACAATTACGACTGGACCGCGGGTAAGAGTCGGCGATTGAATACCCTGGATTTGCCAGCCACTGGAGTGTGGGGATCGCTCGACCATATGATGCCCGACGACGGGATGGGCGTTTACCTTCCGCTCCTTCCGCGCGTGGTGCTCCGGGCGATCCCGGACGCCGGCCACATCATCCCCGAAGAAACGCCGGACGAGGTCAACACCGCGCTGTTGACGCTGCTGAATGCCCATGCGAGCCGATGCTCCGACTGAGACGGTGACCAGCGTATATTACAGAAGATGATTGAAGAGAAAATCGACGCGGGGCTCTCCTTTGCCGAGCTCGACCTCGCGCCCGAAGTGCTCCAGGCCGTGCGCGATGCCGGCTACACGCACCCCACCCCGATCCAGCAGCAGGCGATTCCTTTGGCGCTTGCGGGCCGAGACCTGATTGGTCTTGCTCAAACGGGAACGGGAAAGACGGCGGGCTTCACTCTTCCTATTGTTCACAATCTGATCAGCGCTCCTATCACCGACGAGAAGGGTGAGCCCGCTCACCGCGTCCGTGTTCTCATCCTCACCCCGACCCGCGAGCTCGCCGCCCAGGTGGAGGAGAGCTTTCGAAAATACGGCAAGTACACTCAACTCCGCGTAGTTCCCATTTTCGGTGGAGTCGGCATCGAGCCGCAGTCGAAGGCGCTTCGTCGCGGAGTGGATGTGGTCGTGGCGACGCCGGGACGGCTCCTGGATCACATGGAGCGGCAGAACGTTTCATTCAACGACCTCGAAGTTCTGGTCCTCGATGAGGCCGACCGCATGCTCGATATGGGGTTCGCGCCTCAGCTCAATCGGATCGTGAGCGAGATCCCGCCCTACCGGCAGACTCTCCTCTTCAGCGCAACGATGTCGCCGGAAGTGGAGGCTCTCGCCCGAACGTATCTGCGCAAGCCGGTGGTTGTGCAGATCGGACGTCGCTCCGAGGCTGTGAGCACTGTTACGCACGCCGTCTACCCCGTTCCGCGGGAGCGAAAGACAAAGCTGCTGGTCGAGCTTCTGAAGCAATCCGACATGGATTCGGTTCTCATCTTCACCCGCACCAAGCACGGCGCTGACCGCGTCGTTCGTCACCTCGAGGACGCCGGCATTGCCGCGACGGCAATGCACGCCGACAAGTCGCAGGGTGAGCGCACGCGCGCACTCGAGGATTTCAAGTCGGGCAAGATCCGGGTCCTCGTGGCCACCGACATAGCGCAGCGCGGACTCGATGTCTCCGGCATCAGCCACGTCATCAACTACGATGTGCCGCAGCAGCCCGAGGACTACGTGCACCGCATTGGCCGTACGGGCCGCGCAGCCGCAACCGGAGATGCGTACACATTCATGTCGACCGACGAGATCGCGATGGTACGCACCATCGAGCGCATGATCGGACAGCAGATACCGAGGATTTCCGTTCCGGGCTACGATTTCGGGACCACGGCCGAGAACGGATCAAACGAAAATGGGGCGGAGCCAGTGGCTCCTCAGATCAATGCCGCAGCCGACCCAGTCGCGACACAAAGACGGTATCGGCGAACGCGTTCCGTCGCACGACGACGCTGAGATTCGCGGCGCCGTACCCCATGCCGGTCGCGGAGTAACTCATGCCCGAGCGAGTGGCGGAGAGTAGAACATCGTGCTCCGCACCGACCCTGACGTCGCGCAGTCTGACCCCTCCCGCGCTCACGTAGATCGCCCGCGCGCTGGTGTCGATCTCGACTGTCGTTTGCGCCCCGCGAGCAATCGCAATGTGTCGCGCGGTGCTGAAGAGTGATTCGATCTCGATCGTTGCGCCACGTACATGCATCCCGTCCAGGAGTCTGCCCGCCCGCGGGATGGCAATGGCCGAGAGTATGCTCAGGATACAGAGCGTGACGGTGAGCTCTATAAAAGTGAATGCGTGTCGCATTGGTCCTTCCCCAGTGCTGCGTGGCTCGAAGCATACGGCTCATGCTCGACGGGTCGACATCGGGAATCATCCGGATGTATCAGTTCCCCGCTCGAGAACAAACGGATTCCTCCGGCCGAGCGCCGCTCTCTGCCTGCTTCTAGTCGCCTGCTCACCTCCACCGGCGGCGAATCCTCCCGCGCCGCCGCAGCCGAGTCCCGTGGCGGGTCCGTTTCAGATGGACCCGCGCCTGACGCCGGACCTGGTGCCAGCCTTTCAACAGGGTCCTCTGATGGTGTGGGGTCCGGTGCCAACTGGTGTGCGGCATCCCGAGAGAGTACGGACGTACGATCTGCTGCATCAGTCGACGACGATCCGTTTTGACTGGGCGCGTCACGCCGTCGTGGGTACTACCACGTTGCAGGTCGGTGGACTGCCTGGAGCGTCGCCGCTCTCTAGCGTCGCGATCGATGCGGGCGACATGACGATCAGGGGTGTTACGTCGGGCACCGTTTCACTCAGACACGATTACGACGGAAGCACTCTCGTCGTGCATCTGGCCAGCCCACTCCGCGCCGGAGCAAGGACCTCGATCACCGTCGCTTACGACGGCGCCAACCGATCCAAGGGCGCTTACTTCAAGCCGAGACACATCGTTTGGACCCAGAGCGAGGCCGAAGACGCGCACTTCTGGGTTCCGACGTACGATTTTCCGAACGACAAAACGACCTGGGAATTCTTTATCTGGAGTGCCAGGGGTGAACGGGCGCTCTCCAACGGCCGGCTTGCCGGCTCGCGTACAGTCGGCGACAGCATCGAATGGCATTGGGTTCTGGACAAGCCGGCATCCACCTATCTGATGACGGCGGTCATTGGCAACTATACCGTTCTGCAGGACAAGGCCTGGCACAACGTTCCGATCGGATACTGGACATATCCCGACTCGGTTGCCGCGGCACGCCGAGGCTTCGGAAAAACTCCGGCGGCCGTCGACGTCTTCTCGCGCAAGACAGGAGTGTCCTACCCGTGGGCGAAGTACGATCAGGTGGTCATTCCGGAATTTCAGTTCGGCGGAATGGAAAACGTCACCGCCACGTCACAGAACGACACCGAGATTCTGCTTCCGCCCTGGGGACCCCCCGAGCTCAGCGCGGACGACCTCATGTCGCACGAGCTCGGGCACCAGTGGTATGGTGATCTGGTTACCATCCGTCGCTGGGAGGACGGTTGGCTCAACGAAGGATTCGCGACGCTCATGGAGCAGATCTTTCGGGAGGAGGATAAGGGAGTCGACGAAGGCGGCCTTGATCGGCTGGAAGCGCAGGAGCAGAGCATCGGCGCTGATCGCCTGGCCCGCCGTCCCATCGTGTACGATAGGTGGGTGAACGAGCCCATAGAGCTTTTCCTCAGTGGCCACGTGTACACGAAGGGCGCGACGGTCCTCCAGATACTCCGCCACCAGCTGGGCGATGAGGCGTTCTGGAAAGCGATGAACCACTACACCACCGCGAACGCTTACGGCAGCGTCATCACCTCCGATTTCCAGAAGGCATTGGAGGAATCGACCGGCAGAGACTTCAAGGCGTTCTTCGAGCAGTGGGTGTACGGCGCCGGGTTTCCCGTTTTTCAGGTTTCATCACACTACGACCGCGCGACCGGGAAGCTCGTGGTCAGTGCGAGCGAGGTGCAGCCCCGCGACAGTCTTACAGGGTTCTTCGATGTGGACTCCGATGTTGAAGTGCGTACCGACAGTGGAGTTGTTCGATTTGTCGTTCCCGTGCGAAACGGAAAGGGAGAAGGGAGCGCGGATCTTAAATCGCCGCCCCGCTCGATTCGCTGGGACAAAGGAGCCTGGATCCTCGACATCACGGATTTTCCGCGCTCTACCGCGATGATGCAGTATCAGCTCGTTCACGACGACGACGTGACCGGCAGAATTGAAGCGGTCGAGATCCTGGCGGATCGGCCGGCAGACGCACTTGCCCTCGACGCGCTGGTTCGCGCGACACGAAATGATCGATTCTGGGCGGTCCGCCAGCGGGCAGTCGCCGCGATAGGCCTCTGGGCAAGCGACTCCGCTCGTGCCTCGGTCGCACCGATGAAAGCGGTGAGGGACGGCCTGATCAGGGCGACTTTCGACCCGGATGCTCGGGTCCGTGAAGAAGCGGCGAAGGCGCTCGGGCGGGTGGCGATCAGCGGACCCGCCGCGCTCGACGTAGTAGTTCGCCTCAGGAATGTCGCCCGCCTGGACCGGTCAATGATCGTTCGCGGCGTTGCACTCGCCTCCGACATTCTCCTGGAGAAGGACGCAGCACTTCCGCTCGCCAGACAATTGATGGCGATAGATGCTTGGCGGAACGTACTCCGGGGCCCGGCGATCCAGGCGCTGACGGCCATCGACACGCCCGAGGCGCAGAAGCTCGTCCAGCAGTACCCGCCTGCTTCGCAATAACCTGACTCGACCAACTCTATGAAAATAAGCATCGAATACTGCGTTGTTTGAAACTACGAACCGCGAGCCGCCAGTTTGGCGGCCGAGATCCGCAACGGTTTTCCTGACGCGGAGCTGAAGATGATTCCGTCAAGAGGCGGCAGGTTCGAGGTCCTGCGCGATGGAATACCGATCTACGAGAAATCGAAGACCGGTCGTCACGCAAAGCCGGGCGAAATTATCTCACTACTCGAACAGACACCCTGAAATCATGCGAATAGCGTTGTCCACCGGAGGTGGTGACGCGCCGGGGCTCAACGCGGTGATACGCGCCGCGGTGCTCTCGGCTGTCACCCGTGGTTGGGAAGTTCTTGGCATCAAGAAAGGTTATGCCGGACTCATGGGCGAAGAGGAAGTGATTCAATGACCGCGGCGACCGTTCGCGGAATCGCGCACCTCGGTGGAACGATCCTCCGGACCACCAATCGCGGCAATCCGTTCAGGAGTCAGGCCCCATAAGGTGTATCAGCGAGCCGTCCCTCCGGGAGGACAACCGGCCCTTTTGGGGCACAGCTAGTGCAGGGTTAACCTGCTGGTCTAAAAGGACTTAACACTATTGGCACGGCGTGGCACCCCTCGTGCACCCCATAGGGCCATGAAGCGTCGTTTTACTTACCTATCGAGATCCGGTTTCCTGCGCCTGGTGGCGCCGGCCGTCTTCGGAGTCGTCGTTTCGGCGAGCCTCGCGGAAGGACAGCGTCCGGTCCCTGTTAATTCCAGGCAGAACACGGCCCAGCAGCAGTCGGGTCGTGAACAGGTCGTTCCCCCAGCTTTCTATCCACCTGCCGGCATGTGCCGCATCTGGATCAACCAGGTTCCCGCAGCCCAGCAGCCCGCACCAACGGACTGCGCATCGGCGGTGAGGAACCGGCCGGCGAACGGTAAGGTCCTGTTCGGCGATCAGCCGAAGGGCAAGAAGACCAAGACAGAGAAGGGTAAGTCCAGCCCATCGGACGAGCTCCTCGATCTCATTAATCGGAGGATTTCCAGGTGAAAGTACTAGCCTTGTCACTCGCGCTCGCGGGGCTCGCCTCGACAGCGCCCTTGAATGCGCAGGTCATCAGCAACAGCCGCGTCACCGGCACGCCTCAGGGCGCGACGGTCAACGGATCGTGGACGGTAGTCGGCCGCGATGCAAGCGGAAACCAGATCTACGAGCGCCGCATACGTGACAGCTACGGCAACATTGTCGTGCAGCGCGCGCGCCGCGATAGCAACGGCAACATGACCGTCATCAGCAGCACGACCGTGAACAACAACAACGGTGGCTACAACAACGGAAACAACGGAAACAACGGCTGCAGCTACAACCGGTCGACGAACAGCGTCGGTGACATCATCTTCGGTCGCTCGAATGCCAATATCTGCGACGATGTAAACACCCGCGATGATGGAGCTTGGTACCAGGTAGGCCGTGGTGCGAACAACAATTCGATTTACGAGCGTCGTATCCAGGATAACAACGGCAACTGGGTGATCCAGCGCGCGCGTCGTAACCAGAATGGCACATTCACGATCATTGGCACCCGCGCATACGGCGCGAACGACAAGCAGTGGAAGAAGGCCCAAAAAGAGCAGCAGAAGCAGTTGAAGAGAACCCAGAAAGAACAGGAAAAGGACTGGAAGAAGGCCCAGAAAGAGCAGCAGAAAATGAATCGCGACAATCGCAGATAGCTGATCAACACCCGAGGGTACTTTATATGAAGAATATGATAATTGGCGTAGCGCTCGCGGGATTCGCGGCCTTCACGCCCCTCAGCGCTCAGAGACCTAGCGGCAATCAACGAACGACCCGTCAGACCTGCACCAACTCGCAGACTTCCGGTAGCGTCAGCGACGTGATTCTGGGTCGCCGCAGCGCCAGTACGGTCGGCTGCGTAGACAACCGCACCAACCAGCGTGTGAACCGCACCAATCAGCAGGTGAACGGTGGCGGGTGGTATCAGGTTGGCAACGACGGAAATGGCGGCACGATCTACGAGCGCCAGACACAGGACCAGTACGGCAACGTCATCATTCAACGCGCGCGTCGCGACAGAAACGGCAACATGTCGATCATCAGCACGCGCAACGTTGGCAACAACGGTACCTACAACAACGGTGGGTACAACAACGGCAATGGAACGTACGACAATCGTCGTCGCGGAAATGGCGATGGCGACGATGATGACGAGGGGAATTACCAGGACGGTCATCACGACAATGGGAACCACTACGGCCAGTACAAGAACGGTAAGGGCCGTGGAAAGAACAAGGGCAACAAGCACGGCGACGACTAAAGCGCCTGCTCGAACACGAACGGCCCCGGGGAATTTTCTCCGGGGCCGTTTCGCATCCGGTGCGATCCATGCACCTTCCATGACGAATGCAGCGCACCGTAACCGATAGATACCTTCCACCGGACCACTCCGCATTCGTCGCGGCAGAGCCTTCGACGGGGCGGCTCATTGTGATCGCGCCAACCCGCGCGGCATGCGAGACAATCGAGCTCGCGCTCGGTCTTCGGCTCCCAACCGTGCTCGAGAAACAGCACGGATCCGAAATCCGAAAGCTCGCCGCGGCCGGGAAGGGTTTCGGAATCGTGGCGGGAACGGGAACCGGCAAGACGCTTTCCATCCGCCCCATCGCCGAGACGATACTCGGGACCGACACGCTGAAAGTGGGAGTGGTGAACCGCGAGCGCGAAGCGACTCCGGAGACACCGAGCTGGAACGTGATCGTCGTGACCACCGGAATCGCCCGCCGCTGGTTTCAGGACGGGGACATTCTGCCGACAGACACACTTGTGGTCGACGAGATTCATCAGACATCGGCCGAGCTCGAGCTCTGCCTCGCGCTCGGCAAGCGCGTCGGCTGCCGTTTCATCTGGCTCTCTGCTACTGTCGACCCGACTTTTTACGCGCGTTACCTCAATGCCGCGACCGTAATCGAGAGCTCGGCGTTCGACCCTGCGAAAGCCGCCGACGTGAAGATCATGCGCAAGGATCCGCTGACCTTCCTCGACGATCGCTTTCTACAGCAGGTCGTGAAGGAGAAGCGCGGAGTGGGGATGTTCCTGCCGACCCGCGCCGGAGTGGAGCAGGCCGCCGAGCTGGTGGGCGACCGTTTTCCGAGAATCAACAGCGCTTTCTATCACGGCGGCGAGCCGATACGGGTCATTCGCCCGTTCCTCGAAGGTGAGGAGAAGAAACCGTATTTCCTGGCGATGACGGCGGCCGGGCAGAGTGCCCTGAATGTTCAGGGACTCGACACCGTTGTGATCGACGATACGCGCTTCAGCAACGTCATCGAGCGTGGAAAGAACGTCCTCACCAGGCTGCATCTCGGCGCGAACGAGATCCTCCAGATGGCTGGCCGCGTGCACGGCCGTGTGGCAGGTGGCAGAGTGTTCATCCTCTCGGATCGCGACATTCAGTTCAGCGCTCTGAGGCCGACAGCACCGGACTTCCAGCTTGCTGGCGACTCGGAACGGGTGGCGATGACGTGCGCCGACCTGGGCGTCGCGGCCGACGAGCTGGAGCTCCCCGTGCCGCTCGACCGCGTGGCCTATCGCAAAGCTGTCATGCTGCTCGAGCAGCGCGGCATCATCGAGAATGGGCGGCTTTCCCGCTACGGAAAGGCGGTCGAAGCGATGCCGGTGGACCGCCCCTGGGCGGAGCTGCTCGTCAACGCCGATGACGAGCTCGTTCCCTATCTGGCGGTGATGAGCTCGATCGAATCCCTCCACCGAATGACGCGGGAAGATCGCGATCTATCTGGAATCACTGTTCCAGGCAGCGATCATCTCACCGCTTACAACCTCTACGCGGAGGCGTTCACGCACTGCGGCTACATCGGCGATGTGTATGGGCTGCCGAGGCATCTCTTTGATGAAACCATCGAGAAGTGGGCGGAACAACGCGGCGTACTGGTCAAGGCGATCGAAGACGCCGCGCTCGCGACGGCAAGCATCTATCGCAGCCTCAGCATGGAGCTGCCGGCGCGAATGGTCAACGCGCGAGATCACATCTATCGCATATTCACGGAGCTGCTCGCCCAGTACATGCCGTTCGATCTCGTCATCGATGAGCAGACGGGCGAGGGAACAGAAGCACGGGTGTCGAAGACGAGTGTCTGCGGAAGCTGGGGCGCGATCGCCGGCGATCTCCGATACTTCGCCGACCGGTCCGGAATTCCGCGCGCGGCGATCGAAGGAACGCAGATCCCGATGGAGCTGATTCGACGCTACGCGACGCGCGGCAAGGTGGAGCTTGTTTACGATCCACGGCGAAAGCACGGTCCACTCGTGCTCAAGCGTTCTCTCGACTACTTCGGCTTCGAGCTGGAGAGCGAGATCGAGACGGTTGAAGAATTTCCCGCGGAGCTCGCGCATGAAGCGCGGCACCTCCTGGCAGAGGCGCTGGCCCGGGGTGAAGCGCGCCATTTCGCGGTCAAGAAGAATCGCGACGTGATCGAGGAAATACGAGAGTCATACAAGCGGTCAGGTGGTGAGACGAAGCGTCTCGGACTTCCGGAGTTGACCCGGTTGTACGAAGAGCAGCTGGGGGAGATTGGCTCGGTGGAGGAATTCAAATCGGCGCGGATGCACATCGAGAGGGACCGCTTCGTGCCGCCCGATGTCCGGGATCGCCTGCAACGACTGCCCAGTCAGCTGGTAATTCGTGACCGCGAAGTAGCCATCGATTACGACGTCGAGGAGCGCGATGGCAAGCGAGTCGGTGTAGCGCGCCTTCGATTGCCCGAGAAAATCGCGCGCACGCTGACGGAGCAGGAGATACCTGAGCTCGATCGCCCCGTGCGGTTCGTGGTGCTGCGGGGGCAGCGCGGGGCGGTGCGATCCGACAATCTCAAAGATCTGCAGGAGCGTCTCGAGCAGCCGTATTCTCCGGACGAGGTCGAAGAGTCGGCCGACGATCGCGCCATGCTCTCGAGCGCCGAGCGAGAGGTGCGCCAGATCGCGGGTGAATTCCGAAGGCACAGACGCGGCGGCCGAAAAGGCGGCCAGGGTCGCGGCGCGCCAGGCGGGCGATCGGATTTCAAGCGACGCCGTCGCGGACGCTAGATCGCGCCGCCACTGGCGTCGAATGTCGTTACCGGTATAATCCGCGCATGCCAGCACAATATTTCGGAACGCATTTCCGCGAGCACCAGAAGGTCATCGACGAATGCATCGCTTCGCTCCAACCCGACTCGGATGCGGTGGCTGAAGCGCTGATCGCTTGCATAGGCAGGGGCGGGAAGATCCTTGCGTTTGGAAATGGCGGCAGCGCGACCCAGGCCAGCCACCTCGTCGAGGAGCTGATTGGACGATTCAAGGACACGCGGCGTGCTCTCCCGGCAGTATCGCTCGTGGGCGACGCCGGAGTCATTACCTGCATCGCCAATGACTTCGGCTATGGAGCGTTATTCGAGCGACAGGTACAGGGCCTCGCGATGCGCGGCGACGCTGTCGTCGGAATGACGACGAGCGGTAAATCCGAGAACGTCCTGCGCGGCTTCAAGGCCGCTAAGGAGAAAAATGCGACGACCATCGCGTTGTGCGGCAGGAATGGACTGCAGGCCGCGGACGCGGACCACGTTGTGTCGGTTCCGAGCGATGTCGGCGCCCACATACAGGAAGTGCACCTGATGCTGATGCACGTATGGTGCACGGCCATCGACGCGGCGATCGCTGCTGGATCGCTGTAGGGAAATCGGGATGGAGGACCGCTTCAGAGAGCTGCTGCGGATAACTACAACTGAACGGGTGCGAGTTGTGAGTAGCACAGGTTGCAGGTGCCAGTTCACTACTGACCGACTTCACTGCTGTCCGACTTCACTGCTGTCCGACTTCACTACCGCCGTTCCCGCGACCGGCTGTTCCTTCAAACGTCATGGGGAAAGTCAGGGCGTCGGGAACTCGCAACTAACGGATACGCTGCTTACAACTCGCACCCGGTCAGCTGCAGTCGGATCTCAGATCAACGAGATGCCCGGTACTAGACAAGACTCAATCTCGGATGCGACAGCGCATCCTCACGGTAAGCGAGCCACCCGGTAAGATCCTCGGTAACGAGCTCCATCTCGGTACCGAAGGGAAGCGTGAGGTTCGGCACTTCGTGACCCGCCGGGAAGTCCATCAGAATCGGAATCTCGAGATCCGATACCAGATCGAGGAGGAAATCCTCGAATTCGTCTTCCTCCGACCGGTCGAGGGAGAGCTGGCCAAACACGATTCCGCGAACGTGCCTCAGCAGGCCGGCTGCACGAAGATGCAACAGACGCTCGTCGCACACGGACATTGGATCGTGAATCTCTTCGAGAAAGAGAATCGCGTCGCGCGTGTCGATCTCATAGGGCGTGCCGATGGTTTGCTGCACGAGCGACAGGTTTCCGCCGGTGAGCCGTCCCACCGCCCGACCTGGTCTCATGGCGCGCGCGATATTGCGACCGAGCGTGATATCTGGTCGCGGGGTCGTGAGCGCGGTGAGGAGCGACGACAGCGTCGGGTCGCCGCCAACTGGTGCAAGATCGTCCAGCGTCGGGCCGTGGAATACTCTCAGTCCGGCCCGGCGCATCAACCATAGGTGCAGAGCCGTAATGTCGGAGTAGCCGATGAATGCTTTCGGGTTGCGGCGAAATAGATCGGGGTCCAGATAGGGGAGAATTCTCACCGCGCCATAACCGCCGGTCCCGCAGATCACGGCCTTGACCTCGGGATCCTTCCAGATGGCCATCAGATTTTCAGCTCGCTTCCTGTCCTCGTTCTGATGGAAGCGGCGAAACCGCTCGATTTCGGGCTCGAGGATCACCTTGTATCCGGCTTCTTCCATCGCCCGGACGCCGCGGCGAAGCCAGCCGCCATTCGGCGCGTATGAGGGCCCAACCACGCCGATCGTGTCTCCCTTCGACAGCAGCGGCGGCCGAAGAAGAGTTGGGGGGGCGGGCGATGTGAACGAGATCGACGGCGCGCTTTCAATCGCGCCAATCGATTGCTCTGCGGGGTATGCTCCGAGTGACTCGGTCATCGTCGTTTCTCGAAGCGCATTATCGGCAGGTCACTGCTAGATTCAGAGGGTATGGCGGACACTGATACGTCGGTAAAGATCACGCCCGAACCGGGCGGAAAACCTACTGGAAATATGCAGGCCAGCACTGCCGGAGGCACCTACTTTCGGAAGGGCTTCGGGCTAAAATCCGAAATCCAGTCCGAACTGGCCTCTGATTATACCGGCCAGCTGGTCGATATGCTCCAGGCCAGGGAATATACCCTTACCGCCGGCGATGTAACCATCCGTTTAGCCAAGGAATTCGGGTTCTGTTACGGGGTGGAGCGTGCGGTAGAGTACGCTTATCAGGCCAGGAAGAAATTCCCTGAGCGTACCATCTACCTTGCCGGGGAGATCATCCATAACCCGCACGTAAACTCGAAACTCCAGGCAATGGGGATCACCTTCCTCATGCCCAAAGACGGCCGCATCGATTTCAGCGGAGTGAACGCGACGGATGTCGTAATCCTTCCCGCGTTCGGCGTCACCATCACTGACTTTGAGATTCTCCGCCAGATCGGCTGCGTGATGGTCGATACCACGTGCGGCTCGGTGCTCAACGTATGGAAGCGCGTGGAGAGCTATGCTCGCGAAGGATTCACGTCGCTCATTCACGGCAAATACTACCACGAGGAAACGCGGGCCACCGCATCGCAGGCCGAGAAGTACGCTGACGCTCACTACTTCATAGTCCGCAACATGGAAGAGGCTAACGTGGTCTGCGATTTCATCGAAAATCGCCTGAGCGGAGAGGCCCTCATGGAGCGCTTCGGGCACGCCGCATCTCCCAACTTCGACCCCGTGCGGGATCTCCGCCGAATTGGCGTCGCGAATCAGACCACCATGCTCGCCCGCGAGTCGCTGGCGATTGGCGAGCTCGTCGGCCAGTCAATGGCGCGAGCGCACGGGGCGGATTACGCGAGAGAGAATTTCCGGACTTTCGACACCATCTGCAGTGCCACCCAGGAACGGCAGGACGCAGTCGTAGAGCTGCTCAGGGAGCCGCTCGATGTGATGGTCGTGATCGGAGGGTACAACTCCAGCAACACGCTTTCACTGGCGGCACTGTGTTCGGAAAGTGTCCGAACCTTTCACGTCGAAGACGCCGACGACATCGATCCAGCTTCCGGTCGTATCCGGCACCGCCCCCTCGGCTCGAAGGAAGAGATAGAATCCGCGGAGTGGCTTCCTGGAAAAAGCGCTGTGCGCGTAGGGGTAACTGCGGGTGCCAGCACTCCCAACAACAAGATTGGGGAAGCAGTTGGCCGGATTTTCGCTACTAGGGGAATCGACCCCGCAACGGTCCGCTAAGAAAACACTTTCTGGTTGTACCAATTTGACCTCGAAATGCGTCAAACTATAGGAGAGTTCGGTATCAGATTGTAGCTTCTTGCTGCGGCTCGAAACTACTGTTTTGGGGTACCGTAAGTATGAACGGAATCGACAGTAAAACCGAGGAGGCTGAATGGACGTGTATGGTTCGGATATCGCCCCTGATGAAGAGGCGGGTGGTAGCGGTGGTACGGACACCACACCTGAAGTGGGGAGCTGGTTCCAGCGCGGCTCGACCAAGGAATCCGCGCTGAACGACCGGGGCGTTGGAATTCCGGTCAACGCCATGCTCGACCGCGTTCGCGAGGCGGATGCGCTCACTTTCGAGAATGAGGAAATCGAGTAAGACTTCTTCTGTCAGACTAAAAAAGGCTACCCCGGGGTAGCCTTTTTTATTTTCGGCTGAAAACGGGGGTGACTAGATTCTGGCCCATGGATCCGCACGCTTTCAGAATCTCGCGGTAGTTCCATGCGTCGCAGATACAAAGAACCCGCCTTGATCTCAGGGCGGGTTCTTTGGCGGGCGGGACTACTCTCCGGCTGCGCGCCGACGCTTGGTTCGGCGGGCGTTCGCGGATTTCTTGCGACCGATGGGAACCACATCGAGCTCGGCAGCCCGCTCGACCTCGTTGGGAGTCGCCGGGACCTCGCGCGGTTGCTTGTACACGAAGCGCTTCCCCTCGTAGTTGCGGAAGACCACTTCGTCATCATTCATCGATTCCAGGTACTCTGGCAGGAGCGGCACCTTGCCTCCGCCACCTGGGGAGTCGATCACGAATTGCGGAACCGCGAGTCCCGAGGTCCATCCACGAAGCGCCTGGATGATCTCTAGACCTTTTTGCACGGTTGTACGGAAGTGCTCACCACCTGCCACCTGGTCCGCCATATATAGGTAGTACGGTCGGACCCGAGCCTTCAGCAGCTCGTGCATGAGCTTCATCATCACCTTCGGGTCGTCGTTGACGCCCTTGAGCAGCACCGTCTGACATCCAAGCGAGACTCCAGCTCTCGACAACCGATCGAGAGCGGCCACCGCGGCAGGCGTCAGCTCACTCGGATGGTTGAAGTGCGTATTCATATAAACCGGATGGTACTTTTGCACCATCTCGCAGAATTCCGGGGTGATGCGCTCAGGTAGGTGGGAAGTGATGCGGCTGCCGATGCGGATGATCTCGATGTGCGGGATCGCGCGAAGCTGCTGGAACAGGTACTCGAGCCTCCTGTCGCTCAGCATCATCGGGTCGCCACCGCTCATGATCACGTCACGGATCTCCGTGTGCTCGCGGAGATACGCGAATGCGGAATCGTACTGGTTGAGCGGGATTTTCTCCGGGTCGCCGACCTTGCGGCGCCTTGTGCAGAAACGGCAATAGGTGGCGCAGACCGGACTGACCAGAAAGAGAGCGCGGTCGGGATACCGGTGCGTGATGTTCGGCACCGGCGAGTCGCCGTCTTCATCGAGCGAGTCGATTACGCCGTCCACCACATCGAGCTCCTCGACCGTGGGCACGTACTGCTGCCACATCGGGTCGCCCACTTCCTTGATCTGATCGAGCGCGGCAGGAGTGATCCGCATCTGAAAGTTGTCGAATGCCGGCTTCAAAGCCTCGACGTCGATGACGTCATGGCCAAACTTGTCGGCCAGCTTTTCGAGGTTCGCGATGCTCTGATCCTTGATGATCTGTTGCCAATCGCTCATGCGTGCACCACTCCGGCCCGGTGAAGGGCGTTGTAGATGATCGGACTTTCCATCAGCCGAGTCCGGACAGCCGGAGCGTCTTGACCCAACGCTCCGTGTAGTTGTCTCCGCGCTTGGCCAGCGCATGGTCGCAGATGCGTCGAATCAAGTCGGAGTATCCCAGAGCCGCGACTCCCGCCATGCGCGCCA
>JBBRQC010000024.1:0-50060 GCA_038227135.1 Gemmatimonadales bacterium
ATGGCCCTTCCGCTCTGATTGTGTCGGTACCGACGCAATCAGCGGAGCGCGACGATTCCGGGCGAATGGAACAACCTGTCGGACAGCTTACAAAATCGGTGTCTTGACAGGCTTCACAGCGCACCGTAGCGTCACGCTCATTAGAGATGTCATCAATTCGTCATCCGCGAGTTTCGTATTCGTGGTCGCGGCGGCTGGTGGCATCGAACGAAGCAGGCAGTCCACAGAGGCGTACCGCTACGACGAGGTCGGTATGATCAAGTGGTTTCCGATGCACGCCCCTCTACGGAAGGGCACTTGGCCCCCCGCGTCCGTGGGCCGCGCCGGAGTCACCGCGGCGCTGTTGTTGAGCACATTGGCTCTCGCTCCTCCCGCTGCCACTCGCGTTGGTCCTGCGGCTTACCGCCCTCCCCACAGCGCCGGGCCTTACGCCGCCTCGGCGATCAAACTTCCGGATGCGCGCGCGAAATACAGCAGCACGGTGGCGGAGCATTATCGGCAGCTGATGCTGGCCCGATTCAACAAGGTGATGATTCCGGCTTTCGCGCGAAAGTATTCGCTTCCGTGCTCCGCGTGTCACACGACCTGGCCCGAGCTCAATAGCTTCGGACAAAGATTCCGTGACAACGGATACCAGCTCGGGAACGACCGCGACGCGCCCATCTGGCAGAATCCCGCCTATTGGCCGGCGGCGATCAGAACGTCGCCTCAGTGGCATCTTGAGCGGACGGATCACCAGCCCGTCGACGCAGTTCCAGGCGATGCGACCAGCGGCACGGTCGAACGGACGATCACCCAGCACGGATTCGATCTGTCTGGAGTGGACCTGCTCTTCATCGGCACGCTGCACAAGAACATCTCGTTCGGCTTCGTCTCCGCCATCGAAAACAGCGGAGCACTTGGTCTCGAGGCAGCGTTCGTGCGATTTGACGATCTGCTCGATACGCACTGGGCCAACGTCAAGCTGGGAAAATTCGAGCTCGACAATATGGTCTCGGAGAAGCGGCAATTCTGGCTCTCCGCCAACGGCGGATTCTACCAGAGTTACCACTTCGTGCCTGTTGGCTCAGCTACAACGTTCGGTCTGGGCGACAATCAGCTCGGCGTCGAATTGTCGGGGCACTCCACCAACAGCTACACGCGCTATGGCGCCGCACTCATCGAGAGCTCCGACGGTGAGCCCAGTTTCGCTGGTGCCGGCCACACTTATGATGGTGCTTTCACGTTCAGTCAGGCTTTCGACGCTGGTAGCCTGGGTGTCCAGCGCATTGGGGCATACGCCTATCTGGGACACCGACCCACGGCTTTCGAGACGAGTGGCGGCCAGCCGATAGCCGGCACTGGATTGCTGAACAAACCGTTCCAGCGCTACGGCGCAGTGGGGGATTTCTACCTTGGCAGCCTCGAATTCCTTCCGCTCTATCTGCGTGGGTCGGACGATGCGTATCTCGCGACAGCAACGGCCGGAGACCAGCCGCTTCCAGCCGGCGCGAGATCGGCGCAATGGAACGCGGGCTTTCTCGAGTTGCACTACTACGTTAACCCGCAACTGATCTTCCTGCAGCGCAGCGAATTCATTCGCATGTCCCAGCAGGCACTTCCATCTGCACCGACCAATCTGGGAAACATCGACGCGTACACATTCGGGTACCGTTGGTATCCGATGATGCACAGCCGTGCCGGCCTGGCGTTGCATACGGAATTCTCTATGGCGAAGACCTTGGGCGCGGCACCCCTCAGCGGGGCGGGGGTCGGACTGCCCCCGCTTTCCACCGACACGCCGGTGTGGGCCCGTTCGCTGTTATTCGCGCTCGATTTTGCTTTCTAAGACGGGGAGGCTCGTCATGATACTGGGAACTTTGGACAAAAAGTTTCTCTGCAATCTGAGCGTCGTGCTTTGCTTCGCCGCCGCCTCGGTGCTCCCCGCTCAGGAAAGCCACGTCGGAAATCTGAACGGCCACGCCGCTGCTGGAAAAAAGGAGTACCGCAAATATTGCGTTGGATGCCACGGTCAGGATGGTGATGGCCTCGGCGAGAACGCCCAGTGGATCAGCCCGCAGCCGCGCGACTTCACGGCGGCGGTCTTCAAGTGTCGGTCGACACCCACCGGCACGCTTCCCACCGACGACGATCTGGAGAACTCGATTCATCGCGGATTCGTCAACACCAACATGCCGTCGTGGCTCCCGCTGACCGGTCAGACCAGAGCGGACCTGGTCGCCTACATCAAGACGTTTTCACCGCGCTGGAGTCAGGGTCACGGAACGCCCATAACCATTCCGCCCGAAACCCCGGCAACCGTGGAGAGCATGCTGCGCGGCAGGACGGTCTTCCAGAAGATGGAATGCTGGAAGTGTCATGGACCAGCGGGTCATGGAGATGGTCCGTCCGCGTCGACGCTCACCGACAGCAAGGACAATCCAATCCGGCCGTACAACTTTGCAACCGGGACCCGCTTCAAGTGCGGAGAGACCAATCAGGACTTGTATCGCGTTTTCATGACTGGCGTCGATGGAACACCCATGCCGTCGTTTGCTGACAATCTCAAACCCGCGGAGGCCTGGGACCTCGTTCACTTCCTGCGCACTCTGCAGCCTGTGAAGACTCCGGAAGCCCTCGCCTGGAAGGCATGGGTGAAATCTCACCCCGCGCTTGCGCCAATCGGACCAGAAGCACAGTAGCTCTCATCCTCAACCTTTTTCCAGAGAAGTGCCAAAGATGCGTAAAAGAACTTTCCCCATTCTCGCGATCACATTGCTCGTGTCCTCCGCCGCCAGCACGAAGGCGGGAAGGTTCACTGCCCCTTCAGCGGCGACTGGAAATGTCGAGGGAACAATCAGCTTCACGGGAACGCCTCCCAAGATGAAGCCCATCGACATGGCCAAGGAGCCGACGTGTGCGAAACAGCACACCAAGCCGGTGCTGACCGAAGCGGTGACTACCGACGAAGGCAATACTCTCGAGGATGTCGTGGTTTACGTCTCGGCTGGCGACCAGGGAGCCCCAGCCGGCGCAGCCGTGACCTACGATCAGAAGGGGTGCCAGTACATCCCGCACGTTGCCGTCGTGGAAACGAATCAGCCGTTGGACATCTACAATCACGACCAGACTTCGCACAACATCCATCCGATGGCAAAGGCCAATCCCGAGTGGAACAAGTCGCAGCCGCCGGGATCGCCCCCTCTCCACGTCACGTATGCAAAGCCCGAGTTCATTCCGGTGAAGTGCAATGTTCATCCGTGGATGCACGGCTACTTCGCTGTGCTCGGCACCTCACACCATGCGGTGTCGGGGAACGACGGCAAGTTCAGCCTGAAGGGCCTGCCTCCCGGGAAGTACACGCTCACCGCCTGGCAGGAGAAATTTGGCACCCAGACCCAGGACGTCACGGTCACCAGCGGCGGAACCGCGAAGGCGAACTTCACGTTCAAGGCGACCCCATACTAGCGGCTGGAAACCTCGAGCAGGCGTAGCGGAGCTTCGGGCGTGGGCAAACTCTTCGCGATCATCGTGGCGATCATTACGATCGTCTCGGCCGCGATCTTCATTTCGCACCAGTGGATGCCGCCCGACGTGTCTGTGCTGGGGGCCGGCATCGACCACCAGATGGCGGAGACGATGATTACCTCCGGCATCCTGTTCGTTGTCGCCCAGCTGGTACTGGCTTCCTTCGTGTGGCGATTCGCCGACAACAACGACCAGCGCAAGATTAAGATCTTCCCCGGCGGCGCCACGCCGATGGTGGTGGGCGCGATAATTCTCGTGGGTGCGGAGATTCTCGCGCTAACGCTCGTCGGTTCCAAGATCTGGGCAAGCATCTACATTGCCCCTGCCGATCCACACTCGCTAAAGATCGACGTCCAGGCCGAGCAGTTCGCCTACTATTTCCGGTATCCGGGACCAGACGGCAAATTCGGAAAGCTCCACCCGGAGCTCATCGACCCGTCGACGGGAAACTTCATGGGGCTGGACCCCGCCAACGACACGGCGGCCCGGGACGACATCGTGGCGGCGACGCTCGCTGTGCCAGTGAACACGCCCGTAGTGCTCGAGCTGCACGCGAAAGACGTGAGTCACGCCTTCTACGTACCCGAGCTGCGAATTCAGCAGGACTTCGTGCCTGGACTGGTGATACCGCTGCATTTCACGGCGACGCGACTTACGAAGAGCGAAATCGTGTGCACCCAGCTGTGCGGGCTGGGGCACTACAACATGCGCGCCTATCTCGAGGTGATGAGTGCCGACGACTTCAAGAAATGGTTAAATGAGCAGTCCGGTCAGTAGTCACTCTGCCGGGCCCCAGGGCTTCTGGCGCAAGTACGTCTTCAGCCTCGATCACAAGGTGATCGGCAGGCAGTACCTGGATCTTTCTCTGGTTGCGCTCACGACGGGGATGATTCTCTCCTGGCTGATGCGAATGCATCTGGGGTGGCCGACGAAGGCGATACCGGGGCTCGGCGCGATCGCTCCCGAGGCGGCGGGTGGCATAATCACGCCCGAGTACTACCTGTCGCTGATGACGATGCACGGGACGATCATGGTGTTCTTCGTCCTCACGACCGCACCCTTTGCGGGATTCGGAAATTTCATCCTGCCGATTCAAATTGGCGCGGAGGACATGGCGTTCCCGCGCTTCAACATGATGTCCTTCTGGGTGACGTTCGTCGCGTTCGTCATTCTGGTCGCCGCCTTCTTCGTCCCGGAAGGTCCGCCACTTTCTGGCTGGACGGCGTATGCCCCGCTAAGCGCCGTGGGAAAAGACGCGGGGCCGGGGCAGGGCTGGGGCCAGACGCTCTGGGTCATTTCGATAGGAACGTTCTGCATAGCGCAGCTGCTAGGGTCGCTGAACTTCATTGCAACGACGCTCGATCTTCGAACCAAGGGCATGTCGCTGGCGCGAATGCCGTTCTCGACGTGGGCGTGGTTCATCACCTCGGTGATTGGCCTCATCGCATTCTCGGTCCTTCTTCCCGCGTGCGTCCTGCTCTTGCTCGACCGTGTGGCCGGCACGAGCTTCTTCATTCCGGCGGGGCTCGTCATAAGCGACCGGCTGCAGCCACACGCGGGCGGATCGCCCCTCCTCTGGCAGCATCTCTTCTGGTTCTTCGGGCATCCTGAAGTGTACATCGCCATTCTGCCGGGTTTCGGCATCGTCTCGCACATCCTTCCGGCGGTGACGAGGAAGCCGTTACTCGGACCCCGTGTGTTCATAGCGTGCATGATCGCAATCGCGTTCCTCAGCTACACTGTGTGGGGCCATCACATGTTCATGAGCGGAATGAACCCGTTTTCGGCCACGGTGTTCTCGGTTCCGACACTGATCATCACGATCCCCGCCGCAATCACGACGCTGCTCTGGATCGGAACGCTGTACGGGGCGAAGCTGCGATTCAACACAGCCGCGCTATTCTGCCTCGCGTTCATCTCGGTATTCGTGAGCGGCGGAATCAGCGGATTCTTCCTCGCGCAGCCGGCGATCGACAGCTACCTGCACGGCACCTACTTCGTGGTCGGCCACTTCCACTTCGTGATGGGCGTCGCCGCGATGTTCGGAATCCTGGCTGGCACTTACTTCTGGTTTCCAAAGATGTTCGGACGCATGATGAACGAGAGGCTGGGCAAGATCCATTTTTTCCTGACGTTCATTGGCGTCTACTGCATCTTCATGCCGATGCACTACCTGGGGCTTGGCGGGAACGTGCGCCGCTACTCGGCCTTCACCGTCGACTACATGAAGGGATCGGTCCCGCTGCACCGGTTCATCACGGTGGCGGCCCTGTTCACGGGCGCCGCCCAACTGATCTTCTTCTACAATCTCATCAGGAGCCGATTTCGGGGGCAGATCGCGACTGACAACCCGTGGGAGGCGACGTCGCTGGAGTGGACGACCAGCTCACCTCCGCCGCACGACAACTTCGGCGGCCACCATCCGGTGGTATATCACGGTCCCAACGAGTATGGAGTTGCGGGCAGGAACGGAGACTATATCATGCAGAATTCTCCCGAGCCCGACCCGGCAACTCCGACGGCGGCTGCGCGCACGCCCGCTACCGCATGACATCCATGTCCATGAAGCCGCAAGTATCGCCTGCTCAAACCGGAGTCTGGGTCGGCATCGCGGCCATCACGATGTCATTTGCGGCGTACTCGAGCGCTCTCATCGTGCGACAGGGCGCCAATCCGGATTGGCAGCACTTCACTCTCCCGCGAATTCTGTTCTTCAACACCCTGGTCGTTGTGGCGAGCAGCGCGACTCTCTACGCGGCGCGTCCGCGCAGCGCTGCCACGGTCGATCGATCGGGAACCGTGACCGCAGTTGATGCGCCCCATCGGAACTGGCTCTACGTCACGATCCTGCTGGGATTCCTGTTTCTCTTCGGTCAGATTCTGGCGTGGCGCAATCTCGTTGATCAGGGAATCACGCTCGCTTCGGGCCCGAGCAGCTCCTTCTTCTACCTGCTGACCGCAATGCACGGTCTCCACCTGTTGGGCGGCCTCACCGGGCTTTTCTATGTCGTGTATCGTGTTCGACGCTCGACCACGGAGCGCGCGGTGAGGGCATACGGCGCTGCGTCACTGTACTGGCATTTCATGACGGTCTTGTGGATCTATCTGTTCGCGCTGCTTGCCACCCGCATTTAACTGAACGGAGGAATGGGTGACGCACGCTGAGCTGACCATGCAGCACGGGCACAGTGCGGTGGCCGAGGAGCGCCCGTACGGCGTCCCGACCCGGAAGCTGGTGATGTGGCTTTTCATCATCGCCGACGCGGCCACGTTCGGGGCGATCCTCTTTGCGTACGGCTACGTGCGCGTCGGCAGCCCCGACTGGACGAAGCCATTCGCCTTCTATCCGACGATCCTGAACGGAATCGTCATGACGGTCGTGCTCCTCACCAGCAGCCTTACCATGCTTGGCGCGGTCCGTGCCGCGAGCGCGGGGCGCCCGAGCGCGATTCGCTGGCTGGGTGCAACGATTCTCCTCGGACTCCTGTTCGCCGGCCTTCACCTGCGCGAGTGGTTCTCCATGATTCGCGAAGGGTGGAGCCCGAGTCATAATCCTCTGGGCGGCTCGCCGCTCTTTGGCGCCGCGTTTTTCGGCATCACCGGACTGCATCTGTTGCACGTCATATGCGGCGTGATCGCAATCGGGGTCGTGACGCAGCTTTATCGACGCGGCCGGTTGGATGCGAGCTACATCGAGACGACCGGCCTTTACTGGCATTTCGTGGATCTGGTCTGGATGTTCGTGTTTCCGCTCGTTTACCTGTTGAACGCCCGGTGACCGGCGTGCGGGGAGAAGAGACATGGTGAGTGGTGCGTCCAGTCCAAGCCCGGGGATGAGGTTCTACGCGGTCCTGTGGGCTGGATTGCTCGGGATCGTGGTCGTGGAGGTGTTGCTCACGTACGCGAACCTGCGTCCGCTCGCGCTCACGATATCCCTGGTCGCGCTGGCCCTGGTGGAGGCCGGGGTGGCCCTCATGTACTTCATGCATTTGAAATACGAGCGGCGGATTCTCTTCTGGAGCCTGATCCCCGCGCTCGTATTCGTTCTGATAATGTTCGACCACCTGTGGCCCGACGCATTTCGCGTCACGTCGATGCGGATGCCAACCGCTTCCAGCACACCGGCTGGCGGCGGCTAGATGAACCGCTACATGCCGGGAATGCTGGCCTCGATGCTCGTCCTGATCGTGCCGGCCTTTCTCATCTGCGTAGGTCTCACGGTCATGGCCTATCGCAAGTGGAAGTCGCCTGATTAGGGTGTGCTATTGTTGGTTCCGGCCTTCAGAATCTCGTCGATATAGAAGTGCACCGCGCTGGCGTATCCCGAATCGCAGGGCTTGAGTCCCGCAAACTCTCCGTCCGCTCCGGTATTCTTGGCCGCCGTGATCGTGATTCCTTTCATGTCAATGTCCTCATAAGTAGTTGAAGGGCCGCGCTCAGCATGGCGAAGCGCGCGCCGAGCCCCTAAGCTTCGACGATGTCTCCGCAAAAGGCCCGCCCTGAGGACCTCCCACTCCACGAAGACGTCCGTTGGCTCGCCGCGGCGCTCGGTCGGGTGATTCAGCGTCTCGAAGGACAGGAATCTTTCGAGATCGTCGAGCAGCTCCGCGTCGCGACCCGCGGGCGACGGCACGGGCAACGCGATGCGCCTTCGCTCGAAGAGCTGCTCCGCAGGATCGAAGGCCTGAGCGTAGAGCAGTGCGCGATGGCGGCGCGCGCGTTCACACTCTTTTTTCTGTTGATCAACACCGCCGAGCAGACGCATCGCGTCCGGCGACGGAATACGTACCTTGGCAAAGGCACGAGCGTTCTTCAGCCGGCATCGGTGCGCTGGTCCATGCGGAAGCTGCGCGAGATGGGCCGCACCGCGGACGACGTCGAGCGCGCGATGCTCACTCTCGATGTGCGGCCCGTGCTCACGGCGCATCCGACCGAATCGACGCGCAGCACTCTGCTTGGATTGCAGGCGCGGGTCGCCGACAAGCTCCTCGCGCGGGAGCGCGCACCAGCCGACGAAGCACGCCTGATCGAACAGGAGCTCGAAGGCGAAGTGGAGCTGCTCTGGCTCACGAGTGAAGTACGCCATGACAGGCCGACCGTGCTCGATGAAGTGAGCTCGGCGCTCTGGTATCTCGAGACGCGATTGCTGGACGCCGGCGCGCACGTGCACTCCGCGCTCGCCATAGCGTTCGAGGAAGAATTCTCGCGCTCGGCAGATGCTTTCCGGCTTGCCGTTCCTCTGCGTTGGGGAACCTGGGTCGGTGGAGACCGCGATGGAAATCCCTACGTCACGCCGGAGATAACCATCGCCACGGCGCGGCGTGCCACGCACGTGATACTGGGCAGGTATCGCGAATCGCTCGATGAGCTGGTGCAGCGTCTCTCGTTGTCAGCTGAATTCACGCCGCCCTCAGCCATTCTGATGCGCTCGATCGAAAGCGATAAGGAGCTGTTGCCGGATGTCTGGAGGAAAAACAGGAAACGGAACGCCGACGAGCCTCTTCGCCTGAAGCTGAGCTTCATGTCGGCGCGGATCGAAGCGACGCGCAGGCTCGTGGCATCGCGCGATGCTGGACGAGTCCGCAAGGAGACGGCGGCTTATCGTGACGTCGCAGCGTTCGAGCGCGATCTCACACTGGTGCGCGACTACCTGAACGGGGCTGGGGCCGTCCAGGCTTGTCGCACGAGCCTCGATCCGTTCATCGCCGGCGTGCGCGCCCATGGATTCCATGGTTTCATGATGGACGTCCGCGACCACGCAGAGGTGCACGCCGCGGCCGTTGCCGAGATTCTCTCCAAGGGCCAGGCGGGTGCGGTGGACGGAAACCGCCTGCGGGCGTCACTGCTTGGCAAATACCGCCGTCGACAAGAAGGGCTTGGCGCCTCCGCTGCGACTCAGCAGGTGATCGACACCTTCCGCGCGATCCAAACGATCCAGGCCGAGGCGGGCGAGGCCGCCGCGTGTACTTATATAGTATCGATGACTCGATCACCCGATGACCTGCTGCGCGTCCTGGTCCTGGCGCGTGAAGCCGGCCTGGTAGATCTATCCGGCAAAAAGCCGAGGTCCCGGCTCGATGTCGTGCCCCTGTTCGAGACCCTCGAGGACCTCGATCACGCCCCATTGGTGATGGGAGCGCTTCTCGACGACCCGGTGTACGCTCGACAGCTCGAGGCACGCGGACGGCGGCAGGAAGTGATGATTGGGTACTCCGATTCGGGAAAAGACGCGGGTATCATCTCCTCGTCGTGGGCGCTCTATCGTGCGCAGGAATCTCTTTCCGATCTGTTTCGCGATGCGGGTGTACAGCTGAGGCTCTTCCATGGAAGGGGAGGGAGCGTGGGGCGTGGCGGTGGCTCCCCGGTCTATCGAGCGCTCGCCGCTCTGCCACCTGGAACCACCAACGGTCGAATCAAGATTACAGAGCAGGGGGAGATCATATCGCAGCAATTCGGCTTGCTGCCGGTGGCCGAGCGAAGCGTCGAAGTCACCACCGCCGGGACGCTCCTGCACGAGTTCACTGACTGGCAGGAGAACGTGGAGCCACACGAGGTCGCCGAGTTTCGGGAGGTAATCGACAGACTCTCCGAGCGATCGCACGCCGTGTATCGAGAGCTCGTCCACGACAACGATGCGCTTTTCCGTCTCTTTCGGGTGGCCACTCCAATCGACGAGCTCGCCAATGCACGCTTCGGGTCGCGGCCAGCATACCGTCCCGGCGCGAAGGCCGGTATAGATGGGATTCGCGCGATACCGTGGGGATTCGGCTGGACCCAGATCCGGCTCATGCTAACGGGCTGGCTCGGAGTCGGCACTGCGCTAGGCGAGGAGATCCAGTCACGTCAGGGTTTGGCGAGGCTCCAGAAGATGGCGCACGTCTGGCCATTCGTGGACGATCTTTTGGCGAAGGTCGAGATGGTCTGCGCGAAGACCGACATCGACATCGCGCGGATGTACGTGTCGCAGCTCGGCGGAGACCTGAAGCTCTTCGAGACCTTGGTTGCCGAATTCGAGCGCGCCGTGGATGCGTTGCTGCTCATCCGCGGTCACCGACAGCTGCTCGATGATACTCCGGTGTTGCAGGCGGCGATCGCGCTCAGGAATCCTTATGTAGATCCATTGTCGCTGCTTCAGGTCTCCCTCCTGCGACGAAAGCGGGGCTCAGCGGACCTCGACAAGAAAGCGAGAGAGAAGATCGACGATGCTTTGGCTACTACTTTGAGCGGAGTTGCGCAGGGACTGCGAAATACCGGCTGACGGCAAACGCCCGATCAGTCGAGTAGCTCGCGCCCCTTGTCGGTGATCGTCTGGTAGCACTCGCAGGAAACTTTCTTCAATCCTTCCGTATCGGAAATCGAGACTCTGCCATAACGGTGCTCAATCAGTCCCTGTCTCTCCAGAGTCCCGATCGCCACGGTGACACCGGGTCTTCGCACAGCGAGCATCTGGGAGAGAAACTCCTGAGTCAGGCTGAAATCTTTCCGTCCGACAGCGTCCGCGGTGAGGAGAAGCCAGCGCGCGCACCTTTGCTCGATCAGGTGCATGCTGTTGCAGGCGGCGGACTGGGCGACGACCTCATTCGAAAACTGGGCGTAGCGGTGGAGCTGAAGGCGGAGCTCCGGCGCAATTTTCAGAAGCGAAACGAAGTCGTCAGCAGACATCTGGTAGAAATCCCCTTCGACCTGTGTAATACCCTTGCAGCGGGCCACGGGAATTCCATGAAAGAGCGGGAGTCCCATGAATCCTTCTCGTCCAACGGTCATCGCCTCGAGCGTGGTGCCGTCCCTGAGCACCGTCACGAGCGAGCCCATTCCAGTCAGCGGAAAAAGGACTCGCTCAAAGGGCTCGTTGACCTCGAAGAGGGTCTCGCGCAACGGCGATGTGATCCGCTCAGCTCGCTCCTCGAAGGCGGCGAGCTCGTTGGGGGGCAATTTTGCGATGATGTTGTTCTGGACCGCGGTGGGAGCGCTAACGCCGTTTCCACCAGCGCGCCCTGACGGACCCGACTTGGTTTTCATGCGACTCTACCTTGGCTGGGATGCCAGAAGGTCGCAGACTAGAGAGTTGCCCGTAGCGATCTGGTGTGTAATGCACGCTACCCAATACTGATACCTGATGCAAGGAGATTATCTCTTTGTATTTCGCGTTGCAGAGAGCAATCGGCCTGCATCGTGCGGAGACGAACGATTCCTCCGCCTCGCATCTTCATTGGAACCTCAAAAAAAAGTCTACGCCTATTACCCGCTTTCCGAGCTGCACGCCCTCCGCGAAAAGGCAGTGCGCGAGGAGATAGCCACGCGTCTCCGTTATGTGTGCGGGAATTTCTCCCCTGACGACTTCGACCAGCTCGTGCAGAAAATGGCCGAACTGCAGTTGAAGGACGAGCGTCGACTCGTTTGGTGATCGCCGGGTGATTCAGGCCGGGTTCATGGCCTGCACGATTGCATGAAACCAAGGTGTGCGCCTGATCGACTCGAGATCCGGATCATGCGCCATCGACTCCCTGTGGCCGAACCCGCTTCGAACCGCGCGCTCCAGGTGGGCGAGGGCGTCCTCGCGCTTGTCCATCAGCGCATACATGCAGGCGACGTTGTAGAGGATGAGTGGATCGTCGGGTTCGATCGACAGTGACATTGTCGCGAACTCCAGCGCGCGCGGAATATTACCCAGCTTCATCAGCGTGGTCGCGCCGAGGTTGTACGCCCGCGCGTGATCCGGATCTATGTCGAGTCGTTGCTCGATGAGCCGCACCGCCCTGCGCCTTGCCGCGTTTGCTTCGGCTCTCATGCCCATGCCTGCGTACGCGCCCCCGAGAAAAGCGGGCGCCTGGAAATTGTCGGGCTCCAGCAGCGCGGCACGTTCGAGCATCCTGACCGCTTCTGCATGCCGTCCCTGGTACATGAGCGCTCGCCCGTAGAAATAGTAGGCATCGAACAGCTTCGGGTCGAGTCGTATAGCTTCCTCGAACTCCTTTTCGGCGTCCCCGAGCTTTTGGGCGATCCTCAGCGCGAACGCTCTGGCGAGGTGTGCCTCAGCGAGATCCGGTGCGAGCTCCAGCGCTTTGCGGCTCGCAACATCCGCCTGCAGCGAGTTGACTTCCCTCGAATCGAAGTAGATGTAAAGAAGCGATGACACAATCGCGACACCGGCGTAGGCGAGCGCATACTGCGGGTCAGCTTCGAACGCCTTCTCGTACATTTGCACCGCGTACTCCAGGCTCTTCCGCCGGTGCTCGTGAAAGAATTTGCGCCCGCGGAGGTAGTAGTGGTACGCGTCGATGTCCACCGTCTGCACCTTTCCCATGGCGAGCTTTTCGCCTTCGCTCAGAATTACCCTGAGCGATTTGACGATGGCCTGGGATATGTCGTCCTGGATCGCGAAAATGTCCTCCATCTCGCGGTCGTACTGCTCGGCCCAGAGGTGATAGCCGTCGGCGGCGTTGATGAGCTGCGCTGTGATGCGGAGCTTGTTGCCCACCTTCCTCACGCTTCCTTCCAGAACGGCGGATACCTTGAGCTTTCGTCCGATTTCGCTGATGTCCTCGTCCTTTCCCTTGAAACTGAACGACGATGTCCGCGAGGCGACTCTCAGCGATTGGATCCTGGTGAGCGCATTTATGATCTCCTCCGCGATGCCGTCCGCGAAATATTCGTTGTCCGGGTCGGCGCTCATGTTGGCGAACGGGAGCACGGCCACGGACTTGGCCGCCGACACGGTTGGCCGGGGCGTCGAGTGTATCGTCATCGGCGCGGCGAGCGCGCCGGGGCTGATCGCCTGGGCAAATAAGGCCATGCTCGTGTAGCGCTTGAGCGGATCGGGCGACATCGCCTGCGTAAGGGCTACCTCGACCGATTCGGGAACACCTTCCCGGAGCAGCCCGATGCGTGGCGGAGAGTCCTTGAACCGTTCTGCGAACGCTTCGACATCGGTCATGCCGCTGTGTGGACGTTCGCCCGCCAGCATCTCGTAGAGAACGACAGCAAGGCTGTACTGGTCGGCACGGCCGTCCACTTCCCGCGCACCGGCTGCCTGCTCAGGTGCTACATAAGCGGGCGTGCCGAACAGCGGGCCGCTCCTCGTGATGCTGTGCTCTCCCGTATCGATCGCGGTCTTGGCGATGCCGAAGTCCATCACCATCGCCTCACCTTCGTACATCATCACATTTTCGGGTTTGACGTCCCGGTGCACCACGCCCTGGCGGTGCGCATAGTCAAGGGCGGAGGCGATCGACAGCGTGTGTCGAATGGCTTCGTCAATCGGAAGCTGGGTCTCGCGCTCCAGTCGCTCGCGCAACGACTCGCCTTCGACGTAAGGCATCACGTAATAGAGGAATCCTTCGATCTCACCGGAGTCGAAGAGAGGAAGAATGTGCGGATGATTGAGTCGCGCGACGACTTTGATCTCGCGCAGGAAACGCTCGGGCCCGACGGACTCCGCCAATCCGGGGTTGAGCACCTTGAGCGCGACGACGCGATCGTGCTTCGCATCCTGGGCCAGACAAACCGTTGCCATCCCACCGCGACCGAGCTCGCGGTCGATCGCGTACGTCGGAGCTAGTAGCTCCCGGATGCGATTGATAGGGAGAGGCAAGCGATGACCCTCGACCAGAGACGCTGGGTCGGTCCTGACCCCCCAACATGAGACTGCCGCCGAGCGGGGTCAAGCTCACCCATCGGAGTGCGCGCCTTTGTCAACGCTGCTCAGAGTGCGCGAGTAACCCGCCAGATGATGTTGCCGACGTCGTCGGCGACGAGCAGCGCGCCGGACCTGTCGATCGCGACTCCAACCGGGCGTCCCATCGCTTCTCCGTTTTCTCTGACGAACCCCGTCAACACGTCGATCGGCTGGCCGGATGGCACGCCGTGCGCGAACGGGACGAAGATCACCTTGTATCCACTGCGCGGTTTTCGGTTCCATGAGCCGTGTTGTCCAACGAACATGCCACTGTTGAATGGAGCGGGGAGCGTTGTCGCACCAGACCAGGCAAGTCCGAGCGATGCGGTGTGCGGCCCAATCGCGTAGTCCGGAACGATGGCGCGCTCGACCAGATCTGGTCGTTGCGGGTGCACCCGCGAGTCGATGTGCTCACCGTAGTAGCTGAATGGCCAGCCATAGAATCCGCCGTCTCGCACCGACGTGATGTAATCGGGGACGAGATCACTGCCGAGCTCGTCCCGCTCGTTGACGGCGACCCACAGCTTATGCGTCTCCGGCTCCCAGGCGAGCCCGACAGGGTTCCGTAGACCCGAGGCGAAGATGCGATGATTTCCGCGGGCAGGATCTACCTCCCAGATCGCGGCGCGACCCTCCTCCTTGCCGATGCCGTTCTCTCCCGCGTTGCTGTTCGATCCGACCGACGCGTAAAGCTTCGATCCGTCCGGACTCGCGATGATGTTCTTCGTCCAGTGATGATTGATGCGACCCGCGGGCAGGGCGACGAGCTTGCGTCCGGGCGCTGAGATGTGCGTTTCGCCACGCGAGTAGGGGAAGCGCACGATTCCGTCTGTGTTCGCTACGTACAGCGCGTCGCCGACCAGCGCCATTCCAAACGGTGAATGGAGTCCCGACAACAACACCGTTCTCGTCTCGGCGATGCCGTCTCCGTCGCGGTCGCGAAGGAGGATGATACGATTCTCGCTTGGTACCGCCCCTCCGGCTTTCGCCTGGAAGTACCGGAAGAAGAACCCCTTGATTCCCGGGCCATCGGCGGGGCGTTTCGGTGCGTTCGTTTCCGCTACGAGCACGTCGCCATTCGGAAGGACATAAATCCACCGCGGGTGGTCCAGGCCGCGCGCGAAGGCGTTGACGCTGAGGCCGTCCGCGGCCACAGGCTTCGCGTCGCCTGTCCAGCGTTTCGCTTTGACGACGTTTACAACGGGGATGAGTGCTTCCTCTGGCGGGGGCAGCACCGGACGGGAGCCAGTCCCCGCCGCGACAGGCAATCGAGCCGCACCGCCGCACGCCGCAGCCGCAAGGAGCGCGATGGTGCACAGGCTCGCGCGCGTTAAATCGTTCCGCATCAACGCCTTGCTGGCGCAAGAATCAGGCGCGTGGCTACGATCGGATGCGGTTCGCATCATCGCGCCCCGCAAACGACATCCAACGCGCGGTGAGTGGTCACTGGCGGCCGATACAAGCGAAATTCGCACTGACGGAAAGACATTTGGTGGCACCCAGGGGAGCACTGCGCTAGAGTATGTCGGTCGCCAACGCCACAACTATGGATGCAGCGCTTACAACGTCTTTTGCCGGGATCTCGGCGCCGACAGGCGCCGCGCCGGGTCCGCGCGTGCCGTCGGGTTCGCAGCTCGCAGCGATCGAGGCCGAGCCGCAGCCCCTTCTCGTCCGCGCGGGGCCGGGGGCGGGTAAGACTTACTGCCTGATCGAGCGCATCAGGTTTCTCATCGACAGGCGAGAGTTCGATCCCGCCCGCATCTGCGTCTTCACCTTCACCAACAAGGCCGCCGGCGAGATCGCAGCGCGTCTGGATAGCGAGCTGGGATCCCGGGTGGAAAGCGTGAGGCGCGGAACGATCCACTCGTTCTGCTCCGATCTCCTGCGGGAGTACGGTGACCAGGTGGGATTGCAGGAAGGCTTCGGCATCGCCGACGAGCTTTACCAGGTGGCGCTCCTGCGGCGTCTCAAGGTTCCGCGAAAGCACCACAAGAGCGTTCTCGACGCTTTCGCGCGCTATCGTTTTCGCGGCGAGCCGCTGGGTCACCGGTACGAGAAGTATTACGACGATTATCGTCGCGCGACGACGGAGCGCAACATCGTCGATTTCGACGGACTGCTTCTCAAGACCGCCGAGCTGTTCAGGATCCCAGCGGTGGCTGCGGCAGTGAGAAAGCGGTGGGACGCGATCCTCGTGGACGAATTCCAGGACTTGAATCCGGTTCAATACGGAATCGTCCGCGATCTTGCCCTCATCCATCGCCACGTGTTCGCGGTCGGAGACGATGAGCAGTCCGTCTATTCGTGGACCGGTGCAGACCCCAGGGTGTTCGCGCGTTTCGCGAACGACTTCGAGATCCTCGGAGACGACCGCCTCCATCATCTCCAGGAGAACCGGCGTTGCCCACCGGCGGTACTCGGCTATGCGCGACGTCTGATCTCGCTGAACGAACAGCTTTTCAAGGATCGTACTCCGCAGGAGACGAACGTCCAATCGTCTTTTCCCGTCGTAGCCCTCGGCTTCGACGATGATGAGAACGAGGCCGCCTGGATCGTCAATGATCTCAACGCCGACCACTGCCAGAACGCTGGGAAAGTTCGGTGGGGCGACGTGGGTCTGTTGTATCGGACGCACAAAATCGGCAGCGCGCTCGAGTCTGCGTTTCTGAATGCGGGAATTCCGTGCCGCCTCGCTCAGGGACGCGCGCTCGCGGACGACAAGGTCGTCGCCTATGTGCTCGCGGCTTTGAGGGTGATCGCGAGCCCCGGAGACGAGATTCATCAGGAGAATTTCTACCAGACCGTGCTCCCGGAAGCGTTGCTAAACGATGCGCGGGCGCGCTCGGAAGAAACCGGCACCAGCCTGATCCAGCAGCTCGAGCAGATGGCGAGAACGCTGCCGCGCGTCCACGGCGACGGCAAGAAGATCTGGCGCGGCATCTACTCCCTCAAGAACCTCGGCGCTCTCGCCAAGAACCATACTGCGATCTCTTCGCTCGTCGAAGAGATCCTCTCGGAGAGAGTCGGTACGTACCGGACGATTCTCGAGGAAGACCACGAGGATCTTAGTGACCCGGCAGCGCATGACGAAGTGGTGAGGCTGGCGGAGAGACTCAAGCCCTGCATAGAAGAAGGCCGTCCTGTCTGGGTTCCGCGTGTCGGTGGCTGCGAAATCGCTGCCAAGAAAATCCTCGGCGAGATGGGTGTCCGGTCCGTGCATCTGGGGGGAGCGCCCTCCGCGGACTCGGTGCGCGTTCGACCTGAGGATCTGCCGTCGCTTGGACTCGCGCTCGGACTCTTCAAGACGGCGCAGCTGGTTCGCACGCGAAGCTTTGTCAACACGTTCCGCGATTTCACCGTCGTCGATCTCGAGACTACCGACAAGGATGTGGAACGCGCCGAGATCGTCGAGATCGCCGCCGTCCGCGTTCGTGACGGGCGCGTGGCTGAGGAATTTCACTCCAGGGTGAAACCAAGGGTCCCGATAACAGCGGGCGCGCGGGGCACGCATGGAATCTCCGAGGCCGATGTCGCGAACTCCCCGTACTTCGAAGCCATCTGGCCGGGCTTCCGTGACTTCTGTGGAGCCGATGTGCTGGTTGCGCACAACGGCTACCAGTTTGACTTCCCGATTCTGCGGAGAATGGCGGCTACGCTTCCACGCGGTGCCGACTTCTCCACCTATGACACACTTCCTCTCGCGCGGACCCTTCACTCAACGAGCCGAAAGCTGGAGCATCTGGCGCGTCGCTATGGAATCTCCGCTGGCCACTCACACAGCGCGCTCGACGATTGCCGCACCCTCGCGCGCCTCTTTCCGGCGCTCGGCGAAACCAAAGTCGAGTACGCCCGGAAGACCGCGCTGGTCAACCTCCTCGATCAGCTCGCCGTGGGTCTTGCTCTCAGTGACCGGGAGACCCTGTGTGACGAGGCGCGCAAATTCTTCGAGTTCGTGCCTGTCTACGCCCTTGGCCGACACAGCGATTGCCTCGACGCTTATCGCGTCGAGCGCGATTCACGCGGCGATGCATCGCTTCCGACGGTCGACGACCTGATCGCGCGTCTCGGCGGTCACAACATGATGGAGAGACTCCGCGCGGAGAGGACGGCCGAGAAACGATATCCGGAGACGATGGCAAGGCTGCGGCGGCTCATCGAGGCGTGCGGGAAAGGAGATCTTCCAACCCAGATCTGCGCCTTTCTGGAGCGCGCTGTACTTTCCAGGCACGATGGGGTCGAGACCGCACGCGATCGGGTCAACCTGCTCACGCTGCATTCGACGAAGGGCCTCGAGTTCTCGCGCGTCTACATCGTCGGTGTGGAGGACGAGCAGTTCATTCCGATGCCGCCGAGCGGGGAGATCGGAAGGGTGGAGCTGGAAGAGGCGCGGCGTCTGCTTTACGTCGGAATGACGCGGACCAAGGCGCGGCTTGTGATGACGCGCGTTGAGACGAGGAACGACAAGACGACGGGCGGCCATCGCTTTCTCGACGAGATGGGCCTTCCGCCCCAACCGGCGCGCTCGTGATTCCCGAACGCGCCGAATGGCGAGTCAGGGTCGGCGGTGATGAGACATCGGCCGTATTCGAGCCCGCAGAGAATGGCCAGCACGACGCATGCTTCATCTGCGCCCACGGCGCCGGCGGAAACATGAACGATCGCGGCCTTCTCCAGACCGCCAATGCTCTCCGCTCTCGCGGGCTCGATGTCGTCCGATTTAATTTCCTATACAAGGAGAAGAAATCCGGCCGGCCCGACCCGATGCCGCGGCTCAAGGAGTGCATCACGGCCGTCGTCGCGCGCGTGCGCGAGGAAATCAAACCGAAGAAGCTGTTGATCGGTGGCAGATCGATGGGCGGAAGGGCGGCGTCGACGCTGGCCGCGGACGGATTCGCGTGCGACGGATTGCTTCTTCTCGCCTATCCACTGCATCCACCTGGAAAGCCGGACCAGCTGCGCGATGCTCATCTTCCCTCGATCAGGATTCCGGTCATATGCTTCAACGGCACGCGTGATCCATTCTGCACTCCCGACCTCATGAAGGCCGTCCTGAAAAACGTGAAGACAGACTGGAAGATGCATTGGGTCGAGGGAGCGGATCACAGCTTCCACGTTCTCAAGTCTTCGGGCAGGACCGATGCGGAGGTCCTCGCCGAAATTGGAAATGCGGCTGAGGTCTGGGTAAGTCGCAGCATCCGTGTTTGACCTGGCGATGCTTCGGAGAAAAAACACGCGAAATTGTCGATCTGGCATAGACCCGTTCGACGAAACAGTATGACCGCTGACGCTTCCGCACCCGTAGCGAGCTCTCCCGTGCCGGACGCGACGCCTGCTGCTGCCCCCGCACGTCGTAAATACGACCGGTCCATCGTGGAGGGTCCGTTGGGGCCGGCGGTGTGGAGGCTTGCCTGGCCGACGATGCTCACCAACATGATCGGCGGACTCCAGAGCATGGTCGACCAGGCGCTGGTGGGAAACCTGATCGGCTACAAGGCCAACGCCGCGATCGGAGTAAGCTCGCAGATCTGGATCATCATCATAGTTTTCATCTCGTCCTTGTTCACCGGGATGAGTGTGCTGGTAGCGCGATTTGCCGGCGCCGGCGATCACGACAAGGTTGATCGCACAGTTTACCAGCCGTTCATCGCCGCGCTCGGTCTCTCGCTGCTGGTCGCGCCGATTGGATATTTCGCGGCGCCCGCACTCCTCGATTTCGTCAATGCCGCGCCTGCTGTGAAAGCCGAAGCGCTGCCGTTCCTGCGGATCATGTTTCTGTTCAGCAGCGGCATGCTGATTTTCTTCATGCTCGGCGGTGCGCTCCGATCCGCGGGCGATGCTCGCACTCCGATGATTCTCGGCGTCAGCGTCACGGTGCTCAACATCGTGCTGAACGTCATCCTCATCCGCGGGCTGGGTCCCATCCCCGCGTTCGGGACGAAAGGGGCCGCGATGGGGACCTGTATTGCCTCCGGACTGGTAGGGGTTTACTCCTTGTGGAAGCTCCTTCACGGCGGATGGGTGGTCTCGTTCCCGCGCGGACGCGGGTGGGGCCCCGACTGGGCGATCATCCGCTCCCTGTTCCGGTTTGGACTCCCGACCGGAATCCAGGGAATCGCGATGAACATCGGTGGTGTGCTGATGATGTCGTTTGTGGGATCGTTGCCACAGAGCGCGGCCGCGCAGGCGGCGTTCACCGTCAGCTATAGCCAGCTCTTCTCGTTCATTACGTGGACATCGGTTGGTCTCATGGGTGCCGCGGCGGCGATTGCCGGGCAGAACCTGGGAGCGGGGAAGCCCGACCGCGCGATAGCCGGAGTCAAAGTCGCCGCCAGCATCGGTCTCACGAGTGCTGCGATCCTCGGAACCCTGTTCTTCATCTTTCCGCGCCAGCTTCTCGCGATTTTCGGGATGCACGACGGCCTCGTCGTTGACCTCGGCGTGCAGCTGCTGCGCGTGCTCGCGTTCTCCGGTCTCTTCGTAACGGTCGCGCTCACGTACACCGGCGGACTCCAGGGAACGGGCGACACCAAGAGTCCACTATATATCTCGATCATTTCGCAGGTCATCGTCCCCCTCGGCATCTGCTTCATCATCCAGCGGACGAGCAGACTCGATCCGATCGACATCTGGATTGCGATACTGGCGGGCCACGCGACACGGTGTGGGCTGAGCGTGTTGCGATTCAATCAGGGCAAATGGCGCACGATTGCGGTCGACATCGGTGGCGCGCGGCCTGACCGGCCACAATGACGAAGGGTTATATGGATGCTTCGGAAGGAAGCATCCCGAGCGTCGGTTCCCAAGAAATCCCAGCCCGCGAAGTGGATCTGTGATTCCGCTCGGAGCGGATCAGAGGCATCCGGCCTTTCTCCGAAGCATCCGTGTTAACCCTTCGTCCTAGGTGCCAGCTATGCACAACCGTAGGGATAACGCGAAAAGGCGACGTACATGTCGCGGGCAATCTCAAGAACGCGTGGTTCAAGGATCCCGACGGAAACATCCTCGCGCTGGTCGAGCAGTAACCAGCGCGAGGATCACATTCAGGGCTATGGCTTGGTGACGGCCAGACCGCTCACCATGCCCTCCGTGTTGTGCGAGAAGCGGATTCCATACACTCCATCCGTCGACTTGAGCTTCCCGGGCCCAACGACGTCCGACTTGTTGTACGTGCCGACAACCGTTCCGTTGACCGCGCACAGCACCTTGTCGCCCTTTACAGAGACGGCGATGTCCTGAGTTACCGGAGCACCGGGCGCACTGGCCTTGTGCACAGCCGCATTCGCTTCGCCGCGACCGTTCATTTGGAACGGCGCTGGACCGAACCCGCGCACGATGAAGTTGCCGGTTCCGTAGGCAGCGCAGTAGAGATAGCTCTGATTGGGCGTGCCCATGTCGTTGCCGCCGATGAAAATGCCGTACGGGTGCGGATGGTCGTTCTTGTTCATGTACTTCGGCTCGGTAAAGCTGGCCTTCACCGTGTAATCGCCGCTGGCGGTGTTCGACGGATTCCAGTAGGCGACTGCCGGGCCGGTCGTGACGTGAAGCGAGCTTCCATCGTTGGCGAGCTTGGCACTTGCGAGGGTCTGGCCCCGCTTGGCCTCGCTCGGGTCAATCTGGCCCGACCAACCCGTGACTGAAATACCTCCGTCAGCGACCGGCCGTGAACCCTCGTTTTGAGCCTTGCTGGAGCAGGCGACGGAGATGAGTGCTGCGACTGGAAGGAGGGAAGTGCAGATGCGGCGCATAGCTAGTACCTCGGTGCGTGACTGCGTTCGTGGATCGGTTTGACCGGCAAAATATATGGGGCCGCGCAGGCGTCGGGGGAGGATTCCGGTTACCTGCACTTCACGGCTGCGCAAAAAAAATTGGATGGGCCCAATGGACCCATCCAATTTTCATGACCACGGATGAAACGTGGCTCAGGCAATCGTGGAAAGCGAGTCGAATTTGAACGTCTCGACTGTCGCCTTTCCGGACATCACCGGACGAAGCGCCTTGTCCAGCTGCGGATATGTAACGGACTCGTACTTCCGCGCTGAATCCATGTCGTTCCAGACGCTGATGGCGAGGACGTGCTGGTCCTGCACCAATAGAAGCTCGTCCTTGAACCCGTCCTGCTTCTTCAGGATTGGAAGGACTTCGTTTCTGAACAACGCATGGAACTCGTCGTTTCTGTTGGGAGCGATTTCGAAGCGAACGCTGCGCGCGATCTGTCCCTTGTCGCGCTTGACGTTGATGCTCTGATTCGCGTTCTGGTTGAGGTTCTGCATTTGAGTATATCTCCAGCACCCCGTCTGATTCTCCCTCTCCCGCGTTCGAGGATTCACCGCGGGTAGGTTAGCGCCGATCGATCAACTCAGGCGCTCGATTCTGTCTCGAATGGTATCTCGGAGTATAACCCCTCCGGCGTCATAAGTGTTGATTCCGCATTAGTTTACGCGTAAGTCACGTCACCGCGGTGGCTTACCTGAAGAGCTCGATTTTGCCGATGTCCCGAGGAGGCTCTTAACGCAAAAAGATCTCAGATGAGTATCAATAAAATGCGGCTGGCCTCTTTGCGATTTTGAGCTATATCTGACTGGTTACCCGGATCAAAGGAGAAAGTCATGACAACCACCGCTCCAACTTCCACCGCCGCCGTCGCCGAAGAGCTCGTCGCCCTTTGCAGGGCCGGACGCAATCTCGACGCGGTCAACTCGCTCTACTCGAATGACATCGTCAGCGTCGAATCGATGGGCAATGAACAAATGCCCCAGACGATGAAAGGACTGGACGCGATCCGCCAGAAAGCCGAATGGTGGACAGCGAACAACGAGGTGCATTCAGCGCGAGTGGATGGCCCGTTCGTTGGCGAGGACGAGAAGTTCGCCGTCTACTACAACTACGACATCACTTCCAAACAGCAGAATCGCCGCATGACGATGGAAGAGATGGCGCTCTATACGGTCAAGGACGGCAAGATCGTGCACGAGCAGTTCTTCTACAAAACCAGCTGATCGATTGGGCCTTAGACCGCGGGCAGGACGGTATCCTCTCGCGCGAAATCAATGAAGCCTCGGGCGGGGTCGGCCGCCAGCAGCACGACGGCCGCCTCGTCTCCAACGCTCAGGCCACGCCGCCCGCGGACCAGCCGTCCTTCGATGTCTGCGGGACCGGGTATCCTTACCCAAGTCGCCTTTTTCGAGATCCCTGACACCACGGCTCGGAAGCTCTCGCCCACCCGATCACGGAGGGCGAGAGCTGATGCGCGCTTCCGCGCCTGACGATCCACTTTTGCGGGCTCGACGCCTTGTGAGTATTCGAAGTCGATGAAGCCGTGAACGGTGTCAGTATTCACCAGTTTCACCGGCATCTTCATTCCGACCGTGAGCGGTTTGTAGCCGCGAACGACGCGACCCTCCGCTGAGCCATCGAGCAACCGGACATACGTGCCGCTCTCGGAAACGCCGGTCACCTGGGCGTCGAACGTCTCTCCGATGCGCGAGCGTAGCTTGTCGGCTTCTATTTTCTTGCGGCGACTCCGCTCCAGTTTCCGTGAAACGCCGTCCGTCTCGTGCGCGAAGTCGATGTATCCACGCGCTGGATCGGCGACGACGAGCTTGAGCCGTACGGTGTCTCCGACGTCCAGTCCACGTCCGCCGCGCACGATGCGTCCCTCTACGGGCGGACTCAGCAGGCGCGCGTACGTCCCCTTCGGAGAAGCAGCCGTCACGATCGCGGAAAAATTCTCGCCGACCCGCTCGGCCAACATCGAAGCGCCGGCAACTTTGCGCATCGTCCGCTCGACCTTTCGCGCCGCCTCGCCACGCTCGGTGCAGCGACTCGCAATGTCGGTGAGCTCCTGATCGGAGTAGGGTGGCGGTCCACCGGTACTTACCGCTCGGAGCATGCGCTGCGTGACGAGGTCGGCGAAACGGCGATTGGGCGCGGTGGAGTGCACGTAGTCCGCGACGGCGAGCCCGAAATGTCCGGTCTCCCTGCGGTTACCGAGACGCCGCTCGAGAACGTAGATACCCGGGCCGAGTAGCTTGACGACAGAGAGGGACAGATCCGCAAAGTGATCCGGATCGGCAGCGCGTCGACGCGCGAGAAATTCGGCGAGGGCCACGTTGTCAGGGTTCTCGGGAAGTTTTTCCCCGACCTCAGCCGCCAATGCCACGATGCGATCCCAGCGCTTGGGCTCGCGCACGACGCGGCGCAGCGAAGGTGATCCTCGATCCAGCAAATAGGTGGCGACCGATCTGTTCGCGGCCACCATGAAATCCTCGATCATGTCTCGCGCGCGATTGCGGCTCACAATAGCAAGATCGACGACCTTTCCATTCACGACCACCGGTCTGGCTTCGACGCTTTCGAAATCGAGAGCGCCAGCGATACTCCTCGCGCGACGCAGCAGCTGCGCGGCCTCGTCCTGAATGCGAAGCTGCTCGTGCAGCGCGGACGAAGCGGCGATCGCCTCAGGCGGAGGGCCCTTGCCCTCGAGCCAGAAACCGACGGATTCATACGTGAGCTTTGCCTGATTGCGCACCAGTGCGCGATATACCGACGCGTTGCCCAGCGCTCCGTCGGGGCCGACGTCAAACTCGACGACGACGGCGAGCCGATCCTCCGCCTCGTTCAACGACGACAGGTCACACGAGAGCCGGTCGGGGAGCATCGGAAACACCGTGACGCCGGTGTACACCGAGGTGGTATTCTTTGCGGCGTGTTCATCGGCGGCTGAACCCAGGTGGACCAGCGTGTCGACGTCGGCGACACCAATACGGACTCGGATCGTGCCCCCCTCGGCGCGTTCGGCGACTTCTATCTGGTCGAGGTCGCGCGATTCCCGGTTGTCGATGGAGGACCACGGCAGACTCCGGAGGTCGCGGACGCCTGGCGGCAAGGGATCATCGGAGGGATCGTCGAGTGACCGAACCTCGGACATCACGGCGGGTGAGAACTCTGGCTCGAAGCCGTTCTTCACCATCGCGGCGACTGCGGCGCTGCGGAGGGTTTGCGTTGCTGGCGGGCTGGTCATTCGAGGGTATCAACGCAATTTGTACTCCCGTGCGTCTCGGCGTGGACTACAACCACAAGACTTAACACGGCGCACATGCGCGCTCGCGCGCTATTCCGGCTCGCGCAGCGAGACGATCCCCGTGTAGCCAAACTGATCGGAGATCGCCTCGATCGTTAGCCTTCGAATTTGAAGGATACTTTGATCTTCGCCCGGTAGCTCTCGACCTTGCCGTCCTTGATCGCCATGTCGAGCAGGCAGACCTCGGCTACGCGCAGGTCGCGCAACGTTTTGGACGCCCGCTTGATTGCCGCCGCTGCTGCTTTCTCCCAGGATTCGGTGCTCGTCCCTACCAACTCGATGACTTTGTAAACGCTTTCCGCCATGTCAGTCTCCCGGTTTGTTGCGGTGGTCAGGCTCTTATCGACAAGTCGAAACATATCCTTATTCAAGCACCGCTGAGATTGGGGCAAGGCGTCACTCATCTGCTTGGCAGTTACGTACGTGACGAGGCGGCTCTAGTGGGGCGATAAGTTTGTCGCGAAGCAAACCCGCTTGGAAGTCTGGCTATCGGGCTGCACGACTTAACACGGATACTTCGGATTGGAGCGAATGCTTCGGATTAATTGCCGACGACATCATCGTGGTCAAGGCCAAGGCGAGTAGCGAATTGCATCAGGCCGCAAGTCGCCAACTTTACAACTACTTGCGCGCTATGAATCTTAGAGTCGGTCTATTCCTTCACTTCGGACCCGAGCCTGTCTTCCACCGAATCATCTCTCCTACACGGCACAACAATCCGGAGCATCAGCTCCTATCAGAAGCATCCGCGTCCAAGTCCTCCGACGCGGTGGCCAGTGACCCACAGGCAGTTACAAACGAAGCAACTCCTGGCGGACCAGATCCGGCGCCTTCATCGTGCTTGAAGAACACGTAGGCCTCCTTCCAGGTCTGTCCTGTCACGCACTTCGCCCATTCAACGAGTGCGGGCTCATCATAGTCGAGACGATGCAGGCGTAGATAGCCCCACGACGCGGTGGATACCACCGGACATTTGAACTCGTCCTGCTCGATAATGCACATGGCGATGTCACGCTCGCGCATCGCGTCATAGATCTCGTCGTCGAACCAGCTCTCGTGCCGGAACTCGAAGACGTACCTGCGATCGGAGGGCAGCAAGCCGAGAAACCCGCGAAACCGATTCGCATCCTTCTTGAGATTGGGCGGCAACTGGAACAGAATCGGGCCGAGCCGGTCGCCGAGCGCCGCGGTGTTCTTCAAGAGAAAGTCCACCGTGTCCGCGCATTCTTCCTTGAGTCGCGCGCGGTGCGTGATGCGCTGGCTCGCCTTCAACGCGAAAGTGAAGTTGTCCGGCACCTGCGCTGCCCAGTCGAGTAGCACGTTCTGCTTCGGCAGTCTGTAGAACGTGTTGTTGATCTCGACCGCCGGGAATTTGCTGGCGTAGTAGCCTAGCATCCCGTCGTCCTTCATCTCCTTCGGATAAAACGCGCCCTTCCACTCCTTGAACGCGTAACCGCTCGTCCCCGCTAGCAGTTTCACGACACCTTACGCTTGGACTCGGCTTTCTCCTTCTTCGGGGTTTCTTTTGCCAAACTCGCCTTCAGCGCTTCCATCAGGTCCAGCATCTTCGTATCGGAGCTCGGCGCAGCATCGCCAGTGATGTCCTGACCCTCGATCTTCCGCTGGATCGTTTCGAGGGTGCGCTCGCGGACGGTGTCCCTGTACTTCGCGGGCTCGAACGAATCGTTCGACGTCTGATCGATCAGCTGCTTCGCCAGCTTGAGCTCGGCCTCCTTCACTTCACCGGCCGGGATGGTGACTTCAGTCGTGGGACGCACTTCGTCGGCGTAGTGGAGCTGCTCCATCACCAGCACACCGTTTAGAGGACGGAGGAGGACCAAGTGCTGCTGACCTCGCGACGCGTATTGTCCAAGCGCTGCGCGTCCGGTTTCCTTGAGCGCGGCCGCCAGCAGACGATACGCGCGATCACCGCCCTTGTCTGGCCCCAGGTAGTAAACCTTCTCCAGGTATTCGCGGTCGACGCCTGCAAGCGGGACGAACTCGGTCACATCTATAGTAGATGTCGCCTTCTCCTCGAGCGCCTTCAATTCCTCGGGCGTCAGGACGACGTACTGATCCTTGGCGAACTCGTATCCCTTCACGGTCTCATCGCGCGTCACAACCTCGTTGTTGTCCTTGGGGCAGATGTACTGCTGCTTGAGACGCGTGCCGCACTTCTTGTGCAGCATGTTGAACGAGACGCTCGCCTTCGATTCGGACGACGAGTAAATGTTGACGGGGACGGAGACGAGACCGAAGGAAATCGTCGCGGTGCCGATTGAGCGAGCTGGCATGAGCTGAGGAGGAAAGGTTCGGTGGCCCCGTTGCCCAAGGCTCTGCGCGGGGTCACAAATATTTCTTGCGTGGAAAACTCTCTCTACCATATTCTTATGTATGTCCCCGAAGGACGCAACAGCCAACTCCGCGTCACCCACCGATAACCTCGCCAGTTATCGCGCCAAGCGGTCGCCGGACCGGACGCCCGAACCATTCGGACCGGTTTCGCCGGTCCCCGGCAACCTGTTTGTCGTCCACAAGCACGCCGCGCGGAATCTGCATTTCGATCTGCGTCTCGAGATGGACGGCGTCCTTCGGTCGTGGGCCGTTCCGAAAGGGCCGTCTTACGACCAGGCTGAGAAGCGACTCGCGGTTAAGGTCGAGGACCATCCACTCGAGTACGGCGACTTCGAGGGCGTGATCCCGGCGGGGAATTATGGTGCGGGCGGTGTGATCGTCTGGGATCGCGGCGAATGGGTGCCCCTCGAACCGTGGCGCGAAGGGCTCGAGAAAGGGAAGCTCCTGTTCGAGCTCAAGGGGTACAAGCTCCACGGAAATTGGACGCTCGTGAAGATCAAGAAATCCGAAAAGGACTGGCTCCTGATCAAGGAGCGGGATGTTTATCTGAAGGCGCCGGGGGAGGCAGACGACTTCGCGGAGGAGTCGGTGCTCTCGGGTCTCACCGTCGAGGAAATAAAGTCGGGAGAAACGCCCGGCGCGCAGATCGTCGCGGCGCTGGAGGCGGAAGAGAAAGCGGTGCGCGGCCGCGTCGACGCGAAGAAGGTCGAAGCGATGCACTGCGAGACCGAGGAGAAGCCTTTCACCCGCGACGACTGGGTGTTCGAGCTCAAGCTCGATGGATACCGGTTGATCGCCAGCAAATCGCACGGTGAAGCTCTGCTCCTGACCAGGAATGGGAACGACTACACGAGTGTCTTTCCTGAAATCGCGCGCGCCGTCAAGTCGCTGCCTTTCGATGACGTCATCGTCGATGGCGAAGTCGTATGCCTCGATTCGAAGGGACTACCCAGTTTTTCACGATTGCAGCGGCGGGGACGCCTGTCGTCTCCGCTGGAGATTCGGCGGGCCGTCGTGGAATTTCCCGCGACGTTCTACGCGTTCGATTTGTTGGGGTTCGAGGATTTCGACATCCGCGCGGTTCCGCTCCTCCGCCGCAAGGAGCTGCTCAAGGAAGTAGTCCCCGCGCTCGGCATCCTGCGCTACCTCGATCACATCGAGGCCCAGGGCGAGGCGTTCCTGCAGCAGGTAACGGCGATGGGGCTCGAGGGAATCGTGGCCAAGAAGGCCGAATCGAAATACCGAGGTGGCCGATCCGGCGATTGGCTCAAGATCAAAGCCGAGCGGACTGGCGACTTCGTGATCGTCGGCTTCACGAAGCCGAAGGGGAGCAGGTCGCACATTGGCGCGCTACAGCTCGCGGATTGGGTGAATGGCACGCTGGTCTATGCGGGAAGGGTCGGGACTGGATTCGACGATGCGCTCCTGAAAGAGCTCTACGATTTGCTCGATCCGACTGTGCGCAACGATCCGTTGTGCGCGGGCCCGGTGCACGGACCCGGCAGCGAGCCGCTACCGAGCGAGCAGATTCCGGAGACGAGCACGACGATCTGGACGGATGCGGTCCTCGTGTGCGAAGTGCGTTACCGCGAGTTCACGCCGGACGGTCTTCTCAGGCATGCGACGTTTATGCGCCGGAGGACAGACAAGGCGGCGCACGAATGCGAGCGTCAGGGCTGGGCTTTGCCCGCCCAGAGCTCGCAGCAGGGCTCAGCTGACGAAGGCGATTCGAGCGCCGCGTTGGAATCGTCTAACGCTGATTCCGTCAACGCGCAGCCGTCACACGATTCCTCGGCTCCCTCCGCAAAGTCGACGGTTCAGAAGACCGTCAACTTCTCGAACCTGAAAAAGATCTACTGGCCGGCGGAGAAATACACGAAGGGCGATCTCATCGGCTATTACCGCGCGGTGTCGAAGTGGCTGCTTCCGTACCTGGAGAATCGACCGATAGTTCTGACTCGATTTCCCGATGGCATCGACGGCAAGTCGTTCTATCAGAAGGATGCGCCAGTGTTCGTCCCGGATTGGATCCCGACGATTCCCATCTGGAGCGAGGATACGCAGCGCGAGATCCGGTACTTCATCTGCGATTCCGAGGAGGCGCTGCTCTACATCGCGAACATGGGATCGATTCCGATTCACATGTGGGCGAGCCGCCAGGGATCCCTGGAGCTCCCGGATTGGTGCGTGATAGACCTCGATCCGAAGGAGGCGCCGTTCTCGGACGTGATCCGCTGCGCGCAGGTGCTGCATCGGATCTGTGAATCAGTCGGGCTTCCGAACTTCGTGAAAACCACGGGCAAGACGGGACTGCACATCATGTTGCCGCTCGCGCGCCAGTGCACATACGAGCAATCCCGGATGCTCGGCGAGCTTCTCGCGAGGTGCGTGCTGCGGGAGCTGAATGACATCGCCACCATCACGCGACACGTCACGAAGCGCGGTGACAAAGTGTATCTGGATTACCTCCAGAACAGGCATGGGCAAACGATCGTCACGCCTCTCAGCGCACGGCCGCTTCCGGGCGCAACGGTTTCGATGCCGCTGGTATGGGAGGAGGTGAACGAGTCGCTCGATCCAAAGGCGTTCACCATCATGAACGCTCCTCAGCGCATGGAGCGATTCGGGACCGATCCAGTGCTCGCCGTGCTCGAGATCAAGCCCGATCTCGTGGACATTCTGGATCAGCTCGCCCGCGTTTTGGTGAGCTGACACAGGTTGGCGCGGCCGCTAGCCGGAAATAGCGACGTGTGGGCTCTGCCGCTAGCTTCCTGCGGGTAGGGCGGCGTCACCGGTGCGAACAGGGACGCGACTCCAGCCGGGACGGAACTTGATCGGATCCAAGCAGCGCTCCAAGCCAATTATCTTCGCCGGGTCGGGTTACCTACTGGCCATCGGCGCTACGCTGCTGGCTCACGGTGCGACCGTCGCGGTCAAGCAGGACTGGCCCGCGCCCAGCTTCATGTTCTTCATCCCCGGCGTCGCCATATCGGCGTGGTTTGGCGGGCTTGGACCGGGCATTCTGGCAACGGCGATGTCCCTGGCGCTGATCCGGATCAACCTGTTTGGCCCCGGTTGGATCGGACCCGGACCGAGGAATGGCCTGCTCTCGGTCGCGTCGTTCGTCGTCGTCGCGGCCACCATCGTGGCGACGATGGAAGCTCTCCGGCGTGCGCGTGCTCTCGCCGATTCCCACGCCGCGAACCTCGGGCGTCTCAATCACGAGAACGAACGGGTCGCCAGCCTCGCGACCCGGCTGCTCGAGGTCTCGACCGCCCTCTTCGAAGCGCAATCCGTGGACGAAGTGGCGGAGGTCGTGCTCAGCAAAGGACTGTCGGTAGTCGAGGCAGCGCGCGGTGCGCTCGTTTCGGTTGACGGCAATCACCTGAAATTGCTTGGCGCGCGAGGGATGAGCCCCGCCGTCGAGGCGGAGCTGGCGGACCTGACCATGGACACCAAAGTCCCGCTGGTTGACGCCCTGCGTGAGGGCCGGATGGTCTCCGTCGAATCAGCGCAGGAATTTCGCGGAAAATACGGCGGCCTGTTTTCAGGTTTGGACGAGCTCGCCGACATGCAGACGTACCTTGCGACCCCACTGATCCACGCTGGCGAGACGGTCGGCTCACTCGCACTTCACTTCAGAGAAGCGGCAGCCGTAGGCGCGTCTGACAGAGCTTTCACTCTGCTTCTCGCCCAGACCGCGGCCGCTGCGCTGCACCGGGCGCGGAGCTACGACGCCGAGCGCGAGAGGCGGCACAACGCCGAAATGCTCGCTCGCGCTCGCGAAGATGTTCTGGGCGTCGTCGCGCACGACCTTCGTAATCCGTTGAATCTCATTCAGATGACCGCGGAGCTGATGATCGACGAGGAGCTCCCCGAAGCGCGGAGAAGCGAGCTGCTCAGCATCGCCATACGGGCGGCCAAGGAGATGAACCGGCTCATAGAGGATCTGCTAGACACCGTGCGCCTCCAGGCAGGACGCCTGTCGCTGGACGTCGAGGACGTGAGCGTCGACGAGATAATGAGGCAGGCTGAGGAGACTTTTCGTCCGGTCGCGGAGCGGCGTCGCGTTCATTTTGAGACAGCGGGGCAGGATGGCGTTGTGGTCCGCGCCGATCCGACGCGCGTCGCACAGATCGTCGGGAATCTGCTTGGCAACGCGATCAAGTTTGCCCCGGAGCACGGTTCGGTGAAGCTCCTCGCCACGCCACAGGACCATGAAATTCTCTTTCAGGTCACGGACGACGGCCCGGGAATTCCCGCCGATAACATGTCGCACATCTTCGACAGTTTCTGGCAGGCGCGTAAGAGCGACAGACGCGGCGTTGGCCTCGGCCTCGCCATCGCGAAGACGCTTGTTGAAGCGCAGGGCGGAAAGATCTGGGTCGAAAGTAACGTCGACCACGGCAGCACCTTCTCGTTCAGCCTTCCCGCCGTCAGCGTTCCGGCGGACAAAATCGAGACTCTGGTTTAGGAGGCTCGTACCAGTGGAATGGCCAGCAGGATTGCGGCGATTGCTCCGAGCCCGACCGATCCGAGCCAGACGAGCCGCGAACCCGTGAGCGCGGCGATCGCACCGAGCGCAATCGATATCTGCAGCAGCGCGACTGCCGCCGCGTATATGTGATGCTGAGATAACAGGACTTCGGCCTCACGCGACTTCTCGTCTCTTTGGTGCTCCAGGTCAGTCGCCTTTCGAGCGATGGAATCCTGTTGTGCGGCGTAACGCGCGGTTTCAGCGGAAAGTCTCGGAGGAGCCGGCCTCCCGGCAACTTCCCAGCTGTTTATCGCGCTCTGTGAGATCGCGCCTTTTATTCCCTTTGCCTGGTAGTACGCCCACTGATCAGACGCCTGCGCCTGAAGCCGAGTCGCATCTGTTTTCAGAACGAGGGCTTCGTTCACCGTTGCTCCCGCTTTGAGAGAGGCGATTGCGGCGAGCGCGGCCAGTAGTGCCGTTGTCAGGGAGATCCAGCGCAGAAAGGATCCGCCGTGCTTCTCATGCTGCTCCGCGATCTTCTCTCTTAGAGAATCCATATCGATTTCGATCTCTTCAGGCATGCATGGTATGTAATCGAAGTAAATGACACCAACATTACAGTGCGCCAACGGGAAAGCGCTTGTGCATTGTTTCTCGTTACGGGCGGTTTACGAAGAACTGCATCAGGCGGGAGCGCGAGAATACGTCATTCGGCGATGCGCGTCAACCAGTCTGTTCCATTCGCCTGCGATACCCTATCGGACAGAACGGCCTGATCGCATAATCGAGTATGACCGACACTGGCAAAGCGAGCGAGATACGCCCGATATCGCACCGAAGCACCAACGACAAAGTTTTGGAGCTCGTGACACCACTCGTAAAGGCAGGCGTTCGGGTCGCTGATATCGGCGCTGGCGAGGGATTTCTCTCGCAGCTGCTCGGGGAGCACGTCCGCACGAAGCTTGGAAAGGAGCCGCGGGATGTGATCACTGCTTCAGACATTTTCCCGGAATACTTTCGATATTCGGCGATCAAATGCGAGAAGATCTCACCGGACGGGCGTCTTCCTTACGCTGACGCCTCGATCGATATTGCCTGCAGCCTTGAGGTCGTGGAGCACGTCGAGGACCAGTTTGCTTTCGCGCGGGAGCTCTACCGCATTCTCAAGCCAGGCGGAATGGCGATCATCAGCACGCCGAACGTACTCAACATCAACTCGAGATGGCGGTATCTCCATTCCGGGTTCGCGGTGTTGTTCGATCCGCTACTCCTGTCCAGCGCCGACCCGGTCCATACCTCAGGGCACATCGATCCGGTGAGCTACTACTATCTCGCGTATCAGCTGCGCCGAGCGGGATTCGTGTCCACATCAGTCGAGTACGACCGGTTCAAGACATCGGCACGTTTTCTCGCCGTGCTCTGCGCGCCCGTGATCCTGATCGGAAATCTTCTCTTTCGCCGCCGGCTCAATGGGCGAAAGAAGGACGTCGCGACGGAAAACGCATCGATCCTTAAAGACCTGTGGTCGCTGGGGATGCTGACCTCTCGCAGCGTGATCGCGATCGCGAGGAAATAGGGCCCGCTGTAAGTGCTGACCGCGACAGGCGGAATCGCTCAGAGCGCGTCGTACAGCGTGCGAACCAGAAGTCCGTCGTTCCAGTATTCAGTGTGCGCCATCAATAGAGTCGTGGCTTCCGGATCCTTGAGGTTCTTCACCTTTCTCGGGTCAGTAGCGCCGGGCAGATCGTAAAGATCGAGATATCCACTGATGATGTCCCACGGCGAGTAGATGTTGATCCAGCTGGCCGGCCGGTAGTCGTAGCTCTGAATCAGCGGCTGCACCGAGGCGGCGAGAGACTCGCGCGCTTCCGTCGTGCCGTGACCCTGCGCTCCAAAAATGAACGCGGTCTTGTCGAGTGGGGAGCCGAAGGTCAGAAACAGCGGGGTGCGATCCACGACATGCAGCGCGTCGGCGGCCGCGGCTATTCTGTCTTCGTGGATGAGGCGGTTGAACGCATCGTACGCGATCACGCTGCCGAGTGAGTGGCCGAGGACGATGACGCGGTCGTATGCGAGCTTGCCCGATTGGTCTTTTAGGGCGTAGACAGAGTGCGCGACCTTGTAGACAGCTTCCTTTATCTCTTTTCGCAGGTCGTTGAACGCGTCCACCTTGTACGGCATGACGTAGATGGCGACATCGCCGAGGTATTGAACTAGAACGAGCCGGATGAACGCGCTCGCCGCAACGAGCAGCGGCCACGCGATGCCATGCCTGGCCGCCATGATGCCGTTGCCGCCCTGTAGTGTCTCGAAGAAGCAATTCGCCACAAAAGCAACCGCCACTACGAGCAACGAAAAAGCGGCAGCCACGGCAATGGTGAGCCAGCGCCCGTGCGCGTCGCCAAGGTCGCGGACGAACCCTTTGAGAATTGCCAGCAGGCGTATAAGCAGTATGACCGCCGCACCAAGCGCGACCAGCGTCAACGCCCACGAGTCGAACCGAGCGTTGAAAGTGTCAATCCAATCACTTGAAGCGAACCGCTGCCACAACTCTGCATCGTCAGCGACGCCGCCGCGGAGGTGAATGAAGAAAAGACTCAGGATCGAGATGCCGGCGAGAATGATCGCGACGACGGCCAGATAGAAAACGAGGACCGTGAGCCAACCCCAGATCCGTCGGACTATCACCGGCAGCTTCAGCCGCCTAGTGTAGTGAGAGATCGCCAGCGACGCCGCGAACAGAACCATCGTCGTTACGACGGCGTTGAAGGTCGTGGTGAGGTCGGCAAACAACCCGTTCGTCAGCCACCACGGTCTTTCGCTGAAAAGAGTCCGCGTTGCGGCGACGGTCAGGATCGTTGAATTGAGAACGACAAGGGATGCAACGGCGGCCAGCGCTACGAGGAGATAGAGGACAATCCGGATGGGCGTAGGAAAAAGCTGATAAGTGCCCATCAGCCACCGTCGAAAAGTCTTGAGAGCGATCTTGAGTCCATTGTTCCCCGCGCCGGCAAGAAACGCCATCAGCTGGCGCAGTGTGATTCTGCCCTCGGTCAGCGGTGCCCAGTAGCCCTCGTAGACGTGGGCTTCGATTGGATTGTCGACCGACTTGAGCTTCAGCTCGATTCGCTGCAGCCACTGGTCTGGGCCGGCTTTGATGGTATTGCTGGTGGGCTTGTCGCCGCGGCCTGTCAATCTGGCGTCGTGGGCGCGCAGAGATTCGGCGATCGCATCGAGGGTCTCGAACGGGATCTGCTGTCCCATCCCGTGGGCGACGAAGATCGCGATTCTTTTGGCCGCGGCTTCGACAGCCTTGTCAGACCCGGGCGCGCCAACCGCATACTGAGTTTGTGCCTGCGGCTCGTTCGGGGGTGCAACCTTCTGCTCGGCCACCGTTGCTCCATTCATTGGTATCTCGGCTCAAAGGAGGAGAAGCGATTCCCGAATCCCAACCCACCCCACGTTCGCGCCAAGACGTTTTGCGCGCACAGATGTACCAATAAGCAAGTCTGTCGTAGCGCCGACTGACGGCATTCGCTTGCGAAATTGCAGATCCATTTGCGCGTCCGCGCTGTGAAACCCGAACGCAGGGCGAGGTTCCGACAGTCGCGGGCCCCGAAAATCGCTGGCGCTCAACGCCAGCTCCAGGATGGCAGCCAGACTATAGTCGGAGCGCGCGCTCTGGATGGACGTCCCGATCGACGCATTCGCCGCACCGCGCACCCAGGTCGCGTTCTCGCGGGCGACGTCGCGTGCGGCGTCGAGCTGGAAATGAACCGTGCGAATTCCCAGATGCTCGATCCCAATGTCCATCAAAGCGCTCGCGCCCAGCTCGCGGGTGTTCGTGCTATACGACGGGAAAACGGGGCGCGTTGCCGGATTCCAGTATTCTGTATATCCGAAAACGAGTGATCTGGGATGTGGTCGGTTGGCGAGAACCCATTGATAGTGTGCGCTCGCCGAGTACTGGTCGGTGTATGTTCTGCTCGAGCGCTTTGCGAGTGTTGTCCAACCGCTTGCCTCGATCTGCAGCGGCACCCGCGCAAGGCGAAGAGGGAAGGAGGCGCCGCTTCGCAGCCCGAATGCATCCGCCAGTGTGATGTCGCGCCAGAGAAGCCGCGACTCAACGCCAATCCTCGCCCCGGTGGAATCGTCGGGGACCAGCACGCGCTTTTGCCCGTAAGTATCAACGGCAACGGCGGCGCATAGCACAAGAGCGATTGCCGATGCGACGCAGATCCTCATGGCGCCTGCCTCCGCCGTTGTACATCGGGCAGCCGGTTCAGCAATGCGTCGAGGAACCGCTGCTCGACCTTGTGAAATCCATTTTCCGTTGGGTGAATCTCGTTCAGCCAGTCCGCCCCGGGCCGCAGCGTGCCGCGCAGATCGACATGGATCACCGAATCGGGATATGCGCTTTGCAGCGCAGAGAGGATCTCATTCACGTCTTCGATCAATACGCTCAGGATTGCCGCCTGCATTCCCTTGTCGAGAATACCCCGATCGAGCATTGACGGCAGAATCCAGGGCCCCGCGGGCCGGAATCCGTCGTACATACACTTCTCGCCAGACGCAGTGAGATAGTCGTAGCCGTGCACCACGATCGGCGCGTAAACGCCCAGCGCCGAGACAATTCGAACGAAGTCCTCTCGCAGCCGCGTCTTCTTCTCGTCCCAGGCGAGCTGGTTCACATGCTGGGCTGGAGTCCTCGCGGGATTGAACGGGGTCAGCGCACGCCAGATCCAGCGCAGCTGAGGTTTTTCAGAGATATCGGTGAACAGATCGTTGCCGCCGGCGCTGAGCAGGATCGCGTCGGGCTTCTCTTTCTGCGCAATGGCGGCGATGCGAGCGAGATTCCCTTCGCCGGCGATATTGGCGAGGGTGTCGCCCGATTTCTCGAATCGCTTGATGCCCCAGAATCCTTCACCATCGAGAAAGTCGATGATGTTCGGATGCGGCGGATAATCGAACCATGAATCTCCTTCGGAGATTAGCCGTCTCAGGCCGGCGCGCTTGCAGCTCGCGTATCGACGGTCGCGCTCAACCGGGTCCCACGCCTCACCTGCCATATCGTCGCTCGGCGAAAGTCACTCATGCAAACGCCGCCGCTACTTCTTGTCCTCAGGAAGAAGATTGCCATCCGTGTCGCGGTGCTCGACCGGACCGAGCTTGAGCTCGCGCAGCCTGGGCTCGATCTTCGCGCGATCTCCCACCGCGATCACTCGCATGCCGTCAACCAACACGTGCTTTCGGGCGGCTTCGAGGGCATCAGCCGACGTCACTGCCGCGAGTCTTGCCGGCAGCTTCGAGTAGTAATCGAGACCCAGACCATAGGTGTAGGCGGTGCCGTAATGGTTTGCTGCGTTGCCAGCCGTCTCGAAGTTGGCGGGCACGGAACGAATCTCCGCATCCTTGGCCAGAGCGAGCTCCTGGTCAGTCAACGCCGCCAGACGAATCCGATTCAACTCCTTCAGCATTTCCGAGACAGCGGGCGCGGTTACGTCAGTCCGCACTCCTGCCGCCGCGATGAACGGGCCCGCCAGCCGCCGAGGGTCAAAGAAGGACCAGGCGCCGTACGTGTAGCCGTGTGCTTCGCGCAGGTTCAGGTTGATCCGACTCGAGAAGAGTCCGCCGAGGGCGTTGTTCATTACGGTAATCGCCTCGTAATCCGGCGTCGAGCGCGGGACTCCAATGCTGGTTACTCGCAATTGTGTCTGCGGCGCGTCAGGGATGTCTACAATCACCAGTCTGGCCGCCGTCGTACTTGGCGTTCCCAGTTTGGCGACAACCGTCGCCCCCGCCGGCCACGCGCCGAACTCACGCTCGGCCAGCGTGCGGAGATCCGCTGAATCGATCTTGCCCGCGACTATCAGCGCCGAGTTGCCGGGCACGAATCCGGTTTTCCAGAAACGCACGAGGTTGTCCCGAGAGGTCGACTTGATCGATGCTTCGGTGCCGATATCCGCGTAACCGTATGGGTGGCGAGATCCATACAGAACCCGTGAGGCTACCTGGTCGCCTACTGTGGAAGGATCCTGCCGTCTCTGGGCGAGCTGGCCAAGCCTGTCCGTTTTCTGACGCGCAATCTCGGCCTCGGCGAAGCTCGGATGCAGCGCGATGTCCGCCAGCAGGTGGAGCGCCGCTGGAAAATTCGCGGTCAGAGCGCGGACGATGACCTCGGACTCATCCATCGAAGAACTCGTTTGCAGCGTTGCTCCAAGTTCGGCAGCCTCGTCGGCGATCTGCGCTGCGCTTCGAGTTGCAGTCCCTTGATCCAGCATTGCGACGGCAAAATTGCCAACGCCCGGCTTCTCTATTGGGCTGGCATCGTTGCCCGTTCGCACGACAAGATTGGCCGCGACGATCGGGAGCCCCGGTCTCTCGTCGTAGATGACGGTGAGTCCGTTCGACAGCCTGAAAGAATGCGGAACCGGTAGCCTGAATGGCCGCTCAACGCCTTTCGATGGAGCTACCGCGCGCCAGGGCGCGTCGGGGTTGATGGACTCAATGCTCTGCGCGACAGTTGGATGTTGATTCGGAATCTCCGCACCGAGATCACGCTTGCCGGGCAACCCGTATACGACCGCGCGCTGCGGATTCGTCAGGCTTTGTTGCGCAAAAGCCTTTATGCTGCCTGGTGTCGCATCGCGATACCTCTGGATGTCGCGCTCGAGATAAGCCGGATCGCCGAAGTAATGGTTGTACTGGTTCAGCCGGTCTGCGACGCCTCCGAATCCGCCGAGGCGCTCCAGGCCGCGAATGAAATTCGTTTCGATTGTGTTTCGCGCGCGGTCCACTTCCTTCTGCTCCGGTCCGTCGCTGCGGAAACGGGCGAGCTCGGCGTCGATGGACTTCTCGAGTTCCGCCGCCGTGTGACCGGGACGCGCGGTAGCGTAAAGCTCGAAAATGGATCCGAGGACCTCGGAGTTCAGTGATATCGTTACGTCCTGAGCGATCTGCTGCTGGTAAACCAGAGACTTGTAAAGTCGGCTGGCCTTGTCTCCGGCAAGGATCTGGGCGGTCAGCGCGGCCTCGGCGTCTCCCGGCTTGTAGATCGGCGGTGTGATCCAACCCATGTACACGCGGGGAAGCTCGACTTGATCCTGGACGACAACTCGGCGCTCCGATGTGATGAGCGGCGTGGCGGCCGTGATCTTCGGCACTTCCGGCCCGCGCGCGAGCGGGCCGAAATACTTCTCGACCAGCCGCTTTGCGGTGGCGGGGTCAAAATCCCCGACGATAGCGAGGCCCGCGTTGTTGGGCGCGTAGTACTGCTTGAAGAATCTTCGCACGTCCGCGAGCTTCGCGGCCTGAATGTCGGCGTGCGAACCGATGACTTCGGCGTAATATGGATGATTCGACGGAAAGAGCTGGTGATAGAGGGCTTCTTCCACGATTCCGTACGGCTGATTTTCGAGGCTCTGCCTCCGCTCGTTGCGCACAACGTCCTGTTGGGTCGAGAGATTCGTCTGATCGAGCTTGTCGATCAGATATCCCATTCGGTCAGACTCGAGCCAGAGTGCGAGCTCCAGCTGATTCGAAGGAACGGTCTCGAAGTAGTTCGTGCGATCGAAATCCGTTGTGCCATTGATAGTGCTGGCGCCGGCGCCTTCCAGGTACCGGAAATGCTCGTTGGCTTTCACGTCTTTCGATCCCTGGAACATCATGTGCTCGAACAGATGCGCGAAGCCGGTGCGTCCGGCCTCCTCGTTCGCGGGGCCGACGTGATACCACAGGTTCACGGCTGTAAGCGGAAGCCGGTGATCCTCGGAAAGAATGACCTCGAGTCCATTCGCGAGCCGATACTTCTCGAAGGCGACGTGCGGGATGTCCGGGGTGGGGGAAGATCTCTCTGCCGATTTGTCGCGAAGGTTGGGGGCCTGAGCGGTCGCTGACAGCGCGACGGAGAGGGGGACGATTGCGAGAATGAAGGTGGTGATCCGGCGCATTGCCATGTTCCTCAAACGGGGTCATCGGAGAGCGTTGTACAATGGCAGCTTTCGGGCAAACGTCAACGTCTTTTTCTTGTTTTGAGGCAACGCGTTGTTCGCAACAAAAAAGAGAGCCAGGCATGACGCCGGGCTCTCTTTGTCGCTCTGTTTAGGGAATCGGAGCAAGCTCGAGGTCGAGAGTGAAAACCGAGCCTTTGCCGACCTCGCTCTGCGCGGCCAGCTCGCCACGCATCGCCAGTGCGAGCGCTCGACTTATCGCCAGCCCCAGCCCCACGCCCTGCTGACTGTCGGGGTTTGCGGTCCGGTCCAGTTGCACGAAGGGATCGAAAACGGATTGCAGCTTGCTGGCCGGAATTCCTCGCCCCGTGTCGGCGACGCTGATTCTCGCACGACCACCGCCGCACTCTGATGAAAGAGTAATCGCGCCGCCCGGATCAGTAAATTTGACAGCGTTGGTCAGCAGATTCAGGATCACCTGCTCGATCTTCTCGGAATCGCCGAGAACAACGCATGTCGTATCGAGCGCCTCATACCGGTACGTGATGTTTCGCGCCTTCATCTGAGGCTCGACGAGCATGTGCGATGTCTCGAGAATGGCGTCGAGCTGCACCGACTCGCGCTTGATGCTCACGGAGCCGGCGTCGATCCTGGCAAAATTCAGCACATCGTTGATCAGGCCCAGCAGAAACTTTCCGCTCTTCTTGATGCGCGCGAGGTAGTCGCGCTGTGCATCGCTCACCGTTCCACCGATCCCCATCTCCATGAGGTCGGTGTAGCCGTTGATGGCGTTGAGCGGAGTCCTGAGCTCGTGACTCATCACGGCCAGAAACTCCATCTTTGCCCGGTTGGCCTTGTTTGCCTCGGCCTGTGATTTCGCCAGATCACGGTTCGAGGTCTTGAGCTCCTCGGTTTGCGTCTCGAGCACCTCGACTACCTGTTTGAGCTGCGCCGCCTGCAGCTCGAGCTCGGTGGTCTTCATGCGGAGCTGCTCATGCGTCCGCGCGTTGTCGATCGCCAGCGCGGCTCGCTGGCCGAGGTCCATCGCGAACTCGAGATCCACCTCATTGTAGTGGCGTCCCGATTCGGCCATCACAATCGTAAGCGTACCAAGTCTCGTTTCGCTCGCGATGAGAGGAACAACGATGAAGGAAGTGAGGCCGAGATCCCGGATGAGAGAAGCCTCCACCGGATCGCGTGCACTCGAGTCGATCATCTCGTCGGTGATCTCGCGGAAGAGAACTGGCTGACCGCTCGCGAGAACATTTCTCCGGCTCGTCGGCGACTCGGGGTTTTCGGGATACCGCTCCTGAAATTCCTTTGCCATCTGGATTTTCTGAGGATCGGAGTGAGCGACGGCGACCCGCTTGAAGCTGCCATCTTGCTCGAGGATGTCGATCGCGCACCAATCGCAGAGTGTAGGCACCACGAGTTGAGCGAGATGCGCCAGGCGCGACTCCACGTCCATTGACTGATACAATCCGAGCGTCGCCTGACCGAGGAATCCGATGCGTCGGCTCGCCTCTTCCGACGCCGCGAGGGCGGTCCGCTCCGCTTCGAGAGCGAGGCGCTCGGTGACGTCCTGGCCGGTGCCGACCATCCGGATAGGCTTGCCGTCCTGGTCGTATATCGCCCGTCCGCGCGCATGGAGCGTCCGGACCGATCCATCCGCCCTGATCAGCCGGTGGTAGTAGTCAAATGGCTTTCGGGAAAGAATTGAACCTTGCACCACCTGCTGCATCATCTCCCGGTCTTCGGGGTGAAGCCGCGCGGCATAGTTCTCGAATGAGGGGGTGAACGTTCGTGGATCTTCGCCGAAATTCCTGAAGGTCTGAGCTGTCCAGGTGAGGTGGCCGGTGGCAATGTCCCACTCCCAGCTACCGATCAGCGCCAGCTCCTGGGATTCGGCAAGAATCTGTTCCGCCCGGGCAAGCGCCTCCCGCATGCTGCTTTCGGGAGAAAGCTCATCGTTGGAATTGCCGATCAGCGGGTTGGGAGCTTCGGGCGTAACGGTTGACAGAGGCGGGGAGTTGAGGGGATCGGTTGAAGTAAACATACTCACCCGCGCTATACACGAATATTCCGCCCTAAGGCGACCGGCTGCGCGGCGAAACCTACCCCTCCGTTAAGGCGGGTGTATGCCTACATGAAAGAAGGGGCGGCCAACAAATGGCCGCCCCTCTTCTAATCCGCTCCTTCTAGCGTGCCGTAAGCACCGAAGTACCCGAGGCATCCTGCGCAATTGTGAACGCCGCAACGTTCCGGCCGAGCGCCTGCCGTGCGCGCTGCGTCGCTAGAGCCAAATGCAGACTCAAATATCCAGATTACTCACGAACTTCGCATTTTCCTCGATAAACAGCCTCCGAGGCTCAACATCATCCCCCATCAACCGCTCAAACGTATCGTTCGCCAAGATTGCGTCTTCAACGGTAACCTGAAGGATCGTTCGAGTCTCGGGATCCATAGTCGTCGACCATAGCTGGAGCGGATTCATCTCTCCCAGCCCCTTATACCGCTGGATGTTCACGGTGGATTTACCTTCACCGTTGGAGAGCCGCTTCACGTACTCCTCCCGCTCCTTCTCGTCGTACGCATAGAACTCTTCCTTTCCTTTAGCCACGCGATAAAGCGGTGGCTGCGCGATATACACAAAGCCCGCCTCGATCAGCTGCGGCATCTGCCTATAGAAGAACGTCAGCAACAACGTCCGAATGTGCGCCCCGTCAACATCGGCGTCGGTCATCAGGATCAACTTGTGATACCGAGCGTTCTCGATGTTGAAGTCGTCCTTGATCCCCGCTCCGATCGCGGTAATGATCGTCCGGATCTCTTCGTTGCCTAGGATCTTGTCGATGCGCGCGCGTTCGACATTCAAGATCTTTCCACGCAAAGGCAGAATCGCCTGGAACGCACGATTGCGTCCCTGCTTCGCTGAACCACCGGCCGAGTCTCCCTCCACCAGGTAGATCTCGCACAACGCAGGATCGCTCAACGAACAATCGGCCAGCTTGCCTGGCAGATTACCAACGTCGAGAGCTGACTTCTTGCGAGTAAGATCACGCGCCTTCCGCGCCGCTTCGCGAGCGAGCGCGGCCGACACGGCCTTCTCGATCACGATGTTCGCCACGCGCGGGTGCTCCTCGAGGTACGACGAGAGCTGCTCGTTGACGACGCTCTTGACCGCACCTTCGACTTCTGAGTTGCCGAGCTTGGTCTTGGTCTGTCCCTCGAACTGCGGCTCGCGCACCTTCACTGACAGCACGGCCGTCAAGCCTTCACGCACGTCGTCACCAGACAACGTGAAGTTCGCCTTCTTCAGCGCGCCGCTCTTCGCCGCGTAGGCGTTGATCGTGCGCGTCAGCGCCGACTTCAGGCCGGTCAGGTGTGTTCCACCCTCGTGGGTGTTGATGTTGTTGACGAAGGAAAAAACGTTCTCGTTGTAGCCGTCGTTGTACTGGAACGCCAGCTCGATGTCCACGCCGTCGCGCTCGGTCTCGATGTACACGATCTCCGAGTGCAGCACTTTCCGCTTCTCGTTGAGGAACGCGATCATCTCCTTCAAGCCGCCCTTGGCGTGAAAGACTTCCGTTTTCTCTTCGCCGACGCGCTCGTCCTTGATCGTGATCTTCAAGCCCTTGTTGAGATACGACAGCTCGCGCAGTCTGTTCGCCACAGTCGCGTAGTCGTATCTGAGCTCGGTGAAGATCGTCGAGTCGGGCTTGAACCAGACAGTCGTGCCGCGCTCGCGCACGGGAATCTTGCTGAGCACCTTGAGCTTCGTCACGGTGTCGCCGCGCTCGAAGTCCATGTAGTACTCCTGTCCCTCGCGCCTCACCCACACCTTGAGCTGCTCGGACAGCGCGTTCACGACGGAGACACCCACGCCGTGCAGACCACCGGACACCTTGTACGAGTTCTTGTCGAACTTGCCGCCGGCGTGCAGAACCGTCATCGCCAGCTCGACGCCAGGAATCTTCTCGGTCGGATGGATGTCGACAGGAATTCCGCGGCCATCATCGACGACCTTGATCGAGTCGTCGGCGTGAATGGTCACCTCGACGTGCGTCGCGTGACCCGCCAGTGCCTCATCGATCGAGTTGTCGACTACTTCGTACACCAGGTGGTGGAGACCTCTCGAGGACGTGCTCCCGATGTACATGCCGGGACGTTTGCGTACTGCCTCGAGACCTTTTAATACCTGAATCTGGCCAGCGTCGTAACGCGGCGCGCTGACTTCTGCTGTTGCTGTCTTCGCCATTTATTGCCGGTGGGAAATTGCGATTTGAAGGCTGCGGAAGAAAGCGCCGAAATTCAGAGTTCTTCGAAGCGTAGAATTCCGTCAATTCGGCGTGTATTCGGCAGCTTTCAATCTAAACCTTTTCGGGGGGCAACGCAACCTCAGCAGTTAATCCCAACCCATTGGGCTGCAACGACTTAACGCATCAATTGCAGTCGGATTTTTCTGATGCGCGTACGACCGGCTTTTGCGTTGAGCGCGCGCAGCAGCTGAGGCTCCATCAACGACAACTCGGTCATCCACCCGTTCGTTTTCACCGACACGAAAAGAGTTCCGTCCTGCGTCACCGAAACGGGCTTCGTCACTTTAGAGATCTGCTTGCCGACGAGCGACTCCCATTCGGGGACGACCTGAGCAGCTTCGACACGCTCCTCTAGCTTCGCCGACTTGAGAAATGCCCCGACGACGTTGCCGAGGGCCTCGGGCTTTCTTTTCTTCTCTTCGGGATCGCGCTTTCTCACAGGGTCACGCGCCTCGCGAGCGCGACACCTAGTTCTGCGGCTGCTGGTTTACGGGCTTACGCCTGTCGCCCACATCCTTGTCGTACTGGGTCCAGACCCGCTCCACATCGCCTGGGCTGATGTGCATCGGCGCACCGGACAGAATGCCGGTGACGTTCCGGAAAGGACGCCCCATCTGCATTCCGCCCTTGCCGATGGTGAACTCGCGAATCGCCTTGTCGTGCGCCGAGCCGCGCATTTTGAGCACCGTCAGCCCGCGCTTCATCTCGCCGAACATTTCCACGTAGCGCAGCAGGATGATCGAATCCGTGAGCGTCGAGATGTGCGACTCAGTAATCGAGTCGCCGCCCATGAGGCTCCCGGTCGTCGACGTGAACAGCCCGGTGATCTCCTGGTGCTTGATGAACGACGTCAGCCCGATCACGAACTCGCGGAACGCCTTGGTCGTTCCCACGTTCTCGAGTGCCGACAGACTGTCGAGCGCCACGCGCCGCGGCTTGAAGTCGTTGATGATCCCCTGGATCGTGACGAGCCAGTCCTCGAGGCCCGACACATCGGGATAATCACAAACGACGCGCAGCATGCCGTCGCGCTCCATCTTGTCGAAATCGAATCCCCACCCCGTTGCGTTGCGAACGAGCTGATCCCGGCTCTCCTCGAACGCGAGTAGCAGGCACTTTTCTCCCGCCGCCGCGCCGCCCGGGAGGAACTGCGACATCGTCAGCGTCTTGCCCGTCCCCGTCGCTCCGGAAACCAGCGTCACCGAATCGCGAAAGAGCCCGCCACCGCACATCTCGTCGAGCTCGGCGTTGCCCGACGAGATTCGCGCGGTCGACGACTTCATGCTCAGCTGCATGGCCGAGAGCGGGATGACGATCACGCCGCCATTGGGAATGATCGTGAAGGGATATTCTCCCTTCTGATGGTCGCAGCCACGAAACTTGAGGATCTCGATGGTGCGGCGACGCGTTTCGTCTTCGAGTGCGTTGCGGAGAATCATCACATTGTCGGCGATGAATTCCTCCACGCCAAATCGCGCGATCGGCCCATGATCGTCCGTTCGCTCGGCGGTGAGCACTGCTGTTACACCCATTGCCTTCAGAGCCGACGCGATGCGAAAAAGCTCGCCTCGTACCATTGACTGATCCGAGAACTGGGAGAACACCGCTCCCAACGAATCCACTGACACCCGAGTGGCCTTTACTTTTGTTACCGCGTTCTCAACGCGTGCCACCAAGGCACCGAGGTCGAATCCGCCGGATTCTACGGTCTCGATGTCGGGGTCCGGTGATGCATCCACGAAGGTGAGCTTACCCTCCGCTTCCCACTTGGCCAAATCCCAGCCGAAGCTGTGCATGTTTTCGCGTATGTTGGCCGCGGACTCCTCGAACGTGACGAACACTCCGGGCTCACCACGCTCGATGCCGGCGGCCAGGAATTGCACGGCGAATACAGTCTTGCCGCTCCCGGCGGTCCCCGAGATCAGGGTCGTCCGGTTCTTGGGCAGGCCGCCTTTCGCGATGATGTCGAGGCTGGAGATTCCGGTCTGGAGCTTCGTGACCGACGGACTTTTTGCCGCTTTCGTCATGATCCCTCGTGTTGCGCTGCAGGTGGCGCTGTTGGAGATGAATTAGACGGCGCCGGCCGGACCTCGAGCCCCAGCAGAACTTTCTCCTTGTCGGACAGGTCGCCGATTACCCGTCGGAGCGGCGGCGGTAGCTGCTTGATCAGGGTGGGCGTCGCCAGGATTTTTTCGTCTTCAGCCCTCTGCGGTTGCTCGAGGACATCCACGATCTCCAGGTCGTACCGCCCGTCAAGCTCCTGAGCGCAGATACGGTTGAGGTTGTCGATTGCGATCCGCGTGCGAGGGCTCGTACCGGTGACGTAGAGCGTCAGGATGTATTTCGACAGGACTCCCTCCACCTCTGTTGAACGCTTCGCGGGCTATCATGTTTCGGGCCGGCAGGCCTTGTCAAACGGGCCCGCCGGTTGCAATAGTCAGCAAGAAGCAGCCCTCCAAGAAGGACCTTTAGTGCCCTCAAAGGGCCTTTCCCGCAAGCTGTACAATAACCACCCTACCACCCTAACGCGGCGCCTCACTCAGAGATGACCACGGAAACGGACCTTACACCGACAACACGAGTATCTAGCCTCCGGGCGATCATCGAGCGCTTGCCCGACGGCATCGTCATCGTGGATGCTCACGGGGCGATCCGGTTCGCAAATCCCGCGGCGGAGCGTTTGTTCAATCGGAGCGCCGAGGACCTGCTCGGGACGTCCTTCGGGTTTCCGGTGGTAGTCGGGGAGACCACTGAAGTCGACATCGTCCAGCGCGGTGGCCACGACGTGGTTTTCGCCGAGCTTCGGGTGGTGGAAACCGAATGGGAGGACGAGTACGTCCAGCTCGTGTCGCTGCGCGACATCACCGATCGTAAACAGGCGGAAGAGCGAAGTCACCAGTTGCTGGCCGAGCGAGAAGCTCGGCTCGAGGCCGAGGCCGCGAGCCGTGCGAAATCCGAATTCCTCGCAATCATGTCACACGAACTGCGCACACCACTCAACGCAGTCCTCGGTTACTCGGAGCTGATGGAGCTGGGCATCTCCGGTCCTCTCACGGAGAAGATGCGCGAGCAGATCGGCCGCATCCGCATGAGCGCGCGCCACCTTCTCGGCCTCGTCAACGACATTCTGGATCTCGCGAAAGTCGAGGCCGGCCAACTGCAGGTAAGCTCAGAACCGGAATCGGCGGAGGCCACAGTCACCGCCGCGCTGGCACTGATTCAGCCGCAGGCCGCAACAGGTGGTCTCGAGCTCACGGTCAACCCCACTCCAATTCCCGGGCCGATTTATCGCGGTGACGCCGAGCGCGCACGGCAGATTCTCGTCAATCTGCTTTCCAATGCCGTGAAGTTTACGCCGGCAGGAGGAAGCGTCACTCTCGACATCGCACAATCACGAGCCCCCGATACCGACGCGCGCCTGCAACCGAGCCGCTCGTATGTGAGCTTTCGCGTCAGCGATACTGGTGCCGGCGTTCCCGAAGACAAGCTTGTCTCGATTTTCGATCCATTCGTCCAGGCAGAAAGTGGACATTCGCGGTCACGAGAGGGAAGCGGCCTCGGTTTGACCATCAGCCGCCGGCTGGCGCGGTTAATGGGCGGTGACATTACGGTAAAGAGCGTAGTTGGCCAGGGCTCGACGTTCACACTCTGGCTGCCCTCTGATTTGTCGGCGAGGGTAGTCGTCGAACCAGCACCGACTGTTGTCGGCCGGCCCGTAACGCCTCAGCTCGCAGTGGAAGGGCTCCGCAATGTTGGTCTGGTGCTGCTCAACTCAATCGAGACGACAGTTAAAAAGGTGGTCGACCGACTGCTGTGCGATCCGAGCCTCAACGTCGCCGCGGGGCTCAAATTCTCCCAGGTGGCGGACCACCTCGCCGCGTTGCTGGCCGACGTGGCAGGTGCGTTGGTCGTGATGGAAGAAGCGAAGGGAGCTCATTCCGCGACACTTGCCGATGCAGTAGAGATCCAACGCCTGATCGCCGAGCTTCACGGCGCCCAACGCCAGCGACTCGGCTGGAGCGAGGCGGTTCTGCGACGCGAATTCATGATCCTGCGAGAGGAGGTCGGGCGGCTTGTCCGAGAAGCGTCCGAAGGGGGCGGGGCACTTCCTGTCGACGAGGGAATCGTGGTTATCGGCAGATTTCTCGATCAGGCAGAGTACATCGCCGTGCGGACGCTCAATGCCCGCGTCGGCTCACGGATGGCCTGACGCAAGCACAGGCAGATCAATCGAGATGAGCGTCACCGGCGCGCACCCCGTACGTGCACGAGCCGCTCGACGTACCTGCGGTTCTCCACCACGTCGAGCATCACCCGGGCAACCTCCTCCTTCGTGATCATCATTCCCCCCGCGTCCGGCGGGTCGTCGAGCAACGACGTGGATTGTTCCTCCGGCGCCGAGCTTGTCATACGTGGCGGCCGCAATACGGTCCAGTCCAGACCACTCGCCCTGACCAACCTTTCCATCGCGCGTTGGTCGCGCGAGAAGTGACGCAGAATCGTGCGGGAAACGATGCGGTTCACCAGGCCGATATGCGAATCGAGCAGCGCAGATGACAGGATGACGAGCCTGTGTACTCGCGTTTTGTGCATCGCGGCGATCGTGGCGCTGGCGCCGTCCTCGAGAACCGATCTCGCTCCCAAACCGCGAGTGCCCAACACCGAGAGCACGGCGTCGTGACCGGGAAGGGCGTCTGAGATCTCGCTCTCCCTCATCGGATTCCCAGAGATGTTGACGACTTTCGCCCTGTCAGGACCCGTGAAAGCCGAGCGGCCGAAGGCGGTGACAGTGTGCTCACGGGCGACGGCCTGGGCGACCAACGCGCCACCAGTCTTTCCAGTGGCTCCAAGAATGAAGAGTTTCAACGGCTGATCAGTCCGCCATCATTGGCTCGGCGGAATACGTCGTCGGATCCTGCCGATAAAAGCGCTGGAGCTGCCCGAAGAGCGCGGGGTGTTTTCTCTTCAGTGCACGTGGCTGCTCGAAGAACGCCTCGGTGATTACGGCGAAGAACTCCGCTGGATTGGTTGTCCCGTAAGTGTCGATCAAAGTTGGCAATCCGGCATCGGTCGCGTTGCGCAGAGCGTTGAACTCCGCACTCATCACGCGCGCCCACGCGAGATAATCTCCGTGCGTAGCCAGCGCCGGCGTCCCGTCGCTGCTCTGATTCTCGAAATCGAGCTGGTGCGCGAATTCGTGGAGAACGAGATTCTCCCCGTCATCGGGCGCCGCCGCCCCTCGCCGGACAGCGTCCCACGCCAGCACAAGCGCGCCAAGCCTTCTGCCGGTGTGACCGAGCCGATCCTCCCCGCCTTCCTCCCAGATTCCGCCCCCGATGTGACGCTCCTCGTTCGCCGTGTAGCCCGACGGATAGACGACGATAGAGATGAGATCCGGATAGTAGTCCGTCTCGCGATGCAGTAGCAGCAGACACGCCTGACCGGCGATCGTGACGCGGATCTCGTCCGTCAGCTCGAGCCCGCCGGCACCCTCAAAGTGCTTTTCCGCCAGGAATACCTGCGTGTGCCCGAGCAGTTCTACCTGATCCTGCTCCGAGAGGCGGTTGAAGATCGGCAGATTGTGCTCGAGAATCGCGCGCCACGCGGGAGGCACGGGCGTGTCGCGCCGGCGCGCGCGCCTACGGGATTTGAAGAGATCGAAAACCATTACTGAAGAGTAATCCCGGGCCCGCTACGA
>JBBRQC010000025.1:0-47965 GCA_038227135.1 Gemmatimonadales bacterium
CCCGCACGGGTGATTCCGCCGGCAGTGAACCCGGTGGCCCGGTTCGATATCTGGATCTGAGCGCCTTCAATGGGTTCGCCTCCAGGGCCGGTCACGGTTCCACGGATGGCGCCGGTGGTTACACCCTGCGCAACGGCGCTGGCCGATCCGCCGACCAACATCGCGATAGCGGCAACGGCGGCAAATAGACGAATGCTGGTCATGAAGTCTCGCTATTTAGGGGGAAGGAAACGTTGCTAAACTACGACCGAGGCCTTAAGCGCAGCAAGAGATATTCGCAAAAGGCGTGTCACGCTCTTGGCGCTACTCGCCGTTTCCCCGATTTCGGGTGAGGTGGAAGACGGGGATTCCAATCAGGATCACCCCAAGGACCCCGAGCGTGGCGACCCGGCTGGACGGGTCGATGATCGCGTTACCCAGCAAAAGAATCGTCGCGACTATGAAGATGGCGGGAACTACGGGATAACCCGGCACCCTGAACGGCGGCTGGTATCCCGCGCGCCGGCGAAAGACGAAGACCGCCGCGACAGCAAGAGCATAGAACGGAACGATAGCGGTCACGAAAGTGTCGGCCAGCTGCTCGAAGGTTCCCAATAGGACGAATAGCACTCCGAGTCCTGCCTCGAGAGCGATCGCAACGCCGGGAGTCTGGAATTTTCTGTGCACCTTCGCGATCGGCTTGAACAGCAGGCCGTCGGCCGCCATCGCAAAGAGAATCCGGGAGCCAGTCATCACCGATCCGTTGAGAGTTCCAAATGTCGAGACCATGACGGCGGCGGACACGAGCGCGATCCCGGCCGCGCCCATCAACCTCTCGGCAACATCGGCGGCGACGAGATTCGAGTGGCGGATCTCCGCGACGGGCAACACCGACAGATACGCGACGTTTGCCAGGAGATATAGGGCGATGATGATAAGAGTCCCGTAGATCAGGACGCGGGGAAGATTTTTCTCGGGGTCCTTTACCTCGCCGCCCACGAAGCTCACGTCCGCCCAACCGTCGTAAACCCAGAGGACCGACACGAGTGCGAGTCCAAAGTGGGCGAAAGTAAAACTTCCGGCCGGGACCGCGGGCGTGAAATGACCTCCGGTGCGAGGCAGACCAATCGCGATCGCGAGGATAATGATCACAATCAAGGCGCCTGTCTTCGCCAGCGTCGTCACGTTCTGGACCAGCGAGCCCCACTTGATGCCGACGTAGTTGAACGTCGCGGTGAGGAGGATTGCGGCCGCCGCGACGTAATGGACGTACGCGCTGTACGGCGCCACTCGCGGATCGTAGCCGAGGACGCGAATGAAGTACTCGGAAAAAGTCGTGGAGATCGCTCCGAGCGCGGCAGCACGGATTAGCACTAGCTCGGCCCAGCCGAACAGAAAGGCAGGCAGTCTTCCCCACGCCTCTCGAATGAAGACGTAAACCCCACCAGTGCGCGGAAAGGCTCCGGCAACCTCGGCGAGCGTCAACGCTCCGCAGAGAGCGAAGAGGCCGCCCGTGAGCCAGATTGCGAGAAGCGGCAGCGGACCGGGCAGCTTGTCCGCGATGCCAGCGGGCGATCGAAAAATTCCCGAGCCGATCGTCGAGCCGACGAGAACGGCTACCGCGCTCCACAGACCGAGTCGGCGCGGAAGCGATGAGGCGCGAGCGAAATCCGAGTCCGTCATCCGGATACGGTAGTGCAAAGCCACTCTGTGCGCGAGTAGCTTTATGGCGCGGCGAATTCGCGCTGCGCCATCTCGCACATCTCACTTCTGACAAATGAATCAGCCGCTGGCTGAGGCAATTTTTTGGATCGCAGCCTTTGCGTGCTTAGTCGCGGAGATCGCGATATTGCGGTCGACATACGCAGCCCGGCGCGTTCAAAAATCAGATCTGGTGCCGTCCTCATCGCGGGGCGGCGAGATCACCTGGGCCGTACTTCCTGCAGTCATGCTGGCGTTCCTGCTGACCGCGACTTGGCGAAGGATCGAGGCGAGAGCGGCTCACATGGGGACGATGGATCATTCGGGAATGCAGCACTCCATGCCGATGCCCGGGATGACGCCTCCGCCTTCGCTGCGCTGAGATGCAAACCATAAGACGACTCGGCTATCTCGCGCTCGTGCTCGGATTCGCGCAGATAGTTTTCGGCGCTGTCGTGCGAATCACTGGTTCCGGAATGGGTTGCGGGGACCATTGGCCTGACTGCTACGGCTCGTTCACTCCCGCGCCGAACGCGCCCAATCTTCTGATAGAGATCTCGCATCGGTACGGCGCCGCGGCGCTGTCGCTGGCCATTCTGGCGCTTGCGATCGCCGCCTGGTTGAAGCGGCGTGAACCGGGCATGAGTGGTGGTGGAGGCGTACTACGGCCATCCGTGATCGCTATGCTGCTCGTAGCCGTGGCCGCGCTGTTTGGAGCCGTGACGGTGAAGATGCAGCTCAATCCAGTCGTCGTCGCCATTCATCTCGCGATTGCGATGTCGCTGCTCGCGCTAATCGTGGTGGTGGTGGTTCGCGCGGGTGGACTGGGCTCGACGACCTTGACCGCTGGCGGTCAGCGCACGTTTCGCTCCGCTCGCGGTGCCGTCGGGCTCACGTTTCTGGCACTGGTGTTCGGCGCGCTGACCGCCAATACACCGGGGGCGGCGGCGGCTTGTCGGGGTTTCCCGTGGTGTACATCGGTGGCCGAATACGGCCTTCCGCTCTGGATACAGGTGACCCACCGGATCATCGCGGTGTTGCTGTTCGGGCATCTGATAGGGATCCACATAGGGGTGCGGAAGCGGAACGAGCCCGGGCCGATTCGAAATGCGGCGCGGGCAGCGCTTGGATTCGTGACTCTGCAAATCCTGGTCGCCGGAGCAATGGTCGGGATGCATTTCCCGCCGTCGCTGCGCTCGCTGCATCAGGCGGTCGGTACGGCTCTCTGGATCGTAGTAGTAGCACTCGCCTCGCTGTCGGAAGGATCGCGTGCCAGCGCTGGTAAATCCGAGATCGTCCGCGAGTCCCCGTCGCGCGGGGAGTTCGCCACGCCTGAAGGTGTCAGCACCTGATGGGGATCGCCGCGAGGGACCACGCACAACCATCGCTGCTGCGCGACCTGGTGATGCTCACGAAGCCGCGCATCATCTCCCTTCTGCTGGTGACGACGGTCGCACCGATGTTCGTCGCTGGCAATCCAGGCTGGGTGCTCGTGGTCGTGGTGCTGGTGGGCGGATACCTGATGGCTGGCGGTGCCAACGCGGTCAACATGTACCTCGATCGCGACATCGACACCCAGATGTCCCGGACGAGACTTCGTCCCATCCCAAGCGGGCGCATGGGAGCGCGGGCGGTACTTGCCTTCGGGGTCGCGCTGGCCACCGCCGCGACATTCCTGCTCGCGCGGTTCACCAACGTGCTCGCCGCACTGCTCGCGCTGGGCGGATTTTACTTCTACGTCTTCGTGTATACGCGCTGGCTCAAGCGCACCACGCCTCAGAACATCGTCATTGGCGGGGCTGCGGGAGCATTTCCTCCGCTGGTTGGGTGGGCAGCGATGACGGGGTCCATCGACCTGACCGCGGTTTATCTGTTTCTGATCATTTTTTACTGGACGCCGCCGCATTTCTGGGCTCTCGCCCTCCTCAAGCAGCGCGACTACGGAAATGCCGGTGTTCCGATGGCGCCGCTGGTGTGGGGTGAACGGGAGACGATGCGGCAGATGGTGTGGTACAACGTGATCCTGATTGCGCTCACGCTTTTGCCGGCGACGTTCGGAGCGTTCGGGACCATATACCTCATCACCGCGCTCGTCCTCGGCGGTACGCTGCTCGTTGGCGTAATTCGTGTCGCCACGGCCAAGGAGTGGACCAAGCCTGCATGGCAAGTCTACAAGTTCTCACTGCTCTATCTCGCGCTGCTCTTCCTCGCCATGGTGATCGATCGAAAGGTGCTCGGCTGATGCCGTCGCCTCAATTCGCGGTTTCAGCGCAGCGGCCGACGCCCCGCGCACGTCCCGCGGTATCGTCGCCACGCCCGCTTCGTCGATTGGTCCCGCGCATCCGCCCGTTTCTCGCCCGCCTCGCAACCGCTTTGGTATGTCTGCTGGGCAGCGCCGCGATCGCTCTGGCATTTCCGCAAATCGTCCGGCGCCTGCTCGACGCCGCGTTCATATCGGCTGATTCCAGCCTGCTCAACCGGATCGCAATCGGACTGCTGGTTTTGTTCGCGATTCAGGCTCTCCTCAACTTCGTCCAGGTGTACCTGCTCACCTCGACTTCCGAGTTGGTCATCGCTCAGCTCAGGAAAGACCTTTTTGCCAGGCTCATCCTTCTGTCGCCAGGATTTTTCACGGAGCGTCGGACTGGCGAGCTGACGAGCCGTCTCTCGGCGGACACGGCCGTTCTCCAGACGGTTCTCAGCTACAACCTCTCGGAGTTCGCCCGGCAGACGCTCTTCCTGATCGGGGGAATCGTCCTGCTCACGCTCACGCACCCGCGACTTACCGCGACTACGCTCGCCGTAGTCCCACTCGTCGTAGGAACCGCGATTCTTTTCGGACGCGCATTGCGACGCGCGAGCACTGGTGTTCAGGATCGCGTCGCCGAGGCGACAGGCACGGCCGACGAGGCATTTTCGCAGATCAGAACGGTTCAGAGCTTCACGCGTGAGGCGGAAGAGGTACGCAGGTACGGCGCGCATCTGGTGGATGTAATCGCCGCAGCCATGCGTCGCGCGAGAATTCGCGGAACCTTTTTTGGCATTCTTACCTTCTGCGGTTTTGGAGGCGTGGTCGCGGTTCTCTGGCAGGGCGGGCGCCTGGTCCTCGAGGGGACGCTCACCGCCGGGGCTCTCGTTTCGTTCCTGCTCTACGCGTTGTATGTGGCGGGCGCGATCGGTTCGCTTGCGTCGTTATTTGGGGCTTATCAGGAAGCCGTTGGCGCCGCACGACGAGTTTTTGACCTGCTCGAGGCCGAGTCCTCGGTAAAGGATCCAGTGGCTCCGCAGTCGCTTTCGCGCCCGTTGCGGGGCGAGATCTCGATGGACAACGTCTCATTCCGCTACAATCCCAATCTTCCGGAAGTGCTTCACGGAGTGTCGCTGAGAATTGGGGCGGGCGAGGTTGTCGCGCTGGTGGGTCCGAGCGGCGCGGGCAAGACGACGATCGTGTCACTCCTGCCGAGGTTCTGGGACGTGACTGGCGGACGGATCACGTTCGACGGAATCGAGATTCGCGATCTTTCCCTCGCTGAGCTTCGAGGCGCGATCGGCATCGTGCCCCAGGAGCCGACTCTGTTCAGCGGCACGATCCGGGAGAACATCGCCTATGCCCGAATTGGCGACGATGGCTCGCAGCCTTCTGAAGATGCGGTTCGCGCAGCTGCAAAGGCCGCCCACGCGGTCGAGTTCATCGAGCGCCTTCCCGACGGGTTCGACACACGCGTCGGAGAGCGTGGCGTCAAGCTGTCCGGCGGACAGCGCCAGCGAATTGCAATCGCCAGAGTCTTTCTCAAAAACCCCGCGCTGGTGATTCTCGACGAGGCCACGTCGAGCCTGGACAGCGAGAGCGAACGACTCGTGGAGCAGGCGATGGAGGACCTGTTGCGCGCGAGGTCGACGCTGATAATCGCGCACCGATTGAGCACGGTGCTGCGCGCGGACAGGGTGGTGGTGATCGATCGCGGAGTAATCGTGGAGGAGGGGCGACACCAGGATCTTCTCGCGTCCGAGGGAGTTTACTCGAGGCTATATCGCGGGCAGTTCAGGCCCGGGGACGCGCTCGTCGGATAGCTTCGACGCCCGAGGCAGCCAAGCCCGGGGAACCTTACCTCGGCGGCGGCGGACCTTTTGGTTCGGTTACCGGCGTACTGGATGCGGTGGGAAGAATCGGTACGGCAGGCGTGCTCGAGGCAGCCGGTCGGACAGATTCCGCGGGAGCCTGGGTCGGAACAGCAGGGCCGTTCGTGGCGGTTGGCCGGATGCGGAATGCCACGCTCGCCTGCTGACCGGCGGTCACGGTTACGCTGTCGTCGGCGAAACCAAGAGCTGGATGCCACGCGCGTACGCGGTACCTCCCGGCCGGAATTCCGTCGATGCTGAAGGTGCCTGAAGCAGTGGTTAGCGCAAAGTAGGGGTGATCGAGCACTGCGATCCACGCGTGGGTCCAGGGGTGTTGCTCGCATACGACCTCTATCTCGGCTGGCTCCCTGAATTTGTCCACCGGAACGACTTCGCCATCGTCATTGAATGGAGCGAGGCCCACGACCTGCCCCGTACCAACATTGATGAAGCGGTTCGTGTGGAGCGTGCGGTCATCGTTGCTGACGTTGAGGGTCGCGTTCGTGGTAATCGCCTGTACGTACGGATCCAGCGTACAAGCATCGTTCGTGAGCTCGAAGCGCCGCTCGATCGGAAATGCCTTTCCGGTCCGAATGTCCGTGATCCACACCACAGCGCCGCCCACCCGACTGCCCGTGAGCGAGATGTTCTTGACCATCACCGAAGTGCCGCACGCGCTTTGATCCGACGTCGGATGAATGACAGCCGCCACCGGAGCCGTTCCCTCGAAGTCAACGCTCCCGGTGATCGTACCGCCAACAGAGACCGGTACCACCTGGTACGGCTGGGACGAGGGTGCGATCACAGACGGACGTGGAGGAACTCCGCCATCCGGTGAGCTCGGGACGTTCCTCGGGTGAGCGGAAGCGGTGTCGTCGTGCGAGCAGGCCAGCACGACGGCGAAGAGTATTGAAAAGCCGGAAAACCTGCGGGGCATTTATGGCGAGCAGAAGTGAAGTTCAGCCGTTGGAAAGGCAAGCGATATGCCGCGCTATTTCGCCTGGTACACGCGCTTCCCACCGATCCAGGTTGAAATTACTCTCGTGCCGAGGATTTCGGTGTCGGGCACGCGCATGATGTCGCGGTCGAGCACGACGAAGTCGGCGTACTTTCCGGGGGTCAGTGAGCCCAGCAACGATTCCTGAAATCCGGCGTACGCGGCCCAGATGGTCATCGACTGAAGAGCTTCTTCGCGGGTCATTTTCTGGTCGGCGTACCACCCGCCGACCGGTGAATTCTGTGGATCCTGGCGGGTGACAGCAGCATGAAAGGTGAGGAGCGGATTAACCTCTTCAACCGGGAAATCGGTCCCATTCGGAATCACGACACCAGTGTTGAGCAGTGACCGCCACGCGTAGGCGCCGCGGATGCGGTCCGGACCCACACGCGACTCGGCCCACCGCATATCGCTCGTCTGATGCGTAGCCTGCATCGAAGGGATGACGCCAAGCTTCGCGAAGCGCGGGATATCCTGCGGACTAATCACTTGAGCGTGCTCCACCCGGAAGCGGTGGTCAGCCCTGGGCACGGTTCGCAGAGCAGAGTCAAACGCATCGAGAGCGATGCGGTTGCCGCGATCGCCGATGGCGTGGACGTTCACCTGGAACCCTCTGCGCAGCGCCGACTCCGCCCAGCTGCGGATGTGAGCGGGCGGCGAAAGAAGGTGGCCCGAGTTCGCAGAGTCGTCGCTGTAAGGCGCGAGGAGTGCAGCCCCTCGTGAGCCAAGGGCTCCATCGGCGTAGAGCTTGATTGCGCGAATCCAGAGGTGTCCATCATAAAGCGCGCTCTGAGGTCCGCGGCGGAGATAAGGATGCTCGAGGGCGACCCTGGACGTCGGCTCTCCCGGGTCGCTGATCATCACGTAATTGCGAAGCTTGTAGATGCCTTCTTTCGCCAGCTCTTCGTAAATGCCAATTGTCTCGGGACTCTCACCTGCATCGTGGATTCCCGTGAGACCCCACCGATTGCATTCGTCTATCGCCGCGAGGATCGCCTTTCGCGTATCGGCGCGCGTCGCTGCCGGTACGCTCCGGGTTATCAGGGTTCTGGCGTTGTCGATGAACAAACCCGAGAGCGAACCAGAAGGAAGCTTCAGAATCCGCCCTCCGGCCGGCTCCGGGGTCGCAGCCGTCACGTGCGCACGCTCCATCGCCCTTGCATTTGCGACCAGGGCATGCCCATCGATTCTTTCGAGTACGACCGGATTGTCGGGAAAGGCGCGCGACAGCGCTTCATGCGTGGGGAATTCCCGGCCCGGCCAACGGGTCTGATCCCACCCACTGCCGAAAATCCATTCGCCTGGTTTCACGTCTTTCGCCCATGCTTTCACGCGATCGATTGCTTCCTGGTATGAGCTCGATCCGGCAAGATTGACGGTCCGGAGAATGGTGCCGAGGTGGAGAAGGTGCGCATGCGCGTCGATGATGCCGGGAAGGACCGTCGCCCCGTGCAGATCGATCACCTGGGCTGTCCGGGCGCCGAGCACTCTGGCTTCGGCATCGGAGCCGACGAAAAGGATGCGACCACCGCCGATAGCAAGCGCCGTTACTTCCGGGCGCGCGTCGTCCACGGTGTAGATGTGCCCATTGGTGAGAACGAGATCCGCCGAGCCCTGCGCCCCAAGCAGGATTGGTGCGAGCATCGCCAACCCGAAGTAGCTTGAAAGATGTTTTTTCATGTTAGCGAGTTTGCTCACCGTATTGCACGCACACAAGGACAGCCCGCATGAATAGTCGCGCCCGGCTTGCATCCGCCGCGTGTCTACTGGGGATCGCCTGCACGCATCTCCCCTCGGAGCCGAACGCCCCAATCGACTACTGGGGATTTACCGGCCCCTGGGATAATCGCAGCGATGCGTCGGTCCAGGAACACGGCTCCAGCCTGACGAGGATCATCAGCGGATGGGTCGCGCTGGACACCACGAGCTTTCTGCCGGTGCAGGTTTATCCCGACCGCTTTCGCAATGATATCATGGTAGCGCCGCGCACGATGGCGCTCATCACATCCTATTACGGGAGTCGCTTCCACCCGGAGATCATTCGGGGACTGGGGGGAAGCCCGCAGGCAGCGGGAATTACAGCGGGCGCGATAGCGGGACTGATCGATTCAACGGCATATCGCGGCGTTGTCATAGACTTCGAGGGGATGACCCCGCGAGATCTCGACGCGTTGCTCGTCGTTACGCGCGCGGTCGCCGACTCGGTGCGCGCCCACGGGGTTCATACCGTTGTTATCGCCGTGCCGGCCGGAGACACAGCAGCTTATCCCTCGGCGCTTCTCCTCGAGTCCGCGGATCTCATCATGGCTATGCTGTACGACCAGCACTGGAGTGCTTCTCCGCCAGGTCCAATCGCGTCGCCGGACTGGGTAGCGCGAAATCTGGGTACGCGGGTGGCCGAAGTTGGCGCGGCGAGAATCGTCGCTGCGTTTCCCTTGTACGGATATCGCTGGAGAAAATCTGCCGAGACCGAAGTGATCAGCTTCGCCGACGCGCGGCGACTAACCACAATGACAAACACGCTGCTGGTTCGGGATCACTCATCGGAGACGCTTCACGCCACGTCGAGCGAGGGATGGGAACTATGGGTGAGCGACCGTGGTCTGCTCGACAGGCTCGTGCACGATGCGAGGCAGCTTGGAGTGAGAAGCTTCGCGCTCTGGCGACTTGGGCTCGAGGATCCGGCCGTGTGGGATTCGATCAGCCGTTAGACGACCAGAAGCTCTTTCTGGTAGTCGGACGGCGTTATGAGCACGGCGTCGGCGCCGATGAATCCGTTCACTTCGCTCCGCATCCCGACCTCTCGCTCGAAATAGATGCCCGGCTCGATGGAGAATCCGACGCCGGGAATGAGCTCGCGCTCTTCCCGCGTCTCGAGATTATCGATGTGGGGTCCGGAGCCGTGGAGATCGCGAGCGTCGATCGAGTGACCGGTCCGATGGATGAAGTTCTCGCCGTATCCCCGTTTTGTTATGACGGCCCGGGCGGCATCGTCCACTTCCCCGCCTCGAACTGGCCGGTGCCCACTGATGCGCTCGCGTAAAAGCGAGATGGCGGCATCCCGCGCATCTCTAACCGCCTCCCAGATCCCGGTGTCGCGCGCGCTCGGCGCACCGAGCGAGCCCATCCAGGTTTGATCGGCGAACACTCCGCCTTTCTCTCGCGCCCACAAGTCGATGAGCAGGATGTCACCCCGTTTGATCGTTGCGGAGCTTTCCGCGGTCGGCTCGTAGTGCGGACTGGCGGCGTTGGGCCCGATCGCCACAATGGGTCCGTGATCGGTCTCGAGTCCGCCTCCATCGAATCGCTCCCTGATCCACCTGGCAAGCGCGTACTCGGTCAAGGGGGACCCACCGTCGGCGCGACTACCGGCGAGCCGGATAGCTTCCTGTCCGATAATCGAGACGGCGCGCGCGGCCCGCTCGTGCGATGCGCGCTGGACATCGCTCCACACCGCGTAGAAACTGGAGACCAGCTCAGCCGACGACACGACGGTGGCGCCGGCGTTTCTCACCATCTCGATTACTCCAGCGGGGATGCGATCGAGATAGGGGACTGCATCGCCCGGCGAGTACTCCATCGCGACGCGTTTTCCCTTGATCAGTGTGTCGAGCAGCGACTCGAGCGCACGCCAGCCGCTGTACTTCTCCTTTTGCCATTTCGAGGGCCATTCGGTCCACGGACCCTGCTCGATTGCGTGGGTTATCGCCACCGGCGATCCAAGCCGCGGGATGTAGACGAAAAAACGACGCGTTGTCATGCCTGGAAGCTCCAGCATCCCCACGGCCACGGGATTCAGCCCATGAAAATCGTAGAGGAGCCAGCCATCGAGTCCTGCCCGCTCGAGAGCAGACTGAATGGCGGGGAGGGATTCAGGTTGGAGCACGCGGACCGGGCTACTGCGTTGCCTTGACGGCGCGCCATTCCGCGCGCCACTCACAGATGTCCTCGCCTCTTTCACGGCAATGGACATGATCGATCATCCCCCCGCCGTTGACCAGCAGCTTGAGCAACTCGCGGAGCGCCGACTCGTAGTAAAGGCAACCGGTGCCCTTTGCCGCCGTCTCGAACGTCACCGATTCCTTGACGCCGAGGACAATCGAAGAGCCGACACGTCGAACCGACGCTCCGAGATATTTCTCTCCCGCTCTTTTCACCTGACGAAAGGCCAGCGGACGGGCAAGAAAACCGGGTAGCAGGTGAATGATCTGCCGCGTGGTGGCTGAGATCAGCTGGTAGATTCTGTTCGCCACGATGATGCCCGCGCGCGTAAAGACGCTCTCGGCGTCCGGACGACGGCCGATGAGGCGCGCAATTCCGCTCGCCTCGTGAATGGCGATGGCCTGGTTGCGCTTCATCGCGTCCTTGTAACGGCGAATCTGCGCGATCACAGTGTCGCTCAATCCGAGGCGCTTGTTGCGGTGCTCCTGAACATATTCGACGTCGATATCTTCTCCTTCCGGGATGTCGACAGAGCGAACTGCTTCGAGGAGACTGAGCGGGACTATGGCGTTTACCGTGCCGGTCATTTAGTTGGTAGGCGGAGAGCCCAAGCTAACCGCCGCTCTAATCCCGTTCAAGCAGGGAACCACCCACTGAAACCGGAATTGCGCCTGGAACGAGACAATCGCAGCTGACGGACTTGCTGATTCGAGTAATCGCGGGCGCCATTGGTGCCGGTATCTTCGCATTTGCTGCGCGCAAGGTTGGAGCGCTTTCGACTAGCGGAGCGTTCGCCGGCACTGTCGTAGGCGCGATCGCGCTTGCCGCCGGGTGGAGCTGGGGACTTCTCCTCGTCGCCCATTTTATCTCAGCGAGCGCTCTCTCGAAGCTGGGCGAAAAGAGGAAAGTGCAGCGCATCGGCGCAGTTGTGGAGAAAGGCGATCGCCGCGACGCGAAGCAGGTCCTGGCCAACGGCGGCGTGTACGCCCTGGCGGCGATCGCCTACATCGCCACGCGTACGAACGCGTGGTTCGCCGTCGGAATTGGGGCCTTGGCGAACTCTGCTGCAGACACCTGGGCGACCGAGATCGGCACGCTCTTCGGCCGAAAGCCACGATCGATCGTTTCCGGTCAAGTCGTTCCCGCAGGCACGTCAGGAGGAGTGAGCCTGATCGGGACGATCGGGAGTTTCGGCGGAGCGCTTTTCATCGCCGCGGGAGCCTCGATGGCACGGTGCCCCGTTCCATTCATCGCGGTGATCCTGGGAGGGATAGCCGGCGCCATGGCAGATTCAATACTCGGAGCGACCCTGCAGACTCGCAGACGGTGCGACGTATGCGACAAGCCAACCGAGCGACCTGTGCACAGCTGCGGGAATCCAACTCGTCGCACTGGAGGCCCCCGCGGCTTCGACAACGATGCCGTCAACGCGGTCTCTTCGGGCGTGGGAGCTCTGGTAACTTTACTTCTATCGTGACAGAAAAGCGGGCGTGGTGTAATGAAGGTGATGCGGCAGATGACTGAGCAGTCAAAAGGTGCAGCGAGGGTTCTCCTCGTGAGCACGAATCGCGAGCGGCAGCCCTATCCAGTGGTGCCGAACGGTCTCGCCTGCGTTGCTTCCGCGCTGGACGCCGCCGGGCATCGAGTCAGGTTTCTGGATCTGTGCTTCGCATCAGACCCGGTATCGGCCGCTCGAAGCGCTGCCACGGAGTTCAAGCCGGACATTCTGGGCGTTTCGGTCCGGAACATCGATAACAGCGATGCGATCGCACTGCGTCACTATACGCCGGAGGCGCGCAGCATTTTGCACGCGCTCAGGCAGGCAGCGCCGGGTGCGAAAGTTATTGCGGGCGGCGCTGCGTTTGGGGTCGCTCCCGAAGCGTTGTTTCGAGATCTCGCGGTCGATTACGCAGTAGCCGGGGATGGGGAGCGTGCGAGCGTCGCGCTCGTAAATGCGTTGTCTTCCGGCGCTCCGATTGAAGCTCTGCCGGGATTGGTGCGGGAACGGAACGGCACAGTCGTGTTCACGCCCCCTCGAGAAGACGCGGATCTCGATTCGCTAGCCCGCCCCAGCCTGCATCGTTGGATAGATCTCGCGCGGTATCAGCGCCATGGCGCCACGATACCGATTCAGACCAAGCGCGGCTGCGTCTACAAGTGCGTCTACTGCACGTACAGAAACGTGGAGGGTTGGGGGTATAGAACACGCGATCCGGAGCTGGTTGCCGACGAAATCGAAGAGCTCAAGATCGAGGCGGGAGTACAGCACTTCGATTTCGTCGATTCGACCTTCAATTCCCCACCCGGCCATGCAATTCAGGTTTGCGAGGCAATAACACGGCGCAGACTCGGCGTCCACCTCGATACAACCAATTTTACCCCGGCAACAGCGAGCCCGGAGCTACTCGGCGCGATGAAAACCGCTGGGTTCCGCTCGCTCGGTATCACGGCGGAGAGCGCAAGCGATGCGGTTCTGGAAAAGCTAGAGAAGGGATTCGACGCGGCCAAAGTGAAGGAAGTCGCGGAGCGAGTCGAAAAGTTCGGAATCAAGGCGCTGTGGATTTTTCTGGTGGGTGGTCCAGGCGAGACCGCAGAAACCATAGAGGAAACGCTCGCATTCGCGGCCTGGCGTCTGCGAAGAGGAGATTCCGTTTATCTCACCGTCGGACTGCGCATCTATCCAGGGACCACTCTGCATAGAATAGCGATCGCGGAGGGCGTGGTACCGGCGGGAAACACCCTGCTCGATCCCACGTTCTATTTCTCGAGCGCGATCGAGTTCCCCGCAACGGTGGCTCGCCTAAAAAAGTTCGCCGCTGATCATCCCCGCTTCATGTTCTCGGCGGACTCGCGATCGGTCGTCCTGCCGTACCTTACCAGGGCAGCATCGATTCTTCATCTGCCGCGCCCGCACTGGCAATACATGGGACTGTTCCAGCGCGTAGCGCGCGCGATCGGATAGCGGTTGGCCCGAGAGCTCAATGCAGAAGTCATAGTCGTTGGCGGCGGCCCGGCCGGTGCGTCGACCGCGCATTTCCTGGCGCGCGCGGGTGTCGATGTGCTCCTGCTCGACCGCGCAAAGTTCCCCCGTGACAAGACGTGCGCGGAGTACCTCAGCCCGCAAGCTTCTCGAATTCTGTCGGAAATGGGGGTGCTGGCCGAGATCGAGCGCACCTCTCCGGCGCACCTCGCGGGCATGAGGGTGCGGGCGCCGGACGGGCATTTCGCCGACGGCGAATTTGCCTCGACGCACGGATTTCGGCCATTTCGGGATTACGGTCTGGCCATCCGTCGCACCATTCTCGATGCGATTGTTCTCGACGGCGCGCGCGCGGCCGGCGTTCGGGTCGAAGAGCTGGCGCGTGTGACGGACGCCACCAAGGATCCAGCCGGTCGCGTGAGTGGCGTGACTGTCATCGGGACTGATGGAAAGCCGCGCAGGCTCATCAGCAAATTCGTCGTGGGCGCGGACGGTCTTCGCTCCGTCGTCGGGAAGCGGCTAGGCCTCACACACACCAGCCGATTCTTTCCGAAGCGAATCGCATTGGTCACCCACTACCGGAAGGTGAGAAACGTAGGCGCGCTCGGAGAGATGCACGTCGACCATGGAGGCTATTTCGGGATCGTCGACGTCGGGGGCGGTTTGATGAATGTCGCCGTGGTTGTACCTATATCGAGGGCGAAGGAGATCGGCGAAGGGCGCAACGAGTTCCTCGAGCAGTGGATAGCATCCCGTCCTCATCTCGCCGAACGCTTCGTGGGGGCCGAGCGCGTGGAGGATGTTCGCACGACGGGGCCGTTTGCGACGGAGTCGCGGCCAGCGTGGGCTCCGGGCGCCGCTCTGGTCGGCGACGCGGCCGACTTTTTCGACCCGTTTACCGGCGAAGGTATGTACGCCGCGCTCCGCGGAGGGGAAATGCTCGCGCCTTTTATCGTCGATGCGCTACGCGGTGCCCGGCACGACGAGAACAAGGCGCTGGCCGCTTACGAGAGCGCGCGTCGTGACGAATTCGGCGGAAAATGGAAGCTCGAGCGAATTGTGGGCATGGCCATCGCGTATCCTTACTTCCTCAACAACGCCGCAAAGGCCCTTTCGCGACGCAAGGAGATGGCTGACCTGCTGGTGGGAGTGGCGGGAGATTTCATTCCGACGACTCTGGTGCTGAATCCACGTTTTCTTTTCAACCTCTTCATCTCTCCGGCCTTCAGAACTTGAGTGTAACGCCAGACGAATTCCGCAGCGTGCTCGGCCGGTTTCCCTCGGGCGTCACCGTTGTGACCACGAAGGGCAGCGATGGCTCCGACGAGGGAATGACGGTAAGCGCGTTCTGCTCCGTGAGTCTAGTTCCGCCGCTCGTGCTCATCTGCATCGAGAAGAATGCGTCCGCGTATGCGGCGCTGACTACAGCGTCCGGATTCGTGGTGAACATCCTCTCCGCCACTCAGGAACAGCTCGCGCGGCGCTTCGCAATCGTTGATATCGATCGCTTTGAGGGGGTGGGCTACAGCAGATCTCAGAATGGCTTCGCGGTGCTGGACGATGTCCTCGGCGTCATCGAGTGCGCAGCTTTCGCCAGGCACGACGCGGGGGATCACACCATAATCGTTGGCGAGGTGGAGGCGGCGCGCGCGCAGAACGGCACTCCGCTGCTCTATTATCGCGGCGGTTACGCGCAGCTGGAGCGCTGAACCGTGCGCTCCATCCTCACACCTCCCAAGCGACGCGGACTGGAGATACTCGACGATCCGGACGTCGATCCTGCGGTCGTCACGCGATCACTGGCAGACGTTGTTCGGGCCAATTCCCTCTTCGGAGGCCTCACCTCGGCGATCAACGAATTCAAGGATGCTCTGAACGACCTGCCGGCTGAGGCGACGCTGCTCGACGTAGGGACCGGACTGGGCGACATACCTTGTCGAGCTCGAGAAGTTGCCCGGCAGATGGGAGTCGATCTGACGACAATGGGGCTCGACTCTGCTATCGAGCTCGCGTGTGCCAGCCGCCCCGTGCTCACACTCGCCGTTTGTGGCGATGCATTGCGACTTCCATTCGCGGATCACAGCGTCGACATAGTAATGTGCTCTCAGGTCCTGCATCATTTCGCGGGGGCCGATGCGCTACAGCTGCTGCGCGAGATGAACCGTGTGGCGCGCGTTCGAGTGATCGTCAGCGATCTCCGGCGGAGCTGGATTGCGGCGGCTGGGCTTTGGCTCGCCTCGTTTCCCCTGCGATTCCATGCCGTTAGCCGTCACGATGGCGTCGTCTCCGTGATGAGGGGGTTCACGCCCGAGGAGTTGGTGCGTACAGTGCGGGAGGCAGTCGAGAGAGAAACGGTCGTACATCGACGTCGCGGATTCCGCGTGACGACGAGCTGGACTCCGGTCGATCCATGACGAAGCGCGTCGGACGGGCGTTCGATCTTGGACCGATGCCGTCCGGGAGCTCGATGAAGACCGTCGACGAGCAAATTGTTCGCGCTCCGTTGGCGGCAATTTTCGAACTGGCAAGTCAGGTTGAGCTGTGGCCGCGCTATCTCACGCACTACCGATACGTACGCTTTCGCACCCGCCGGTCGGACGGAGGTGGATTGGTGGAGATGTCCGCCAATCGACCATTCCAGGTTAAGACGCCCAGAGGGCCGTTGCGCGTCAACTGGCCCACCTGGTGGCTGTCCGAAATGGCGGTGGACAAGAATAGGCCAGCGATCCGATTCAAGCACGTGGGGGGTATCACCAAGGAAATGCACGTCGAATGGTCGTTTTCACCCACATCCGGCGGCACGCACGTACGAATCGTGCATTTGTGGGATGGACCGCGGCGACTTCATCGGATTGGACGGTTAGCAGCCACGTATCTGATAGGACCTGTGTTTATTCACGGAATTGCGTCACGTACGCTGGCTGGTCTCGCGGCGGTGGCGGAGCGCGAAGCGGGAAAACGGCAGCAATGAGGATCATGTGTTTCAGCTGAACAGACGCAGGGTGGTGATAACCGGTATCGGTCCTATAACGCCGATCGGGACTACACGCGACGAATTGTGGTCGGGGCTACAGCGCGAGCGCTCCGCCGTGCGTTCTGTATCGCGGTTCGATCCCTCGCAATTCAGGAGTCACAACGCCGCTGAGGTCAACGACTTCGTGCCGACCGACCATCTCGAGAACAAGCGCGCCAAGCGCCTGGATCGATTTGCGCAGTTCTCCGTGGTTGGGGCACAGATGGCGCTCGCCGACGCGGATCTCGACCTGTCTCGTGAGGACAAGGAAAGGGTCGGCGCAAACATGGGCACGGCACTCGGCGGAATCGGGTACGCCGAGAGCCAGCTGGCCGTGTTTCTTCAGCGCGGGTTGCGCGAGGTGGACGCCACTCTGGCGCTATCGGTATTCGGCGGCGCGTCGAGCTGCAACATTGCGATCGAACTTGGTGTGATGGGGCCAAACTCCACCAATGCGATGAGCTGCGCATCGGGTACAATTGCAATTGGAGATGCTTTCCGGCAGATCCGAGACGGTTATGCTGACGTGATGATCGCCGGAGGCGCCGAAGCACCGTTGGCCCCGCTATGCTTTGGCGCGTTTTCGCTCATACGCGCAATGTCGACTCGCAATGAAGACCCTGAGATGGCGTCGCGGCCGTTCGACAAGGATCGAGACGGCTTCGTGATGGGCGAGGGCGCAGCGGTGCTCATTCTCGAGGAGTACGAGCGCGCCGAAGCGCGCGGAGCGAAGATTTACGCCGAAGTCGCCGGCTACGGAACGACGAACGACGCGCACCACATGACAGCGCCCCGCCCGGATGGCTCGCAGGCGGCAAGGTCGATGCAGCTCGCGCTCGACGATGCGAACGTGTCGGCAGCGGAGATCGGCTACATCAATACGCACGGAAGCTCGACGCCACTCAACGACAGCACGGAAACGATCGCGATCAAGAAAGTGATGGGCGATCGCGCGTACGAAGTCCCAATGAGCGGAACCAAGGGTTATTACGGGCATGCGTTGGGCGCGTCCGGAGCGATCGAGACGGCCATCTGTGCGCTCGCTCTCGAGCGGGAATGGCTCCCTCCCACGGTCAATCTTCAGGTTGCGGACAAGGCCTGCGATCTTAATTTTCTGCCGGGTACGGGGCGGAAGGAGCGTGTTGAGCACATACTTACCAATTCCTTCGGTTTCGGCGGAATCAATGCCGCGCTGGTACTGCGTAGAGTGATCTAGCGATCTCGCGCGCCGCGGCCCCAACAATCATTACGGGGGCAGGACAATGCGGGACGCGTGGCGGCATTTCGTCGCTGAATTCATCGGCACATTCGCCCTGGTTTTCGTGGGGAGCGGTGCGATCATTCATGCGAGAACCACGGGATCACCAACAGGCCTCCTCGAGGTCGCGCTGGCCCATGGGTTGATTCTGGCAGTGATGGTGAGCGCGCTCATGCGCATCTCCGGGCACTTCAATCCGGCTGTGACGCTGAGCATGCTGGCGACGAGACGAATCGAAGCGATGATGGCGGCTCTTTATATCATCGCTCAGGTGCTGGGTGCAGTCGTCGCCGGATACGCGCTCAAGCTGTCGGTCTCCGAGGCGACTTTCACCGCGACCAGGGGAGGCGGTCTCACCATCGCGCTGGATGTCACAGCGGGCCAGGCGTTCCTCCTCGAAGCGATCGCTACATTTTTCCTGGTCTTTGTCGTCTACGGGACGGCGGTGGATCTGCGCGGTCCGAAGATCGGCGGATTGGCCATCGGCTTCGTCGTGGCAGCGGACATACTGGCGATCGGCCCACTCACTGGGGCGTCGATGAACCCGGCGCGGTCGTTCGGCCCCGCCGTAGCCAGCGGGATCTATGAGGCTCAGCTCCTCTACCTGTTCGCTCCGATCGTCGGCGCTCTCGTGGCGGCTCTCCTTTACGAGTTCCTCTTCATGCGCCGCGGCCGCGAGCCTGTCGATCACGGCGAGCTGCAGCCATAGAAATCAGGCAGAGCTGCGCCCGTTGACTCTCGGGCGCAGCTGGTTCGTCATCAGCAGGTAGACGAGCGCGAGAACCGCCTGGACGAGCATTAGCAGGCCCGCAAGCACCGGCGCCATCTCCATGTCCGCGCTGCTGATATTGTGCGCGACGCCCTGGATCAACCCTCCGGCTCCAACGACTGCCGAGAGCATTTCGCCCGCAAAGAGCGCTCCGGCGGGGAGATCTCCCCAGCGGGCGAGATCGCCGCGGAGATAGAGAATGGTGTAGGCACCCTGAATCAGCAGGGACCCTCCGATGGCCAGCACGATGACAGGAACCCGCTGCCACATGGCGGCCCAGGTTCCGATCAGGACAATGCCACCGGCTACGTTGGCAACCGAGGCGAGCATCAGCAGCAATTTCAGCACGACAACGCCCTTGGAAGAAGCTGGGTTCAAGATACCGGCCTACTTTGCGCTGGCAAGTACTTTGTCACCTGAGCTGAAGCGGACTCAAGGCTGTTGACTACAACTGAACGGGTGCAGGTGACACTCTCTCTACTTCGGAACCCGCTCTCCGGCCTCGACGGGAGCCCCGGCCTCCTGCCACGCTCGCCACCCTCCCGCCATCGACGCCACGTTTCGGTACCCCATCTTCTGAAGACTGTCCGCGGACAGCGCCGAACGAAATCCACCACCGCAGTACAGGATGATCCCGGCGTCCTTGTCGGGCACACTCGCCTCTATGTCGCGCTCGATCACGCCCTTCCCCATGTGTTCGGCGCCTCGCGCGTGGCCAGCGGCCCACTCGCTCTCCTCGCGCACATCGATCACTTTCACCTTCCCTGCCTCGAGCGCACTCCGGGTTTCCTCCACGCTTAGCTCGCGGACGCGAGATTTCGCGTCGTTTACGAGCTTGAGAAATCCGGGTGAATGCTTCACAGGTTCGCGGGAAGTCTCTTGCCGGTGAGGCGCCGGAGGCCAACGTGAGCGCCGCGACGCGCGGCGAGCTCCACCGCCGCAACGGTTGCAGCAGAGATCGCCGTCCAGGCGAGAGTGGCGGGCCAGCTGCTTTCCCCCCGTCGTTCCAGGTCGGGCGGATCCTCGTGCCTGACTGCGCGCCACCCTTTGTCCAGACCTCGCTCGACCAATCTCCCCGCCACCATCGCGGCGCCGGCACCCACGAGCAGCCAGGTCGTCTTCCGCGAATTCAATTTTTCAGTTTTTATACGCACCCTGTTCCGCCTCTGAGTTGGATGAGCAGGAGTGGCAAGCGGAGTGCCGGAGGTTGACGCCTGGCCATACGCGACAGCTGGCAAGCCCGTGCCGAAAGAAAATGGCCGAACGGCATTTGAGTTACCGACGTCAGGTCCCTCACCATCCCTCCCGCTGTCTCAATGATGTGACGTGTGCGACGTGGTGACGGCCGTGCCAGGCATACAGAGCGAGCAACTGCCCCAACGTCAACACTCCGCTGCGCTCCGGATGCCGAAATCCGCGATTGAAATCGGCGCTGTCCATCGATCTCAGCAGCGCGACCCAACGTTGGTGGAGCGCATCGAGCAGGTCGAGTGAAACATCGACCGGCACCCGCTGCGAATCGGAAAGCTCGGCCCACTTCGCTTCCTGGTAAGGCTTGATCGTCGGCTCGTCTTCCGTCAGCGCCAGCTTGAACCGGCAATAGGCGTTGATGTGGCTGTCAGGGACGTGATGCACCAGCTGCTTCACCGTCCAACCGTCGGGGCGGTAGCGCGTTTCCAGCTGATCGCGTGACAATCCCGCCACCGCGGATCTTAGCGCTCCCGGTGTTTCGGCGATCTGCGCGATCAATCGCGGGTAGTCCGCCTCGCTCACCGGCGCGTTCCAATCGAACTTTCCGACGGGGTACCGCAGATCGGGAAGCTGTGCTGTCGCAGTCATTGTCGGAGTACCGGAAAAAGTTACGCAACCCGCTCGGGCATGTGCACCGCCACCGCCGAGCCATCCGCAATGAACGCGGACTGGGGTACTCCTGAGAGTATAGCGGGGAGGGGCTGGTCGTAGAAAGTCTCCAGGGGCCCCTCGAGCTCGTGGCGAGCGCTCGCCCATACGCGCCAGCGAGGATGCTCCACCCTGTATTCGATCGTTCCGCCATCGCGCTGCCGGGTATATCCCCACCCGCGCTGGCTGAGAAATTCCTCTTCGGAGCCTGAGTCAATCTCGGACAACGACCCGTCCACGTGGACCGCAAACCGGCAGTGATCGCGCCCGCCGCCGAAGTTGTACTCCACGCTCTGCATCTCGCCGTTTGTCTTGACGATGGTGTGCTTCATCGGAACGGTGCGGTATGGCTCGTTGTAGGTGAGCCGTGCCGTTTCCGCCACGAGAAACAGTGGAACCATCTCGCGAATGAACACCACTCCGGCGCGCCATTCGCCTCCTACCCTCCTTCGCACGTAGAAGCGAAGATTCACTTCCTCGAAGTTCTGGTGGAAGAGCGCTGGCAAACCGAGCACGTGGGTGTCCAAAAACAGAAATGCCACGAGGCTCAGGTACTGCCGGCCGTCGCGGTCGTCAAGCTCGGTGCCCCGGGGGAGATACGGCGTAAGAACTGACCGGTCGACTTCGAAGTTGAGCATTGCCAGATACCGCCAATCCGCCGTCAGGAACTTTGACGTCATGCGCTATCTACACCCTTCAACCCACTTCACCTCAGGCAGCCGCCCTGCGCGGAAATTCGTCACCACCTTGCCGTTGGTCTCGAACACGATCGCCTTGCCGGCGCTGGCACTGTCGCCCATGACTATCATGTAGTGGCCGCCCGGAATGTACTTGTGCGGCTCGATCTGCACGTCACCGTCATAGATGCTTTTGATCTTCTCCTCGGTGTCCCCGATTTTCGCGCCGTCCTCGGTGGTGACCGATCCCGTGTCCACATCGATGCGGGCAACCTTCCCTCTCACTATCATCACGCCGATGTTGTCCGGGACACCCGCGCCGACAGCCGGAAACACGAAATCGCATTCCTTCTTCATGTTCGGATTCTCGTTCAGAAGCCCAATGTTGACAGCTTCCGCGAGCGTCATCCCCACCTGAACCGGGCCGAGTCCGTCCTCGTTGAGCGCGACTTCGCTGACACTGTCGTGCCCCACCCCGTTCGGTCCTGCTCGTCCCTTGACCGCCTTGTCGTCGGCCCTGTTGCAGGCGCTCGCCACCAGCACCGTGAAGAAGGTGACGAAAGCAAAGGATGTGCGGATCAACCGTTGACGATTCATGGCTTCCTCCGCCCCGCATCGATCGCGGGGCGCCGAGTTAGGTCCCAACCTGATGGAACTTCTCCTGATAACGAGCGATCGACTCGCTGATCACGCGAGCGGCCAACTCGCTTTTCTCCCACCCGACGATCTCGACGCGGCGTCCCTCGAGATCCTTGTAGATATGGAAGAAGTGCTCCACTTCCCTCAAATAATGCTGAGAAAGATCGGCAATGTCGAAGTACTCGTGGTAGTACGGGTCATTGCTCGGAACGGCAATGATCTTGTCGTCCGGCTCCCCGCGATCGAGCATCTTCAGCACGCCGAGCGGTCGGCAGTCGATCTGACAACCAGGGAATGTTGGCTCGTTGATGCGGACGAGAATGTCCAACGGATCGCCGTCTTCGTGCAGTGTGCGGGGAATAAAGCCGTAGTCACCCGGATAATGCATCGAGGAATACAGAACGCGGTCGAGTCGAATCAGCCCGGACTGCTTATCCAGCTCGTACTTGTTGCGGCTGCCACTGGGTATCTCGATGAGCGCAGTCACCAGCTCGGGAGGATGAATTCCCGCCGGCAGATCGTGCCACGGATTGATCACGTAGTGACTCGCCCCATCGTACCCTTGTAGGACATGGGCTCCTCATCGACGCCGAAGTTGCGGGACGCGAGCTGGGCGATTTTTTCCATCTCGGCGGGCGGGAACTCGGGCTTATTGGACGCTTCGGCGAACTCCTCGAGCTGCTCCATGTCGTAGATGTTGGGCAGTGTCGTCACGACGCGAGGCTCGGCCAGCAGCCACTTGAGAGCGGCCTGTCCGAGCGTCATCCGTGTGGTGAGGAAATCGAGGGTGCGGATTTTCTTCAGGCCATTCGTGAGCCAGGAACGTGGGCGATGCCGACGGTGGTCGTTGGCAGCAAAGACCGTATCCTCCGTGTACTTCCCCTCGAGCATTCCCGATGCATGCGTGACACGAATATTGAATCCGCAATTCGGCGCCAGTTCTTTTGCCGCTTCGATCATCGCCGTTCCGGGGTGCTGCTCGAGGATGTTCCATATCATCTGGATCGTCCCGATGTCGCTCTCCCGCTCGCAGAGCTCGACGGCCTCGTACAGCCACCCGATTGCCGGACCGAACGCGGCTCCCCAAACTCCGATGAGTCCCTCCTCCTTCAGCTCGCGGAGAGATTCCCAGATCGATGCGTCGCGCACGTGCTCCATCTTGATGTTGTGGAGCTGCAGAACATCAATGTGATCCGTCTCCAGTCTCTCCATGCACTGGTCGAGCGCAAACCGCATGTAGTTCCGGTCGAACTTCTGTGGGAGCTCGCTCTGCCCGCGCCGCGCGGCCTGAGCGGATGGATCGTAGATGTCGTAGCCGATCTTGGTCGAGTAGACCACGTCCCCACGCTTTCCGCGAAAGGCTTCGGCGAGCTGCTTCTCACCCCGCCCATTTCCATAGGTATCGGCAGTGTCGAAAAAGTTGACACCGAAGTCATTGTAGGCGGCCTGGAGCATCGCGACGGCTTCGTCGTCGGTCTTTTCTCCCCACCAGCCGGTAGACAGAGTCCAGGTTCCGAATCCGATTTCGCTAACTTCGATGTCGGTTCCCGGGAATAGCCTATAGCGCATTTTCCTGTTCTGGAATATCGAACTTACAAGTTAACCGTCCGCCTGAGGCAGCGCCCCGGCGTCTATCTGAGGTGCTTGATCCAGTCGACGATCGCAGGGGTCAGCTCGGGAACGATGGGTATAGTCGGATCGGTGTACAATCGCGCCTGCGCCATGCGATCCTCCGTCGCTGCCCTGAAAACGTGATTGGCCGCGGGAATGACGACGAGCTTCGCCGCTGGCTGAGCCCCCTGCAGCGCCCGCGCGTCGACTTCGCTGATCTGCAGGTCGTGTCCGCCCTGAACGATCAGCACTGGAACGTGGGCGCGGGATATCTCCGCCGACGGATCGTACTTGGCCCACGATTGCATGAACCTTCGATTCGCAGGAAGGAGAAGAGGCTTCAATCCGGGAAGGACATCACCCGCATCTTCTCCGCGAAGATAGCGTGTGGAAGCCGAATCCCACTTGAGGATCTCTTCGGGCGGAAGCTGCTTCGACAATTGCTCCCGCAGCACCAACATGATCGGCCGACCGGCCCCGGAAAGCATCACAATGCCAGCGGTGGGCGCACCACGATTGGCGGCCTGCAACACCAGCTCGGCGCCCTCGCTGTGGCCGAGCAGCACGACCTGTGAGAATCGGCGGTCAGCGGCAAGCTTGCGCGCTCCCGCGATTACATCGGCGATGAAGTCATCGATCGACGTCTGGGCGATGTCGATCTTCTGAAGATTTTCGCCCAGCGCTCGCTTGTCGTAGCGGACGGATGCGATGCCCGCATCGGCCAGCTGCCAGGCGAGGATCGCGTAGAGATTGGAGTTGTTCTGAGCGCGCAGCGGACCGGCGGAGTTTCCATTTCTGTCCGTAGGTCCAGAACCCGCGACGATCAGCGCAACGGGCAATGGCCCGTTGTACTTCGCCGGCATCGTGAGCGTACCGGGCAGCGTCAGAGTGCCGCTTTGAAATGAGAATGGAAGCTCGATGACAGTGCGCGGCGGAACGGTGTCGATGGTTGCTGGAGCAGGCAGAGTCTGCGCCGCGACCTGAGAGACCAGTGCTGTGATCGAAAAAACCGAGAAGGCGATGCGGTGAGGGAATGTCATGAGGAGCCCGGTTGCAATTGCTTTTGGACTAAAGCTTTTGGGCGGCTTCGGTCGCGAAGTAGGTCACGATGAAGTCGGCTCCGGCCCGGCGGATGCCGAGCAGCGATTCCATCATCACGCGGTCCTTTTCGATCCAGCCGCGATCGGCTGCCGCGCAGATCATGGCATATTCGCCGCTTACCTGGTACGCGGCAACCGGGTATCCGGTCTCTGCCTTGACGCGTGCCACGATGTCCAGATAAGGGCCGGCCGGCTTCACCATCACCGCATCCGCTCCCTCGGAGATGTCGGAGAGCACCTCCCTCATCGCTTCCTCGGCGTTCCCGGGATCCATTTGGTAGCCGCGCCGGTCGCCCGATTGCGGCGCAGATTCCGCCGCCTCTCGAAATGGTCCGTAATAGGCCGACGCATACTTCGCAGCGTAGCTCAGGATCGACACTCCCGAAAAGTCGTTGTCGTCGAGCCCGGACCTTATCGCCTGGACCCGTCCGTCCATCATGTCGCTGGGAGCAACGATATCCGCGCCAGCGTGCGCATGGGAGAGCGCGGCGCGCGATAGCAGCGCGAGCGTCGCGTCGTTGTCTACCTCTCCGTCCTTGAGAATCCCGCAGTGGCCGTGCTCGGTATACTCGCACATGCAGACGTCGGTGATCACGACCAGATCGGGGATCTCTTTCTTCAATGCACGCACCGCATTCTGGACGGCGCCCTTGTCGTCCCAGGCCGAGGAGCCGGTCGCGTCTTTCGTCTCGGGCACTCCGAAGAGGATGATCCCGCCCACGCCCGCTCTTGCGGCCGCCTCCGCATCGCGCAGCATCTCGTCCACCGAGGTCTGGTTGACGCCGGGCATCGACCCAACGGCGCGGCGCAGGTTCTTCCCATCGCGAACGAAGACGGGCAGGACGAGCTGCGCTGCCGCGAGATGCGTCTCGCGCACGAGGTTCCGAAGCGCGGCGGTGCGCCGCAGCCGGCGCGGGCGATATTGCGGGAAGCTCGACACTCTTACTGTGGTTGTGGGGCGGGAAGTCTGGACAGCTGGCGGAGCTCCACCAGCAGGCTCGACCCCCCCCGCGAACGGATCTCGGCGGCGAGCGCCTCGCCAGTGGACTCGGGAGCACCGGAATCCAGCGCGCGGGATCCACGCACTATGTGCTTACCGCTCAGGTCAGCCAACATACCATATAATGTAGAGCGCCCACCGACGTCACTGACGAGCGCGCCGATCGGCACCTGACACCCGCCTTCGAGGGCGGCGAGAAAAGCCCGCTCCGCGCGCGTGGCGATCGAAGTTGGCTGGTGGTCGAGTGTCGAGAGCAACTCTCTCATGCGCTGGTCGTCGTTTCTCACCTGGACTGCGATCGCTCCCTGGCCCGGCGCGGGAAGCCAGTCGGGCGGCTCGAAGAACATCGTGATTCGCTGCTGCACCTCCAGTCGGATCAGTCCCGCCGCCGCGAGAATGGCGGCGTGAACTTTCCCCGTCTCGACCTTCCCAAGGCGAGTCGGGACGTTGCCGCGCAGCTCGACGATCTCGAGATCCGGTCTCCTGGCCATCAGCTGGGCCCGGCGGCGCAGACTCGACGTCCCGACCCTCGATCCCGCTGGCAGATCTTCGAGACTCTCGGCGCCCGTGAGGCGATTGACGACAAGCACGTCGCGCGGATCCTCCCGCTCGAGGTGGGCGATGATCTCGAGGCCATCAGGAGATTCAGTCGGCAAATCCTTCAGCGAGTGAACCGCGCAGTCGATCTTCCTTTTCGAGAGAGCGACTTCCAGCTCGCGGGTGAACAACCCCTTGGCGCCTATCTCCGTGAGTGGCTGGTCCAATTTCTTGTCGCCAGTCGTCTTGAACGTGACGAGCTCCGATCTTATCCCTCGAGCGAGAAGGGCGGCTTCCACGAGGCGCGCTTGCCGAAGAGCGAGCTCGGAAGCTCGCGTTCCGATGCGAATTACTCCCGGATCCCGCTTCGACTTAGGCGCCACGAAGTACCGCTTCGACGAGGCCCTCGATTGTCGATTCCTTCGCCTCGTGTTTCAGCTCGATGCCGGCGTCGCGCAAAGCCTCTGAAGTCTGTGGACCGATCGAGGCGGCCGGCACGCGAAGCGCGAGCTCGTCGCCGACTGCATCCACGTACGCCTTTACGGCGGACGCAGATGTGAACGTGACGAGATCGACTTTGCCCGCCTCGATCGCGCGCGAAAGCCGCTTAGCGCCCTGCCCGTCCGGAATCGATCGGTAGGCTTCTATCACGGTCACGTCCGCCCCCATCGCCCTCAAGCCGACTGGCAATACATCGCGTGCCCCTTCGGCCGTCACGTAAAGCACGCTCGCCGCGGAGATGTCGTTCCGGTCGCGCATCAATTCCAGCAAGCCCTCGGCGACGAATCGCTTGGGAATCAGATCTACCGTGATCCCGTGTTCGAGAAGCGCGCCCGCGGTCGCGGGACCAACCGCGGCGATTCTCAGCCCTGCCAACGCACGCGCATCGCGACCAGCGCCGAGCAGCTGCTCCCAGAAAATGGCGACGGCATTCTGGCTCGTAAAAACCAGCCAGTTGAAGTTGGCGATGTCGGCGATGGCCGATCGGAGCTGAGAGAGATCCAGGCGGGCGATCTGTGTTGCGGGCATCTCGATCACATCGGCGCCGAGGTCGCGCAACTTTTCGCTCAGGACCGGAGCCTGTTGGGTTGCACGCGTGACGACGATGCGCTTTCCGAAGAGCGGCCGCTGCTCGAACCAGTTCAGCTCGTCGCGAAGAACCACCGACCAACCGATCACCGTAATCACCGGCGCGGTGAGATTCTGTTCCTCGGCTTTGGATGCAAGCGTGTCGAGCGTCGCCACCACTGTCCGCTGCTTGGGCAGCGTGCCCCATTGGATCGCGGCTGCCGGAATCTCGCCCGGCATCCCGCCCTCGATGAGAGCGTCGGCAATGTTGCGCAGAGTTTTCACTCCCATGTAGAGGACGATGGTACCCCCGGATTTGGCGAGTGCGGCCCAGTTCGTCTGCGTGCCAGGCTTGGCGGGATCTTCGTGACCAGTCACAAAGGTCACGGAGGTTGCAATCCCGCGGTGCGTTACCGGAATCCCCGCGTACGCCGGAGCCGCGATCCCAGCCGTGACTCCCGCGACGATTTCGAATGCGACCGACGCATCGTTCAGGTCCTGGGCCTCCTCGCTGCCGCGACCGAACACGAACGGATCCCCGCCCTTGAGCCGAACGACGCGCTTGCCTTCGCGCGCGAGCTTGATGAGGAGCGCTTTGATCTCGCTCTGGCTTACCGAGTCCTTCGCGCCGCCGCGCTTCCCGACGTAGTACAGCTCCGGCAACCCCGTCTCCCGCGCGCCAGGAGGAAGAAGCGCGGTGTTCGCGAGCGCGTCGTATACGACTGCGTCGGCCGAGTCGATCAGCTGCTTGCCTCTTACCGTGATGAGACCGGGATCACCGGGACCGGCACCTACCAGAAAAACCTTTCCTTCACTCAAGACGCAGTCCTTCGGTTCTGTCGCTCGCAGGCGAGCGGAGTGTGGAACGCGACTTCGGCTCCTCCGGCGTGAGCCCCACCTTCTCGGCCCAACGTGCGTATTCAACCGGCGATATCTCGGATGGCTTGATCTCGCTGCGGCCGCCCCAGAAAACGTTCGTGTAGAGAACCGGGATCCCCGATTCCTCGAGATGCTTGTCGATAGCCAGCTTGTGGGAGAGCACGAGGTCTTTGTCGGTGCCGTGCGCGACCGCCATGATGTTCACGTCGCCAAATTCCGGGCCTCCCTCGCGCCAGTAAGCGTGGGTGAGAATGTGATGGCGCCCCACTTCCTTCCCCGCCTCTATCTCCCGTCCCGTCGGCACGCGCCAGTGAAATAGCGCGTTGTATCTAGTCACGCGCTCACCGGTCGCGGATGGCTTGACGTGCTCGAGGAAAGTTGAAAACCTTCCGATCACCTCGCGCGCGCTGAGCGACCTGGCGATACGAATGAATTCCTCGAGCGAAAGTCCCGCTTCCCCGGCGCGGGCTCGCCACGGGTTGGGCGTTATCTCGTCGGCGGTGAACTCGCGCTTGAGCGCCGTCAGCACCCGCCAGTCGAGTGGAGACAGCTCGACTATGTTGGTGTCGAGAACTCGCCCCGGCTCCTCGCTTCGCGAGCCCGGCTCCATTCCACGCCGGCGCACGTGACCCACGCCAAGCGTGAACAGCCTCTTCGCCGGCATGATCCGGTATGCCTCCGCGCCAACCTCGGACGCCAGAAAGTCGCAGTGACGCGTCATCGAAAATCCCTGCGGGACCTTGAGCGTCGTCCACAATCTGTACACCGAGCCGGTCGTCTCCGCGTCGGTCGAGCGGATCACAACGTGACCCGAGAATGGATCGTCCTTCGCCATGTAGCCGAAGGCGGAATCGAGACTGCCGTTCGGCACGCGCCACGCCACCAGGGCGCCCGGCGCGAGATTCGTTGCCATCAGCGTCTGCCTGATCCGGCGGATGACTCCGGCTGCCAACATCGCGCGCAACCGCTCGATCACTATGTCTTCGGCGAGCTCCGCAGAGAAGGCAATCTCCGCGAACGGCTCGTTGACGAAACCGGAGATGCGATCCTCGGACACCGCCAGGATGCGGGCGTTCACCGGATCGGAGATTTCGGAAGGGATCGGCGGAGACGCGGATAGATTAGCGGCCACTATCTGGCCCTCAGTCGCTTGCGTCGAAGGTAGAGGCTGATCGCGTACGCCGCGTAGATGGTGAGCGCGACGGCGTAGGCGACGTGGTAGTACGAAGAGGTCTCAGGCATGCTGCTCCGCTGCTTCCATGATTGTATCGCGCTCGACGGCGAAGCGGTACCGCGACCGCACGAACGCGAAGTAAAGCAGCGTGAAAGAGATCAGGGAGACGAAGAGCGTAAGCAGCATCTCGCCCGGAAGCGACGGCGCGCTGGGCTTTCCGACGATCGGCATGGGGTGCATCGTCGCGAAGAGATAGACGCTCAGGTGAATGAACGGAATCAGCAGCGCACCCAGAATCCCCAGCACCGCCGAGTAGCGCGCGCGCATCTCGGGCGAGTCTATGGCTCCGCGCAGGACGATATAAGAGACGTAGATGAACCACAGGAAGAGAGTTGACACGAGGCGAACGTCCCACCACGCCCAGTATGTTCCCCAGATCGGCTTCGCCCACATTGGCCCCGTGATCAACACCACGGTCGTGAAGACCACTCCGACTTCGGCCGAGCTCTCGGCGAAGCGGTCGAGCCGCGGATCCCTGAGCCAGAGGAAGACGCCGCTGGCGATCGCGACCAGCCCGAAGGCGAAGAACGCCACCCACGCCGCGGGAACGTGTATGTAGAAAATCTTTTGCGCGGCTCCCTGTTTCGCTTCCAGAGGCGTGAAGAACGCGGCGCGAATAACAGTCCCGACTACGGCCAGGCCGGCGACGGTGGGAAGCCAGGAGATCTTGAGTGTCATCGACTCCAAATTTAACAGGGAGCGAGACCTGCCGGACGCTTCCATTCCTGGCATTTCCTAATCTTCCAGAGTGAACGGGTAAGCGAGGGTGCACGCTGCAACAAACACGATGTCGAACGCGAGAAGCAGCTTGAGCCACGCGCTCGCCTCCGTCGCCGGCCGGCCGCTCAATAGCTTGGCCGTCGCCTGCGTGGCGCCGATCACGATGGGGACAAAGAATGGAAGCGCCAGCATTGGCAGGAGAAGCTCGGCCAATCGCGTGTTGACGGCCATCGCGCTGAACAGAGTCCCGACGGCAACCAGGCCAATGGCGGCCAGAACGGCGATTGCGATGAGTGGTCCGGCAACATCGCCGAGCGGAAGATTGTAAAACAGGACCAGTGCCGGTATCGCAATCAGCTGCACCGCCGCGACGAAGATGACGTTCGCGATCGCTTTGCCGAGGAAGATCGCGTGTCTCGACACTGGAGATGCGAGCAGGCCGTCGATGGCGTGGTCGGCCGCTTCGACGCCGAATGAACGGTGCAGTCCCAGCAGGCCGGAGAAAGTGAAAATCACCCAGAGCACGCCCGGCGCGAGATCCGTCACCGCGACGGCGGTGGGATCCCAGGCGTAGTAGAAGATCACCAGTCCCAGCAGCGCGAACACGACCGCCGACAGGAACGCGCTGCGGGTCCGGAATTCTATCGCCAGATCCTTTCGCGCGATCAGCCACGCCGCGGCAATCGTGTCACTCACGCGCGGTCAGCGCCTCATGGTACAGATTGGAGTACGAGGTAATGTCCACATCCGATCGGCGGTCGTACCGGACGAACCGTCCCGATTGCATCACAGCCGCGTGGGTAGCCACAGAAAGACCCTCGGCGAGGTTGTGGGTGACGATGATGATCGCGGCGCCCGCTGAGCGAAGCTCCTGGAAGAGCACGGTCAGTGCGCGCGCGCCGCTCTCGTCCAGTCCACTGTATGGTTCGTCGGCGAGGACGATCCGCGGCGCATGGACTGTAGCGCGAGCGATCGAGACACGCTGTTGCATTCCGCGGCTGAGCAACCGGACGGGAGTATCCGCGCGATCCGACATCGACATCCGTCGGAGCGAATTCTCGACACGGGTTGAAACGTCCGGTACCGAGTAAAGACGCGCGGCAAACGAGACATTTTCCCGCGGCGAGAGCGCCCCGTACAGCATGGTGTGGTGCGAGATGAGGCCTACGCGCGATCTCACGTCGGCGCCGGCGGGGAGGGAGATTCCGGCAACCTTGGCGCTTCCCGATGAAGGCTTGAGCAGACCGGCAAGGACGCGGAGAAGGGTCGTCTTCCCAGCTCCGTTGGGGCCAAACAACGCCAGGCATTCTCCGGCAGCCAGGGAAAAGCTCACGCCGGCGACTGCCTTCCTCGGACCGAACGACCGCGTCAGGCCCGAGACCTCGACGACGGGTCGGGGAACGGTGGAAGTTGTGTTGGAGAGGAGCGACATTCGCCTAGAACTTGCCACTCTGGCGAGAGCGGCGCAAAACGCAGTATCCTTGGGTCTCGCTCCATTTCAGCGCGTCCACCGACTTTCTACGATGACTGACATCGACGTTCTGCTCACGGAAAACCGGAAATTCCCGCCCCCGCCCGGGTTCGCCCGGCAGGCAAACGTTCGCTCGGAGGACATCTACGAGGCGGCCGCCCGCGATCCGGAGCAGTTCTGGGCGGAGCAGGCGAAGAGCCTTGAATGGATGACACCGTGGAAAAAAGTCCTGGAGTGGAATCCCCCGCACGCGAAATGGTTCATCGGTGGAAAGCTCAACATCGCAGCCAACTGCATTGATCGACACGTGCGGGGAGCGAACAGAAACAAGGCGGCGCTCATCTGGGAAGGAGAGCCCGGCGACCGGCGAACGCTGACGTACTGGGATCTCTACGTCGAGGTCTCGCGGTTTGCAAATGTTCTCAAAGCGCTTGGCGTAAAAAAAGGGGATCGCGTCGCGATATACCTGCCGCTCATTCCGGAAGCGGCGATATCAATGCTCGCCTGCGCGCGAATCGGCGCGATTCACTCCGTGGTTTTCGGCGGCTTCTCGGCAGAATCCCTGCGCGATCGCATCAACGATGCGAAGGCTCGAGTCCTGATAACGGCCGACGCGGGATATCGTCGCGGTCAGGTCATTCCTCTCAAGCGCAATTGCGACAAGGCATTGGAGGACACGCCGTCCATAGAACACGTCATCGTAGTACAGCGGCGCCCGGGCAGCTCCGGTGACGAAGCGTTTGCCGAAATGGTCGAAGGCCGGGACCACTGGTGGCATCGTCTGATGAAAACAGTCGACACCAAATGCGATCCGGAGCCGATGGATGCTGAGGATGTGCTTTACATCCTGTACACCTCGGGCACCACCGGCAAACCAAAGGGAATCGTGCACACGACCGGTGGCTACCTCACCGGCGTTGCCTCGACGACGAAGATGGTGTTCGACCTGAAGGACGAAGATGTCTTCTGGTGCACAGCCGACATCGGCTGGGTGACGGGGCATTCGTACCTGGTGTACGGGCCGCTCGCGAATGGAGCAACATGCGTGATGTATGAAGGCGCGCCCGACTGGCCGGAACGCGACCGCTTCTGGGACATCTGCGAGAAGCATGGCGTCACGATCCTCTACACTGCTCCGACGGCGATCCGGGCTTTCATGAAATGGGGAGACGAGCATCCCGCGAAGCACGACCTGTCCCGGCTGCGGCTCCTCGGCTCCGTTGGCGAGCCGATAAATCCGGAAGCGTGGATGTGGTATCGCGAGCACATCGGCGGCAATCGTTGTCCGATCGTCGACACGTGGTGGCAGACGGAGACCGGAGCCATCGTGATCTCTCCGTTGCCGGGAAGCACTGAGACGAAGCCTGGCAGCGCGACGAAAGCACTTCCTGGCTACAGTGCCGATCTCCTGGATTCGGCCGGCAAGCGCATCGAGGTCGGAGGCGGATTATTGGCGCTCACCAAACCGTGGCCGGCGATGCTGCGCACGATCTGGGGCGACGACGAACGGTACGTTCAAACCTATTTTTCCAAGTGGCCGGGTCGCCCCGATTTGTATTTTCCCGGCGATGGAGCCAAGCGCGACAGTGATGGCTATTTCTGGATTCTGGGACGCGTCGACGATGTGCTCAACGTCGCCGGGCATCGCATCGGGACGATGGAGGTGGAATCGGCGCTGGTCGAGCACCCCGCTGTCGCTGAAGCAGCGGTGGTGGGCAGGTCTCATGAGCTCAAGGGTCAGGCAATCGCTGCGTTCGTGACGCTGCGTGACAAGAGCAAGCAGAGCCCGGCGCTGCGCGACGAGCTGCGCGAATTCGTCGCCAAAAAGATCGGCGCCCTCGCGCGCCCAGACGACATTCTGTTCTCCGCGGATCTTCCCAAAACGCGGTCGGGAAAAATCATGCGCCGACTGTTGCGCGACATCGCCGAAGGACGCGCTTTGGGCGACACGACCACGCTTGCGGATCCGAATGTCGTCGCCAACCTGAGGGATGAGTACGAGGACAAAGAGGGTTGATTTCGTATCAGCCTTGCTGAGTCGGATTCATCTGTTTCATCCCCTTTCGGCGCAAGGCGTTACGTCGCTTACCCGAACAAACACCGACGCATTCTCACCGTGGCCCGAAATGTCGAAATTCTTTCACCAAACCGGTTGCAGAAGAGGTCCGTTTTCGTCTAATAAGAACAGTACCCAACCGATTGAAAGGACCGGTTAAAGCCCCTATGGCACCGGCACCATCAAGACTTCCTGGAGATTAAGCAAGATGAAAGCTACCCGTTCCCTTCTGGCCGCGCTGGTGCTCGGAACCGCCATCGGCGCAAGCCAGGTCGATGCGCAAGGCTGCAGCGGCGCCAATAGCTGCGTCGGCACGAACACGGCGCAGGTGGTAGTCCCGGCGCTGGTCAAGCTCGTTATGACGTCGAACACGACTAACCTCACCGCGCCTACTGCCGACCAAATCGACCTCGGTGCGACGGTCGGAGCTGATGCAGGCCCGAACTTCACGATCAAGGCGAACCGCAGCTGGACGCTGAATATCAAGTCCGGCAATCCAACGAACTGGACGTACGCTGGAGCTTTCGCCGGTGTGAAGCCGATCGCCGACCTGCAATGGTCGAATGCCGTGGCCGGAACGTATGCCGCGATTACCGCGAGCGACGTGCTGTTCACCTCCGGTGCCGCCTCGACCAACGGTACTGCCGCGCAGCCGTTCTTCAAGACCGTTTGGGTCTTAGGTTTCAACAACGTAGCGAATGAGCCTGGCACGTACACTCTGCCCGTCACGTTCACACTCACAGCTCCGTAACAATGACAGTATCTCGCTCTCACCCGTTCCTCGGGACTGGTGAAGAGCGCAGAGGGCGAGTGCGGAGATCCGTACTCGCCCTTTGCGCTGTTGGAGTGGTGGTCTCGCACCGCGCGTCAGCGCAGTTGCTCGTAGATCCGCTCGAGCTAACACTGCTCACGGCAGGCAGCAATCGCGTGTCTGGAAGCTTCTCGCTCTCGAACACGTCGGATGCCGTGGTGCAGGCGACGATCACGCGCCAGGACTGGGACCGCGCTGAGAACGGCGACAACCGCTTTCTCCCCGCAGGCACCAGTGGCGGATCGTGCGGCACGATTCTGAGCGCCTCACCGCTCTCGATTCGAGTCGAGCCTCACACATCCCGGATAATTCGCGTCGGTGTGCAGAACGCGGCAGCGTTGACCAAGGAATGCTGGGACATCTTTTTCGTAGAGGAAATTCCGCAGCGCGCCGCGGTCAAGGGCAACTCGCTCCAGTATATCTTTCGGACCGGTGTGAAAGTGTATGTCGCGCCCCCGGGACTCGGGCGGGATGCGGCTGTCGAAAACATGGGCATCGAAGACGCACCCGTAATGGCGTCCGCCTCGAAGCTCCCAGGCAAACTAACCGTCAACACCACGCCTCCAGTCACCAAACGCCAGATCTCCATTCGCTTCCACAACACCGGCGCGATGCACTTGCTCGCCAAGGGGCGCCTCGAGTTTCGTCGACTCGACAACACGCTCGCGACGGAGGTCCCGATCACCGAATTCCCCACGCTTCCCGGCTCGGTGCGGAAAGTGATGGTGGACGTACCGGCTGGCCTGACCCCGGGAGACTACGTAGTTCTTGCCCTCATCGACTTCGGCGGCGCCGAACTCGTAGCGGGCCAGATCGACTACCAGGCGAAGTAGGCCAGGTGCTTCCGCCCGCGCGTGGACTCATGAGCGTCAGCGCCAGCGGGGCGGTTCTCCTTGCGCTGGTTCTATTCGCATCTCCGCTCGCGGCGCAGAAGACCACACTCACTCTCGCCAACGCGACGGTCACCTTTCCGGCTCCGACGGCGGCGGATTACATAAATGGGTACGTCGATGCCGCGACCGGGGTGACGTTCACCTTGAGCGGGGCAGGCCCCGCTGGCTCACGCACGACGACGGTCTTCATTCGAGCGACGTCGGCGTCGTTGGGCGGAGGCAAGGCCCTCGCAGATCTCAATTGGCGTCGCTCCGACCTCGCAACCTGGAATGTCATTACAGGCACGGACGCTCAGATCGAACAGCGGGTGCTGGTCAAAGGCGGACTCAACGATCCGTGGAGCAACACGATCTTTTTCCGCATGCTTCTGACCTGGACGACGGACGCTCCCGCGACGTACACCGCGAACTACGTGATCACGCTCACCCAGACGCCGTGATTATCGTCGGCCCCCGCATCCTTCCGGTTGTTCTCGCCCTGGCCGGCGCTGTCGCCTCGGCTGCTGCGCAATCGACCGGAGGTAGCGCTCCGAGCGGCGAGGTGCGTTCCGCAGCCCAGACGGCCGAGCGCGGACCAATGGCCGACTCCGCGCCGCGAGACATTGAAATCACACTCCCATCCGTTACTGCTTCGGGCGCGCCTCGCAGCTATCAGGTGGTCTCGATCCCAATCCCCGACGCGCTTGCCCACTCGGCAGATGTTGAGCTGGAGATCGTTGCGCGCTCTGAATTTGTCGTGCTCGGTCCGCGCACCCGTTTGCTTTCCCCCTCGGGGAAAAAACGTGTCGGCGTCACGATCGGAATTCCGGCGAGTGCGCTGGCTGGCCGCTTGATCGCCGCCGAAGCGCGCTTTTCCGCGCCAGGCTCGGCTACACTTGTCGTCCCAGTCGAGATCGATGTCGCTCAGGTGCGGCAGATCGCGTTGCGCCCGGGCACCGCTCCCATCAATGCTCAGGCAGGCAATGATGTGATCATTCCGTTCGCGATCGTCAACTCGGGAAACGTCAGAGAGAAAATAAAAGTCGATCTCGGTCTGCCGGACGGCTGGTCGTCGAGAAAATCGCGCGACACCTGGATCACGCTGGGGCCGGGCGAGACGATCAAGAAGAGAGTGAGGCTCATGGTGCCGCCGTTATCGAGCACGGGCTCGTCGTTCGTTCGTATCGTCATTCGCGATGGCGATGCAATCCTCGGCGACGAGACGAAGACGGTCGAAGTCTTCAACTCAGGGTCAATTGGGCGCCAGGCAGGTCCGCTATTGATGTCGTCCATCTCGCACGCGAGCGATGAAAACGGGCGGCCGAACACACTCGTCAATCTCAGTGCGACGGGCGCGTTATTCGATTCCGTGCGCATAGACGCGCGAATGTCGCAAAGCTCCGCGTTGGGCGGCGCCGCGAGCAGCGCATTCGCTCACCTCGGGGCGTTTCAGTCTGCCGCATCGGTCTCGCTGTCTTCTCCGGCCGGCCAGCTCAACCTCGGCAATACCGGAGCATCCTTCTCGGATCTGACTGGACTGTATCCCTACGGCCAGGGTGCGCTCCTCCATCTGCAGCATCCCGACTGGTCATTCATCGGGCTGGGCGCTGCGTCGGTGGCCCAGTCGGGCGCCGGCAGGCGCAAGCCAATGGTCGGGATGCGCGGAGAGCATCGTTTCGGCGAGGTGCAGCTGAGCACGTCGGCTTCCCATCTCGCAGACACAGGCCCATCTCCACGGCGCCTCGACGCGATCGGCTTCGGTGCTGCGGTGCCCTCGATCTTGGGGAGCACGTTCAAGGCCGAGATCGCCGAGCGTCGATTCGAGGGTGGCAGTGGATTCGGATGGTCTAGCGCGCTGATGAGAATGGGAGGCGAGAGCAACGAGGAGCTGCGCGTGACACACGCTCCCGGCGGAAGCGACGCGTTCGCCCGCGCGACCAACGAGATCGTCGCCAACATGTCGGAGCGGCTGACTTCGCGCGCCGCGATGAGTGCGAGCGCCTGGCGGACAACTGATGCGACGTCAGTGTTCAGCGGGATCGCGGCGAACGGCATTTCTCTCAGGCCGCAATACGCCATTCACGGAGCAACGACGCTGGCGATCGAAGCTCGCTCATATGTGTTCGACGCGACTTCGCGGCCCACCGCAAACAACACGGGGGGCGGATTCGGCAATCGGGAACAGCAGCTCGGGCTAAGCCTCTCCACTTACGTCCGCCAGTATTATCTCAACAGCTCTGCGTACATGGGCAACGTGACCCGCACCGTATCGCCGGTCGGCCAGGCCTTGGTCACCGACCGCTCGCCGCGAAATTACTGGACGACGAACGCGGGCTGGTCCGGCATCGGGGGCGCCCTCGAGGTGCAGACGCGGATCGAGCAGACGCGTGACCGTGGCGGATTCGTAAACCAGCAGTCGATGTTCGGCGTACGCGGCGAGCAGGTCGTTCTTCCGTGGCTTGGCGGATTGCGGGCCGAAGGAGAGCTGCAGCGGGTCGCCGGTTTCGGCGACGAACAATCCTCGATCGTGCGGGCAGGCTTCGCGATTCCAATCGTGAATGGTCTTGCCTTGAGGGTCGACGCCGAGCGCAATTCGATTTTTCACTCGTTGAGTGGTCATGTTCCCTGGATTCTCGGAATGCGTTTCGAGCACGCGCTGAGCGTGCCAATGCTGCGCACACCCGGAACTTCCGGATACGTATACGAAGACCTCAATGGAAATCAGCGTCGCGATCCAGGCGAGCCTGGCGTGCCCGGTGCAATCGTTCGACGCGGCAGCGAGTCGGCGGTCGCCGACGCCAATGGCAGATACCGGGTAGCAGGCGATCCCCGACAAACGATATCGATCGACGAAGGGTCGCTGCCCGATGGGTGGATCGCGAGCGGAGCTACTGACGGAGATCTGAGCCTTTCACTTTCGACATCCGCGACAGTTGAGCTCGTGGTCGCCCCACGCTCTGGCATCTCCGAGGTCAAGGTCGATCTCAACAAGGCGCAGGTGATCGCGCGGGACAGTGCGGGTCGCGAATGGTCGGCGAGAATGGCTGGACCCACCACGGCGACTTTCGAGTCCCTTCCGACAGGCACTTATATACTCATGTTCGATCTTTCCGAGCTGAGCGAGCCGCTGGTTCCGAGAGCGCCCGTTCCGGTACTCGTGGTGAGCGGAAAAGACTCCAAGGCTGTCACGGTTACGCTCGATCCACGACCAATTCGCATCTGGAAAGGGTCGGGATCTCATGGAAGCGAGGCGCCGAAGAACAACGCGCCCGCTGCTGAGAAGACGACGCTACCTCCAGTGCCGCCGCGCTCATGAGACGCGCGAGGATGTCAGGTCTGAGAGCGATCGCCGCCGGCCTCACTGTAACGGGCATTTTCCTCACCTCGGCCTGTCTCCAGTCGACTGCCCCGCAGCCTTCGGCGCTCCAGCTCAGTGGCGCCTGGAGGTACACTGGAGTCCAGACCGCACCGGTCAGACAGACACTCACCGGTACTCTCGCGATCGCGCGCGAATCAGGCACGAGCTTTCAGGGCCGACTCGATCTCGTTGCGACAAACGAGCAGACAGGACAAGGCACGGTGCTCGGCGGTCTGGTGAGCGGATCCGCGAGTGGCACCGACGTGATCGATTTTGACGCCGACGTGGACGTTGTCCGACGTCACGTTGGACAGATCGTGGCCGACACTATTACCGGAACCTGGATCGGCTCCGCACCGGATGGCACAATGTCTTCCGGTACCTTTAGAGTAGAACGGGAGCCGAGATGAGACGTACTGGATACTGCGCAGCGCTGGTGACGTTCGCCTGGTTTGCCACTGCCATCTCTTCGACGGCAGGTGCGCAGTGTACCACCCTCTCCGGAACACCGCAAAGCTGCAACCAGCCGGGCAGCGTCTCGATGACCGCTGGTCGCGTGGTGAGGTTGCAGATGAGCGCAGGCTCTACGACGCTCACTCCGCCGACACCGGCCGACTTCGACGCAGGGTTGAACGCCACGACGGGGCCTACACTCACCGTCAGCGCGAATGCCGCATGGACACTGCAGGTTCGCGCCTCGGCTGCCTTATGGACGGCGACTAACACTTCGCCTGGCGCGCCAGCGCGAACGACCAAGCCGGCCGCCGATTTGACGTGGAGCACCGTATCGGGCGGGCCTTTCAACCCGCTGACTACCACCGACGTGCTGCTCGTGGGAGGGGTTGCGACCGCTAGTGCCGCTACCACGGTGTACTTTTGGACGATCTACCGCTGGACGCTCGATACCCCGGGGAACTACAGTCTTGCGGTCATACTGACGCTGACGTCGCCCTGAGGAAACGCGAGCGAATACCACCGTCAGTTGCGCTCGCACACTTTAGCGCGATCAGCTCCCCGGAAGTTGCGCCCACGATCCACGCTGGACTGATATCTTGCTCGAGGGCTGTCTAGCGAGGGCCTCATCATAGTGGAATTTCCCTCCCCCCGTCGCGTAATAAATGGACGCGATCACGGCGCCGTAGAAATCGCCGGCACCGATCTCGTACACGACGTGATTGGGCGCGTACACGGAGTAATAGGAAGCGAGTCCTCCCGAGCTTAATGACCACGATGCGGGAGTCGCGGAGGTACCACACGATGCGAATGAGAGTTCAGTTGCGTTGGCTGATAGGTTGCTGATGGTACCACCACCTCCAGCATTGAGCGAGTCACGAAGATAGACGCTCGCGTGCGGATTGCCGGGGAACACCAGCTTCGAGTTTCCCGTCAGCACGACCGAGCTGAAGAAATACGAGGTGTCGGTGAGCGTCAGAGTGGCTCCGCCTGAAACCGTCACCACGCCGTTCGACGAGCTGTAGTTAATACCCGGACCAGTCGGGACCTTCGCCGTCGGCGTGAACCCGCCGGCCGGACACGGAAGTATGTCCAAGGGAGTCTGCGCGGTCGCCCCGGATACGGCGCCGCCGGTAACCACGCCGTTTGGTCCAAACGTGATCGCTCCAGTTGCTGCAGCACCTCCTTTCACCGTTGTCTCGGTGACATTCATATCGCCGTTCGTCCAGAGATTGGCCATGGTGTCCGCTGTCGCGACGGTGTACGGCGCCACATCCGAGTCGAAGGCGTCAAGAACACCCCCGTTGGTGAGATACAAAATCCCCTCGGTGCGTACCGCGTATTTGAAAATCGGCACTCCGCCCGCTGCCCCAACGATCGTTATGATGTCGGCAGTGGGATCCGTGCGCCTTCCTTGAACGACCACACTGTATTCCTGGAGCCCGCCCTCATCCACCCGATGGATCAAGGTCCGGTATGCAGCATTATTCGGAAGATTTTGCCAGCCGAGATCCAGACTGTCGCCGGGCTTTAGCGCGCTCACGGCCGCTTGCGGCCAGGCACCAAACGTCTGACGGAGACCGGCTTCCGCCGCGTACATAGCCAGCGTCGACTCACGCGTCGCGCGAGATGCGCGACGCTCGTCGGAGGCTGTGGTGAGAGCGACCACTACGATCAGGCTCATGATTGTGACTCCGAAGATCACAGTCGGAAGGACGAAGCCCCTTCGATTCGCTCGTGTCAAAGCCTCGTGGCGCATTATGGCCATTTCTTCCTCACTCGCAGTTGATCTGTGTGTCATGCCAGGCAGACTAACGGCGGACGGCGACTCTGGTTGTCAGCGAATCGCCCTGGTAGGCGTAAGTGGTTCCCACGTACGTGTTCTTGAAGCTCTCTGTGCGAAGTGTGAACGCCACGCTTCCGACACTGGCAGGATTTGTCGTCACCGCTCCGAGAGTGTCGTGGTAGGCAAACGCGAGCCCGTTCGACGGAGGCGACACGAGCGGACCTGTCAGCTGCTCAAACGATGCAGCGGCACCGATTTTCCGCCCAAGCCACCAGCGATTATTCAGCTGATACTCGCCGTATTCAACCCGGCGGAACCCGCGGAACGGCGCGCCAACCTTTATGTAGGATGTGTCGGTCTTCGAGCCGATAGCGAATTCAACGACGATATCCGGAGCACGCGCGCCGGGCCAGCCGCACGCTGTGACGCCCATAGCCGCGGGAGTTCCTACAGCGGTGATCTTGAGTGCAGTCCACTTGTCGCGTCCGAGCTGGTAGACGAGCGCACTGTCATCGGTGCCAGCGAGAACATTTCCACCTGTTTGCCAGAGGCCGTAACGCGCAAGCAGGGGATGCTTGGCGCAGATTATACCAAGGCTGCGAGGAGAGCGAAGCGCGACACTATTGGCGCCCATTGAACCCAGTACGCTCCCTCCCACTACTGACTGTCTGAGATCCCACGCGAGCAGCGCCGAGGCTTCGCGCGCGGTTTCGCGGATGTCGATTATCTCCCTCTGCTTTCTATAACCCCTTCCCTGCGCGGTCATCATTTGTACGAAGCCGGTGAGCACAAACATGCCGACGACGAGACCTACCAGAAGCTCGACCAGAGTGAAGCCAGGACGAGCGCCGCGTGCACGATGTCTCATTGTCATCGGATTTCGTTCTTCGCCAGGAAAAGCGTGACGGTATCCTGGTACACAGTCGTCACGCTTGCCTGTCCCCGCCGCTGCACGATGATGTCAACTTTCTGCGAGTTGGGATTAACCGTGCTGACGGTCCAACTGACTGGTCGTCCGCGAATGGTCGAAGACCCGCTCGCAACGTGGTTCCATCCCACGCCGACGAGGCTATCCGCGACTTGCTGCACATCTGCGGAGTATTGTAGGTCCTGTCGCGCCTTATTCATCTGGCTGAGCCCAAGAGTAGCAGCACCCGCAAGACTCATGATCGCCACCGCGAGAAGCGACATTGCAATCATTACTTCGATCAGGGAGAACCCCCTGTTCTTGTCTGACACTATTAGGGATTTCATCTGAGCAGCTTGCCTAGAATGGTTGTTACGACGGTGTCTGCCATGACACCGTCCGAAAAAATCACCGTCGCATCGCCGCCTTCGCATGATCCGCTCGTGGACGCAAGGCCCCGGGCATCGAAGCAAACGAGCGTTCTGCTGCTGGCCATGTGCAGTCCGTTGTCATTCACGTACCGCATGTAGGCGATGGTAGCCCGTTGACCAACCCCGTTTGCGCTGGTGTCGACATCCACCCAGAATCGCTGCCCTGCAACATCTATGTGAAGCTGGGCAATCCGTCCGTATCTCATCGCAGTCGAACGGGTGAGCGAATGCGTGACAGCGAATTGATCGGCGCCGGAGGCGGTGCTCCGGCGCTGGAGCACCAATGAGACCTTTGGGCCTCCAATCGCTGCGACAATCCCTATTACCGACAGCACCATCACGGCCTCGGTCAGGGTAAAACCTCTCCTTTGAACCCCGCGCATCGTGACCCGCCCTTTCGTGGAGGGAGCCTATTGCTATGACTGATGTAAAAGACTGTTTCCAACTCGCGATTCGTCACTTGGTATCGGACTCGCCGCTGGCCTGGGCGCCGCTTAGCACGCCCAAGTCCTTGGGCCTGCTTGCGTTATGTCGTGCCGTGGAATAAATCGGGCCTGATGCTCTTTGTGACGCGCGCGGGGCTTTCGATAGTCATTCACCTGTGAAGGGCTCGTCAGATGAAGAACTCATCGCGGCGGTGCTTGCCGGCGACATTGACGCATTCTCTGGTCTTATTCGACGGCATCAAGACGCCTGCGTCCGTTTCGCGGTCCGAATGCTTGGATCGCGCGTGGACGCGGACGATGCGCTCCAGTCGGCGTTCATGCGCGCCTTTCGCAGCCTTCGCAATTGCAGACAAAAGGATCGGTTCGGAGGCTGGCTTTACCAAATCGTTATCAACGAGTGCAGGACTTATGCGGCGCGACAGCGACGTCGTGACCTCCGTTTCACTCCCGCAACTGATGCGATCGAGCGGGCGGTGGCACCTGAGTCGGAGACCGAAGCTGAATCGGATGTCGGCGGGCATATCGAGAGTGCGCTGGGCTCCTTACCGGCAGAGCAGCGGGAGGCATTTCTGCTCAAGCACGTGGAGGAGTTAACGTATGAAGAGATGTCGGAGAAGACAGGCGTCAGCGTGCCGGCGCTGAAGATGAGAGTGAAGCGGGCCTGCGATGCACTTCGCAACCTATTGGAAGGGGTTTATCATGCCTGAGAGTTACGACGAGAGCGCGATCGACAAAGATGCTGCATTCGCCGAGCGAATCGCGGCGCCCTTGCGCGCACTTGAACACGTCCATCCATCGTTCGAGAAGCGGCTGATGGAGAAAGTACATGCCGAAGGTCCGGCGCTTTATCCTGTGCGCGCGCAGTCGAGAGGATCATGGTGGCGCACCGAGCGCGAGCTCAGACTCTCGCCTCTAAGCGGGCTGGCGATTGCGGCATCGATCAGCGCAATCATCGCGGTGTCCGGCATCGCGGTCGGAGCGCGCATCTCCTCGCCATCGGGTGCGGCACAGCGAATTGCTTCCACCGCCCACCGCGACACCGTACAGCTCGTGCGCTTCGTGTTCGTCGACCGCAAGGCAGCCCAGGTCGAGCTAGTCGGGGATTTCAACCAATGGGCAAGGGGAACCACGCAGCTGCGTCAATCCGGAGTTCCCGGAGTCTGGGCCGTCTCAGTTCCCCTCTGGCCGGGACGTCACGAGTATGCTTTTATTATCAACGGCTCGCGGTGGGTTGCAGATCCGCTCGCCGTGCCTTCATCGGACGACTTCGGAACAGAAAGCTCGGTCATTCGGGTCGGAACATCAGGACGCGGCTCGACCTCGTAAGAAGCCCCTTCCGCAACCTGCTACCCGCGGATATTTGACAGCTGGAACACCCCGACTTCTGGCAATTCTGAGAGGAGCGCTTACGGCGCTCCTCTTTGTAGCGCAAGCGGGTCGCGCGCAAAAAGTCGAAGTCAGCCTGGATTTGGGGGGAGCCGCACTTCGTTATGCCGATACCTTGAGCACCGGTGCTATCACAGTTACGCCGCGCATCACCGCGAATTGGAACTCGGACCTGCTCGACGCGTCCGGCACGTACTCTCAGTTCACCACGGCAGGATGGAGCACGCAAGGACTTCTTTCCGCGTCCCATTTCATTCCAACCAGCAAAGGGTTCCTCGGAGAAGTTGGTGGATTCGTCGGGGGAAGTATCCACGGCGACGGGACACGAACAGGGGAATTCCTTGTAAACTCTCGGGGCCATTTTCCACGCGGCAGCTCCGAGCTTTTCCTGGGGGCTGGCGCCGGTCGCACCTGGGACGCGTTCGCGTGGCGAAGTATTCTTCTCGGCGAGGCGGGAGCGTCGATTGGATCGCAATTGACGAGCGCATCGTTGGCGATAAGCCCGACGATGGTAGATGATTCGATCAAATACGCGGACGTCCAGGCGTCGCTCTCCTGGAATCATGAGAGGATGGACTTTGCCGGCTTGCTTGGCGCCCGGCTTGGGGATCAGCTCACGGCGCTGGGCGCTCACGAGCGGGCGTGGGCCAATGTCAGCGCCGTGTTCTGGGTGACGTCGCGCGTCGGGGTCGTCGGTGCCGGCGGTAGCTATCCAGTAGACCCAACGCAGGGATTTCCCGGCGGAAGGTTTATATCGCTGAGTGTGCGAATGACAGGTGCACACAGTCCGGCCCAGGCGCCAGCCGCGCCGACTGCTCCGGAATCACCACCTCGCGATCTCACACCCGATGCGGGATCTGCCGCGATAGGTTTCGTTGCCAGCCGAACCGACAGCGGTCGCGTGACTCTAAGAGTGAATGCTCCCGGCGCGCGAGTCGTGGAGATCAACGGCGACTTTACAAACTGGACGCCGCTGCAGCTCGCGCCGGCAGAAGCCGGATGGTGGTCGACGACTGTCACGATTGTGCCCGGGAAGTATCAGATGAATGTCAGGGTCAACGGTGGCCAATGGGTGGTGCCGCCTGGCGTTCTTGCGATGGTCGATGAATTTGGAGGAGTGGTAGGATTGCTGGTGGTCGACTAAACGTTTAAATGTGACCTGCAACCCCGGTTGCCGAGTCTATCTGGTATGGCGTACCAATTCGGGCGAGCCATGCCATCGTGTCGCGAAATTGCAGATCACTCCCTCGCGGAGATGATATATATGAATATGAAGCTCATTCGACGTTTCACGCTCTTCGCATTGGCGACGCTGTTGACCGCTGCGGGATCGAGCGCGCAAACTCCGGCTAAAGATCCATCAGCGCGCTTGCGAGAGGTGCTTCCGGCCGATGTTGCCCAGCGGGTGCTGGCGCGGATCGCCGAAGCGCGGGCGCGACAACTTCCCGCCGAAGCACTCGAAAACCGCGCGCTGAAGTTTGCCGCAAAGGGCGTTGATCCGAAGAACATCGAACGCTCCGTGAGCGAACAGGCCGATCGGATGGCACTTGCGAAAGCTGCTCTCACCAACGGTCGCGCATCAACTCCGGCGGGGGATGAGATTGAGGCCGGAGCAGAGGCAATGCGCAAAGGCGTAGACGGCCCTTCGGTCACCTTGCTGGCGAAGAGCGCTTCAAGGGGTCGATCGCTCGCGGTGCCCCTCTTCGTGATTGGTAGTTTAACCGATCGCGGGTTGACCCCTAACGCGGCGGTAAAGAGTGTGCTTGCGCGTCTGGGAGACAAGGCATCCGATTCAGATCTCGAAGGCATGGTCGGGGAGTTTCCCAGCCAGCTCCAGGCCGGTCAGGGCAAACCGCCCGCATCGACAGGGCGGGACTTCGGCCAGAGTCATCGGCCGGCTTCTGCAGGACGCCCCGCGTCGGCTGGCCTGCCCGCCGGGATTCCCGGTAACGCGGGAAAGAGTCACCGACCGCCGCCGAAGAACTAGGGCTGCTTGACAGCAGCGGAGACAGATCAGCGCTGTCTCAAGTCTCCGCGACGGCGTGTTGCATTCGCCGTTTCGATGATGAGCTGTGACTTTCGTGCGCAATGTCAGAGTCTACGCAGATGGGACCGTGCTGCGCACGTGTCGACCAACTCGCCAACCAAGACCATTAACCACTCGTGCAGGAGATAAAAAAATGAGGCGATCGCTCCGAATCTTTGCCGCACTCGCGCTGGGCGCACTCGGCCTGGCCGCCTGCAGTGATTCCTCGGGCACCGGCACCGGACTCCTCACCGTTCGTCTGACCGACGCTCCCTTCCCATTCTCCGATGTCTCGCGCGTCGATGTCTTCATCGTCCGTGTCGATGCCAGACAGACGGCGGGGACGGATGCCGAGGCCGCTGACGTATCGAACAATCAGGGTTGGACCACGGTCGCCACTCCGAACGCCTCTATAAACTTGCTCGATCTTGGCGGCGGCATCACCAGGAATCTCGGCGCAACCACTCTCGCGACGGGCACCTACAACGGCTTTCGCCTGATCATCGACCCGACCAAATCCTCTATCACGCTTCTTAAGGACGGCTCACACCCATCAATTCAATTCCCGAGCGCGGCGCAATCCGGAATCAAGATCAACCTGGACAAGCCGATCGCCCTGACCGAAAACGGCTCAGTAATGACGCTGGATTTCGACATAGGTAGAAGCTTTGTAATGCGGGGGAACAGCGCCAGCAACGGATTCAACTTCAGGCCTGTCATCCGCGCGGTGGCCGAGGACATCACCGGGAGCCTGACCGGGTCGGTACATGCCACTAGCGCGACCGGGGCAGCGGTTCCTGGCGCCACGGTTGAAGTGTTAACGAACAATTCCCTGCTCAACGACGCAGATCCGGCTCACATCGTCGCCAGTACGACTACTACAGACCCGGCCGGGAATTTCAGTTTCGCGTTTCTGCTTCCAGGAACTTACGTGGTACGAGCAACCCCTCCGACGGCGAGCGGCTTGAAACCGGCGCTGCTGCCAGGTGGAGTGACTATCACCACCGGCTCTGTGACCCAGAACCAGACCATAGTAGTGACGTCGTAAGAGCTGCGACGATAAGAGCGCTAGAGCATTAAGAGCCCGAGGAAGTTCTCGGGCTCTTTTGCATCGGAGGATTGGGACGCGATAATCGCGGTTATTGGTCCTTCTCGCATCAGCCGCGGACCCTGTGTAGCTCAGGCCCCGACGGAACATCGAATCGGTGGCTTGGCAAGCCCTATCCTCTGGTACGCTCCCTGCCTAACATCCAATCATCGAATCCAAGGAAGGCCCAGTGTCCCTTCGAAATCTGTTTCCAGAATCGATCTTCGGTCGCAAGCTCAATCCCAACGCCGAGCGGCGCCTTCGCCTGTCTCAGGCCCGCGCCGAAGAGACGATCATTCGCGGTCACGTGGACAACGCCCTGATGTTCGTGGACACGCTCGCCGAGGACCTCTCGTTTGACCGGGCGATCGACACGTACATTCGAGTGATGGGCATTCCCGAGCCCCTCGCGAGCACGGTCGCAACGAGGGCTCTGGTGCACCTCGGTCGTGATCTCGTTCCGTTCCGCCGCCGCATGCAGCGCGAGGGAGAGGACACCGTCGCTGAAAAGCCGCGCCTTCGCCTCGACGAGGCGTCCCGGGCTCAGGACATCAAGCGAGGGGCTTAGACAGCCTCAGCTACGAAGTTCTGGTCCCGGCTCAGTGGTGATCTCCAGCGCAGCGCGCAGCTCCCTCAAATCCGCAATGCTGACGATCAGTATCGCCACCACGATGCCCGCCGAGGTGACACACCATACGCATATGGCGTGGATTACTGCGAGCTCGAGGTAGGTAAGCCAGCCTGAGAAGAGGA
>JBBRQC010000026.1:0-44674 GCA_038227135.1 Gemmatimonadales bacterium
ATGACGTCCTCCCCGAAACCGGAGTCATTTCGTAGGTTGTGAGTCCTGATCCGCCGAGAGGCGGGGAGGACTGATGAAGAGGACGAGATTTTCGGAGGAGCAGATCATCGGCGTGCTCCACGAGGCTGGAGGCGCGGTGTCGATCCGCGAGGTCTGCCGGAAGCACGGCATTACGGAGCAGACGTTCTTCCGCTGGAGAGCGAAGTACGGCGGGCTCGAGGTCAGCGAGGCGCGGCGACTCAAGGGCTTGGAGGATGAGAACCGGAGGTTGAAGAAGCTCGTGGCCGAGTTGTCGCTCGACAACGCGATGCTCAAAGATGTCGTGGGACGAAAGTGGTGACGACCAGACAGCGGCGCGACGTCGTCACCCATTTGCTCGAAGGGTTTCCGACGAGCGCGCGCCGGGCATGTGAGCTGGTCGGTCTCAGCAGATCTCGCTGGCATTACCAGCCGCGGCGACCGAGCCACGATGATCTGCGAGAGCGTTTGCGCGAGCTGGCGGCCAAGAGGCCACGCTGGGGCTACGAGCGACTTCACATCCTGCTCAAGCGGGAAGGCCGGCTGGTAAATCATAAGCTGGTCCTGAGGCTTTACCGCGAGGAAGGCTTGGCCGTAGCTCGAAGGCGACGGCAGAAGCGGGTCTCGGTGCCACGCGTGCCGCTGCCCGCTCCCAGTGTAGCGAATGAGCGGTGGAGCATGGACTTCGTCACGGATGCACTGGCCGACGGGAGGCAGTTTCGCTGCTTCACCATCGTCGACGACATGACGCGCGAATGCCCGGCGATCGAGGTGTCCAACTCCTTGCCGGCGCTTCGCGTGATCCAGGTGCTCGATCATCTGGCTCTTACGCGAGGTCTTCCGCGGAGCATCGTCTGCGACAACGGGCCAGAGTTCTCGGGCAGGGCACTCGATCTCTGGGCTCATAATCACGGCGTCGCACTTCAATTCATCAGACCGGGGAAGCCGGTTGAGAATGCTTTCATCGAAAGCTTTAACGGGAGATTCCGGGAAGAGTGCTTGAGCACGGAATGGTTCACGAGCCTCGCTCATGCTCAAGATGCAGTAGAGACCTGGCGGTGCGACTACAACGAGGCTCGGCCGCACAGCGGCCTCGCTGGTAGAACCCCCACCGAGTTTGCAAGAGAGCTCGAAAGGAACGACAATTCACCCCAACGACTCACAGCCTGAGTGACTCCGCATCGGGGAGGACGTCAAGGACCTTCTCCGGATAATGCCCGAGCTTCCTCATCTGCCGCGTGTACTCCGCCACCGCGCGCTGGAGTGTTCCCCGGTGCGCAACCCGTAACGAGTCTTCTTCCGCAGGGGCGGAGCCAGAAGCGCCGCCCTCGTCGAGCCAGCGGCCTACTGATTCGTCGTCGTACTTTCTGCCGCGCCGGGATTGAATGCCGTCGTGCGCGCACGCGGCCGTGGCAAGCTCAATCTCTGCCGAGACGCTCAACATCTCCGGGACCGCGCTCAGGAAGGGCTGCACGCGCGGTGCCGGCTCCGAGATCATAGTCATGGTTCCGTCCGGGTCCGATTGAAGGATACGTGCCAGTTCGTGTTTCAGTCTCCGTTAGGCTGGTGCTCTGTATCCCCGATATTTCGTCGACCATCCCAGGAGTTGATATAGAGGACAGTAGCCGAAGATCCCCGTAAAGAGCGGGAGCAGACCAAGGTATCCCCAGGTAGTCTTCGGTCCGAGCACGACAAGCGCGAGAAGCGCAACTCCAAGCGCCACTCGGATCCAGCGATCAATAGTGCCCATGTTCTTTGGCATAACGCCTCCATACTGAGATGATTGTTGCTCACCGTGTAGCTTGCCGGTGCGCAATACCAAACATTGCAGCAGGCAGCGCTCTTACTCTGTCAGGGTTTACCGGAAAGGTGGTCGGGGATTACCTCGCGTGTGGCACAACAGCGCGAGGGGCACGCTTGGCCGTCGCCTCCCAGCTTCGGGCCAAGCCGGGGCACCAATCCGCGTCGTCCCGTTGCCACTGTCGAACGATTCATGGCTACACGGAATGCGATTGTTCAGCTGCAAACCGAGGCCGAGAGTAACGCCGAAAGCCGGAAGTGGTTGAAGCTGGAGCTCGCGCTAGTGTTGGCCGAGGCAACGGGTCGGCGGTTGGGAAGTATCAGACAACTCGCGTGGCCGGATGTTGATTTCACCGGCAACGCAATTCACTGGCGAGCGGCGTCCGATAAGATGAAAAAGGATTGGCGAGTGCCGATGGGGGACAGATTGCCCGGCGAACTAAAGGCCTTCCGTGTGAAGATGGGCGCGGCTTTCCGGTGGGCTTGTGTTCCCGAGTGAGACTGACGCAAGCGTACCGCTCAGGCGGGACGTGCTAGGTAAGTGGCTGCTGGCGGCTGAGAACAAAGCTGGGCTGCCGAAGTTGGACGGCTCCCTGTGGCACGCCTTTCGGAGAGGTTGGGTGACTGCACAAAAGCATCTACCGGCCAAAGATGCGGCTGCAGTCTGCGGGATGGAGGTTGGTACGATGCTGGGTATCTACCAACAGCCCGAGTACGGGAAGATGGAAGCAGTAATGAATGACGAGCACAAAGTGTTAGAACAAAAAGCGGGCTGATTGGTACGAAACGAACCCCCAAACAGACCCCGCCCTGATGTAAGTCTATGGAGCGTACAGGGATCGAACCTGCGACCTCCTGGTTGCAAACCAGGCGCTCTCCCAGCTGAGCTAACGCCCCTCAACGCGAAATATAGACGGTGCCGGGCCCCGCGCACACCGCGCTACTCGTGTGCGGGCAGCGGCTCCATCGTGCGCGCGTCTACCGGTACCTGCACTTCATCACGATAAGGGGATGTCATGAGCAGGACGCGCATCCGCGGGAATGCATCCATGAAGGACAGATAGCAGAAGCCCCACACCCCGAGAAGACCAACAGCCACGCCAAGCTCCCACAGGCCGAGTGGAATGTTGCTCACTACGCCGTAGATCGATGGATATACCTCGAGGTAGCGGTGCATCCACAGTCCAACGATGGTCGAGGTCGCAAAGAGCGCCATCGTCGGAAGAAATACCTTTGCCTTGCGCGACAGCAAACCGAAAAACGGCAGACCAAACATGAGGACCACGCCAGTCAGAGTCGGAATCCGCCACCCTTCTATCAGCCGGAGCCGCATCCAGTGCGTTTCTTCCCCGAGGTTGCCGTACCAGATCACGAGGTATTGCCCGAAAGTGAGATATCCCCAGAACGCCGTGAACGCGAAGCAGAGCTTGCCGAGATCGTGGAAGTGCTTGTCCTGGATAAGGTCGTAGCGATTCAGATATCTGCGCCACGCCATGACGATTATCGTCCAGCTCGCCAGCGAGGCGACCCAGCCACCCATGAAGAACCACCAGCCGTACATCGTGCTCTGGAAGTGCGGGTCGAGCGACATCGACAGATCCCACGAGAGCACGATCCATCCGAACACGAACGCAAACCCGAGGAAAACCGCAAGCTTTCCCTGAAGTGAATGCGTTGAGTGAAGCTCACGCCGCTCTTCCCCGTAGCTTCTTCGCATCCGCTCCCTCAGGCCACGCGCCCACTTCGCTCCGCCTTCCGGAAGGATTCCCACGTCGAGGCGCACCGACGTATAGATGTACCAGACGCTGAGTGAGGTGATGATCAGGTAGACGAGGATCACGCGCGTGAAAAAGAACGGCGGGTTGAGCCAGACCGCTTTCTCGTGGATGGTCGGAGCATTGTTGCTCCACCAGAAGATGTGGTGACGCCCGACGAACAGGATCAGGAGAATCAGCACGAACGCTGCGGGCAGAAACGCGACGTATCCCTCGAGAAAACGAATGATCGGCCGCGACCATCTTGCTGTTGTGATCCGCTGCACGGCGACGAACATCACTCCCGCCGACGAGATCGACGTGAAATAGAGCCAGTTGACGAGCAGTGCCTGCCATACTCGATCGGGCTGCACGAACAAGCCGATGATGAAGACAACGAGCCCGAACACCGCGAGAGCGATGCATATGGTCTTGAGGCCGGCCGGAGTCGGACGATCGAGACCTGCCACGACTTCTTCCCTTGTCGGAACGTGTGCCTCGTGCGCCGTCATCGGATCACAATCCCTCGTGCACTGTCTGCTTTCGCCTTGGCCTTCGCCGAATCCAGTCGCACCCTTGCCTCTCGAAGCAGCGAGCTGTCCGGAACCTTCGCTGCTGCGACTCCGGCGCTGTCGGACAGCAGATCACGCGGCTTAAAGAATGGAGCCGGAACGTTCGGGCCCATTCGCGTCGGCCCAGGGACCTTATCCCCGGTGACGCCCGGAGGCGCGAGCGCACCGACTTCGACCTGACGACCGTTTACCCCCTGCAATGCGCGGAGATAATTCACGACGTCCCACCGATCCAGCTCCTCGATACGGTTGTAGGGCGGCATGAGTCCGCGACCGTTGCGGATCATCCCGAAGATGTATCCGTCGGTCCGCCCCTTGGTCACATCGGTGGTGAGATTGATTCCCGGCATTCCGAATTTCGTGGCGGGACCATCACCCATCGCTCGGTCTCCATGACACACGGCGCAATTGATCTGGAAGTATTTCCTGCCGTTGGCCAACGAGGAGTCGCTGACCGCCGTAGGGTTATGAATTCCCGCCATCGAATCGATCGTCGCCGGAAACGCCCCGTACGAGACCTGGAAACCCGCCACGGCCGTGCCCGTCGTCGGTACCGACTGCTGAGGATTGCCCCGCGAGGGAGTGAGGGTGTCCTTCACCGGCTCCCACGTCCAGAGCGATGGTTGACGCTTGAAGTCGGTAAACCACTCGCACGCCGTGAGCATCAGCGGAAGCGCGAGAACGAGCGCGCGTGTCCTAGCGCTCAAGTCGCACCTCCACCGCTCCGTGCTCGCGCAGGAGCTCCTCGGTGGCGCGCGCTTTATCGGGCGGGCACTCGACCCAGATTCCGTAATCACCGTGACTGAAGCGAGGATCATATCCAACCATCATCGTAAGTCGGGGAATACGCGCACTGATGAAGAGTCCTGCCACAGTCGACAGCCCGCCAACAAGCACCATCATTTCGAATCCGAAGATCGTGTAGGGAACCCACGAAGCGATCGGCTTCCCACCGACCACGAGCGGCCAATAATCCGAAGTCCAGATCGCAATCCAGTACCCAAATGTGACGCCGAGCAATCCGCCGATCAGCGTGAATTTCCGAACAGGGCTGGGTCCGCGCTCCAGCGCGTGCTCGAGCTCGTGCCGCGGCGTGGGCGTGAAAACCTGTATCGCGCCCAGCTTGGCTGCCTTGAGCGCTTCGATAGCGCTCAAGGCAGCGTCGAGCTCGCGAAAGGCACCGAGTACCCCGCGCATCAGTCGTGCTCTCCCGGGGTTTCCGGCTCGAAATCGAAGTGCTCACCCGACGGGGTCATTCCATGCGCATGGTGCGTTCGCAGCCGGGGCGGAAGGATTTCCTTCACTTCCGAGATCGCAATCACGGGCAGCTGCTTGATGAAGAGCAGGAACCACATGGAGAACCATCCGAAGCTTCCGCAAAGGATGGCGTAGTCAACCCAGGTCGGCCGGTAGCTCGTCCATTGCCAAGGCTCGAACTCGTGCGAGAGTGAGGGCACGACGATCACGAATCGCTCGAACCACATCCCGATGTTGACCGTGAACGAGATGATGAACAGCCACGCAGGGTTGCGCCTGAGCCTCTGCGAGAACAGCGAGAGCGGCAGCACCATGTTGCACGTGTAAAGAATCGCCGATGCCCACCACCACTGTCCCCAAATCCGGTTGGCGAAGAAGCTCTGCTCGAACTCGTTGCCGCTGAACCACGCCACGAACCACTCCGTCATGTACGCGCAGCCCACGACTAGCGAAGTGAACAGGCAGAGCTTTGCCGCGGCGTCGAGGTGGTTGATCGTGACATAGTGCCTGAGCCCGAAAAACTTCCGCAGCGGGATGATGATCGTGAACACCATCCCGATGCCTGAAAAGATTGCTCCGGCAACGAAGTAGGGCGGGAAGATGGTCGTGTGCCACCCGGGTGTCAGCGCCATTGCGAAGTCGAAGGACACCACCGAGTGAACCGAGAGCACAAGCGGCGTGGAGAACGCTGCGAGGAACAGATAGGCGCGCGCAAAATGGCGCCATTCGTTGTCAGTGTTCCGCCAGCCCAGCGAGAGAACGCTGAAGATCCGCTTCCTGATCGGGCTGATGTTCTCGCGGTCGCGAAGGACCGCGATGTCCGGAATCAGTCCGATATAAAGGAAGGTGCTCGAAATCGTGAGGTACGTGAGGATCGCAAACACATCCCACACCAACGGACTCTTGAACTGCGGCCAGATGTAGCGCCAGTTGGGATACGGGATGAGCCAGAAGAATTTCCACGGCCGTCCGAGATGCAGGATCGGAAACAGCCCCGCGGTCATGACCGCGAATACTGTCATCGCCTCTGCGCACCGGTAAATCGTGGTGCGGAATCCCGCGCGAAAGAGATAGAGGATGGCCGAGATCAGCGTACCCGCGTGGCCGATGCCGACCCAGAAGACGAAGGTGATTATGTACACGCCCCACATCACCGGCGGGTTGTAACCCGCTACTCCGAGACCACTGTAGATCTGGTACATCCAGGCCGCGATTCCGATCAGCAGGAACATCACGGCGATGCCGAGGCCGATGAACCACGCGACCGTCGGGTGAAGGGTACCGACGATTTCGCGGTCTACCTGCTCGAAATCCCTTACCGCCGGCAGCTGAATGTCGGCGCTCGCGATATTCGGACGGCGCGGCTCGTCGCGCGCTGGGATCGGCTGACTGAGCGTCGCCATCGTCAGGCCGGCCCTGCTGCCGCAGGCGTTGGATGATTCACTTTCTTCAGGTAGACGACCGCTGTGTAGGTGTTGAGCTCTTCGAACACGTGATAGGCTCTCGCGTCTTTCGCAAGCTGGGTCACCGTCCAATTCTCATCGGCCGCGTCGCCAAAGACGATCGCGCGCGAAGGACAACCTGCCGCGCACGCCGTCGTGAACTCATCCGGCTTGAGCATGCGCTTCTCCGCGGTCGCGCGATTCTCGGCTTCTCGAATTCGCTGAACGCAGAAGCTGCATTTCTCCATCACACCCTTGCCGCGCACAGTCACGTCGGGATTGAGCTGCCAGTTCAGCGGCTCGGGGAAAGCGTATTGCGGGCGCGCCGGTTCTCCGTAACCGAACCAGTTGAAGTAACGAACCTTGTAGGGGCAGTTGTTGGAGCAATAGCGCGTCCCGACGCAGCGGTTGTAGACCTGTACGTTCAACCCGTCGGGCGAATGGTAGGTAGCGTAGACGGGACAGACCGGCTCGCAAGGCGCGTTGCCGCAGTGCTGACACATCATCGGCACGAAGCGCGTATCGAAGTCCGCGCCGCCGTCCTCTCCTCCCTCGTAGTAACGCTCGATGCGGATCCACGCCATCTCGCGACTGCGAAGAATGTTCGCGCCGAACCCCGTCCTGTCGGGCAAAACCTTTCCGGTCTGCCAGTCGGCGCCGACGGTCGGAATGTTGTTCTCGGCGTAGCACGCGCTCACGCACGCCGCACATCCGGTGCACCGCGCGAGATCCACAGTCATCGCCCAGCGACGCTTGGCCATGCCGCTCCAGTGATTCGGATCGTACATGCCCTTTTCCTTCGAGTTCGGATCGCCCTGCTCACCCTGAGCATCGTTCGCGACGGGAGACCGGAGACCAGGAAGGAATTGATGGGACGCATCGCCTGGCATCTCTTCGCCCGGGGCGTGTTCTCCTGCTGGGGCTTCTGTGCCTGCACCCTGCGCCACTTCCGCTACGTGAGATGCTCCCGTGTCCTCGCCGGGGCGTCCAGCTCGGAGATCGGCGATTGCGATCGCCTGACCGATTCCCCGCCCGTGCTGCCGCGCCGAGCCTTCGGTAGTGACTATCTGCGAGTAACCGCCGGCTTTGGACACGCTTGCCTTGGTGGATACGAAGGCAACGCCTCCGGCATGATCTTCCGCGACTGGAAGAATCTCGAGCGGATTGAACCCCGATTTCGCGTATCTGCCCGCGTGGGTGTGACCCCTTCCCGTAGCGATCGCGACCGTGTCGCGTTGCGTGCCCGGATAGCGCAGCACGGGAAGCGTCAGACTTCCCGCCGAGGTCTGCACCGTCACGAGATCGCCGTTCGCCAAGCCCATTTTCTCGGCCGTGGCCGGATTCATCTCGGCGACAGTCTGCCAGCAGATCTTCGTGACGGGGTCCGGAATCTCCTGAAGCCACGGCTTGTTGGCGCCACGTCCGTCGCCGATGAAAGGGTGAGAATAAACAACGAGGTACATGTTTCCGCTCGATTGCTCGATCGGCGTCGCGGCGCGTACGGCGGGAACGGGTCGCGCCGTTGTCGGCTCTCCGAGCGAGCCCGATGCGATTCCGCGTGGCAGCGAGCTCGCGAGTCCCGCCGCTCCTCCCGGGAAGTGACTGATCAACCATGAGCGGTAATCGGCCATCGGGTAGCGTGCCGCGCCGGCGGGGTCCTTCTTCGCCACAGCGATCAATACATCGCTCGTCGCGCGGGTGTCGAACACGGGATCCATGGTCGGCTGCTGAAGCGAGATCGTTCCGCGGACCGGCTCTGCGTCTCCCCACTGCTCGAGCGAGTGATGATCGGGAAGGATGAGATCAGCGATCTCGGAGGTGTCATCCGGATAGCTCGAGAAGCTCACCTTGAATGGCACTTTCGCCATCGCCGCGGCGAACCCTGCCGACTTGGGAAGAGTGAACGCCGGGTTGGCCCCCCGCACCATCAGCAGAGAAACGCCCCCCGAGTTCATGCGCTCGGCGAGGGCTCGCAGTTCGGCGGGCGCAGCCATACGATCGAAGCCGAGGTATCCTTCGTTCGGCTTGATCGTGACGCCGACGTTGCCCTGCGCTTGATTGAGCGCGTTCGCCGCCAGCACAACTTCCAGTCCGTCGGCACCGCCGCCGCCCGCCAACACCATACTCGGTTTGGTCGCGGCAAATTCGCGCGCGAAACCCTCGAGAATAACAGCGGCGACACCCGTTGCCTGAGATGCCTGCTGGGGCGTCAGCTGACCGCCAAGCATGCGCACGACCGACATCTCGCTGCCCGGCCGGCAGTCGATCCACTGATCGGCGTTCAGACCCGTGAGAGATCGGCGCGGCCCGACATAAATAAGTCTGGGCGCGCGTGCGTGATCGGCGCGCGCGTCCGCGAAATCGAGCTGCTGCGGCACCATCGCGCCCCAGCTGTCGAGGAAGTCTGCCCCGATCGAGACGACGAGCCGAGCAGCGCGGAAATCGAAACGCGGCCACGCAACGCCGTAGCTCTGCCGGTTCGCGGCGATGGCGGCATGATCTGCACCTGCGTCGTAGCTCAGATGCGCGGGCATTCCCAAACCACCGAGCCATGTATCGAGGAAACCCGGAAAGCTTCCAGACTCGTGCTGATTCACGAACACCGCGCCCGCTGCGCCGCGGGTGCGAGTTTCCCCCAGCTTCTGCGCGAAGATCTGCAGGGCGTCGTCCCAGGTGGTGCTCTGAAGCTGCCCGTTGCGCCGCACCATTGGCCCGCGGTAGCGATCGGGATTGTAAAGACCTTGCAGGGCCGCCTGTCCGCGCGCGCAGAGCGCTCCGCGATTTACCGGGTGGTCCGGATTCCCTTCGAGCTTGATCGTGCGCCCATCACGAGTCTCGGCGATGAGGCCGCACGCTACTGAACACTCACGACACGTTGTCGCATAATACGTCGAGACTCCCGGAACCGTCTGATCCGGGGAAACCAGATACGGAATGAGCCTCTCCACTTTTTCGGAGGCGCATCCCAGCATCGTGGTCGCGGCGGTGCCGACGCCGAGCACCTTGAGAAACTCGCGGCGCTTGACCCCGCTAGGTGCGGTGCCCGTGGCGGGAGAACCCTCTTGGTCAGTGCTCATTCGATTAGTAGTGACACGAGCTGCAGTCGTATCTCGCGCGGAAGGGCGGATTCGACTGTCCGATATGGCAGTTGATGCACCAGCCCATGTTCAGCGACGACGCCTGGTAAACCTGTTTCATGTTCTGGATCTGGCCGTGACACGTCTGACACGTCACGCCCGCGTTCACGTGACGCATGTGGGGAAAGTGAACGTACTCGGGGAGCTTGTGAATGCGGATCCACGGCACCGGCTGCTTGTTGCCCCAGTACGTTGCCAGCTTCTTTATTTCCGTCTGGTTGCCTGGTGAGGAGCCGGCAACCACTGTGTGGCATCCCATACAGGTGCCGACGGCCGGCAGCCCCGGATCGAACGACTTGTTCGCTGAGAAATGGCAGTAGAGGCAGTTCATCTTCAGAGTGTCCACGTGAATCGTGTGGCGGAACTGGACCGGTTGCACCGGGCTCGTCCCTTCCTCGGAGGAAGCACCGCTATATGCCGAGAGCATGGTGGCCAGCGCCGCAATACATATGAACCCGGGCACTGCAAACCATCTGCTTCGCAAGTTCATCCGCGATTATTCGTGTAAAGGCGAGTTAATCAATCGGCTTTGTGAAGAATTTCACAAGCAGATCGACAGGCGGAAAAATGTCCGGACACCTATAGCGGCGCAAGGTGCGAGATCACTGCTGCAAACCTCCTGCCTTTCCCCTGATGATGCGGTCGATTGTCCGAATCACTTCTATGAAAATCGCGCGCAAGAGGGCCAGCTCTCGCGAGTCGGGCGCGGCTCGGTAAAAAAGGGTGCGCACGCTGCGCATGATGTGCTCGTGGAATCGCGTCTTGAAAAACTCAATCGCGTAAAGCGCGCGCTCCGTGTCCGCGAACAGCTTTTCGTATTCATCCGCCGTCGCCGGCGGCGCGTCCTTGCGCGGCGGGGCGAGCGTGCGGGTGGCGTCGGCCGCGGCGAGATGAAGCTCGTACAGCGCGATCAACACCGCCTGGGCCAGATTGAGGGAGGCGTGGTCCGTCGTAGGAATGGTGACGACTATGTGTGCTCGATCGAGTATCTCGTTCGGCAAGCCCTTGTCTTCCCTTCCGAAGAGGAGTGCGACGGGCCCCTCGCGGGCAAAGTCGAGCAGCTCTCTACCGGCGACACGCGGAGTTGTCACGTCGCGCTTCGCGGCCCTTCTTCTCGCTGTGAAGCCAGCCACCCGCACGCAGCCGTCAAGAGCCTCTTCGATCGATTCGCAATTCCGGATGCGCTCGATGATGTCGCCCGTGTCGTGGGCGATACCTTCCAGCCGCCAGGGATCGTACTCGACCGAGCGGACGAGGTAAAGGTCCGAGCAGCCCATGTTTTTCATCGCGCGGATCGTCGCCGCGATGTTGACCGGGTCCTGTGGCTCATAGAGAACGACGCGCACCGCCGACAGGATCGTATCCGGCAGCGGCACCGCCGCGCCGGGCGCACGCTTAGCGGTGCGCGTCATCTGAACAGACGTAAAATGCTGCCCTCTTCCTTTGCGTCAGCATGAAAGAAGAGGGCAGCGCATTGCCGGGGCAACAGCGTCGCCCCGGCAGGTGAGTCCGCTAAACGACTGGTCGGCCCGTGACCAGACGATACACGACCACAATGACCGCGATTACCAACAGCAGGTGGATGAGCCCGCCACCCACGTGCACGACGAAGAAGCCGAGCACCCACAGGATGAGCAGAATTACCGCAATAGTCCAAAGCATGATGGCATCCTCGTAAGAAGTGAGCTACGTGGGGCAAGATGGCAACGACCATGCCTGAGCTTCTAAAGTTGTCGCGGTTCAAACAATTCGTTTTGCGCGGCGGCATCGTATCGGACGCGCCCGGAGTCGATTCGTCCAAAGGATGTAAGTCGATGCGGCTTAGCGGCGGAGTCGAGTATGTGCAACACCGAACAATCTGCCGCTACTGCCGCGTCCGCTATCAGGGACCGGTGACACCGCCACGGCACCGCCTCGGCACACATGATCACGGTGGGCTCGAGCCTCGCCAACGCGAGGAGATCTTCGAGAGCCTCCATGAACTCCCGGGTCTCCATGTAGTCTGCGTATGCCCGGAAGCTTGCATTGCGCCATTGGGTGTTGTGCGAATCGCGCCGGCCGCGCCGCCTGCCACCGAGCGACGGCAGGTGAGTGTATCTCAAACCGGCATCCACAAGCGATCGCTGGAAGCCCGGTTGCGAGAAGTGTGGGTAGCGGGCAGACGTGGGAAAGGCGCGAACATCGACCAGATGTGTCGCGCCTTCTCTTGCAAGCAGTCCGAGAAATTGCTCGAGCGATCGGGTCGAGTGCCCGATCGTGAACAGCCTAGCGGGGTCCACGCTCCACGAAGCTGCCACCCTCTACCCTGGGATTTCCAGAAGGAGGAGTGAGTCCCGTCGCCCCCGTTTGATGTAGCGCCTGCCGGCCCAGAAGAATTCTGGTTGCACGCACATCGTGTCCCATGTCGATGAGAAGCAGAGCGAGGTCTCCACTGCCCCAGAGCAGACCGGCCAGCACGACCAGGCGGCTCATTTCGCCGAGGAGCGTCGGGATCGACGTGGTCCCCTGCGTCACGAGTCCGGTAATGATCTCAGAAACCAGCAGGAGCAGGAGGATGATCGCCATGAGCTTGAACAGCTTCGACAGATAGCCGAGGCCGACATACGGCTCGAGATCCGCCAATCTCACCGGCATCGCAGGATCGCGTTTCGGGTTCGAGAGAGCCTGCCGGTGGTCCTCGGCGGGGGTCGTTGGGCTACCGGCGGTCGTATTATCCATTAGCTATCTCCTGTTCCAATCCAGCGAGCGGGGTAGCCTCGCGTATCGATATGGGTGAAAGGCCCGTGCGCTGACGTGCCAGAATATATGCCACACCCTCCTATCAGCGAAGGGTGTGCCCGCTCGACGCGGTTGACGGCATCCTGAATGACCTTGGCATCTGCAATATTCACGCGCCCGTCGTGATTCAGGTCGTCCATCTGACCATTGCCGTCGTTATCGATGAAGATATCGTTGGCGTCGCCGTACATGTGGCGGCTGAGCGCTGCCCGGCCCCGTGGGTCGCCTCTGCCAGCGTTGTACTGGGGCGTCCGAAAGCCGCTCAGGACCCGGACCCCGGCAGGATTTATCCCGTGCTCTCTGAGATCCTGGAGGACGAGCTCGTCCTTGTCGATCATCTTCAGGTCGACGACGATGTATTTCGGCCAAACGTTCTGCTGATCGTGCGGCAGGAAATCCTTGAGCCTGAAGTGCTCAGAAAGCTGCGTATTCTGATTTTCCGCTGTGACCTCGATGAAACCGCTGGGCGGATCGTAGCTCACCCCTGGCCTGCCCTTCCTGGCCGCCGGCCAGTTTCCGATGTAGTAGAGACCGAGCCTCGCGCCCTTTTTCTCGGCAGCGGGGCGGACCGTGATGACGCTGAAATCAGCCAGCGGCTTGATCGCATTCCCGATGCGCAGCGCGAGGTTCCATATTCCCGGCCGTTGCGGCGCAACGAATTTGGCGGTCGACTCCGCAGCCGCCCCGGAGGAAAATGTTGCCAGCGCGCCAGGTGGCACTGTATCGGCCAGCAGCTGGTCGATCGGTGTACCTGGCTGCTGTATGCGAACCCTCAGCTTGCCGCTCTCCCCGCGAGCCGGTGCCGCCAAAGCCGTGAGGGCCGCGTCGGTGAGGTAGGCGACCGAGTGAGCGGACCCGTCAGTCAACGCGGTGCTGATATTGGCAGTAGCGGGAGTAACCGCGCCCGAGTCGCCAGATGCGCGCGCCCGCGCAATCGACCACGACCAGCCCATCGCGAAGAGCACGAGGAGAACTACCGAAAAAATGTTGAACAGCCGCTCAGCTCTGCCCGGTGAATGCCGGAATCCACGGGGACGCTTCTCGGGGAAGGCCAACAGCCAGTCGCCCGGAGTTGCTTTGCGCGGGGGCGGAGTTGAACTTGAACGTCTCTCTTCCATTCTACCTCGCTAAAGCGGCTCGATGCAGGCAATCACCGACCTATTTCACCGACTCTCGAATCTTCCGGATCTCGTACAGTGGGCCGGACTGCTTGGCCTGTCGACAATAATCTTTTCGGAAACGGGCCTACTGATAGGGGTCTTCCTACCCGGAGATTCCCTGCTCGTTACTGCCGGGCTCCTCGCAGCGCGTGGCTACCTGAATGTATACCAGCTGGCCCCTATCCTCACGCTGGCTGCAATCATAGGCAATTCTCTTGGATATTTCATCGGTCACGCGAGCGGACCAAGGATCTTCAATCGGGAAGACAGCCTCTTATTCAACAAGAAACATGCTATCCGCGCCCGCGAATTTGAGGAAAGACACGGACGCGCGACAATCGTAATTGCGCAGTTCATTCCCGTTATCCGGACGTTTTCCCCGGTAATCGCCGGTGTGGGGGAGATGAAGTTTCGCGAATTCTTCACGTTCAATGTGCTCGGCGCGGTTGCTTGGGTGTGGAGTATGCTGGGAATTGGCTACTTTCTCGGGAACTACATCCCCGGAATCGACCGTCATATCGAGATCGTCGTAGTCATCGTGGTATTCATTTCATTTCTGCCCGGTGCCTTAGGCGGTCTCAAAGCGCGGCGAAAAAGACGTTTGACCATTTAGGAGAAGAAAGACCATGGCGTTTACACTTCCACCCCTTCCCTACGATTTCGCGGCGCTGGAGCCCCACATCGACGCGAAGACGATGGAAATACATCACGGGAAGCATCATCAGACATACGTGAACAACCTGAACGCGGCCATCGAGAAGGCCCCAGACCTCGCCAAGAAATCAATCGATGAGTTGTTGCGGGGTGTGAATACTCTTCCTGAAGCGGTTCGTATCCCCATCCGCAACAACGGGGGCGGGCACTGGAACCACTCAATGTTCTGGCAGATAATGGCCCCCAAAGCAGGCGGGGAGCCCGGAGACAAGCTCGGTCAGGCAATAACCAGCACCTTCGGCGACTTCGCCAAATTCCGCGAGCAGTTCAGCGCTGCGGGTGTCGGGCGGTTCGGGTCGGGCTGGGCGTGGCTGATCAATACCGGCGGGAAACTCTCTATCGCGAGCACTCCGAATCAGGACACTCCGCTGATGGAGGGACAGAAGGCGATCATGGGACTCGACGTATGGGAGCACGCCTACTACCTCAAGTACCAGAACCGGCGGCCCGACTACATCCAGGCGTGGTGGAACGTCGTCAACTGGAAGGAAATCGAGAAGAGGTTCGCGCAGGGCTGACAACTGGCATCTCGAATGGTCGAGACGAAAGCACTGCCTTAAATCTTGACTAACCGAGATGTCAGCACTCGCACCCGTTCAGTTGCCCTTCGTGGTCGCCTACCGCGCCGCTTCCCCTTCGAGGTACGTATATCCTTCGAGCCCCGCGATGTACTCGGCGATGAACGTGTTGGCCTCCTGACGCGCCAGCGTCGTCGCGTTGGCAACCTTTCGCCTGAACGTCGCCAGCAGGTCTGACGCGCGGAATTGCACGTACGCGAGGACTTCCGTCACCGTGTCGCCGTGCACGAGGTCCGTCACCTCGTATCCTTTTGTCTGGGACAGGTGGATGTGCACCGCGTTCGTGTCACCAAACAGGTTGTGCAGATCGCCGAGTATCTCCTGATAGGCACCAGTGAGAAAGATGCCGATGATATAGGGGTCGCCGTCGTTGAACGGGTGCAGCTCCAGGCTGGGGCGCGAGGTGCGATCGCCAATGAATTTCTCGATCTTGCCGTCGGAATCGCACGTGACATCCTGGATCGTACCGCGGCGGGTCGGCTCCTCATTCAGACGATGAATCGGCATGATCGGAAAGATCTGGTCGATCGCCCAGCTGTCCGGGAGCGACTGGAACAACGAGAAGTTGCAGAAGTAGCGATCGACCATCGTAGCTTCGAGATCGTCTATAATATCCGAATACTCGTCGCGATCCCGCTGCGCGATCCTCGCGACGACGGCGATAGTGGTCAGATATATCTGCTCCGCGATCGCGCGATCTCTGAGGGTGAACACGCCACTGTTGAATAGCTCCTGCGCACGTTCCTTGTCGAACGTCGCGTCGTGATAGACCTCGCGAACACGCTTCTTTGACACGCGCGGCTTGGAGAGCGACGCGTAGTCCGCCGCCATTTCATGGAGTAGCGTCGGATGCTTCTCGCTCAGCTCAGGCACCGCGTTGTCCGACTGGGACTCGACGTCGATGACGCTCAGGAGCAATAGGGCGTGGTGGGCTGTCAGAGCGCGACCCGATTCACTGATGATGTGCGGCATCGGCAGCTCGTGCTGCCGGCACGCCTCGGCGATCGTGTAGATCACGTCGTCGGCGTATTCCTGGAGCGAGTAGTTTACGCTCGCCTGCGAGGTCGAGTTGCTGCCGTCGTAGTCCACGCCAAGACCCCCGCCAACATCCACGTGAGTGATGTCGACGCCAAGGCCCCTCAGCTCGGCGTAGTAGCGCGACACTTCCTGGAGGCCGGCCTTGATGTAGCGAATGTCCGTGATCTGCGACCCGAGATGAAAGTGAATCAGCTTGAGGATGTCGAGACGGCCCTCGTTCTTCAGCCGGTCGACGAGCTTCACCAGCTGCGCTGTACTGAGTCCGAACTTGGATTTCTCGCCCCCGCTCTTGGCCCAGCGCCCGGAGCCTTCGGAATAGAGTTTGATCCTCACGCCCGCCGTAGGCGTGACGCCCAACTCGTCGGCGACCTGGAGCAGGACGTCCACCTCGCTCAGCTGCTCCAGCACGATGAAAACCTGGTGCCCGAGCTTCTGCCCCATAAGGGCGAGGCGCATGAATTCCTCGTCCTTGTATCCGTTGCACACGATCATGTGATCGGTGTGCTCGGCGAGTCCGAGAATCGCCTGCAGCTCCGGCTTGCTCCCGCACTCGAGGCCAACGCCAGCGGCCTTTCCAAACTCGACGATCTCTTCGACGACGTGACGCTGCTGATTCACTTTTATCGGATAGACCGTCGTGTATCCGCCTTCATACGCGAACTCGGCCCGCGCCTGCGAAAACCTCTCGTTCAGCGATTCGATTCTGGACCGCAGGATATCCGAGAAGCGAAGAAGCAGCGGAAGGCCAACGCCTTGCTCTTCCAGATCGTTCGCCAGCTCGAACAGATCGAGCTCACGATCAGTTTTCTCCCGGTCCGGCCTGACGACGACGTGCCCTGCTTCATTGATATCGAAAAAGCCGATGCCCCAACCTTCAATGTTGTAGAGGGAACGCGCTGACTCGATCGTCCACGGCTCCGATGGCGGCGTCGGGGCGGGAGCCTGGGAATTCTTGGTCGCTGGCGGAATTCGGGTTCCGGTCATCTCACCATTTTAGGGCATAGCGCGCCCGAGTGGTACCGGACAATGCTCACGGGTAGATCGTCTCGATCTTCCAGCCGGCTCCAGCGCGTGTGTACAGATGTCGTTCGTGCAGGCGATTCGGCTTGCCCTTCCAGAACTCGACGCGGTCAGCCGAGACCCGAAAGCCGGACCAATATTTTGGACGCGGGACACCCTTTCCCGCGAATTCCTTCTCGTATTTCCTGACGCGCTCGTCGAGCGCCGTCGGTGTCTCGAGAGGCTGACTCTGACGCGATGCCCACGCTCCGATCTGACTGAGACGATGTCGGGTGGCGAAATAGGCGTCGGCCTCCTCCTGGCTGACTTTCGTCACCGTCCCCTCGACCCGTACCTGGAGCTCGATTGTCGGCCAGAAGAAGCAGAGCGCCGCTTTTGGGTTGGAGAGCAGCTGGCGCCCCTTTCGTCCCTCGTAGTTCGTGTAGAACACGAAGCCACGCTCGTCGAATGTCTTGAGCAGCACGATCCTTACGGACGGCTGTCCGCCTTCGTCTACCGTACCCAACGACATCGCGCTGGCGTCTGGAAGAATCGAGCGATCGATCTTTTCTGCGAGCACGTAGACGCCGCGGAACCGCTCTATCGGATCCGGTGGGATCAATTAATACCTCGCCATTGTCGGATCGACCTCGTCGATCCAGCGAAGAATTCCGCCAGCGAGATTTCTGACGTCCGACACGCCAGCCTCGGCGAGCTGTTGCGCTGCGTACATGCTACGCGCGCCGACCTTGCAATAGAGAATCGTCTCCCGCCGCTTGTCGAGCCGCGGAATCTCCGTTGCAATGCTAGCCAGGGGAACGAGTCGCGCCCCTGGAATGTGCCCGATCTCCCACTCGTAAGGCTCGCGAACGTCAATGATCTCAAGCTGTTCTCCGTCCTTCAATCGACTCGCGAGTTGTGATGGTTGGATCTCCCGAACCGCGTTGGCGTGAGCCACAGGCCCGCCACAGAACTCATCATAGTCAATCAGCTCGGTGATCTCGTGCGTTCCGCATGCCGGACAGCTCGGATCTTTCCGGATAGCCAGAGTGCGGAACGCCATCTTCAGAACATCTATCGTGAGCAGTTTGCCGACAAGGGTATCGCCGAGGCCGAGTAGTAGCTTGATCGCCTCCGTCGCCTGAACTGTTCCGACGAGCCCCGGCACAACGCCGAGCACACCACCCTCGGCGCAGCTCGGAACGAGATTTGGGGGCGGCGGGTCCCGGAACAGGCAGCGGTAGCAGGGACCGTCAACGGCACCAAACACAGAGGCCTGCCCCTCGAACCGATAGACGCTTCCGTACACGTTCGGGATCCCCAGCAGCACCGAAGTGTCGTTGACGAGATATCGCGTGGCGAAATTGTCCGTACCATCGACGATGAGATCGTAGCTGGTCGCGATCTCCAATGCATTTTCCGAAGTGAGACGAGTCCGGTAGGGCTCGATGCTCACGTTGGGGTTGATGTCGAGCAGCCGGTCGCGCGCAGAATCTATCTTCCAACTGCCAACGCTTGCCGATCCGTGCAGAATCTGCCGCTGAAGGTTGGAGAGGTCGACGGCGTCGAAATCGACGATGCCGAGCGTGCCCACACCGGCCGCGGCGAGGTAGAGCGCGACGGGCGAGCCCAGGCCGCCAGCGCCGACGAGTAGCACGCGTGAGCGCTTGAGGACGCGCTGCCCCTGTTCTCCCACCTGGGGCAGAAGAATATGGCGGCTATAGCGAACGAGATCCTCTCTCGTGAGGTGGTCGTCGCGTGCAGCTTGAATGTCGCCGGTCATGGTATATTGCACTCTGATTCAGTTGCCTTGACTACAGGACGCTAACCATTGTCCGCCCTTCCAGCAACGCTTCCGACGCCCACGCGACGCCATGCTATTCAAGCGCTTCTACGACGATAGTCTCGCGCAGGCGAGCTACCTCATCGCGTGTGAGCACACGCGGGAAGCCGTCGTCGTGGACCCCAATATGGACATCGCGCAGTACATACGCGCCGCGGGCGCGGAACACGTTCGGATTGCCCATGTGACCGAGACGCACGTTCACGCCGACTTCGTCTCGGGTGCACAGGCGCTTGCCGCCGCCACGGGCGCTAGGCTGCATCTCTCCGCCGAGGGAGCTAAGGATTGGGGATACACGAGCGAAGCGCTCGAACGCGCGCAGCCCCTGCGCGACGGATCGGATATCTCGTTCGGCAAAGTTCGATTGCGGGCGGCGCACACTCCCGGACATACCCCCGAGCATTTGACTTTTTTTGTCTCCGATCTCGAGCGCGGCTCCGAGCCCGTCGGCGCGCTGACCGGGGATTTCGTCTTCGTGGGGGATGTCGGTCGTCCAGATCTTCTCGAGCGGGCGGCGGGCGCACGGGGGAGCACGGAACGGTTGGCCGCCGAGTTGTACGAGTCAATAAACAAATTCAAGTTGGAAAGGGATCATTTGCAGATCTGGCCCGGCCATGGTGCGGGCTCCGCTTGTGGCAAGTCCCTAGGATCGATGCCGCAATCCACTCTCGGCTACGAGAAGCTCTTCAACTGGGCATTTGCCGAGGCGAATGGGGAAGAGTTCGTGCGCAGGGTGCTGGAGGACCAACCCGTCCCCCCACGCTACTTCGCCTCGATGAAAAAGGTCAACCGGGAACGGCAGGCGGTTGCACCAATTCAAATTGATCCGCGCGAGCTGGGGCCTGACGATCTCGAGTCTGCTCTGAAAAACGGCGCAGTCGTCGTTGACACTCGTCCCCGGGAGAAGTTCGCGGCGGGACATATACGCGGAACGCTCAATATTCCCGCGAACCGCTCATTTCTGAATTGGACCGGCGCACTTGTTCCCTACGACCGTGACCTCTACCTCATCTCGGACGCGGAGAGCGACGAGTCCGTGAAGGTTCTGTTTTCGGACCTGGCCAAAATCGGACTCACTCCGAATCGCGGCTACTTCGGGCATCGGCTTTTCTCTGACTGGACGTCATCGCATGGCAAGCTGGACCAGGTGCGCCAGATCGACGCCGCCCAGCTCCGGAGCGTCGCCAGCGGCAGGAATGTGCAGGTTGTTGACGTACGGGCTCCCGACGAGTGGCGTCACGGCCACCTCCCGGGTGCAATCCACATCCCGCTCGCTGCGTTGCCCGACAGGATAGGCGAGCTGGAGGCCGGCGCACCGATCGTGCTGCACTGCAAGGGAGGCGGGAGGTCGGCTATTGCGACCAGTTTTCTCCAGGCGCGCGGAATTGCGGATGTATCAGACCTCGTCGGCGGCTATGAGGACTGGGTGAAAAGAGGGTTCGAGGTCGAGTGAGTCACCCGGTTTTCGTCCCCGCTCCGCTCGGACGTCGACGTCGACCAGAGGAACCTGCCAACTGGAGCGAGCGGCTGGCTGCGCTGCGGTATGTACCTGAGCTCTTCCGTCTGATCTGGCGTACTCACCGCGGTTACGCCACCGCAATGATCCTCCTCCGGGTGGTTCGCTCCGTAGTTCCCGTAGCAACCTTCTGGGTCGGAAAGCTGATAATCGACTCGGTCATAGCGGCAAGAGCTGGGAGCGGAAGCCTGACTCAGGTGTGGCACTATGTCGCGCTCGAGCTCGGTATCGTGTTGATCGGCGAGATCCTCGCGCGCGCGTCATCGCTCGTCGAGAGCCTGCTCGGCGACCTCTTCTCCAACGCCATGAGCGTGAGGCTCATGGAGCACGCCGCCAAGCTGGATCTCGCGCAGTTCGAGGATCCGGAATTTTACGATCATCTGGAGCGCGCACGACGACAGACTGTCGGCCGAATCGCGCTCCTGACGCTCTTGCTTTCAATGTCCCAGGACGCCCTCACGCTGCTGACTCTGGCTGGAGCGCTGATCGCGTACAGCCCATGGCTCCTGCTGCTCCTGGCGATCGCGGTGATACCGAGCTTTCTGGGAGAAACCCATTTTGCCTCGCTCGGTTACTCGCTGCTCTTTCGGTGGACGCCGGAGCGACGGCAGCTGGACTATCTCCGCTATGTCGGCGCGAGCGACAAGACGGCCAAGGACGTCCAGATGTTCGGCCTGGCGCCATGGATAACCGAGCGATACGCGACGCTCTCGCAAAGGTTCTACGAAGAGAATCGGGCCCTCTCGATACGCCGCGGCCTGGTGAGCGCGCTGCTTTCGATTCTCGGGACCATCGGGTACTACGCGGCGTACATCATCATCCTCCTGCACGCTGTCCACGGCGAGATCACCATCGGGATGCTCACCTTTCTCGCCGCCTCGTTCGCCCGCGGCCGCGACGTCATCCAGAGCATTCTGATGTCGGCGAGCAATGTCTACGAACAGGCGCTGTATCTTCGCGACCTGTTCGTCTTCCTGGACATGCGCCCGACCATAGAGTCGCCTTCAAACGCGCGCAGCGTGCCGAAGAAGATCAAGTCGGGGTTCGTGTTCGAAAACGTGGGCTTTCGTTATCCCGGTAGCGAACGGTGGGCGGTGCGCAACGTCGATATGGCGCTCCAGCCAGGCGAGCGAGTGGCGCTCGTGGGCGAAAACGGCGCTGGCAAGACGACAATCACGAAGCTCATGGCCCGGCTCTACGACCCCACCGAGGGCTCCATCACGCTCGACGGTACCGACCTGAAGGAGTACGACCTGGCGAGTCTCCGCCATGCGATCGGCGTCATTTTTCAGGATTTTGTCCGTTATGACATGCGCTTCGACGAGAACATCGGCGTTGGCGAGATCGAGTCTGTCCGCGCCGATCTGGACAAGAGCAATGGAACTCCCTTGTCAATCAGCGATGCCGCCGAGAATTCTCTTGCCGCTTCGTTGCTGCCACGATTCACCAAGGGCTATCAGCAGATGCTCGGCAGAAGATTCGACGACGGCGTCGATCTGTCAGGCGGCGAATGGCAAAAGATCGCGCTGGCGCGCGCGTACATCCGGGACGCACAGGTCCTCATTCTCGACGAGCCGACCGCAGCGCTGGACGCACGCGCCGAGTACGAGGTGTTTCTTCGCTTCTCGGAGCTGGTCGCGGGGCGGATGGCGATTCTGATATCACACCGCTTTTCGACGGTGCGCATGGCCGACCGGATCATCGTGCTCCGTCACGGCAAGGTCGAAGAGCAGGGGTCGCACGAAGACCTGCTCGCAAGGCACGGGCTTTACGAGGAGCTGTTCACAATGCAGGCGGCCGGTTACCGGTAAGAACGAAACTCTGCACTGCAATAGAACGGGTGCGAGACGTTAGTAACATAGAATCGAGGTGCGAGTTCACTACGCCCAGACTCTCCTACTGGTGTAATGGGACAACCATTTGCTCCGAACGCCACGACGCTGCGTCCCGTTCTATTTTCGTCGCTACGGATTCAGATATTTCTTGAACCAGCCAAGCGATTCGGCCCACCACAACCGCTGATTCTGCGGCTTGCCGATCCAGTGCCCTTCGTGTGGAAAGTCTATGAGCCTGCTCGGCACACCCTGCCGCTGGAGCGCCGTGAAGAGCGAAAGTCCCTCGGTATATGGCACGCGGTAGTCGAGCTCTCCGACCACGACCAGGTGCGGAGTGTGGAAGTTGCCCGCGAAAAGATGCGGCGACCAGCGCCGATAGGTTGCCTCCATCGCGCTCTTGTCCCAGTAGGGCCCGCCGAACTCCCAGTCGCTGAACCAGATCTCCTCGGTCGCTCCGTACATGTTCTCCAGGTTGTAGACGCCGGCGTGCGTGAAGAGCGCCTTGAAGCGATTGGAGTGGCCGGCGATCCAGTTCGTCATGTATCCACCGTATGACCCGCCCGCTGCGCCCATTCTCGTTGAATCGAGCCAGCTGTTGCGCGCGAGGGCGGCGTCGAGACCGTTCATGAGGTCAGTGTAGACTTTTCCGCCCCAGTCCTTCGAGATCTGATCGGTGAATTTTTGCCCATAGCCGAACGAGCCGCGGGGATTTATCGCCACGATCCCGAACCCCGGGGAAGCGAACAGCTGGAAGTTCCACCGGCCGTGCCACTGGTCGAGCCACTCCCCCTGTGGTCCACCGTGGATCAGGAGGAGAACCGGAAACCTCTTGCCCTGCTGATACTGCGGCGGCCTGATCAACAATCCCTGCACGCTGTCGCCGTCGGCGCCCTTGAACCAGAACTCTTCTGCCGGATTGAGCTTCAGCTGCGCCAGGAGCGGGTCGTTTTCGTGGGTGAGCCGGCGCACATCAGTGAGTCCGCGGGCGCTCAACACGCCCACGTACACCTCCGCAGGACGCTCGGCCGCGTCCTGGAGCCAGGCGATAATTCTGCCGTTGGCGGACACTGACGGTGAAAAATTATTGCCCCCATTCGTGAGCAGCTGCGGAGTGGAACCCCAACCCGATGCGCCCCGCGGAATTCGGTAAAACTTGGTCCGGCTCGCATCCACCGTCGTGAGATAGATCGCGTCGCCGCTCGGTGAGAAAGCGTAGCTGTCGGCATTTCTGTCCCAGTTGGGAAGGAGCTCGCGCGACGTGTGAGACGCACGATCGTAGGCCATCAGCCTGACGCGATCCGACTCGAAGCCGGGCCTAGCCTGCGATCCGTAGAGGATCGTGCGCCCATCAGGGGAGTAGACGGGATTCTGATCCGCGCCCCGACTGGAACCCGTGATGACCGTTGCCGCTCCGGCTGTCACCGGTACGACGTAGACGTTGAGGTCGGTCGACCACGCGTCCTCCCGACCCTGATCCTTGGCCGTGTATGCCAGCTCTTTGCCGTCGGGCGAAAAGCTGTATCCCTCACTCCCACCAAATGGTCCGGGGGGCACATCGTACTTCACCCGACCGGTCACATCCAACAAGCCGGTCCCATCGGGCGATACGACGAAGAGATGCGACCGCGTCTCCGGTGTCCACTCGGTCCAGTGCCGGTAGAGGAGATTGTCCGTGATGTGGGCTTTTACCTTTCCGGTATCTGCGGCTTTTGCGCGCTCGGCGTTGCACGCATCACTGTCACAATCCGGATAGACTCCTGAAACGAACGCGATACGATCCCCGGTCGGAGACCACACCGGCCCGCTGGCTCCGGCGTTGACGTTCGATATCCGTCTGGCGTTGGCTCCGTCGGCGTCGACAATCCAGAGCTGTCCCCCGGTTCTGTAGGCTACTCGTTTTCCATCAGGAGACCACCGCGCTTCGCTCGCCTGAGTTGCCCCGTTGGGAAATTGGCCGGCTCGCATACCGGGGCTGGCCACTCCCGACCCTCTGACCGTGGCGCCTACCACAGGCGCAAGAATGGTTACCGTAGTGCGCTTGTTCGCGTTGACGTCTGTCGTTCGCAGCGAGTACAGGACCCATGCCCCGTTCGGGGAGATTTGAGGATCGCCCACGTTCCTGACGGCGGCGAAGTCTTCGAAGGTCATGGGGCGCTGGACGCGTCCCTGGGCTGGAAGGTTGACGGCAATCAGTCCGGCCGCCGCGACAAGTAGGCGGGTTTTCATTCGCGCTCGCTCGTAAGGGTTTTTGGTGCGGCTGCCCGACCAATGTTGCACCGGTCTCGGGTGTTTATTGCGGAATCGGAATGTCTTTCCACCGCGCCTGGTCGAACGTTCCCGCGGGAAGAGTTTCATTGATCCGCATGTTCTCGTACTGCTCGCGCCACACCGGCCGCCCATTGCGGACCACCAGGAACTCCGTCGGAATCTGATAGCCCTGTATCTCCTTGTAGTTCGCCACCCGTATGTCGCTCACGACAGGGTGCTCGGTGCTCTTGCCGCGCTGAATGAAGCGGAGGAGAAGCAGTTTGTCGGCGTCGATCCACATCTGGTTGCTGGTAGAGTCTCCGGCCCTGGCTCCGATGACGTAGACTGGCCGGCCCTGCCACTCATCGGTGTGGATCACTTCGGTGTCAACATTCAGCGAGTCGAGTCCGCGCATGATGATCGGCACGGGCGCAGCGTACACATCGGCGGTCAGAAGCAGTACTGGATTCACCGACGGACGGAAATCAACGCGAATACCGTTGTCGAACGAAGCGACCTTTTCGCCCACCTGAACGAGGCCGCTCCGTTGCGTCGCTGGAAGAAATGCAATCCGCAGCTTTCCTGGGACTTCCAGATGCTCGTACCACTGTGAGTGCTGCTCCTGTCCCGTGCTGGTATAGGCGGTGTTGTTCTGCAGGAAGCTCATCGTCTTCAGGAATTTTCCCGCATACAGTTCGTGCATTGCCTTCACGACTCCGCTGCCACTCGTGAGCCGCAAGCTGGACGTTTTGGTCGCCGGTTTTGACGAAGCTACTGGTTCCGGCGGTATCACCGCCGCGCTCTGGAAGTACGAGCAGCCCGTGACGGCGAGGCTGGCGAAGAGAATTCGTGTGCGCATCATTGTCCCTATTCTCCGAGATCCGTGCGGTACAAAAGTCCGTTGAAGAGCAGCTTGAACGTACCATGGGGCTGTGACCGGAAATAGGGATCAGCGCCATACAACACAAGCACCCCCTTTCCCACGCGCGCTTGAAGAACTTCGGTTACCCCCTCCAGATATTTCTGACCCCAGGCCCAACCGCTGCGCAACGGCGCGGGATCGTCGATCCAGGCGATTCTGGTAATGCCCCGGGTTTCCGCGCCAGGAAGCAGGGAGAACGCCGGAGCGTTGTCAAAATAGAAATCGGTGGTGGGTCGCACACCTTGAGCGAGAGCAGCCGTAGTATCGACGCGAACGCGCAGAATCGAGCCAGGAACGTAAAAGCGGCTGCGCGGCAACGGCCGTCCGGAACTGTCGGTGAGCGCGTTGACGATCGGGAGGCCGAGCTGAAAGCCGAGATCCGTGGCCGACCCGATGGCGAGAACAGTCCCTCCCGCGTTCAGGAACTCCAGGACCTGCGGAACTGTCCGCGTTGAAGTCATGCCGCCGACCCGGTCCCGATATTCAGATGGCACGTCGCTCGGGTTGATGCGCGGAGCGCCGCGCGCGCCCGGGCGGGAAAAGTTCGCGCCGTCAGGGAAAATCAACACGTCGAATCGCGAGGCGAGATTCCCCGCATCCAGAGCAGGCGGGTAAATCACATGGTACGGAAACTCGAACTGCTCGAGAAGGAAGCGCGCCCAGCCCGACGTTGTCGCGCCGCCATATTGATCCCAAAGCCCGATACGCGCCGGCTGAATCTTCCTCAGAGACTCGCGGGGAATCGCGCCGCCTACCGGATCGAATGCGATTCCCTTCTCCCGGGCCAGCTGCGAAATCAGCGCCTGGGTCGTCGGCTTGGCCGCAACGTAAAAGGTGCCAGCGTCGTAGGTCCTCCCGCTTATCGGAACCGGCGTATTGAACGAGTACACGTCCTCGCCCCGTGCGAGGAGTCGGTTCACCGCGGCGAAGGCATCGTTCACTGAATGGCTGAAGACATAGCCCGCCTGCCCGTAAACGATTCGAGACACGGGCGGCTTCGCGAAACCCGTGACCGGCGTGAACGGGCCGCCGAACGCGTCGAGCACTCGATCGAATTGCACGCCCATTTGATAGGCGAGCGTCCACCCGGCGTTGTCGTACGGAGGTGTGGGTGGGCCGCCCGGATACGGGATGTCGTTAGGGTGATCCTGTGGCTCGAACATGTCGAGTATGTGCGGGCGGAACGCCTGCGCAGCCTGAACGACGAACGAATTCGCGGGATAATTTTTTCCGGCCACGGTGAAGGGGGCGGTAGCGCGCTCGACCGCGATCCCATTCTTGATCAGGGCGTTCACAAACTTCGTTGCAGTCAGAAAATCGGGCTGATCGGCTGGAATGATGTAGCCTCGAGGATCTCGATCCTCTGGATTCCGCATGATGCTCGCGTACTTCGCGAGCTCCTCGGGGGTCGACGTCAAGGCGCGGCTGCCCGCCGCAGCGTCAGCCGCCAGGGGTTGCGTCCGCCCGCTGTCGACAGGAAGCGCCGCCTCCAGGGCAGCCACCTTCTTCGGTGTGACGGTCCACGTATCGGTGCTGCCGCGCCGGATCGAGTTTCTACCCATTTGATAGATGTTGTACAGCAGCGTCTCGCGGTAACGTGAAGCGACATCGAGCACCGCGCGGTTCGCCGTCAGCTCGTAGGCGAGGGACTGGGCGAAATACCATTTCTGCGGCTGAATGGGCATCGGGAGGTCGCCCTTCGGCAGCAGCTTCTCCGGGACGAGCGGGATCTGAATCGGCGTTGGATTGCCGATTGCCTCCGTGAGAAGGCCGATCATGTTGTGGAAGTAAACGGTGGTCCTCAACCCCCCGTTCCACCAGGTCGAGTAGCCTGAGCCGCTCCGCATGGTCGCGCCCGCCTTGCCTTCCGCAACGAATCTCGAGTGCATCGCGGCCCCGACGAGATCGAGCTCCATCGGTACGAGCGGATCGAAGTTGTAGTTGAACGGGTCCCGGAACGGTGGCGCAAAGATCACGGTGCCGATCGGCCCCGTCTGATGATGGTTGTACACGATCTGCGGGTACCATGCACGAAAAAGAATGCTGTCCATGGCCTGCGTTTCCGGCAGTGCCGCCATGTAGGCATCGCGATTGTTGTCGTGACCGGCGTACTTGTGATAAAGTCGGGGCAGTCTCGATGTCGTGCGGCGCAGCGTGTCGGCTTCCCGCATGTACCAGTCGGATACGAGATCCTGTCCATCGGGATTTGCCGGAACGCAGAGGATTATGTCGTCGCGCAAGAATCGAAGCGTTTCAGGGTCGGTCCGGCTGACTAGCTCGTATACCGTTTGGATGAGCTGCTGCGCGCCGAGCACCTCGGTGGCGTGCAGACCTCCGTCGATCCAGACGACAGCCTTCCCTTCGACAGCCAGCGCCCGGGCCTGATCGTCGGTCAGGTTTTCGGCCAGAGCGAGCCGGCGGGAGATCTCCTGGTACCGAGGGAGCTTCTTGTGATTCTCCGCCGACGTGATGATCGCCATCCACATCGGTCGCCCCTCGGCCGTCGTGCCGATGCGGACCATCTTCATACGCTCGGATTCGCGATCGAGCTTGCGCCAGTAGTCGATCATCTGAGTGTAGTCGGCGAGAAAGTAATCGTCGCCGATGCCGTGACCGAACTGCGCGCGCGGAGATGTAATCCTGCTCTGTGCCGTGAGCAGCGCCGGGGCGATCAGCAGGAAGGACAGGAAGATCAGTCTTCGCATTGAATAGCAGAGGGGAATGGGCACAGCCGTCAGCGCGCTCCGAGAGACCGGATCGCGCTGAAACTTAATGATCAGGCGTTTGTACCGCTGAGCCCCCGTGTGTCCGCCGCGATCACCACACCAGTGAGGACAATCGCGCCCCCGACGAGCGTAGCAACAGTCGGAATCTGCGCAATCGCGGGTATGAACGCGCCGAGGAGTGTGGCACCGACCGGCTCGCCAAGCACGGTGAGGTTGACGACGTAGGCAGGTAGAAACTTGAGCGCCCAGTTCATCCCCGTGTGTCCGATCAACATCGGACCGATTGCAAGTCCCGCAAAGATCGCCATCTCCCGCGCCGGCTGGGGGCCGAGTGGAACGCCTCGGACGACAGCAATCGCACCGAGGGTCACGAACGCGGCTGAGTATACGATTGTTACATACGCCCAGATCCCGAGGGAAGCGCGCAGCCGGCGACCGATCGTGTAGTAGACCGCGGCCGTAAATGCGGCGGAAATCGCCAGAATATTTCCGAGCAGCGGGCGATTCCCACCGAGCCCTACGTCTGCGCGAAGATCGGGCGCGGCGATCATCACCGCGCCTGCTATGGCGATGGCGATGCCGAGAAGCTGGCGCCGGGAGGGCGCCTCCCTTAGTGCGACTGCTGAAATCGCGGCAACCACGGCAGGTTGAAGGCTGACCAGCGTCACCGAGGCGGCAATCGTCGTTAGATGAATGGAAGCGTTCCACGCCCAGAAATGGAGGGCGAGAGCTACACCTCCCGCGACGGCGAGCGCGGTCTCCCTCCATGTGATCGTCTTCCAATCACGCCATTCTCGTGTTGTGACGAGGAAACCCAGGACGATCACCAGCGAGAAACCAAGTCGCCATACGGCGATCACGACCGGATCCGCGCCCGAGAGGCGAACGAGCGGTCCGGCAATCGAGATCCCGAGGAGGGAAAGGGCGAGTATGGTGTACGGGTTTTTCGGCATAAAAAAAAAGAGCCGGTGCGTTCAAGCACTGGCTCTTTTTCCAGACAACCTTACTCGGTCTTTTGCGTTTTTACCAGGCGCATCTCGGCCGCAGCGCGGCCAGCGTGAGCGAGAACCTTGTCATCGTAGCTGTGGCAGTTTGGCGTATTGCGCCCTCGCACGCAGCCGTTGTAGCGAAGCAGCGCGACACGCGTATTCGGCGAGCCGTCAAGTGCTTGCTTGAGGATCTGCACGCCATGACAGATGTTGCTCTCGACGTCGAACAGGTCCTTTGAGCCGCAGCCCCACTTTCCGCTGTGGAGGGGCATGACCTGCATCAGGCCGCGCGCACCTACGGAGCTCCGGGCACGCGGATTCAGGTCTGCGTCCTCCGTGAGCAATACACCGACGAGAAGCGCGGGATCGATCTTCTCCTTCTGCCCCTGCTCGACAAGCGCGTCGGCAATGCGGAAGGCAAGACCGCGGTCATGGGTGTACTGATTCAGAACCTCACCGATGCGAAAGGCCTGCTCGGTGGGCTGTGAAGCGTCGACGACCGCCACCGGCAGCCTCAGAAGGCGGCCGGGGTTGGCGGCGTACAGCGGGTGCTGCTGCGATATCGTCCACACGGCACCGCTGACGAGCAGCGCACCCAACGCAATTCCGTGGGCAGCTGTCCGCATGGCTGTCTTCATTGGAGAAGACAACTTCGGCGGTGGTGCATTTAAAGGCTTAAGTGACTTCTTCACAGGTTCTCCTGGAATTAGTACAGCCCGAACGCGCTCAAATGAGGGGGACGAGAACCCTGCCCTTCTCATCGCGGTACGCCCGGCCCAACCGATCCGCAAAACCGTGCAATACTTCCATATCCAGCTCACGAACACGGTACTGAGCTGCTGTCGTCGGAAGCCTGTATGTCGCGATGCTATCCGTCGTCGGCAGCTTCTTCACCTGCATCCTACCCTTCACCAGCTCCGCTCCTCTGGGTTTGGCGAAGTCCCACATTCGTCGGCCGATCTGCGAGTTCGTCAGCGGACAATCCGGATAACGGGCCCGGATGTACCGAATGAAGTACTCGTTGTCGATCAACCTCTCCTGTCCCACAACCGGCACATCGTCCAGGCTGATCGCCGGCCTCTGTCCCGGAGGCGTGTGCCAGCGTTTCAGATCCTCGGCCTCGAGAGAGACCAGGATCTTGACGCCAAGCACCGCCGCTATCTGCCGCAAAAGATCGAGCGAGACATTGTAGTCCTCGTCATGCTCGATATTGCGAATTGTCGACGGCGACACTGGTCTCGAGAGACGTGCCGCAACGTCTTCACGACGGAGACCTCTAAGCTTTCTGATTCGCTCGAGCTCCCGTCCAATCCATTCAGCCATTCGAATCTATTGTGGTAATGCCACTGCTGAGATACGTATAACGGTACCTCTATTGACGCATTCCGTCAAGAAAAAGTTATGAGCTGGGGGTCGCCTCCCCTTGGCCGAAATGTCATCTGTGTGATGGGCGCGTGTAACCGCTTGGTATACAAGCACTTGCGAAAAAAGGAGCCAGCGGTACTATGCGGTCAGATGTTTACTTCCGACTCGCGCGAACCTACTCAGACGTCGAAAAACCCAGCATCTGACTCGCCGCCTGCTCCGCGAACTTCAGCACCTTGCCAGAATAGGTGTGACAGTTGGGCGTGTTAGTGCCGCGGACGCATCCATTGTATCGCTGCAGTGCTGACGATACGCTCGGCGATCGCTTGATCAGATCCGCCAGGATGCTCACGCCGTGGCAAATATTGGAGTCTATTGCGAACAGGTCCGCCGAGGAGCAGCCCTTCCACTTTCCGGCGTGAAAAGGCATGACCTGCATCAAACCCCTCGCTCCCACGAAGCTCCTGGCGTTGGGATCGAGCTTCGCATCCTCCGTGAGAACGACGCCAACGAGGAGGGCCGGATCAATGTTCTTTTTACCACCCTCGACCACGATGGCAGATGCGATGCGGCGGGCCAGGACGGTGTCGTTCGTGTACTTCCTCAGCGAAAATGCCACCTTCTGAATTTCGACGAGCGCTTTGGCATCGGTTGGCGCGGTGTAGGGCTCCGTCCCGGGAGCCGCAGCCGTCACCAGAGCCGGCGGAAGGTGGAGAAGCTGGCCGGGCTTGACGAACTGGGGATGCTGCTGCCGCAGCGTCCAGATCGTGCCCGCTGCGAGAAGAATCGCGGCACCGATTCCGTGGAGGACTCCCTTGAGAACTTGCCGCCACCGCGCCGCCGGTGGCCTGATCGGCCTCCGCACCGCAACGTTCGTAAAGGGATTTCCGGCCCCTGACTGGCGATTGTCGTTCTCGAGGTCGGCCATGCCGCTTTCGGTTGCACCTCATATGCCAGACCCGGTATGGAGATTGCCCTCCCGCCCGTGCCGGCCTCCCACTACACTGATCCACAATGAAAGAGTCTGAGGGACTTTACCGCACCTTCCGCTTCCTGAAAAAGGCGCTCCTCGGCCTTGGAGTGGTCCTCGTTGGTTTGCTGCTGTTCGGATACTTCTTTTTCATGCGACACGTCGACGCTCCGAAAGCGTGGGCCGCGGCGGACAGAGAGCTTCAGGGCGGCATGCTCCACTACGGAGAGAAAATCGAGCGGAAGGCGAGAGTCTTCATGCGTCGACCCACCGATTATTATCGCGGGGCCAATGGAATTCTCTACGCCACCAGCGACCGGTTGATTTTCATCGGCGTGGCACCGGGTGACAAATTCGAGAGCGCCGACGCACCGGCCACGATCCTATCCCAGGAATTCCCCAACGACACGCTGCTCAATATGAAGGGCGGCAGGTTGTACTTCCTGACCGCACATGGGGTGACGGTGACGCACCCCGGACTCCCGCCCGGCAAGTTCGCCGCGTTGGGCAGCGAAGCAGCCGCCCTCGACTCGCTGGTGAATTACGTCAACACGACTCACGAGGCGCAGCGTACCGCCGCGGCGAAGGAGAGGCGTCTGAGGCAGGCTGTGGCGGCGCTGATCAACCAGCCTCTCTACTATACGGTGCGGCGCGGCGACGCTCTCTTCAGCATTGGCAGGAAGTTCGACGCAACGCCGGCGCAGCTACAGCAGTGGAATCAGCTCGAGGGAGATCGGGTGAAGATCGGCCAGAAGCTGCTGGTAAAGCCGGGCAAGAAGTAGCTACCCTACCGAGGAGGAGATTACCATGGACGATCTCAAGCAAACGTTGGACAAGCTGCGCGAAGAGCTGACGAACGCCGGGAAGCGGCTCGCCGACCTCGCTGAAAAGGGGAAGGCAGAGTTACCCGCCGCGGCAAAGCGAATCGACGAGGAATACCGGCGGCTGCAGAAGCTTCTTGACGACGCCGTAGAGAAAATGCGTCACTAGTTCTCCGCCGCGACCGCGCTCAAACCAGGTGCGGTCGCGCCTCGTGTCCGGCCCTGTACGCCGACAGAATCTGTATATCCCCCACTGTCGGGGGAGCGATTGAGTAAACGATCCCCAGTCGCCAGCTCTCGTGAGCGAGATGATAGCGCCGATAAATGATGTAGGGCGCTTCCTGGATGGACCGTTGGGTGGCTTCGTCCTGGATATCCGAAAGTGGCCTGTCGGGCAGGCAGATCTCTCGAGGCGGTTCGTCCCCGAATTCCAGCCGCATGACCTCTGCGCGGGACGTGATGAGCCAACATTCCATTGACGCGAGTCTCTCGAGAGGCGGAAAAGCGAAGCGCTAATCTGCGCCACCCGGGCTGCTCAGTCCAGTCGGATCAGCGACACCGATTCAAGGGCATACGATAGTCCACGTTGTGGGATCGGCGACTCCAATGGTGCATATCTTCGGAGTCTTGGCGTGCACGGCGGTGGCTCGCCAATTCGGTGGGGGGCCGGGATCATTGATCGCGGTGACCGTCACGTCAGGCGTCGGCCTGAATCCCTGCGCGATTCCATCGCCTGAGAAATAGCTTCCGCCATTGTCGGTCGCATAGAATTGCTCATATAGAGCAAAGTTTCTGAGATCCGATTTCATGCTGGAGATGAACGCGGCCTCTTTCACGCCGACGAATTTGGCGATCGCAATCGCGGCGATGATCCCGATAACCACCAGAACTACTATCAGCTCGACAAGTGTGAAGCCTTTTCGGGCTAGTAGCATCCTGCAGGGGAAAAAGTGGCTTGTACGCTTCGAAAGAATGTCTCGGCTTCTTCTCCGTACCACAAGCCCAATGTGCTACTTATTCGCCTTTGCCGGGCCCTTCGATTTGAACAGCGCCAGGTACGGCCCGTAACCTTCCGCCTCGAGCCGAGAGACTGGAATGAACCGCATGGCCGCCGAGTTCATGCAATACCGCAGACCGGTGGGTCGCGGACCGTCTTCGAAGACATGACCGAGATGCGAGTCGGCCACCGCGGATCGAACCTCGGTGCGACCGAACCCGAGGAGATGGTCCGTTTTCGTTCTGATGCTCGCGGCATTGAGGGGTCGGGTGAAGCTCGGCCAGCCAGTGCCCGATTCGTATTTGTCCAGCGAGCTGAAGAGAGGCTCGCCCGAAACTACGTCGACGTAGATCCCGGGCTCGTGGTTGTCCCAGTACTCGTTGTGGAACGGAGTCTCCGTCGCCGCATTCTGAGTTACCGAGTACTCCAGCCGCGTCAATTTCCTTCTGAGCTCGGCATCGGACGGCTTGACGAAAGCACGGTGCGGTGCCCGAACGGGCATCGCCGTCGGTTGTCTGCCTTGGGCAGAGGCCGGGGCACCAGCGACGCAAAGGAGGGAGAGAACTGATCCGGTCATGACAATAAATCTGCCTGCGTGGTGGCCCGCGACACTTCTTCCATGGTATGACACTATCGCTCCTGGTGGGATCGGCGTTGGTACACCAGTGATACGCCGATCCGTCGATTACGGTCCATGCGCATGAGCTCCTAGTGTCTCGCCGCGAGGTTCAGCTCGATCCACGCTGCAAACGCCTCGGCGAACCTCTTCAGGAATTCGCGGGTCGATTCGCTGGTCAGGTTCCCGCTCGGATCGAAAAGCTTGTCCGCACCGCCGATGTAAGCCTCGGGCTGCTGCATCGCCGGGACGTTGAGAAACACGAGCATCTGCCGCAGGTGGTGATTTGCTCCAAACCCCGCGATGGCCCCGGGTGACACGCTGACGACGGCCCCCGGCTTCCTCTCCCACCCGCTCTTGCCATACGGTCGCGATGCGACGTCGATTGCGTTCTTTAGGACCCCCGGAACCGACCGGTTGTATTCCGGCGTGGCAAAGAGCACCGCGTCAACCGCGCTCACCTTCTGCCGGAAGGCTACCCAGTCTGCGGGTGGAGCGTCTTCGAGATCCGGGTTGTAATGAGAGACCTGCCCTGTCTCGATTATCTCGAATTTGAGTGACTTGGGTGCGAGCGACGCTATCGCATTGGCGGTCTTTCTCGTCAAGGATTCCTTCCGAAGACTGCCGACGAAGACACCCACGGTGCGTACGGCCGATGGTGGCATGATTTCCCTGGTTGGTAAAGCGAGCTGTTTCGAATAAAGAAGGGCGCGGATTTCTCCGCGCCCTTCTTTGAGCAAATCTCTTTCCGTCAGGGCCGTGCGTTCGGATCATTCATTCCAGTCTGGCTCCCCGTTCCGGACGCCGCACGCGAATTCAAGTTCATCCGATCGTCCGAAGCCGTTCCGGTTGTGACGGTCCGAGTCGCCGGGGCGGTTGTGCTGGAGGACGCGTAAGTCTCGCGCACAACCGTGCGGTCGCGTCCGCGAAAGAGCGCGAACAGCACGAGAAGTACCAGCACGGCCACCGCGAGCATGCCGAGTGTTCCGCCCGGGAACGATCGGGTCGTGGTGGTCGTCGTCGTTACTGCATCGTTCGCCGTTGTGCCGGTAACCGTCCCGGTCGTCGTGGTCCCCGCTTCAGGCGTTGCCTGGGTGCTCGCGTTGCCTGTTGTCGTGCCGGCCTGCGCTCCCACCGTGCCGGCGTCGGCTGGCGTCGGCTGGGTGGTCGTAGCCGCTGAACCCGCCGGCGCGTTCGTGTTTTGACCGTAGCTCTTGGCGGCGAAGAGGCACAAAGTCGCCCCCGCCAGTCCGGCCATCAGTCTAAAGCGTACGTTGTGCATGGGTACCTCAAAGTAGAGGGTTCTTCGAACAACCCCTGCCTCAAAAGCAGGTCTCGCGCCAATGGATCAAATCGAAAGGAATAGCAGAGCTGCAAGGCGCCGACAGCGCCGAGCTTATGCTCAGGCGGCGGAGTTTACGATCGAGCTTCTCGACGACTTCCCGACCATTCATTCCCGGCATCACCACATCGGTAATGACCGCAGATGCGATCCATCGGATCATCCGGCTGGCTTTGCGGCCGCGATCTCTGACTTATGGCGTGAAATCGCTTGGACGCGCGATATTCGAGCGCCCCCAAATGGGAGAGTCCATGGCGACTGCGACTCCCTGTCCCCCTCCGAAGCCCGCGAGTATTCGCGAGCAACGGCTTCGATCCATACTAACCGGCGTTTGCTCCGCGGCGTCCGCCCTCCCGACTGTACCTGCAAGTTCGCAAGAGGCGGAAAAGAAGGTGGCGTCCGCGTCCGTGTTCTTCGATGCGCTGCAACCAGCCAGGCGATCCATAATCGAGCCCTGCATCGCTCGACGCTGAACCGCCGGGTTAACAGCTCCACCCACGGGCGTGACGCTACGTTGACCAGGTCGGTGTTATTTAACGTCGGCCATGGTGTCGCGAGCGTGTGGTCGACGGACTATCTTTGCTCATCCCACAGCATTTGACTCCTCCAAGAGCCTGGCGAATCTGGGCCGTCTGGTTCGTCGCCGCGTTGACGGCCGTGACCACCGCTTGCCGATCCGAGCGGGCGTCCGTCGAAGAGCTGTACACGACACGCGTGCTCGGAACCAGCTATCTCCAGCGCAACCAACTGCCGGAGGCTGAAGCAGAGTTCAAGAAGCTGACGAGACTCGCGCCAGACGATCCGCTGGGCTACGCGAGTCTCGGACTCACCTACCTGCAAGCCGGCCGATACGCAGAAGCGGAAAAGGAGCTGCGCCGGGCGCGAGAGCTGGATCCAGCTAGTACGGAAATTGGTCTCGCGCTGGCCAGGCTCTACTCGCTCACCGGGCGTCAGTCGGAGGCGCTCGCCACGCTGGAGAAGCTCCGTCGCGACACGACAGGCAATGCCCACGTCCTGTACGCGCTCGCCGAGCTCGAGTCCCAGCAGGCGGATAGCGCATCGACCCGGAGATACGAAGCCCGGCTGGGGGACGTCCTCTCAGTCGCGCCAGCGAATCTCGCGGTGCGGCTGAAGCTCCTTGATGCGTACGCGCGCCGAGGAGAAATGGACAGCGCCGTTCGACAACTGGAGGAAGTGCGGCGCATACCTCCAGAGCCTCCGAAGGAAGCGAAGATTTATCTCGACAGCACGATTCAGCTCTTGCGCGCGGGAAGGCTGGCGCCGGCGCGGACCACGCTCGGCCGCTTTCTCGGCTTGATGCAGGTGACGGCGCCGTATCAGGCATCGCTCGACGATGTCAAATGGACAGACGGGCCTATCGCGGGCCGTCCCATTCTCACGTTCGCGCCGAAGAACTTCATCTCGGTCCGTTCGGTGCGACCGCGCGCGACGGTCGACATGACGAAATTCGCAGACGCTACTAGCGAAGCTGGCTTCGCGAGCACCGACACACCGACCGGGCCCGATGCCTCCGGTCAGCAAGGCGGGCCGGCCGCCCTCGCGGTCGGCGATGTGGACGGCGACGGCACCGACGATCTGCTCTTATCCACCTGGTCGCCGCGACAACGCAGATCCGTCGTACGGTTGTACCGGGTCCAAGGCGGATTCCTGCGGGACGCGACCGAGCGTTCAGGTATCTCCCTGCCGCAGGGGGCCGCGTACGCCACGTTCGCGGATTACGACAACGATGGCTGGCTCGATCTCTTCGTCATCGGTGGTGAGGGGCGCGGCCACCTGTTCCGCAATCGTGGGGACGGAACGTTCCTGGAGGTGACACCGAAGGCTGGAGTCGGTGACGTGAGAGGAGCCCGCAAGGCGCTATTCGTAGACCTCGATCACGATGGCGATCTGGATCTTTTCCTGGTCGGGAATGGTCCGCGCACTGTGTATCGCAACAATCTAGATGGCACGTTCACGGAGGCCTCGGCGGCTCTCGGACTCGCCGGCATGGGAGACGCGCGTGACGCGGCCTTTGGCGACTTCGATGGCGACGGCCGCATCGACATCTTCGTCGCGAGTGAGCACGGCAGCGACATCCTTTTTCACAACGGGGGGGCACAGGGCTTTAGCGACGTTACCGGAACGAGTGGGCTCGCAAGCGGCGGTGGATCGATCGCTGTAGCAGTTGGGGACTACAACAACGACGGGTTGCTCGATCTCTTCGTCGCAAGCGCGAATGGTGGGGAGCCCGCGCTCTGGCTCAACAAGGGCGATGGCACCTTCAATCGCGACCGACAGTCGAGTGGGGCGCTGCAGGCGCTCCGGTCCGCTTCGGGCTTGGCGGCGACGTTCGTGGATTACAACAATGATGGATGGCTCGACCTCGTCGTCGGGAGCACATCGAAGGTCTTTCTCTTCCGGAACGACGGAACCGGCAAGTTCGTCGATAAGTCTGTTTTGATTCCTGATCCTGTGCGGGTCGCTGGCTCATCGGCGATTGCCGTGACCGACGTAGACGACGATGGCGACGAAGATCTCGTGTTGATCGATGCCGCGGGTGGACCGCGTCTCCTGCGCAATGATTTCGGAAACAACAACCTCGCCGTGAACGTGGAGCTCAAGGGCCTTCGCGACGGAAGCGGGAAGAACAACGCATTCGGCATCGGCGCGAGACTGGAGCTTCGTACGGCCGAGATATACCAGACGCGGGTCGCCACCGGCCGGACGACTCATTTCGGGCTCGGGCCGCATCTCAAGGCGGACGTGCTCCGCGTCGAGTGGCCTAACGGCGTACCACAGATCGTTTACTTCCCGGGGTCCGACCAGGATGTGGTCGAACGGGAAATGCTGAAGGGGTCGTGCGCGCTCGCGTATACCTGGGATGGAAAGCGCTTTCGATTCGTGACTGACGCAATGTGGCGCAGCGCACTCGGGATGCCGCTCGGCCTCATGGGTGCGGGAAGTGCTTTCGCACCCGCCGGTGCCTCGCAGGAATATTTACGCATCCCCGGAGAAGCGCTCCAGCCCCTCGACGGACGCTACGTCCTACAGCTGACAGAGGAGCTCTGGGAAACGGCGTACGCGGACGAGGTGAAGCTGGTAGCGGTCGACCACCCGGATTCGGTTGACGTATTCGTCGACGAGCGGTTCGTGCCTCCGGCGGCGGTAAAGCTTCGCCTTTTCCAGGTTGGGCGACGCGAGTTGCCACGCACCGCAACCGATGAACACGGGAACGATGTTCTGGCTGCACTGCGTGAAAACGACGACGTATACGTCTCGAACTTCACACCGACGAAGTACCAGGGAGTCGTGGAGCCTCACGATCTCGTCATGGATTTGGGAGAAGCCGCGGGGCGTCCGGGCAGCTACCTCTTTTTGCGCGGCTGGATCTATCCCACCGACGCCAGCATCAACGTGGCCCTGGGGCAGCAATCCACGATCAGAGTCTCGTCACCCTCGCTCGAGGTGCTTGACGCGAGCGGCCGGTGGCGAACCGCGATCGCGAACATCGGGTTTCCGTCCGGAAAGAACAAGACTATCGCCGTTGACCTGGCTGGGAAGTTTCTTACCACCGATCACCACGTTCGCATTCGCACCAACATGCAGATCTACTGGGACCAGGCGTTCGTGTCCCGGGATCTTTCAGATTCTCCAGCAAAGGTCACGACGCTGGCGCCGGTCTCTGCCGATCTCCATTACCGCGGCTTTTCGCGGATGTATCGCAAAGGAGGGCGTTACGGCCCGTACTGGTTCGCGTACGACGAGGTGACGAAGGAATCACCGTGGCACCCAATCCAAGGGGCGTTCACTCGCCTTGGGGATGTACTGCCATTGCTCCGGAACCCCGACGACATGTACGTAATCATGGGCGCGGGTGATGAGGCGACCATCAAGTTCGATGCAAGCTCGGCGAAGTCGCTGCCGCCGGGCTGGAAGCGCGATTTCCTGCTCTACACCGACGGATGGATCAAAGACTCCGATCTGAACACCGCCTTCGGCACCGCAGTCGGCCCGCTTCCCTTCCATTCCGTTCAGTCATACCCGTACGCACCTGGCGAAGCATATCCCGCCGACTCTGAGCACCAGCGCTATGTGCGGGAATACAACACGCGCGTAGTGATCAAGAGGACTGTGTCGCCGCCGTAATGTACGGAGGCTATACTCTGATCCGTGCCGTACCGACCCCGCCCCGCGGTTCGCCGCGCCATCATAGCCATACCCTTTCTGGCTGCTCTGCTCCTCGCGATGCGCCTGGATCGTGGACCGGACCAGGCGCTCAGCGACGCCGCGCACCCGGGTTTCGTCCTGCGTGACGCGACTTCGGCGGCCGGTATCCACTTCGTGCACCACCGGCCCACCTTCGATCCAAAGATCGCGAACATCGAGCCACACGTTGCCGCCCTGGGGGCTTCGGTGTCCGTTGCGGATTTCGACGGAGACGGAAAGCCCGACCTGTATTTCACGAACAGTCGCTTCGGTGAGCCAAACGCGCTTTATCACAATCGGGGGGACGGCACGTTCGAGGAAGTCGCCGCGAGCGCGGGGCTGGCGGATCTAAACGAGCCCGGCGCGGGCGTTTCGATGGGCGCGGTCTGGGGCGACTTCGACAACGACGGACGCGAGGACGTGCTGGTATACCGCTACGGCTATCTGGCGCTCTTCAGAAACGTGGACGGCCACCATTTCGAGGACGTGACAGCCAAGGCCGGCCTCCACCGCTGGGTGAACAGCAATGGCGCAATCTGGCTCGACTACGATCGCGACGGGCTGCTGGACCTTTACGTCACAGCGTATTTCCGAAGCGACATCGACCTGTGGCACCTCGCCACGACGAAGATCATGCACAACAGCTTCGAGTTCGCTACCAATGGAGGGAAGAATCTTCTTTTCCACAATCTGGGCGGTGGCAAGTTCGAAGACGTGACAGACAAGATGGGCGTCGGGAGCACCCGGTGGTCTCTCGCGGCCGCGTCGGCTGACTTCAATGGCGACGGGTGGCCGGACATCTATCTTGCTAACGACTACGGTCCCGAGGAGTTGTATCTAAATCAGCGCGGACGCGGTTTCGTTCTGACGACGGCGGGTCTCGAGAGCGAGTCCAAGAGCGGAATGGCCGTCGCGCTTGGTGACGCATTCAATCGCGGCCGGCTGGATGCGTTCGTCACCAACATCTCCGAGCGCGGATACCTCTTTCAGAACAACAACCTCCGCTTGAACGAGATGAACGAGTCCAGACGATTTCGCAACGTCGCGGAGGGAGGAATCGCGGACGCCGGCTGGGCGTGGGGAGCGCAATTCGGTGATCTCAACAACGACGGGGCCAACGAGCTGTTCGTCGCCAACGGATTCATATCGGCGGATCGCAACCGGGATTACTGGTACGCGATGTCGAAAATCGCTGGCGCCAACGGGCGGCTGTTCGAAGACGCTGCCACCTGGCCTTCCTTCGGTAACGCGAGCCTGTCCGGATACGAGCCGTCTCGCGTCTACATCAATCGGGGAGTCGCGGGGTGGGTCGACGTAGCAAAGAAGGTCGGGGCGACCGACCTGTACGACGGGCGCGCGGTCGCGCTCGCGGATCTTTCGAGTCGTGGCGCGGTGGACGTAATCGTCGCGAACCAGAACCAGCCGGCGGTGCTCTACCGCGATTATCCCGACAACGCAAATCACTGGATCGCGTTCACGCTGATCGGCACGCGAAGCAATCGCAGCGCGATCGGAGCGGAGATCCTGCTCGAGGCGGGAGCTCTCAGGCAGCGGCGCGTCATCGATGGCGGGTCTGGATTCGCCAGTCAGAACGATCGGCGATTGCACTTCGGCTTGGGATCCCATGAATGGGTGGATCGCGTCGTGATCTACTGGCCATCGGGAACGCAACAGGTTCTGCAACGTCCCGCGATCGATCGTTTCGTCACGATCATCGAACCGGAGCGCTGAGCCCGTGAGCGACGCGATACAAGCGACGTCCGCCAACAGGAATCTCGTTCTGCGCTGGTGGGAGCGCGCAAGCAGGATCGATCCACGGTACCTCATCGCGTTTCTCATCACGCTTGTGCTGGTCGCGGCGCAGCTCCGCTATCACATGCTCGGGAGCTACGACCGAATTCTCGTGGCGCTGGGAGTCTGCGTGATGACCGAGGCGCTCCTCTCCTGGTTCGAGCGGGGAAAGGTGATCAACCTGCTCAGCGCGTACATCAGCGGCATCAGTCTGACCCTTCTCGTGAAGCCGCAGGGGGCTGCGCTCTGGCCGTTCGCCATCGGCGGCTTTCTCGCGATCTCGTCCAAGTACGTCTTACGCTACCGGGACAACCATCTCTGGAATCCCACAAACTTCGCGGTTGTCGCCCTGCTGTTGCTCGCGCCAGATCGGGTCTCGGTGCTGAGTCACCAGTTCGGCAACGACCTGACGACAAATCTGGTGATCTGGATCTTCGGACTGATCATCGCCGCGCGGGTCGGGGTGCTTCACATCACCGTGACGTACGTCGTGAGCTTCCTGCTCCTCAATAGCCTGCGCGCCCTGACGCTCGGTCAGCCCGTGCTATCGGAGATCGCACCGATCACCGGACCGATGTATCAGCTGTTCGTTTTTTTCATGATCACCGACCCGCGCACCATAGTGCGCGGGAAGCGGCGGCAGATCACGGTCGCTCTCGCGATCGCTATAATGGAGACGCTTATCCGATTCGCGTCCGACAAGGGATGGCCCCTGCCGACGGCTTTCAACGTCGCGCCGGCGTTTCTTGCGCTCGCGCTCATCGGTCCGGTCGCCAAATGGCTCGACGTGCATCGGCTGGCTGTGTCGACCCGCCAGCGTTCAGGCTGAACCTTCCGGCGTTTACGCTGCGAACATGCTTTGCGGACCACATGTCGAGCGGGATAACTTCCTCTGAATGGCGCTGACTGATCGAGGTACCGATTTCGAGCATCGAGGCATCTACTGGATCGGCGTATTAGCCGTGACCGCAGGTGTGATTCTCCACCTGCCGATGTACTTCGAAGGTCGGGATATGGGCTTCCGATTGGTGGGCATGCCGGTGGCCCTGCCCATGATCGTGGGAATGGTTTTGATCGTGACCGGGTTGGCCGCAACCGTCTGGGGAGTGCTTCCCCGCGACCACTCGCATGCACTCGAGTCCGACGCGCACATCCGCGTGCGCGCCCTCGATGAGGTGCCAATCAGCTCGGCGCACGTGGCGCTCATGTTGGTCATGGCCGCTGCCGTAACCATCGATGTGATGAAGCCCGCGACCCTGTCATTCGTCTTGCCCGGAATGACCCACGAGTACGGACTCAGGTCCCCGCTTCATCCAACGGGAACGATTCCCGCGGCTCTGCTGCCACTCTCCGGAATCACCGGTACGGTCTTCGGATCATTTCTCTGGGGTTGGATGGGCGATCGGCTCGGTCGGCGACCTTCCATCCTCATTGCCGCAATGACGTTCATCGCGACCAGCATCTGCGGGTCGATGCCGCTGTTCTGGTTGAACCTGGTGATGTGCTTCGTGATGGGGCTCGGTGTGGGCGGCATGCTACCCATAATGTTCACGATCATGGCCGAGACCATTCCGGCGAGGCACCGGGGTTGGCTGTTGGTGCTGATCGGAGGGGATGTGGCGGGGGCCTACATCCTCACCAGCTGGCTCGCCGCCACTCTGGTTCCCACGCTCAGCTGGCGAATTCTGTGGCTGCTCGGCCTGCCGACGGGTGTGCTTCTCATTCTCCTCAACCGATGGATTCCCGAATCGCCGCGCTACCTGCTGGCGCGGGGGCGGACGGACGAAGCCGTGGCCATCATGAAACGGTACGGCGCCGAGATAGTGCGGGAGCCTGAAGCCCGGATGGACGCCGAATCCCGTATAGGGATGACAATGGGAGACCTGTTTCGAGGGCCATTCCTGCGTCCAACAGTGGTGGTTGTTCTACTGGGAATGGGCATTGGGTTGGTCTCGTTCGGGTTTCAGCTCTGGATCCCGACGAATCTGCAGAAGCTCGGGTTCGGCGAGGCAGAGGCGAATCGCCTGCTCCGGAATTCCGCGCTTATCGGATTCCCCCTCAACTTTCTGGTTGCATGGCTCTACGGCTTCTGGAGCAGCAAGCGGACTCTGGTTCTGCTCACCGGTCTGACTGCCCTGTCGCTCTTCGGGTTTGTAATCGCCGGTAACTCGGTGGCTACGAGCAAGGGCTTGCTCTACGCGTTACTAATCATGCCGATCTGGGGCATCAGCTCGGTCGTTGCCGTGCTCTCGGCTTACAGCGCTGAAATATTCCCGACACGACTGCGGTCGCGCGGGAGCGGACTGGCAGCGGGATTCAGCAAGGCAGGTGGGGTGCTGATAATTGCGCTGGTGGCAATCGCCGTCTCACCGCCTTCCATAGCGGACACAGCGCTCATCGGAGCAATCCCCATGGGGCTGGCGGCGCTTGCCGTCGCTTTCTTTGGGGCCGAGACACGAAAGCGTCAGCTGGAGGAGATCACCGCCGAGCAGCTCGGAGCGTCGCAAAAGCAAGCCGCGCTCGGCTGACCCCCGCGGGGGCTCCCCCAAAAAAGCTATACGGAGCTCCGTCGCCTTGTGCGCTTCTCACTGCGCCAGTCGACTTTCGGGGCGAACTCCGGGGCGAGACGATAACGCTGGTGCGGGCGCCATTCCGCGCAGGGCCGGCAAAGCCGCGACGATCTGGTCTCGATCCATTCCGAGGAGACTGTGTCCGGCGATGAGCGCGTCGAAATCCACCGGATAAAGATTATGCCGCTCGGCGTCGGCTAGTCCCGCGATGTTCCGCGGAGCGATTGCCCGAGCGAGCCATTCCGCAAAGGCGCGGCGCTCCCCGTGCGAACCAGTTTCTCCACATCCCCTTGTGATCCCTCTCAGCCTGTCGAGAGCGTTCCTCGGCAAAGGTTCCAGCACTGTATCGCCAACCCCCAGGAATCCACTCCACGCGACACCATCCGTCGGCTTGAGTCTCTGACTCACTTCCGCGAATGAGACAGTCGCGAAGTAAAGCATCGCGTGCGCCGCGAAGAGATCGAAGTGAGCCATCCCCTCGTATGCGCCCGCGACTACGAGATCGATCTGATCAGCCTCATCGCTCAGCGCCGTGGCGTAGCGGGTCAGCGCCTCAGGCCGAGGGATGCGTCGACCTTGCGCCGCTGACTCGAATACGAGCGCCAGTCGCTCGACCGCTCGGAGACTCCAGGCAATTCCGGTAGAGAACAAAGGATCCACGAACGCGAAAG
>JBBRQC010000027.1:0-44448 GCA_038227135.1 Gemmatimonadales bacterium
ACGCTCCTCGTCGTAGCGGGACTTTCCAGGCGTTGGAGGCTGCGGGCCGTCATGGCTGCGGTATTGGCGGCGTTGGTAGGAGGCGCGGTGTGGGCGGTGTCACCGGCGAGCGAGATGCGTCCCTGGACGGCCGCGCTAGCCATCGCCCGGGTCGCTGCGCTGTCAGTCGCGGTCGCCGTCTGGGGTTCACTCGCAGCGTGGTCGTGGGTAGTCGCCGCTCTGGCAGTGCTGGGCCTGAGCAGCTTGCAACTTGCCGTTTACGGGGCAGTGTGGCAGGAACGGGTAGCCGGCGCACTCACACTCCTTGTCGTGGCCGCACTGATCGTCGCCATAACGCGACGAACAGCCCGAGCGGATCCTGTGACTGTGCAGCTCTGACGGCCTTCTGACGGCGCGGTTGCATCCTCCCTACCGACTGCAGTCGAAGCGGAGCGAAGGGGTCCGGACCGTGCTCGAGTCCGGGCCCTGTTTCGTAAGCGCCACCCGGTGTGGGTATCTTTATGTGAAATCATTCACATGGAGATTTCGCGGTGAAGATTGCCGTGTGCATTAAGCGCGTTCCCGATATGGATGTCCGCTTCAAGATCGGCGCTGACAACATGTCGCTCGACGAAGCGGGCCTCAAATTCGACATCAACGACTTCGACGCGTGGGCTGTCGAAGCCGCGCTTCAGCTGAAGGAAAAGAATGCTGGAAGCGAGGTTACGGTGATCTCCCTCGGCCCCGACGTGGTACAGGAAACCATTCGGAAAGCTCTGAGCATGGGGGCGGACCGCGGTATCCAGCTCAAGGCCGACAAGGTGCCCTTCGACGGGTTTCCCGTGGCGAAGGCACTCGCCGAGGAGCTGAAAACGGGCGGTTACGACTTGATTCTCTTCGGGAAGATGTCGCCCGACTCATCGAATGGGGTTGTCGGCCCAATGACCGCCGAATTCCTGGGGCTTCCCTGCGTGACGGCGATCTCGGCGCTCGAGATCTCCGCAGGAAAGGGAACCGTCAAAAGAGAGCTCGAGGGCGCGCAGGAAATCGTCGAATTTCAGCTTCCCGCGGTGTTGACGGTGGATGAGGGACTCAATACGGCGCGCTATCCGTCGCTGAAAGGAATCATGGCGGCGAAAAAGAAGCCGCTCGAAGTCAAGCCTGCCCAGCTCCCGCCGCCGCAAATCACGGTGCGCAAGCTCGAGCTTCCGGCCGAGAGAAAGGCCGGCCGAATAGTGGGCGAGGGAGCGGCAGCGGTGCCGGAGCTGGTAAAGCTCCTTCAGACGGAAGCGAAGGTTCTCTGATGCCGAATATCTTCGCGTTCGTTGAATCCCGAGGTGTGGATGTGCGAAAGGTTGGTCTCGAGGCAGTGACCGCCGCGCGCGCATTCGCGGACAAGTCTGGCGGAGGAGAAGTACACGCACTGGTGCTCGGTCCTCCCGGCATCGCGGCAAAAGCTTCACAGCTCGGACAATACGGTGCCGACGTCGTAATCGCGGTCGAGCATGGTGCGCTCACGAACTACAACCCGGAAGTTGCCACCGCTACAGCGGCGGATCGCATCAAGTCCGGCGGCTACAGCGCGGCGATTTTCAGCACGTCGGCGCAGGGACGTGATCTCGCTCCGCGGGTCGCTGCCCGTCTGGGTGTGAGCGTGGTGACGGACGTTCTTTCGTTCGAGCTGGAATGGGACACCGTAGTCGTTCGACACCCCATGAACATCGGAAAGGTGATCGCGACGCTGGCAATTTCGGGTTCGCCCGCTGTTATCGGAATGCGCCCCAACGTAATCGCGCCCGTACAGAATGCTAAAGCGGGGCGACTGGAGAGCGCGCAGCCGGCGATAGACCCGAGCTCGACCCGCGTGAAAGTGACAGAGACCCGGCAGGGTGGGGGCGGCAAGCTCGATCTCGCGGAAGCGCCGGTCGTCATCGCGGGCGGGCGCGGACTCAAGTCCGCGGAAAACTTCAAGCTCGTCGAGGATCTGGCTTCCGCGTTCGGAAACGCCGCGGTGGGAGCGACGCGCGCGGTGACCGACGATGGCTGGCGGCCCCACAGCGATCAGATCGGGCAGACGGGTCGCCTGGTGAGCCCTGAGCTGTATATCGCCGTCGGGATCTCCGGCGCCGTGCAACACCTCGCCGGGATGCGGACGTCGAAGACGATTGTCGCGGTCAACAAAGACAAGGACGCGCCGATATTCAAAGTCGCCGACTATGGAATTGTCGGTGACGTTTTCGAGGTGATTCCCGCGCTCACCGAGGCGGTGCGCGAAGCAAAGAAGCACCACTAATGCCCGACCGCGCATTGAGCGTTCTGCCAGCCCGCCATCAGGCATCGCTGCCGTTGGAGAGGCTGATCCTGACCGAACCGCCCGATCCCGAAGCAGTTCCAATGGACGTTCTCTTCGTTGGCGGCGGCCCCGCGGGTCTCGCCGGAGCGATCGAGCTCGCAAAGCTGATCAAAGCCGACAACGAGGCGGGCGGCGCGCTCGGTGAAATTCAGATCGGCGTGCTCGAGAAAGCGGGAGCCCTCGGCGAGCATTCGCTGTCAGGAGCCGTTGTGAATCCCGTCGCGATTCGCGCTCTCTTTCCGGAACTGAAGGACAGCGATTTCCCTTTCCGTGGTCCTGTTGCCGGAGAGCGTGTGTATTTTCTGACCGGCAGCCGTTCGATTCGGATTCCGACGCCGCCGACAATGCAGAATCACGGCTACCATATCGCGTCGCTTTGCGAACTCGTCCGCTGGCTGGGAGAAAAGGCCGAAGCGCTGGGAGTGAACATTTTCACGGGATTTCCTGCCGACTCGCTGCTGACGGAAGGGAACCGAGTGACCGGCGTGCGCACTACGCCGACGGGCCTCGCCAGAACGGGCGATCCCGGAAGCGGCTATGCTCCCCCGACCGATATCACGGCGCAGATCACCGTTCTGTCGGAGGGAACGCGGGGCACGTTGTCGCAGGCCTACCTCGAGTGGCAGAAGATCGGTTCCGAGAATCCGCAGATCTTCGCGCTCGGCGTCAAGGAAATCTGGGAGACGCTGAAGCCGCTCGATTCGATCGTGCACACGCTGGGCTGGCCGCTGCCCAAGGATGATTTCGGTGGCAGCTTCATGTATCCGCTCAGCAGAAACCTCATCGCGCTCGGAATTGTCGTCGGACTGGACTACAAGCGCACATCGGACGACGTGCACGAGATGCTGCAGCGGATGAAGCTCCATCCGTTCTTCAGAGAGCTGCTCGAGAGTGGAGAGATGGTCGAGTGGGGGGCGAAGACGATCCCCGAGGGCGGGTATTACGCGCTGCCAAAGCGACGGCACGGCGACGGCCTCATGATCGTGGGCGACTCCGCAGGTTACGTCGAAGTCGCATCTCTCAAAGGAATCCACTACGCCATGCAATCCGGGATGTTCGCCGCACGCGCGGCGTTCGATGCACTCAAGCGGAAGGACACGTCCGCCGCGTCCCTCAAGGAATACGACGCGATGATCGATGGCAGCTTCATCGCCAAGGATCTCTACCGCCGGCGCAACATGCGACTCGCGTTCCAGGAGAGCAACTTCTACATGGCCGGTCTCAAAGCCAGCCTGATGACCGTCACCGGTGGTGCTTTGCCCGGGGGCAAGATCGCCTCCCACGACGACGCTGACGTCCCGCGAGCTGTTGCCCAACCCGAGCCGTTCGTCCCGGATGGCAAGCTCACCTTCAGCAAGCTCGATGCGGTCTTCAAATCAGGAAACGCGACGCGCGACGACATCCCGTCCCACCTCATCGTCGGTCCTGATATCACGCCCGACGTCGCTGAGCTGTACACGCACATGTGTCCCGCGGGAGTCTACGAGCGGGACGGGGATCGGCTCGTGGTGAGTCCGGCGAATTGCATCGATTGCAAGGCGACCGATGTCCTCGGTCCGCGGTGGACGCCAAGAGAGGGCGGTAGCGGGCCCAAGTATAGACTCATGTAAATCCTGCTCAAAGCATCAATGACAAGGGGAACACGGATGCTCCTGAGAACGGCCGAATGCTCCGGATCCCGAGGTCGGTTCAAAAACTCTAGCCTCGTCCGATCTCGTAGAGATCGATCTTCTGCTTGATCTCTCCAGCCTCGAAGGGCCGAGTCTCCTTGTTGAGGATGACCAACCCATTGGCTCCGCAAGCCTCGACGAAGATCGGCGCCGCGACGCGGCCGGGATCCGCAATCAAGACGATTCCGCTCGGCACCAGAACCCGATCGAGGATCACAGGTAAGAGCTTCGCGTACTCCTTCTCGTACAACACATCCGAAGCGAAGATCAGGTCGAAGTGCCCGAGGTCGTCGGGCAGGTGCCTCCAGTCCACGAGTCGCGTCCGCGCCAGCTTTCCGAGATTCCGAAACACGTTGGCGCGCGTGACATCCAGCGCGTCTTCGTAGTAGTCGGTCGACAACACGTCATAGCCGGCCTTCGTTGCCGCGAGCGTGCTGAGTCCCACTCCGCAGCCGAGCTCCAGCGCCGTCTTCCCGCGTCCCTTCAGCTCGAGAAGTTTCCCGGCGAGGACCAGCGAGGAGGGCCACACATCTGCCCAGTAGGGCAGTCTTTCGTCCTTGACGAAGTCGTCCTCGCGAATCAGATCGTCCGAGTTCGCCGGCTTGAGAATGCTGAAGGTGTGCGCGTCCACCGTCGCGTCCTCGACTGACGTTCTGAATCGACGGTTCAGGGCGGTCACGAGAGCGTCCCCGGCCAGGGCAGATTGGTCGATATTCGAGAGGTCGCCCTTGTCGATCACAGCGAGAACGCCGATGTCTCTTCGAGAGTGTGATCGAGCATCAGTGCACGGAGCTGCGCGCCCTTGGCAACCTTCGGGTGCGTCCCCGGCACGACCAGTAGCGCGTTCGCCTTGACCATCGATGTGAGAGCGCCGGAGCTCTGCTGCCCCGTGAGCCGCGCCGTCAGCGTTCCGTCTTCACGTCTGCTGACGCAGGCACGAAGAAAATGCGTGAGATTGGCCGCGATCTTCACCTCTTCCTCCAGAATGACGTCGACCGGGCGTCGGAAGAGCGCTGCGTAGCCCTGCATTTTCCGCAACGCCGGTCTGACGAAGAGCTCAAAGCTCACCATGGCCGAGACTGGATTTCCGGATAGGCCAAGCCACGGCACTTCGTTGAGCGTTCCGAAAGCAAGCGGCGCGCCCGGTCTCATTTTCACCTTCCAGAACTTCTGCTTGCCTCCAAGCCGCGCAAAAACATCGCGAGTGTGATCGAGGTCACCCACCGAGACGCCGGCGGAAGTAAGAATGAGGTCGTAGCCGCCGGCGCTTTCCAGTTTGTTCTTGAGCGACGCCCTGGTGTCGCTCGCGATTCCCAGATCCTCTGGAATTCCACCCGATACGCGCGTCAGCGCTTCCAGAGTGTAGCTGTTCGTCGAAACTATCCGCCGCGCTGCGATCACCTCGTCGAACTCGTCGATGTCCACCAGCTCGTTGCCCGAGCTGATGATCGCGACGCGTGGACGTCCGAAGACTGTTACCGTCGCCTTCCCGCTCGACGCGAGCACACCCAGGAGCGCGGGCTTCACCGGAGCTCCGCGTTTTCCCAGAAGATCTCCGCTCTGAAAATCCTCTCCGGCGTTGCGAATGTTCTTCCAGACGTCGCGTGCTTCGCGGATCTCCACCTTCTCGCTCCCGCCGTCGGTATCCTCCTTCCGGATCACGGAATCGGCGCCGGCGGGAATCGGGGCACCCGTCATGATACGCATCGCCTCACCCCGCTTCAGCGGCCGAGGAGCAAACTCTCCGGCGGCAATCGTTGCGATCACCCGCAGCTTGACAGGCTCGCCGCTCATCACCGGAGTGATATCGGCAGAGCGCACCGCGTAGCCATCCATCGAGGAGTTGCTCCACGGCGGCATCGTCACCGTGGCACTGATGTCCTCCGCCAGTACGCGGCCGAGAGCCTGCCGCAGTGGCACCGTTTCCGGCGCGAGGGCCTTCACCTCGGCGAGTATCCGCTCGCTTGCCTCAGCGACGCTCAGCATTGGGTGGTCAATGCTCCCGGTACGACGCCAGTGCGACGGCGATAACGTCGGCGACGTGCGTCACCGCCGAGCCCGGAGTGGTGGTGTTGTTGGCGAGAATGCTGAAGATGAGCCGCTCGCCGTCGGCCGTGGTCACGTAGCCGGACAACGAGCGCGCTTTGAAGAGAGTTCCTGTCTTCGCATGGACGTTGCCCTCGGCAGGCGTCCCTTTCATGCGGGTATCGATTGTCCCATCGACGCCAGCAATCGGCATCGAGTTGTAGTATGTCGCGAACGCGGTGTCCCGCTGGATCCTGTCGAGCACGCGCACTATTGTCTCCGGCGTGAGGAGGTCCTGATCCGAAAGTCCGCTTCCATCGCGTATGACGAAGCCGTCCGGTTGCACGCCCCAGGCTAACAACTGTTGCCCGACGATCTTGCGTGCGCTGTCCGCCGTTCCCATGCCACCTCGCTCCAGGCCGATCGTGCGCAGCAGGATCTCGGCGATTTGATTCTGCGACGGTTTCATCAGCGCCGGGAGAATCTCACGCAGCGGTGGCGAAACGAGCACGAACAGCGTGTCCATTTTGATGGGCGTCGAAAGAATGCTGTCCTTGACTGTGCCATCCATCCGTATGGATTTCCGCACGAGCGCGTCGTGCAAAGCGTCCAGATACGCCTTCGCCGGACTTCTTGCCGGTCCCGAGTACAGGCTGTCACGCGCGGTGTCCGGAGGCGGGCGAAGCCTCGTCGGCGCCATTCCCTCATTGAAGATCAGCTCGTCTACTCCGGCGCCGTAGTATTCGCCGAGGTCGTCCCATTCCCAGCCGTAGCCGTAGATGGAATCGGGGAAAGCGTTACCGACCCGCGCGAGCGAGCCCGAGATCTGCCTGATCCGATGCGCGCGGAGTGAATCCGCCACTGCGTCCATCACGGTCGTCGCGGTGCCCCGCATCCGATCGCTTACAGTGGGATCTCCCCGCCCAATCACGAGGAGATTTCCATCGAGGAGGGAGTCGCGCACCTCGCCGTCGGTGAGAAAGGTCGTGCGGAACCGGTAGTCCGGTCCGAGCAAGGTCAATGCGGCCGCGCTCGTGATGACCTTCATGTTGGAAGCGGGCATGAACAGCTTGCCCGCATTCTTCGAGTAGAGAGTGTCACCCGTGCGCGGGTTCACGACCAGCACGCCCCACTGCGCGTTTCTGAACTCGGGCTGCGACGTCAGCGAGTCGATCTCGTGGCGCAGCTCCGAGCGCGGCGTGCTGAGGCGCGCCGTCCTCATCACAGTCACACAGGCCGTAAGCGCAAACGGCGTGATCGCGACGAGTACTGCACGCGCGCTTCTGCGTGTGAAAGAGGCGGGCACTTCTTCTGTTACTCCCTGCTGTAGGTCGCGCTCAGAGTGTCGTCTTCCCCGACAGTCACGCGCATGAGTCTGGCCGGCTTCGGCAGCTCGCGATCAATGTGCCCGAATATGAAGCGCGCGAGATTCTCGCCGGTGGGGACGAGCTTTCCGTCCCCGAATTCCGGCACGTCGAGATTGATGTTGCGGTGGTCGAACCGGTCCTTCACCTGCTTCGTCAAAATGTCGTCGAGTACGCCCAGGTCGACCACGAAACCGGTGGTCTCGTCGATCGGGCCTCCAACCGTGACGTCACACACGTAGGTGTGACCGTGGTAATTGGGCCACGCGCACGCCCCGAACGTCGCAACGTTTTTCTCATCGCTCCAGTCCGGACGGCTGTAGCGATGCGCGGCGGAAAACGAAACCCGCCTGGTGAGAGAAGCGCTCGCCAAGCTAGTGGTCGTCATTCATTACGTTCGGAAGCGCGTCCGGCCCGAGGCCGCCCTCCGGCGTTGGCCCATCCGGTGGATTCCAGGGAATCCCCCCCTCGATCGCCTCCTGAACGTCGGTTGTTCCAAACAGCTCGGGACGGATGTCCTCGTGGAGGTGCTCCGCTTCCGGGTCGTCCTGTCTCGGCCGGTCTCCCAGCAGAATACCCTCGTGCAGCTCCTCGTCGACGAGATGCTCGTCTATCGGAACCGGACTCTCGGCGCGCCGGTTTGAATCGACGACCAGGTCGTTTCTCACGTCCTTGATTCCGATAACGTCAGTCACGACGTGCTCGATGATCCGGAGTTCTTGCTCGGTGCCAACGCGCCCCGACAGTCGAACGACCCCGCCTCGCACGGCGACGTCCACATCGTTCGGGTCGAACGCGACCTGCTCCTCGAGACGATCCCGAACCAGCGCTCGCAGTTCGCCGTCGGTCAGCTCGTCGATCTCGTCGATGTCCTCGTAGTCCTTTTCCATCGTTCCTCCGAGTCCGCCGTTGGGCGGTTCAGGTTACCGAAAGAACAGGAGCGATGCACCAAGCGTGAAAGCCCGACTGTTCTTCCAGAATGACCGGGCCTGCCCGATGCCCGCAGCGGCAGTTCCGTTAGTCGGCGTCAAGTAATACGCGGTCGGATACTTCAATTGATAGAGGTAGTCTCCCCAATCAGCCCGCAACTGGAATCGCCCACCCGGCACGTAACGCAATCCGCCGCCGAAGGAAAATGCAAAGGGGGTGCCGAAGGTGTATGGATCGGGGGCGACGGTACAGCTGCAGTTCGCGATGCCGCCGCCTACGTTGACCACCGGAATGATGTGATGAAAACTCTTCTGACCGGTGAGGCTGACGACGAGATTCACGTCGAAAAGGTTGAGCGAGACGTTCCGTCTGCCGAGCTGTGACGCTGCTCCGCTCTTGGTGGGATCGATCGGAAAGCGCTCGCTGTTCACGTGCGCAAAGCGCGCCATGAGAAAAGCCGGCCCGCCGACGTGAACCTCGTAGCGCAAGCCATACATCGGCCCGCCGCGCGGACCGACGCCCAGTGCATCCTGGCCGGCCGAGTAGCGGCCGCCGAAGAAGGAGATCTCCTGGCTCGCCTCGAGGTCGCGATAGGGACTGTTTTCAGGAAGATGTCCGACCTGCGCGCGGGCGGTGGTCGCAACAAAGGCAAGCGCCAGGGCGCCCATGAAAGGCTTCACTAATCAACTCCAAGATTGACACCGCTCATTTCTGGCGGCTGCTCGATTCCGAGCATTGATAATATAGTTGGCGCGACATCGCAGAGAGCGCCGCCGGAGCGAAGCCGCTGCTCCTGATTCCAACCGATAACGACGAACGGCACCGGATTCGTGGTGTGAGCCGTGTGAGGCCCGCCCGTCCCGGGGTCGATCATCATCTCGGCGTTGCCGTGATCTGCCGTGACGATGAGCCGTGTCCCGGCGCTCTCGGCCGTCTTGAGGACGCGCGCGAGCATCAGGTCGACAGTCTCGACGGCTTTGATGGTCGCGGGTATCGATCCGCTGTGTCCCACCATGTCGGCATTCGCGTAATTGCAGAGAATGAAATCCTGCTCGCCCGATGACATCCCGTGGCACAGAGCGTCGGTCACACCCTCGGCGCTCATCTCCGGCTTGAGATCGTAAGTCGCCACCTTTGGACTGGGAATCATGACTCTGCTCTCGCACGGGTACGGCTGCTCGACGCCGCCGTTGAAAAAGTAAGTCACGTGCGGGTACTTCTCGGTTTCCGCTGTCTTCAGCATCGACAGTCCCCGTGACGACAGAACCTCGGCCAGGATTCGCGCCATCGATGTCGGCGGAAAGGCTACCGGGACATCGAACGTCTTGTCGTAGTTGGTGAGTGTCGTAACGGAGACTTTCGGGCGGCGAGACACATCGAAACCGTCGAAGCCGGGATCGATAAGCGCCCGCACGATCTGCCGCATTCTGTCCGAGCGATAGTTGAAGCAGATGATTGCATCGCCGTCGCGCATCGGCGCCACCGGCTTCGCCTTCTGCGTTACGACTACCGGCGGCATGAATTCGTCGGTCTTGTCCGAGCTGTACGCTTGTCGAATGGCGTCGAGCGGATCCGTGACAGCCGTGCCCTCACCGAGGACTATTGCCCGATACGCCAGCCCCGTGCGGTCCCATCTCTGATCTCGGTCCATCGCGTAATAACGTCCAGAAACTGTGGCGATCTTCGCCGGGCTTCCGATCTTCTTTATGTATTCGAGCAGTTGCTGCATGTAGCCGAGCGCCGACCTGGGCATCGTGTCGCGGCCGTCGAGGAAGGCGTGGATCACAACGTGCTCGACCCGCTGGCGCTTGGCGAGCTCCAGTAGTGCGCAGAGATGCTCGTCTATAGCGTGGACCCCGCCCGTGCCGATCAATCCAAGGAGGTGGAGCGTCCCACCTTTTTCCTTCGCCTGGCGGCATGCACCCAGTAGAGCGGGGTTGGTGTAAAAAGTCCCATCGGAGATGGCCGAAGAGATGCGTACAAGATCCTGCATCACCACCCGTCCAGCACCGAGATTGAGATGTCCTACTTCGCTGTTGCCCATCTGCCCTTCCGGCAGGCCGACGCGAAGTCCAGAGGCTTCGAGGAGCGTGCGCGAGCTTCGCTTCCAGATGGAATCCCAGGTGGGCGTGTTGGCGAGTGCGATTGCGTTGCCGTCGGTGTCGGGCCGGTAGCCCCACCCATCGAGGACGATGAGCGCGACTGGCCGCGCGCGCTGTGTGATGGCCATAATATCAGTAATGTAAACCCACCCTGACTTGCGGGGCACGAAGGCGCACAATGGAGATTCTAAGACCGAAAGAACCCGGACCAGAGACGCGACGCAGCTCCGCGCGGGCCGAAGAAGGCGATCGCCGACGCGGCGGATGGCGCGATTTCAGGCGCGCTTATCCGGGATTTGTGCTCGTCCTCGGCCTCGGGTTGGCGGCGATGGTTGCCGTCGACGCGTGGCTGTTGTTCAAGCGCGTGAGCTACAATCGCGACGTCGCGCAGCTGCGGTCCCACATGACGCAGGCCGAGCGCGAGCGCACCGACGGGATCGTTCAGGCGGAGCAGAACAAGCTTCGAATCGCTATCGAGCTGGTCAAGCGACAAGCGAAGTTCGACAAAAAGCTGCACCTGAACGTGTCGATTGACAGCTCCAGGATGTACCTCACTCGCGAGGGAGCGTTGCTCCGCGAGATGCCCGTCCAGCTCGGCCCGGAGCGCGCGGCGTCCGCCTCATCCGATGCGCCGCCTGCAGCGGTGCCGCGCGGGGAGCGGACGATCGCCGATCTCGCTGGCGACAAGATCGCTCTCGACGGCGGCGCAACCATCTTCACGTCAAAAGCCTCTCCGCTGGCGACCGACACCACCGCGATTCCAGCCGGCTCGCTGCGAATGAACCTCGATGATTTGAAGGCAATCATGCCGAACCTTAGTGCCGGCATGAAGGTATACTTCTACTGACGACGCGTTTTATCCGCGCTGCGCTGACTTTTCAGGGGTAACGAGATGGCTGTAAAAATTCTTTCTTACGGCGGCAAGACAGTCTGGATGCTGATACTCGGCTTCGTGGCCGCGGCAATCCTGAGCGTAATGCTGCTCACGAAAACCGCCGAGCTTCGATACCAGCGCGATGTGAATCGGATGGTTTACAACGACAACCTCGGGGTTCTGAACGAGGTCAAGGCGAAGCTCGGCATTACGGGCGACAGCCTCAACTCGTTGCTTACCGAGTCGCCGGCCGCGGCAGCCAATCAACCGTACATAGTCGTCAGCATGGCCGATCATCGGCTTTGGTACAAGCAGGGGAAGGAAGTCCTGTACGAAGCGCCCGTCGCGACGGGAAGTGGCAAGGAGCTGGTGGGAGGATCGGCAGGGCAATGGCGCTTCGAGACCCCACGCGGGCGTCTTACGGTGAAGGCCAAGGACGAGGATCCAGCCTGGGTTCCACCCGACTGGCACTACGTCGAGCAGGCGCACAAGAAAGGACTTGGCATCGTCCACCTCGCCCCTGGGCAGGCTATCTCCACCGGAGACGGCGTGATCACGACTCAGAACGGGGAAGTCGTCAAGCGTTACAGCAATGGGAGCACCGTCTCGTTGGGCGGCGGTGTCGAAGGAAAAGAGATCGTCGCCAATGGCAACATCGTGGTTCCCCCGTTTGGCACCACGGCCCGCAGATACATGGGCGTTCTGGGGACTCGCCGCCTCGAGCTGGGCGACGGCTACGGAATCCACGGCACCGATCATCCCGAATCGATCGGGCAATCGGTGAGTCATGGCTGTGTCCGGATGCGCAATGAGGACATCGAGAAGCTGTATCCGTTGGTCCAGGTCGGCACGCCGGTTTACATCTATTAAGACAGGCCCGTGGAGTCCGCGGGCGTAAGCGACCGGCGCCATCGGACGGGCGAAGAACTCGAGCTCCCCGACGGGCTCCCGGTTCGAAAACGCCACGCAACGCGAATCGTGTGGATCACCGTTGCGGCCATCGCTGCCGTTGGCGCGTTCCAGTTTCTACAGGCTTCCGATGACAGCAAAAAACCAATCGGGACGTACCTCACGCACTCGGTCGTTCCGATGGCGGAGCCGTCAATCAGTGCGTTTGGGGCGAGCGGTGAAGTAAAGCTCGCCTTCGCAATGCCGGGTCAGGAGATCTCGTATCCACTCGACGTCCACGGCGATCCGACAGAGCTGCAGTACGCGTGGGTCCGAAACGGCGACACGACCCTCTCGACCTTGCCGAGGGTTCTCACCAGCGACAAGGTCTTCGCGCCGCCGAAGGCGGGGTTTTACAGACTGGCTCTTCTGAAGAGCGGCCCTCACCGCGAGATCGAAGGTCTCACCCTCGCTGTGCTGGTGCCTTTCGAGGAGAAGGAAGGCGCGATGCTGCGCGGCTACCGCATTGGGACATATATCGCCGAGCGGGTTGCCGGCCGGCAGCCTCCGCCGACGGGCTTTCTGGAGATAACCCCCGCGGATGTGAACCTTCCGATCACGAAGCACCTGCACGTTGGTGATTTTCTGAACCACGACCAGGTGGGGGTCTGGCCCAGCTACGCTGCAGTGAATCCCAAGCTGCTGGACAAACTCGAGCTGGTGATTCAGGAGATCGCCCGCTGGCACGGCGACAAAGCGGTGGCCGACATCGAGCTCGATGTGCATTCAGGATTCCGCGCCCCCGAGCACAACCGGAAGATTCGTCGCGCGGCGCGGGACAGTCAGCACCAGTACGGGGACGCGGCCGACGTCGCCATCGACGCCAACGGTGACGGAAAACTCACCGCCATCGACAGCCGTATGGTAGGTTTGGCGGTGGAGATCGTCGAGCTGAAGCACCCCGATCTGATCGGCGGTCTCGGCATCTACACCAGTGGTCATTCGAGTACCAATTACGTACATATTGACGTGCGCGGCAGGCGGGCGCGGTGGCGGGGACGGGGTTGAAAGGCGAAAGGGAGAACGATTGAAATGAATGACATTCTGCGCGAAAGACTGATTCGCAAGCTGGATACGCTTCCCGAAGAGAAGATCTACCAGATTCTCGACTACATCGACTTTCTGGAGTCGAAGTACGCACCGAAGCCATCGACTGCGCCCAATCCGCTCAAGCGGTTCGCGGAAGGGGTCGAGGACACGCTACGCGCCGGGAAAATGTCGGCGAATATGATTGGTGGAACGATGAGCGTGATGAACAAGGCTGTTGGAGTCCTCACAGACGTGGCTAACGCTGGCAAGTCAGTTGCAACGGAGATCGCAGGGGTTGCTTCGTCGGTGGCTTCGTCGAAGCCGCAGCCGCCCCAGACGGGTGCCGCCGCTCCGGCCGCGACGCCTGCGTCACCGTCGACACAGACTCCCCCAACACAGCCACCTGGAGATCAGCGCAAGTGAGAGCTCAATCGGCGCGCGCGAGCGCAGCATCATCGCGAAAGAAAAGCGCAGGCCGCGCCCGATCTGCCGGCGCGGCTCGCTCGGCAACCCGCGCTCGCGAGGCCGAAGCGCCAACGGTCGCCGGACCGGGGTCCAGCCCCAAGCGAACTGTCATCTCGACGATGAAAGAGCTGCCGAATTTTCTGCGGCTCATCGGGGGATTGCTAACCGACGTGCGCGTGTCGACTACCGACAAGCTGCTCGTCGCCGGCGCGATCGGATACGTGCTTCTGCCGATGGACTTCGTCCCTGACTTTGTTCCTTTCATCGGCGAGATCGACGACGTCTTCCTGCTGGTGCTAGCTCTCCAGAGGCTGATTGCCAATACCGACCGCGCGGTGGTACTGCAGCACTGGATGGGCGATCCGAACCAGCTACGCTCGTTGGATCTCGAGCGGGTGCTCGTCGCGGCCGCGTTCTTTTTGCCTCGGCGAGTGCGGCGTCGGCTGAGGACGATTGGGCGCGACGTCTAGAGTCACCTTGCCGGTTGCACCAGCTGCAGCACGCAGTTCCACACCAAAGGGAGACTAGCAATGGCGACGACGCGCCCGGTTTCGCACGCGATGACTGCAACTGCCTTTACTCTCGAGGGCTACCGTTCCACAAAGACGTTGGGTGTAGTCAAAGGCATAACCGTTCGCTCCCGCTCCGTATTCGGCACGGTGGGGGCTGCGCTTCAAACGCTGGCAGGCGGGAACATCACCATTCTGACGGAGCTTTGCGAGAAAACCCGGGAAGAGGCGTTCGATCTGATGCTGGCCCATGCTCAAGCGCTGGGCGCCAACGCGGTGGTAGGAATCCAGTACGATGCCACTGAGGTGATGCAGGGAGTTACGGAAGTACTGTGTTACGGGACTGCGGTCGTGGTAGTGCCTGCATAGCCGTCCGTGCAACTCGTCTGCGGCCGCCATCCTCGAGCCGCGGTGTAGTACAAACATGATGCGAACCACGAAGAAATCGCTTGCCCTCGCGAAGCATCTGAGCTGTCTGGGCGCATGTCAGCGGTGCAGTCTCGGGGCTGGAATTCGGCCGGTCCTGTCTCGAGCTCGGAACCCGAGCGTGATGCTTGTGGGACAGGCTCCCGGCAAGGTAGAGCAAGAAGGGGGACGGCCGTTCTCCGGCAGAGCGGGGCGTACTCTTTTTCGCTGGCTTCACCAGGCGGGACTGGACGAGGCTACCGCGCGTGAGGCCATCTATATCGCAGCGATGACTCGCTGTTACCCGGGGGCTCATCCGAGCGGACGAGGGGACCGCGTTCCGACACGTTTGGAGCAGTCGAGCTGCGCGGATTGGCTCGATAGCGAGCTCCGGATCATACGACCCAAGGTGCTGATTCCCGTTGGGCGCCTTGCCATCGTGCGATTTCTTCCCAACCTGCCGCTGTCAGAGCTGATTGGAACGAAGCACACCGTGCAACACGTGGGCGGCCGATCGACCGTAATTCCGCTTCCGCATCCATCCGGCGCGAGCAGCTGGATCCACGAAAACGCCAACAAGTCACTAGTAGATCGCGCCCTCGGATTGATTTCTGAGGAGCTGCGAATGCTGGCTGCGCGTTGACTCCGTTCCTGGTTGCTTCCATTGTGATTAACGTGATAGCCTGCTGGCCTGAGACCTCACCGGTTATGCGAGGTAAAGCCCAACCCGGAAACATCTTACACCACTGACGAGTCAGATAGGCGGAACACGGGCCATCGCGACTCCGAGATGTTTGCCCGAAAGCGGCCGGAAAGGTCAAACGAAGCCGTAATCGTTTTGAAACATCGCGGTGTCAAACTCGTAGTGCCAGAAAATGGAGCGCGGGACTTTTTGACGCCTCCCGCAGTCTCTACAGGACAATCTTTCTAGAGAGCTGGTTCCATGAAGCGCATCTTGTTCGCTGTATTCGCTCTCGTTCTTGGCGCGGCAGCATCGCTCCAGGGCCAGAACCCCGCCCAGGCCAAGCCCCTTGCCCCACTCCCAACGGCTATCGGGGAAGCGATGGGCACCGTGATCGACACGGCAACCAAAGAGCCCGTGGCTCGCGCCTCAATCGCGGTTCGCAGCAGGAAGGATTCATCGCTCGTTACCGGTGCGATCACCGGCCCCGATGGAGCCTTCCACATACAGGGATTGCGGTCGGGCGACTACTACTTGCGCACGACGTCCATCGGCTTCAAGCCGCGCAGCTACACCTTTTCGATAACTGATGCGGCGCCGCGCGCGAACGTCGGACCTCTTACCCTCACCCGGGTCGCGGTGACACTCCAGAGCGTGCAGGTCGCGGGTCAGGCACCGACCATGGTGATCGAGCCGGACCGTAACTCGTATCGTGCGAAAGACGTGGCGCCCGCCGCGGCGAACGCGAGTGAGGTGCTCCAGGCGACGCCTTCCGTGGAAGTGGATGGCGACGGTAAAGTCAGTCTCCGCGGCAACGAAAACGTGGCGATTCAGATCAACGGTCGACCCACACCAATCACTGGACCGCAGCTCGCTGCATACCTCAAGCAGATTCCCGCCAACATCGTGGAGCGCATCGAGGTGGTTCCGAATCCTTCGGCCAAGTACGATCCCGAAGGAATGGCCGGAATCATCAACATCGTTCTCAATGCTCAAACCGACTTGGGCATCAGCGGGGGCGTCAACGTCGGCGGTGCCAACATCAATCGCATGAACGCGGGGACCAATCTGGGTTACCAGAGTGGAGCTCTTACGCTGCTTGGCACGTACGGCTACAACGCCGACAACCGGGACATCACCGGTCTCAATGATCGGCTGCGTTACGATCCGAGCGGGGCTCCTCTCTCCTACACGAATCAGCTCCTCGACGGGAACAACAGCAACGGAGGTCACAACTTCTCGACCAACCTCGACTACAAGCTGACGGATCGTGATGTGGTCTCGAACCAGTTCTCCATAAACCGGCGTCACGGATTCGACAACTCGCTGGCCGGATACACGGACCTGGACGCTCAGCAGGCTTTTGTCGATCGGTACGACTTCTACCGCAACGACAGGTCGACCGGCCTCGTATTCGACAACTCGATGTCGCTAAAGAGAACTTTCGAGGCCAGAAAGCACGAGCTTTCATCCGAGGTCCGATTCAATCGCACCAGAGATGAGGACAGTACGGTACTCTGGCAGCAGCCACTAATACAGGCTGGCGCGATCTCGGGCTCGCGCATTCTCGGTGAGAGCGATAACACCGGCGCCCTCACGAGGCAGCTCACCGCGCAAGTCGATTACGTGAAGCAGCTTCGCCCAACGACGAAGCTCGAAACTGGGCTCAAGGAGACTTCACGTTGGCTCGACAGGGATTTCCTCGTCCTCAAGGACTCCCTCGGCGATGGAAGCTGGCTGCGCAGCAACCTGAGCAACACGTTCAATTTCGACGACCACGTTCACGCCGGTTACGGCGTTCTCAGTCAAAGCGTGGGCAAGTTCGACCTTCAGGCTGGTCTGCGCGCTCAGTTCGTCAACCGCAACTTTTCGCTCGCGAACGCGTCCACGACTTATCCATACAACTACCACAGCCTGTTCCCGAGTGGCGTGATCATGTACAAGCCGGACGATGCGACGCAGCTCAAGGTGAGCTATTCGCGCCGGACCCGCGCGCCTGGAACACAGGAGCTGAATCCATTCCCCGTGTTCTTCGACCAGCAGAACGTCTTCATCGGGAATCCGAAGTTGAATCCGGAGTATACCGATGCGTACGAACTGGGAATGAGCCGCAACGGATCTCTGGGATCAATCCAGCTCTCTCCCTTCTATCGCCACACCACGAACTCCATCAACGTCGACATCAATACCGCGGCCATAATCGATGGGCGCAGCGTTACGTCGATCAGTTTCAAGAATCTCAATAGCAGCAACTCATGGGGTACCGATCTCAACGGCTCACTGCGACTGGGACCGAAGCTGAACGGCTTTGCCGGGTTCAACCTGTTCAAGATCGTGACCGATGGCGGGTCGCAGTCCGCGCTTTCTTCCAGCGGCGTGACCTGGTCCTATCGACTGAATGCGACGACCCAGTTGTCGCCCACGCTGTCGCTCCAGGGACAGTATTTCTACCGCGCGCCGATGAACATTCCGAAGGGTCGCTTCTCATCCTTCCAGATGACGAACGTGACAGTGCGCAAGAAGATCGATGGCGATAACATGAGTGTCGCCGTGCGATTTGCCGATCCGTTCAACACAATGAAGTTCAGCGTCAGGGCGGGTGACGATAATCTCACCCAGACAACGTCCCGGAGGTTTGGTGTCCGCGCGACGTACCTGACTTTCCAGTACAACTTTGGCCAGACCCCGAAGATCCGTCTGCCGAAGGAGGAGCCAGCGCAACCGGCGCCAGTCTTCGGGAATTGATCCGGAGCAGACGGCGACGCGTTGGCCGTCGCCGTTTGCCGGACTCCGAATCGGTCGGAGCGCGCCCGGTAAGTACAGCTTGACCTCTGGACGCAACCCGCACAATGCCATACATTTAGCTATGGCAACCACGACTCGGCCATCGAGCAAGCCCGCCACTCCGGCAAAAGCCGGCGGCGGGCTTTCGCGCATCAAGGGTTCGACTCCTCCCGAAACGAGCCCGCCCAGGGTTCGCACGGAGATGGTCCTGACCTTCGACGATGTCCTGCTGACGCCCAGGCACTCGCTCGTACATCCCAAGGACGTGAAGACCGCCTCGCTATTCACTCGAGGAATTCCTCTCAATGTCCCATTTGCCTCGGCGGCAATGGACACTGTTACCGAATCGGAAATGGCGATGGCGATGGCGCGCGCGGGAGGAATCGGCGTAATCCACAAGAACATGTCGATCGACCGACAGGCAGCCGAAGTGGACCGCGTGAAGCGATCGGAGAGCGGGATGATCCTCAACCCGATCACGCTCTCTCCGGACGGAACGCTCCGCGAGGCCGTCGCACTTATGAGGCGGTTCAAGATCTCGGGCGTGCCCATCGTGAATCGCGACGGGCAGCTCGTCGGAATCATTACCAATCGAGATCTTCAGTTCGAGCGAAATCTCGATCGTCCGCTCCGGGACGCGATGACCTCCAAGAATCTCGTCACGGCGCCATTGGGAACGACCCTCGAAGAAGCCGAGGCGATTCTGGGAAAGCACCGCATCGAAAAACTGCCGGTGGTTGACGAGAAGGGAACGCTGCGCGGCCTCATCACGGTGAAGGACATTCACAAGCGCCGCGATTTTCCGGACGCCAACAAGGATCAGCACGGCCGGTTGCGAGTCGCCGCGGCCATAGGCGCTGCGAACTACCGTGACCGGGCACGCGCGCTGGTGGATGCGGGGGTCGACGTATTGATCGTCGACACCGCGCATGGACATTCGGAAGGAGTGCTCGAGGCGACGTCTGTTGTGCGCGAAATGTTCCCCGATGTTCAGCTCGTCGCCGGCAATGTCGCGACTCGCTCCGGTGCGCGCGCACTGGTAGAGCGTGGCGTGGATGCGGTGAAGGTGGGCGTGGGACCGGGATCGATCTGCACCACGCGCATCGTCACCGGCGTCGGTGTCCCGCAGCTCACTGCTATCTTCGACGCAGTCGAGGGGGCGGGGGATATTCCCGTTATAGCCGACGGCGGAATCAAATACTCGGGGGACATCGTCAAGGCACTCGCCGCTGGTGCTTCCAGCGTGATGATGGGATCCATGCTCGCCGGAACCGAGGAAAGTCCGGGCGAATCACTGCTGCTCGAGGGACGGCGGTTCAAGATGATTCGCGGGATGGGAAGCCTCTCTGCGATGCAGGACGGGAGCGCCGACAGATATTTCCAGGAAGGAGAGATGTCCGCGAAGAAGCTCGTGCCCGAGGGCATCGAGGGAAGAGTCCCTTTCAAGGGGCCCGTCAGCGACGTGTTGTTTCAGATGGTGGGAGGGCTGCGCAGCGGAATGGGTTACGTCGGCTGCGCCGACATCGAGCACCTTCGTACCGAAGCAGAGTTCGTCCGCATCACGTCGGCGGGTCTTCGCGAATCGCATCCACACGACGTTACAATCACGCGCGAGGCGCCCAACTACTCGGTGTAGCGGATTGCTTGACATTGCTTCGAGCGTCATCACAACTTCTGGCGGCTCGGCAGTGTCGACTTTTTCAGTGTTCCGTCGTCAGACTACCCACGCTTTCGGAGTTTTCTAATGGGCTTATGGACGAAGAAGAGCATCGCTGTTCTGCAGGCTGAGGCGGCGGGCGAATCCGCCGAGCACACTCTCCGGCGCGCGCTCGGCGCGCTGAACCTCACCACGCTGGGCATCGGTGCGATCATCGGCGCCGGAATTTTCGTGCTGACGGGAACCGCCGCCGCGCGATACGCCGGTCCGGCAATCGTGCTGTCCTTCATTGTATCCGGATTGGGATGCCTTTTCGCCGGGCTGTGCTACGCGGAGTTCGCGAGCATGATTCCGATCGCCGGCAGCGCGTACACCTACGGCTACGCGACGCTCGGTGAATTCGTCGCCTGGATCATCGGTTGGGACCTGATCCTCGAGTATCTCTTCGGCGCGTCCACCGTCGCCGTGGGCTGGTCCGGATACTTCTCGGCGTTCATGGAGCAGATACACTTGAAAATGCCCACGTCGTTTTCGAGTGCGCCGTTCTACTACGCCGACGTGGCAGAATTCGATCCGGTGACGAAAATTCTCCTTCACCCCGCCGGCTTCTCCCATACCGGCGCGGTGATCAACCTCCCGGCGATGATACTGATCGCGCTGATGACGACGCTTCTCGTCGTTGGCATCAAGGAATCGGCGACCTTCAACAACTTCATCGTAATCCTCAAGGTCGCGATCGTGCTCCTCGTGATCGGATTCGGGTTCATGTACGTGAACACGGCCAACTGGCATCCGTTCATTCCGCCGAATACCGGCACCTACGGTCATTACGGGTGGAGCGGAATCGTGCGTGGTGCGGCTGTCGTGTTCTTCGCCTATATAGGATTCGACGCCGTATCCACCGCGGCACAGGAGGCAAAGAACCCGCAGCGAGACATGCCGATTGGAATTCTTGGCTCTCTGGCGATATGCACGGTGCTTTACATCCTCATGGCGCTCGTCATGACCGGCCTCGCTCACTACACCGACCTCGATGTTCCGCACCCGGTGTTCGTGGCCATCGATAAGGCGGGACCAGCGCTCGCATGGCTCGCATCCTTCATCAACATCGGCGCAATCGCCGGCCTCGCGTCGGTGGTGCTCGTGATGCTGATGGGCCAGCCGCGAATCTTCTATTCGATGGCGCGTGACGGGCTGCTCCCGCCGGTGTTCGGAAAGGTTCATCCACGCTTCAAGACGCCGTATGTGACGACGATTCTCACCGGAACAGTGGCTGCTATCGTCGCCGGATTGTTCCCGATCGGTCTTCTCGGTGAGCTGGTATCGATCGGGACGCTGTTGGCCTTCGTGATCGTCTGTGCCGGTATCATCGTGCTGCGATACAAGTCGCCGAATCTCGCGCGCCCGTTCCGTACTCCACTGGTGCCGCTGGTTCCCATACTCGGAATCCTGATTTGCGGCTACATGATGACGAGCCTCCCGCTGGCGACATGGGAGCGTCTGATCTACTGGATGATCCTTGGCCTCGTGATCTACTTCTTCTATAGCAGGTCACATTCGAAGCTGGCCCGCGCGGAAGGCAGTGCTTGATCTTCTAAGCGTCCCCCAGCAGCGACGGGAATCGATCGAGCGTCTCGCGCAGGAGCTCCGCGCGGGGCGCTCTGTCGCAATATCAACCCACATCAATGCCGACGGCGACGGGTGCGGATCAGAGACCGCGCTTTCCCGTCTGCTCGGCCAGATGGGGATTCGCTCGCGCATAGTGAATCCGACGCCATGGCCGGAGATGTACAAGTTTCTCCTCGGCGACGATGTTCGGGACGTGAGCGATCTGGGCGCGAAGGCTCTCAAGGAGTCGGATGTCCTGATCGTTCTCGACATTTCGGACGTAAAGCGGCTGGGCGTGCTCGCCGACGCCGTGCGCGGGCTCAAGATCCCGAAGCTGGTAATAGATCACCATCTGCCGAGCGATGAGCCGCCGAGCACTTTGATGGTCGCTGATACGACAGCGTGCGCGACCGGAGAGCTGATCTACGATTTTGCGACCTGCCTCGATCTGAAAATCACGCCCGACATCGCGCGCGCACTCTACGTCGCCCTCCTCACCGACACAGGAGGCTTTCGCTTCAGCAATACCACTGCGCGCTGCCTCAGCATCGCGGGTCAGCTCATTGCGTCCGGTGTGGAGCCGGAAGAAATGTACGGGCGTCTATATGCGTCCATGCCGGTTGGCCGGCTTCATCTGTTGCGCGATGCGCTGGCGACGCTGGAGGTCGATCCCGAGTACGGCATTTCCTGGATTTCGGTCGCGGCGGGCGCCGCCGAGGAGTATGGGCTCAAGTCGGAGGATCTCGAGGGAATCGCCGAGCATCCTCGCTCGATTGGGGGAACGCGACTGGCGTTGTTCTTCCGCGATCTCGGGCACGACAAGGTCAAGGTTTCCTTCCGCAGCACGGGTGACGTGGACGTGAACAAATTCGCGAAACAGTTCGGAGGCGGAGGTCACGCGCGGGCAGCGGGGGCGCTGATCGACGGCAATATCGAGTCGGTGAGGCACAAGGTCGTCGCCGCAGCGCGGGAATTCCTACGGGCGGAAGACAAGGCAGGGGTGGCATAATGAGGGATTTCTCCGCCGAACCTATTTCCTTTTCAACCGTAATCGGATTGTAGGTGTCCGCGCCTCGCTCGGAGATGCCCAGAACAAGGTCCCATATATCAAATAATCAGCTTCGCTTTCCTGGAGCGGTCGCTCGGTATCCTTTGGCCGCCAGATACCGGTGTAAACAACACTGTCTCCGGGCATTAGTGCGCGCGTGTTTGTTACGGCCATTATCCCCCAAGCGCCCGGCCAGGCAGTGCTGCCATCTTGCCGAGTAATCAACGGACGCATTCTGACGTTATCGTCCTGATGCTGTAAATACACTTTTCTCGAAGAGACGTTGGTTAGGGTCAGCCTAACGGAAACAAGGCTATCGAACCTCGTTTCAGTTGGCGCGCTCACCGAAAATTCGAGTGAGTCGCCAAAAACCGTCGCGGCGCGACCTGTTTGTAATTCACGAGCCCGCGAAACGGCCTTGGTGTGACGCGGTGTCGGGTTACAGCGGGCAAATGTCGAAACAGTCACCGCAGCAAGGCTAGCCATTGCGAAGGCTTTCGTAGCCAGTTGAGTGAGAGTGGGAAGAGTTGGTTAGTAAATGACGATCGTTCCCAGGTCCTCACGGATATTTGACGAAGAGCTGAGCCACATTCGCGCCCCGCCAGCGTCACCCCATACGAGGCCCATGTAGGATACGTCCCCACCCACCCTGTGTCCGAAAACGGGCGCGCCGCTATCCCCCGCGCCGACACCCCCATAGCTACGATCTTGGCAGAGCCACGTGATATCAGTTGGATCCCCCGGATCTCCGACATAATTGACTGTAGCGCATGTCAAATCCACCGAACCGAACGTCCAGCCCGTGGTTCGACCAATCTTGTGAAGAACCTCCCCCACCGACGGAAACGCCGTTTGAGAAACGATCCGAAACTCAGGATTTTGGTCGTCAATCGTGATGGGGCCGCTCACGTAGTTTGAGTCTACAGGTCGCGCTATGTACCCGAAACGCACAGAAACGCTATCGTCGTATTTCACAAGGGCAGCATCCGCGTACCGGCAACGACGCCCAGCCGGACAAGTCGCGTCGGAAGTGTTGGTGAAAAAAGGAGGATCTGTCACCTCAACCCCTACACGGTGTCCTGGCGCGGTAGGCTGACTGTAGACAGTCCCCTGCACGGCACCCATAGAAGGGGTACAATGAGATGCCACAAGAAAGTGATACTGGACTCGAAGGACGTTTACACCTAGTGTGCAGTTCTTCGGAACTCCAAGCTGGTAAAAATTGATTTGGAATCCTGCGGGTATAGGCCGCTTTGTATCTTGGAGGGTTAGTACTGGAGTGGCTGGCGATGTTATTTCAGTGGAGATAGCACGCGGTGGAATACCCAGTTCTGCGATACGTTGATTCACCGCGTCTGCAGACATTCGATCGACTACGCCGATCAAGATCCGATTGTGGGCCTCGTCAATGTCAGTAAATACGATTCCTGGAACGGATGCCATCAGCGGATCAATCTGTGATCTCCACGCAGCAAGTTCACGGAAATCGTATACTCCAATTCTTACGTTAATGGCGATCTGGTCTCTATATCCCGGACGCGTATAAGCGCCGCGATTGGAGAAAAAGTCTCGGGCTACAAGGGCAGCCGCACCTGCTTGAGATGAGTCGTGAACATAAACTTGGAGAATTCCGGTCGAATCAAAATACCATCCACCAAAACCTGGGATTGTGTCTGCAATTCGAGCAAATTGAGCGTCGATTCCGTGGAGTCCCGCGATAGGTAGGGAGCTATTCCGGTTCGCACTTGCGGAGCTTGGTAGGTCCGTCGTCCCGCTGCAACCGACGAGGCCGAAGGCCAGTAGGGAGAGCAATCCTCGCGCGAGCAACAATGGGCGAGCACATTCATCAAAACGGGGTTCGTGGTATGCCCAAATGGAAGTGCTATTACTCTTTGCTTCCGGAGAGGAGAACACGATTTGACAGCAAGTTTGAATCGACAACACTTCGGCCCTCTTTCATTTGAACGCCTCTCACCCTTCTCGCATTTCGTGGACCAGCAACTCCCAACCTGAGGAATTGACCCGAGCGAGGTTATCCGCCGGCCACAACGATTCGAATTTAGCGGCGGGTTTCCGGCCTTTGAGTTGGCCTAGCGCCCCATCGGGGCCCCCGATTTGGCTTAGCAGCGCATGATGTTCGCAGCAAGAATTAGCTCCGCGGCAGCCGCGGCCGTGCGCGACGCGAGGAAGAGACGAGAAGCCAGCAAACCGAATCCGTCTCGAGTGAGAAGCTCGTCTCGTTCTTTTTGCAGCCGTGCCTGTAGCGACTGCCCCCCCTCGCGCCTAACTTGCGCTCATGAGCGTTCTCCGCCGTAAACGCGCCCGTCCCCAGGCCGATGTCGAGCATCAGATCCGGCACCAGCTCCAGGACATCCTGTCGATCCTCAGAATCGAGGAGTGCGCGCTGGAGCTGGAGGGATTCGACTCGGGCACCGGTACCGCTACTCTGCACGTCACTGGCGCCTGCCCGGACTGCGATGCATCCGCGGTGACATTCATTCAGGGAATCGAGACTCAGCTCAAGCTTCGTGTTGCGGAGCTGCGGGCCGTCCTTCTGACCGTCGACAACTCCTCATGAGCGCGAATCTGCAGGACCGCATCACCGACGCGCTCTCGCACGTCCGGAACAATCGCGTAGGTGCAAACGTGCTCGAGGCCGAGATGGTGAGGGACATCGCAACCACGACCGATGGCCGCGTGAGGCTGACGCTTTTTCTTTCGCCCGAGGATAACGCCACCGTCGTCCGGGAAGTGCGTCAGGCCTTGCAGCTCGTCGAGGGCGTCACCGACGTTCGCGTTGACGTCAAGGATGCGTCGCAGGCGAACACGACTTCTCGCCAGAATCAACAACACGCACCGAAGCCCCCAACCGCGGCTGCTTCGTCAGGGAGGCCGGCATCTCGCGCGCTGCCCGTGATGGGCCAGGAGCCGCAATCAAAGCGCGCCGCGGTGCCCGCTCCAACTCCCGTCGCGTACCCACACCTTGGCAACATCATCGCGATATCGAGCGGGAAGGGAGGGGTGGGAAAATCGACTGTCGCTACCAACCTTGCCGTCGCGCTCGCACAGCAGGGGGCGAGGGTAGGGCTGATGGATGCGGACATCTACGGCCCGAATATCCCGCGAATGATGGGAATCAACGCCGCGCCTCCCGTAGAGAACGAGAAGATCATTCCCCTCCAGGCCCACGGCGTGAAGATCATGAGCCTGGGCTTCATGATCGAGCGCGATCAGCCAGCAATCTGGCGCGGGCCGATCATCATGAAGATCATCACGCAGTTTCTGCGCGACGTGCAGTGGGGAGAGCTGGACTTTTTTCTGGTCGACATGCCACCTGGAACGGGCGACGCACAACTCTCCCTCGTGCAGGCGACAATGGTTCACGGGGCAATCATCGTTACAACCCCGCAGGAGGTCGCAGCCGGCGATGCTCTGCGAGGCGCCAAAATGTTCGAGCGCGTAGCGGTGCCGGTGCTGGGCGTCGTGGAAAACATGAGCTACTTCATCTGTCCTCATTGCGACGAGAAGCATCAGATATTCGGGTCCGGCGGCGGCAGGCGTCTCGCCGAGGAGCTCGATGTCCCCCTGCTGGGTGAGATTCCGTTCTTTCCGGCTGTACTATCAGGTGCCGACCGTGGCGATCCGATCGTGGTGAGCGAACCGGCCACGCCCGCGGCGAAAGCGCTAATAGATCTTGCTGGACGGCTTACCGGGTTGCTCGCCGGGAGCGATGCGGCCGTGAGGGCCTAGACAGCTATTGCGTTTTTCCTGGGCCTCGAGCGCCACCAGGACAGGATCACCGCGCCGAATCCGGTGGCAACGGCGACCATTGTCACGGAGAACGCCAGCACACGCAGTATGGACCCGACGATCGGGAACCATGTGAACGCGGCCGCGAGTATCCAAAGGGCACTGAACGCGATGATGCCGGTGAACAGGTACTGAAGCTCCTCGCCGGCCGGTGTCTCGCTTTCCGATTTGTGGGACAACGCGATTCCGGCAACGTGTGCGACCGCCAGGAATCCAAGGATAGCAACGCCACCCACAGCGACGAGAAACGCGGCGACGCCGATAGGAATGAAGAAGATCCCGATTATCGTGATGGCCATCGCGATGCACAATGCGATCACGGCAGGGATGGTGGCCAGGCCCGCCAAAGCACCCGTAAACAGTGAGCGTCCCGTTTCATTCGTTACGATTTCAACCGCACGCTTGAAGTAGTCACGCATGAAGAAGAGAACGAACGTCCCCAGCAGGAGAAGCACGACCAGCCAGACGATGGCGGATAGGAGCGAACCGACGGTGGTTCGGGGCCGTCCGCCGAAGCTTACAGTGGACCTGTTGTGTGTCGGGCCGACGTCCTTGATCACGCCGAGGATCGAGCCGCCTTCATTTCGGACGTGGCCCATTAGCGCGACAGCGCCGCCACGCACCCGTCCGCCTTCGTGCACGATCACATCGCCCAGGATCGCCGTGGCGGCGCCATCCACGTTGCCATAGACGTCGAGATTTCCACGAATCACCATCACCGAGCCCGAGGTCGTACTCCCCGCGGGGACAACCAGGTCACCGGTTGTAATCTGCGCGTAGTTCCTGAAGCCCTGCAGCCGGAATCCGTCGTGGCGTTGAGCGGAGGCATCCTGCGCGGACACAGCCAAGATGAGGAATAAAGTTCCGAGCAGGATCGACTTCATCACGCAGCCTTGCGTTTGGCGATGTGGGCCGCGGTCCGAATAGCGGCATAACCGCCGAACAGGCCGACAGCGAGTGTCAGATAGAGGAGAACTGCGCCGAGCGCACCGGCCTGCAGGAACGCGATTGTGTCGGCGCCGAGGACCAGCGAACCGACCTGCGCACCGGCGGCGGCGATAGCGAAAGCATACTGGCTCGCGGCAGCGCTCAGGATGGCGGTGAGCATGTCGATCTCGAAGAACATGAATGCCGCGGCGGCGAGGAGCGCGACAGTGGCCACGGCCTTCGTTGTCCCGCGCGCCAGACCGACGCGGCGGCGCCGAACGACCGCCTGCTGTCCGCCCGGGTGCAGCTCCAGATGCCTGGAGGCTATCACAGGAGCCACGCCCGGAGCGGGCTGCAGTCGATCTATTCGGGAAATCACGCGATCGGCAAAATCACGGGATGGCGACAAATACGGCAGTCGCTGGAGCTCCGCCGCGATAGGGACAAACTCTTCGTCGAAATCGTGCTCGATCATGGATTCCTCACGTATGACCTACGGGGGCTGCTCGGGGATGGTTTCAGGTTTATTGAAGCAATTTTGCTTGCAAAAACAGCGATCATTTCAGGTCACCCAGGTACTCTCTCAGCTCCTGACGAGCCCGGTGGATGTAGGTCTTCACGGTCCCTAGAGGGAGCTTCACGATCTCGGCGATCTCGTCGTAGGAATAGTCCTCGACGTGGCGAAGGATTATGCAGGCGCGGTACTCGGGACGGAGTCTGGCGATCGCCTTCTCGATCTGCTCACCGAGCTCACGCGATTCCAGCTCCTCCAGCGGAGATTCGCCCCCGCTCGTGACCGTCACGGAGGTCGCCCGCGCCCGCTCCGCGGTAATGGCGTCCGGCGAGCCCTCGATGCTGATCGTATCAACCTGGCGCCGGCGCAGGTGATCGATGGTTATGTTGTTGGCGATCTTGAACAGCCAGCTCGAAAACTTGAACTCGGGCCGGTAGCGGTCGATGTTGTTGAGGACCTTGATGAAGGTTTCCTGCGCCAGGTCTTCCGCGGTCTCGTTGTCGCGCACCATGCGATATATGAGCGAGAAAACGGGTCGCTCATAGCGCTTGATCAGTTCGCGGTAGGCGTCCTCCCGCCCTTCCTGGGCGAAGACGACCACCTGCTGGTCGGATACGTCGGTGTAGGACTTCGGCGTCATGAGAGGCAAGCGCGAGTAAGATAGCTTGCCCCGCGCACTGTTGCCGGTCAACTTTGGAAGGATGCTGGCCACCGACATCGACAGCGCGACCGCCAGTGCCGCCGCTGCCGGTGGCGCCGAGAAGCGCGCGTACGTCAAGAAGATCTTCTCGGAGATCGCCCCGCGGTACGATCTCCTAAACCACGTCCTGAGTCTGAACATCGACCGCAGATGGCGGCGCAAAGCCATCGCGAATCTCAGGGTCGAGCAAAATCCCGCGGGAACCTATCTGGACCTGTGTGCGGGGACTCTGGACGTCGCGGACCAGGTTTCGAGACTGCCCGGGTTCAAAGGACTCGTGATAGGGGCCGATTTCGCCGAGCCGATGCTGAGGGCGGGTGCGGGGAAGGTGATGAGATCGAGAGTTGCGCCGGTCGCGGCCGACGCAGTGGAGCTGCCAATCGGCTCCGGCAGCCTGGCTGGCGCGATCGTAGCCTTCGGGATACGGAACGTCGCCGGCCTCGACCAGGCACTGAACGAGGCGCTGCGAGTGCTCGCACCTGGAGCACGGTTGGTAATCCTCGAATTCTCGACACCCCGAGCTCGCGTGCTGCGATCACTGTATTTGTTCTATTTCCGCAACGTGCTGCCGCTCGTCGGCAGGCTCGTCAGCGGTCACCGCACGGCCTACACCTACCTCCCGCGCTCTGTCGCGAATTTTCCCGTGGAAGAAGAGCTGGCGAGCAAAATGAAAAGCGCGGGATTCTCGGGGGTGACCTGGTCGAGCCTGTCATTTGGAGTGGCCGCCATCCACATCGGGGAGCGACCCATACCAGGAAGAAATGAGTCTCGATAACATCTCACAGTTCTTGTCCGCCATCGATCGTGCGGGGGAGCTGGCACGGATCCGCGAGCCGGTAAAGGCGCACCTGGAACTCTGCGAGATCGCGGACAGGGTGATGAAACAATCCGGCGGAGGCAAGGCGCTCTTCTTCGAGCACGTCGTGCTCGACAATGGACAGCGCTCGCAGTACCCCGTCGTGATCAATCTCTTCGGCTCCATGCGGCGAATGTCGCTCGCGCTCGGTGTCGAGGACCTCGACGACGTCGGGGAGCGAATCACCGAGATGCTCGATCTCAAGGTCCCGGAAGGCCTCCTCGGCAAGCTGTCGATGCTGCCGAGGCTGCTGGAGCTGGGGAAGTTCCCACCTCGCGTGCGAAGCGGAAAACCCGCATCGCAGGAGGTCGTGCTCAAGGGTGACGAGGTGGATCTATCCAGGCTCCCCATCATTACCTGCTGGCCGGACGATGGCGGACCTTACATCACCCTGCCGATGGTCATCTCGAAGGATCCGAGTCGCGGGATCCGGAATGTCGGCATGTACCGTGTTCAGGTGCTCGGTCCGCGCACGCTCGCAATGCACTGGCAGCGCCACAAGGTTGGCGCGGCTCATTGGCGCGAGATGGCGGAAAAGGGTGAGCGCATGGAAGTGGCGATCGCGATCGGCTCCGATCCGGCGTCCGTCTACTCCGCGTCCGCTCCGTTGCCGCCAACGATCGACGAGTTTCTGTTCGCGGGTTTTCTGCGCAAGGAGCCGGTGAGTCTTACCAAGGGCGTCACAGTTGATCTCGAAGTGCCGTCGGAAGCCGAGTTCGTGATCGAAGGCTACATCGATCCAGCAGAGCCGCTCGTGGTCGAGGGTCCGTTCGGGGACCACACTGGCTTTTACTCCGAGGCCGACCTGTACCCGCAGGTGCACGTCACAGCCCTGACGATGCGGCGATCGCCGGTTTATGCCACCACGATCGTTGGGCGGCCGCCAATGGAGGATTACTACCTTGGCCACGCGACCGAGCGGATTTTTCTGCCGCTCCTCAGGCTCACCATTCCCGAGATCGTCGATTATCACATGCCCGCCGAGGGGATATTTCACAATCTGGTCTTCGTCTCGATCGATAAGCAGTATCCCGGACAGGCGTACAAAGTGATGAACGCGATGTGGGGGCAGGGACTGATGTCTCTGGCAAAGGTGATCGTGGTGGTGGACAAGGAAGTGGACGTGCGGAACGAGAAGGAGGCGTGGTGGGTCGCGCTCAACCACATCGATCCGGAGCGGGACGTCCGATTCTCTATGGGTCCGATCGATGTGCTCGACCATTCGAGTCGCGCATTCACGTACGGGTCGAAGATGGGAATCGACGCCACGCGGAAATGGCCGGAGGAGGGATTCACCCGCAACTGGCCCAAGCTGATCGAGATGGATGCGGCGACGAAGCAGCGGGTGGATGAGATGTGGTCGAAGCTGGCGCTCGGGCCCAACGAGCGAGCAGAGAGGTGGGTCAAAAATGACGGCTAGTGCTGGCGGTCCGACGCCGGTGGCGGCACGAGAGGGTCAGACCTTCAAAGGTCGAGGTGTGCTGCTACGGCACGCCAATCTGGTCCGGCTTCCGCACACGATCTTTGCGCTGCCATTCGCGTTGGTGGGAGTAGTGCTGGCGAGCTATGTCGCGCGGATAACGATTGGGAGCGTGATCTGGGTTGTCGTTGCTTTCACGAGCGCGCGTTTCGCGGCGATGGGATTCAACCGAATCGTCGATCGGGAGATCGATGCGCGGAATCCGCGCACGAAATCGCGCGAGATTCCCTCCGGGGCCATGAGCGTGCGCGAGGCGAGCGTGGCGGTTGTGACCGCATCGCTAGTGTTTCTGGTCGCCGCGTGGCAGTTGAATCGGCTCTGCCTGTTGCTGGCTCCCGTCGCTCTGGCGTGGGTGCTTTTCTACAGCTACACCAAGCGGTTTACCGGCTGGTCGCACATCGTGCTGGGCGTCGGCCTCTCGATTGCTCCCGTGGGGGGCTATCTGGCCATCGCGGGACACTGGAGCAGTCCGTGGTGGATGCTGATCGCTCTGGCGGCCGCCGTCGCGACGTGGGTCGGGGGATTCGACATTCTGTACGCGCTGCAGGACATCTCGTTCGATCGTGAGAACGGGCTCTATTCTGTTCCGTCGACGCTTGGCGAAGCGAACGCGCTTGGAATTGCGCGGGCCCTTCATCTCACGACTGTCGCGGCGCTGGCGATCGCAGGGCTTGGCTCGGGGGCCGGAGCTCTGTACTTCGCCGGGGTTCTCGTGGCCGCCTTGCTCCTGCTGTACGAGCATTCGCTGGTGAGGGCTGACGATTTCTCGCGCCTGGACGCGGCGTTCTTCACGATGAACGGCGTGATCAGCATCGTTTTTCTGGGGTTCGTGTTCACCGAACGGCTGCTGGCGAGCACCGTTTTTCTCGGGGTCTTCGCGGTGCGGCTGCGGTGACGGCCACTCCACCGATCGTCGTGGGAATTACGGGCGCGTCGGGCGCGCCGTACGCCGTGCGATTGCTACAGCAGCTTGCCGCATCGAATCGACGGGTGTCTCTCATCGTCTCAAAGTATGGGATGCGTTTGCTCGACACAGAGATGGGAATCGGCTCGATGGATGCGCTCCGCGAAGCGGTAGGCAAGGATGCGTGGGATTCGTGGGTCGAGACTTATAAAAACGATGATCGCGGCGCGCCACCGGCATCGGGGTCGTCTCTAACGGCGGGCATGATTGTCTGTCCGTGCTCGATGGGGACACTGTCGGCGATTGCGGTCGGAGCGTCGCGGTCGCTAATCGAGCGGGCGGCGGACGTGACTCTCAAAGAGCGGAGGAAGCTCATCCTCGTTCCCCGCGAAACTCCGTTGAGCGCAATTCACCTCGGGAACATGCTCAGACTCACCCGCGCGGGTGCCGTGATCATGCCCGCGGCGCCCGGATTCTATCACAGGCCGAAGCAGGTTTCGGATCTGGTGGATTTCGTTGTCGCCAGAATGCTGGACCAGCTGGGAGTGGCGCAAACGCTTGTCGAGCGGTGGGAAGGAGACGCCCAGGCTCCGGTCAGCTGACCTGCTTCGTTCGCTTCATCTCCGTCGGGAATCTGCGAAACCAGGACGAGAGCAGCAGCAGCTCGTCGATTTCGTGAGTGGGGACCTGCGCAGTCGGCTTGTCTTCCGGCGAGAAGATATCCTCCACCAGCTGCTTCATGCCCCGGCGATCCTTCGTTGACTTTGGCTTTCCGAGCTCCGCGCGCACCACACCGCGACGAATGAGATAGACGCGATCCTCTCCTGCGTGCCCGGGGACCGTGTACATGAAGGAGAGGTTCTCGACCGCGAATCGCAGACGGCCGAACTGTGCGCGAAGTGCTTCGAGGCGCTCCAGCTTGTCGCGATATACACCGGCCCGCTCGTATTCCATCTCCGCGCTCAGGCGCTCCATCTGTACGCGAAGCATCTCGAGTGGCCCGTCGTTGGATCCGTCGAGGAACGCCTTTGCCAATCCTACACGCTCATCGTACTCAGCCGCCGAACATCCGCCGACGCATGGACCGAGACACTTGGCGATCTCGTGACGGATGCAGCCCGGAGTCCGGGGCGTGAGCTGGAACAGCTCTGTCTGATCGCTGAAGAACATCTTTAGATCTGTTCGGCAATCGCGGAGCATGACTGCGTCATTGAGCTCGCGAACCGCTTCTCCCACCCGCTGTGCGCCGACGAAGGGCCCGTAGTAGATGCTCGCATCGTCCCCCGAGGCACCGCGCACGACGATGAGCTTGGGGGCCGGACCTTTGGTGAGCTTGATGAATGAGTAGTGCCGCGCGTCACGCTTCATCGCCACGTTGTAGCGTGGCCGAAAGCGCTTGATCAGTCTCAGCTCCTGCAATAACGCCGCGAACTCACTCGGCGTGTATTCCCACTCGATCTTTTCCGCCGACCTGAGAATGCGCGCGCCCTTTTCCTCGGGGTAGGCGCAGCGAAAATAGCTGAGGAGCCGGGTTCGAACGTTTTTCGATTTGCCGACGTATAGGACCTCCCCTTCGCTCGACAGCATGCGATAGATGCCCGGCCGGTCGGCGGCGCCATCCTTGACCGTGGACCTCATGACGGCGAGCTGAGCGTCGCTCGTCGGCTGCTGCTCCACACGAGCGAGGCCGCGGATCATCTAGTGCTGGCACCTCACGCACATGGTTGTGGCGCGGCCGTCGATCGCGTGCGTGAAGACCATCTTGGCACCACAGCGATGGCAGGGGAGCCCTGCCCGCCCGTACGCATCCAGCTTCTCCACGAACGAGCCGCGCTTGCCATGAGCGTCGCGGTAGTCGCGAAAACTGGTTCCGCGCGCTTCGATCGCCTCCTCTAGAACGCCGACGATGGAATCGCGGAGCAGATCTGCTTCCGCGGGCGATACCGAAGCGCCCGGTCGCGAGGGATCGATACCCGCTCGCCAGAGGGCCTCGTTCGCGTAGATGTTGCCAATGCCTGCGATTTTGCGCTGCTCCATTAATATTTTCTTCACGGCCTGATCACTCGCCCGAAGAACTCCCGATAGATGCTTGCCGGTAAAGGCACGGTCAAGTGGCTCGATGCCAAGCTTGTCCGAGTATTCATCGAAGCGTTTTCGACCCATAAGCGCGACTGTACCGAGACGTCGGACATCCGCGTAGTGCAGAGAGCGACCGTCATCCAGCTCGAGACGTAACGTCGAATAGCTGAGCTCCGAACCGTCGAATGTGCCGTCGTCTATCAATAGCGCGCCGGTAAAGCGCGGCTGTACCACCAGCCGATCGCCGGTATCCAGATCGAGAACGACGAGCTTGGCTCGGCGCCAGCTGCGGAGAATCGTTGCGTTGCGCAGCTTCTTCGCTAGACCGCGAGCCGTCACTTCACGGAGGACGTCTGCCTTGCGGACGGAGACCTTCGTGATCTTCCGTCCCCTGATCGCGCCGTCGAGGTCGCGCGCGATTGTCTCGGTCTCAGGTAATTCGGGCACCGCGAGTCAGCTCCCTCCAGCCAATGTCGTCGCGGAGCTGCTTCCCTCTGAACGAGACTTGCTCTGCGTACTCACGCGAGCGCTCGGCCGCTTCGAGCAGACTTTCGGCGACCGCTGTTACGGCGAGCACTCGACCGCCCGCCGTGACGAGTTCGCTGGCGGAATTGAAAGCTGTGCCCGCGTGAAAGACGTAAACGTCCTCGGGGATCTCGGGCAAACGGATCGTGTCTCCCGCGCGCGGCTTCTCGGGATACCCATCGGCAGCGACAACCGTAGTAACCGCGGCGAATGGTTTCCAATCCGGCGCGCGAGAGCCGGCGAGCGAGCCACCGCCGGCGACCGATGCTATCAGCTCGAGCAGAGATGATTGCATCAACGGCATCAACGCCTCCGTTTCCGGATCCCCGAAGCGGCAGTTGAACTCGACCACCTTCGGGCCATCCGATGTCAGCATCAGTCCCGCGTAAAGCAACCCTTTGAATGGGCAACCTTCAGCGCGCATTGTACGCAGGGTAGGCTCGACGATTTCGCGCATGACCTGCCGAATCAGCCCTGGCGTGCCGATGGACGTCGGAGCGTAGGCGCCCATCCCGCCCGTGTTCGGCCCGAAATCGCCGTCGAGAAGACGTTTATGGTCCTGTGCCGCAAGGAGGGGAATTCCCCGCTCACCGTCAGTGATGACGAACAGGGAAAGCTCTTCGCCTTCCATGAATTCTTCGATGAGAATCTCGCCACCGGCCTCACCAAAAACGCGATCGCCGAGCATTGCGTCGATTGCTTCTTCCGCTTCGGCGATTGATTGCGCCACCACCACGCCTTTCCCGGCGGCGAGCCCGGATGCCTTGATGACCATGGGCGCGTCAAACTCCGCGAGCGACTGTTTCGCCTTCCTCTGATCGGTGTGGTAGGTTGCGCGGGCAGTTGGCACGTCAGCGCGCGCCATCAGCTCCTTCGCAAACCGCTTGGAGGTTTCGATGCGGGCTGCTTCCCGGGTGGGACCGAAGATCGGCAATCCGCGCGACTGAAAGAGATCGACGATGCCGGCTTCCAGCGGACCTTCCGGTCCGACCACGGTGAGATCGATTCGCTCGTTCTCAGCGAAAGCCGCGAGCTCCTCGATCCTGCCAACACCGATGGGTACGCAGCGCGCGACGGCCGCAATGCCCGGATTTCCCGGCGCGGCAAAGAGCTCGGAGTCCGGATCGTCGTGGCGCAGCTTCCAGGCGAGCGCGTGCTCGCGCCCCCCGCCGCCGACGATCAGAATCTTCACGCGAAGGCTTGCTCGAGGTCGGCGATCAGATCGCCAACGTCCTCCACGCCGCACGAGAGGCGGAGGAGGTCATCGGTCAGTCCGAGCGCCGCTCTGTGCTCTGGCGGCACCGCCGCGTGTGTCATGGATGCCGGGTGGCTGATCAGACTCTCAACGCCTCCCAGCGATTCAGCGAGCGAAAATACACGTACGCGACTCAGGATCTTCGCTGCCCTGTCCTTGCTTCCCGTGCGAATGGAGATCATTCCGCCGAATCCTTTCATCTGCCTTGTGGCCAGGTCGTGCTGAGGGTGCGAGGGCAGCCCGGGATAAATAACGTTCTCGTGGCCGATCTTCTCCGCGAGCCACGCGGCGATCTTCCTTCCGTTTTCATCGTGGCGGGGCATCCGCAGGTGAAGCGTCTTCGTCCCCCGGAGAACGAGCCAGGCGTCGAACGCGCCCGGGACCGCACCGGAAGAATTCAGGATGAACTGCATTCTCTCGGCGAGCGCGTCATCGCGCACGACCGCGATTCCGCCCACCATGTCGCTATGGCCGTTCAGATACTTGGTCGTCGAGTGGTAGACAATGTCCGCGCCGTAGTCGAACGGCCGCTGGAAGTAGGGAGATGCAAAAGTATTGTCGACGATGAACAGGGCGTTGGCGCGCTTCGCGATCTGCCCCACCGCCGCGAGATCCGTGATTCGCATCATCGGATTTGTCGGGGTCTCCATCATGATCGCGACGGTGTTCTTGGTGCACGCGTCTTCCACGCGCTGCGGATCCCTGCTGTCGACGTAGGTGAAGCAGAGGCCGAAATTCTTCAGGATCTTGTCGAAGAGGCGAAAAGTCCCGCCGTAGCTGCTTTCGCCGGCGATGATGTGATCGCCTGACTTGAACAGCTTCATGATCGAATCGGTGGCGCCCATGCCGCTGCTGTACGCGAAGCCGTGGGTTCCCCCCTCCAGGGAAGCGACATTCCGTTCCAGCGCTTCGCGAGTAGGATTCTTGCCTCTCGCGTACTCGTAGCCCTTGTTCTTACCCAGTCCTTCCTGGACGTAGGTCGACGTAGTGTAGATCGGCGTCATGATCGCGCCGGAAAGCAGATCGGGACGCTGCCCGGCGTGGATGGCCCGGGTGCCGAATTGTGCGTTGAGGTCTTCTTCGAAAATTCGTGTCATTCGCCGGTCCCGGGGAGGATATTGAGGGGGAAGTTAATCGATCGGGACACCGGCATTTGGCGTCCGATAAACTTCTGTGCGAGTAAATTACGGGCTGCTCCATCATCCCAATAGCAACGAGAGGAAAAGCGCGAATGGCCTATGAAGGTTTGATGGTGAGCGTCTCCGGCGTGCGCGGGCGAGTCGGCGAGGCGCTCACGCCCGAGGTCATGGCGAAGTTCGCCGCCGGTTTTGGCGCCTGGGCGTTGGCGCGCAACGGTGGCAAGGCGACGATTGTCGTTGGCCGCGATAGCAGAGTCTCCGGCCCGATGTTTCAGCCGGTGGTTCACGCCGCGCTGCAGTCGGTCGGCTGCAACGTGCTGGATATCGGAATGGTGCCCACCCCCACGGTCCAGCTCGCTGTAGAGCACCATCATGCAGCGGGTGGTCTTGCCATCACGGCGAGCCATAACCCCATCGAGTGGAACGCCCTCAAGTTCATCGGACCTTCCGGGTTGTTCCTCAACGGCGCCGAAGCGGCCGACATGCGAAAAGTCGTCGACGGTCACATCCCGCGGGCGACGTGGGATCGGCTGGGGACCGTTTCCGCCGACAAGGACGCCGCGCGCGAGCACATCGAGAAGATTCTCGCGCTGCCCTTTCTCGACGTCCCGGGGATAAGAAAGCGCGGCTACCGTGTCGCCCTGGACTGCGTCCGCGGAGCGGGCGGAGTGTTCATGCCGGTTCTTCTCGAGCTACTCGGCTGCAAGCTGGCGACGATCAACATGGAACCCGACGGCAGATTCCCTCGTCCCCCGGAACCGGTCGCGGAAAATCTCGTCGAGCTGCAGAAGCTCGTGCAGGAGTCCCACTGCGATATCGGGATGGCGGTCGATCCGGATGTCGATCGGCTCGCGCTCGTATCGGACGAGGGCATCGCGATCGGAGAGGACTACACTTTGGCGCTGGCGGCCAAGGTCGTGTTGCGCCACCGGAAGGGACCGGTAGTGACCAATCTCTCGACGAGCAGGATCGTCGACGACATCGCGACCGAGGCCGGAACAACGGTTATTCGCGCGCCGGTTGGAGAGGTAAATGTCGCCACCAGGATGCGCACCGAGGGCGCGCCGATTGGTGGAGAGGGGAACGGGGGCGTCATCCTGTCCGAGCTTCACCTCGGCCGGGACGCGCCGGTTGGTGCTGCGCTGATCCTACAGTTGCTGCTGGAGGAAGGCGAGAAGAGGCCGCTCTCAAAAATCATCGCCTCGTACCCGCGCTACATTATCGTCAAGGACAAGCTGGACCGGCCGAACGCGCCCTTGGACGCGGTGTACGAAGCCCTCAAGAAGGCCTTCCCCGACGCCGAAGCCGACACCCAGGACGGGTTGAGGCTCACCTGGCCCGATCGCTGGGTTCACATCCGACCTTCCGGGACGGAACCAATCGTGCGTGTAATAGCAGAGGCGCCCAGCGCCGCAGAGGCGGAAAAACTCGTCCGCGACTGCCGCAAGCCGGTCGAGGCGCTCAGCAGATAACATACAGTCAATAAAAAGAGTCCATATGTGCGGAATTATCGGGTATATCGGATCACGGGGTGCCACGCCGCTTCTCCTCGAAGGACTGAGGAGGATGGAGTACCGCGGTTACGACTCGGCTGGCGTTGCGGTGATGAACGGCTCGGGAGTCGAGACCCGCAAAGCTGCCGGGAAGATTTCGGAGCTCGAGCGTGCGCTCGCGACCAGTCCCGTTGCGGGCGACCTGGGGATCGGCCACACGCGGTGGGCGACACACGGCGTTCCGAACGAGTGCAACGCGCACCCGCACATCGACTGCAAGGGCAATATCGCGGTAGTCCACAACGGAATCATCGAGAACTCCGGGACACTGAAGAAGGAGCTCATCGCGCACGGCCACACCTTCGTCTCCGAGACCGATACCGAAGTCATCGCTCATCTGATCGAGGAAGCGTTCGATGGGAACCTCGAGGACGCGGTGATCGAGGCGCTCTGGCAGATCGAAGGCACCTATGGGATCGCGGTCGTGTCCAGCGAGGACAGGAACAAGATCGTCGCGGCGAGGAAGGGCAGTCCGCTGCTCATCGGTCTCGGCGACGGCGAGTACTACGTCGCTAGCGATGTCTCGGCGATTCTCGCCCAGACTCGCGAGGTCGTCTATCTGGACGACGGCGACGTCGCGGTCCTGACGCGTGATGGGTACACGGTCCTCAATCAGCGCGCGCAGCAGCTCGAGCGCGGCGTCAGCAAGATCGACTGGGACCTGGACCAGATCGAGCGAGGCGGGTTCGACCACTTCATGCTCAAGGAGATATTCGAGCAGCCCGCGACGGTCGAGAACTGTATGCGTGGACGACTGCTCCGCGACGAGGGAACGTCGAAGCTCGGAGGTCTCAACATGACCGATGAGGAGCTCCTCAGGTTCGACAACATCCTCATCACCGCTTGCGGAACGAGCTGGCACTCCGCGTTGATCGGCGAACACATGCTCGAGAGCCTGGCGCGCATTCCCGTGGAAGTGGAGTACGCCTCCGAGCTGCGGTACCGGAATCCGATTGTCACGGACAAGACGCTTTGTATCGTAATCTCACAGTCGGGAGAGACCGCTGACACGCTTGCCGCCATGCGCGAGGCGAAGACGCGGGGCGCTCGCACCTACGGAATTGTGAACGTCGTCGGCTCGACGATAGCGCGAGAGAGCGATGGCGGCATCTACGTGCACGCCGGTCCGGAAATCGGAGTCGCCTCCACCAAGGCGTTCACGAGCCAGGTGATCGCTCTCCTGCTATTCACGCTCAAGCTGGCCAGGCTGCGTACTCTTTCGATGGTTGACGGAAGGGAAATCATCGAGGACATGCTGGCCCTTCCCGCGCAGATTCAAAGCATCCTGGATCGAGCCGGTGAGGTCGAGATCATCGCCGAAGAATTCAAGAACGCACAGAACTTTCTCTATCTTGGTCGCGGCTACAGTTTCCCGACGGCGCTCGAGGGCGCTCTCAAGCTCAAGGAGATCAGCTACATCCACGCCGAGGGATATCCAGCGGCAGAGATGAAGCACGGGCCGATTGCGCTCATCGACGAGAACATGCCGGTGCTGTTCATCACTCCGCACGACGCGGTGTTCGACAAGGTCGTCTCGAATGTGCAGGAGGTGAAAGCGCGTGGGGGGCGAGTGATAGCCATCACCACGCGGGACGAGGAAGCTCTCGAAGGGAAGCTCGACTACGAATTTCGCATTCCCGAGACGAAGGACATGTTGACGCCGGTGCTGGCATCGGTGCCTCTCCAGCTCCTGGCGTATTACATCGCCGTCAAGCGTGGCGCGAACGTGGACCAGCCCCGCAACCTCGCCAAGTCCGTGACGGTGGAGTAGGACCTGCGAGTCCTGCTTCAGCGCGTCTCGCGGGCAGAAGTCCGCATCGAGCAACGGAAAGTCGGCGGCATTGGCAGAGGATTTCTTTTGCTGGTGGGCTTCACCCACGGCGACACGGCGGAAACGGTCGACTGGATGGCGGAAAAGACGAGTGGCCTGAGGCTGTTCGGCGACTCCGAGGGGAAAATGAATCTCCCATTGTCGGACGTAGGAGGCGAGGTGCTGGTTGTTTCCCAGTTTACACTTTACGGGAACACGGAAAGGGGTAAACGACCGAGCTTCATCGACGCCGCGCGTCCCGAGGAGGCGATCCCTCTCTACGAGCGGTTTCTCTCCGCTCTGCGTGGTCGGGGAATCAAGGTCGAGAGCGGCGAGTTCGGCGCGATGATGGATGTGGAACTGGTGAATGATGGTCCTGTCACGCTCTGGCTCGAGCGGTGAGCGGCTGCCGGGTGGTACTAGCATCTGCGTCCCCCCGTCGGCGCCAATTGCTCGACCTGATAGGAATCGCTCACGAAGTCCGGCCCGCCAACATCGACGAGTCCATGCGCCCGCACGAGAATCCGCGGCGACACGCCGAGAGACTCGCCCGCGAGAAGGCCATCGCGATCGCGACGCGTGATCCTGATCTTATCACGATCGCCGCGGACACGATCGTTGTCGTAAACCGGAAGGTGCTCGGCAAGCCCAAAGACGCCGACGATGCCGGGCGGATGCTGGCTTTGCTCAGCGGCCGGGAGCACGTGGTTACAACGGCGGTCGCGGTTTCTCGCGGGAGAAAGCTACGGTCGGCGATTGAGGAAGTGCGCGTAAAGTTTCGGCGCCTGCGCGACGACGAGATCGAAGCCTACATCGCCACCGGAGAGCCGATGGACAAGGCCGGAGCATACGGAATTCAGGGTTACGGTGCGACGATCGTCGAACGGATCGAGGGCGACTACTTCGCGGTGATGGGGCTGCCACTCGTGCGGCTGGTAGGCTTGCTACGCGACGTCGGAGTCCGGTACCGCTTCGGCAGCATCTCTACGACCTCAACCGATTAGCTCGCGGGCGCGCTCGACGACCCTGCGCTCGTTGTCGAACGCCAGCTGGCTCGTGGCGTCGTCCATCGGCACCCATCTCGCTTCGTTGACTTCCCAGTCGTGATCGCTGGTGTCGCCGGATAAATAGCGCAGCAGGTAGAAGTGGACGCGTTTGTGAAAACGAACCCTCTCGCCCCGGTCGAGACCGGCGTACCAGTACTCGACAGTCTCGATGTGCTCGACCACCTCGCTATCTATCCCACCCTCTTCACGCGCCTCGCGTACGGCGGCGATTTCCGGATTCTCGTCCTTGTCGACGAGACCTTTCGGAAGCTGCCATCTGTTGTTGCCGCCCACCGCGACGATCACGACTTCGACACGCTGGTTGTCTCGTCGGAACACCACCCCACCAGCCGATACCTGTTCGCGCACCGGGAGCTTCATCGCGTCATGCCTGCATACCTGCGCTTCCACAAAGCGACTTTATCCAGAACGTCCCGCGTTTCGATGCGCGCCATTCGTCCGGGTCGATTCTCCATCGAGATTGGATAGTCTTCTCCCGGCTCGCCGTATGCGTCAATGATCAGATCCTTGAACTTGCGATATGGGCCAGTGCGCTTTGGATTGGTGTAGCCCAGGAGACTGATAACGGGTCGGTCGAGTGCGACACTCATGTGAAGCGGTCCCGTGTCGGGCGAGAGCACGAGCGAGGAAGCATCGAGGATGGCAACGAGCTTGCGCAGGCCGCTTCCCAGCTCCGAGCGCGGCTTGTGTCGCGCCCGCTCCATCACAATTCGCTCCGCGGTCAGCTCGCGCTCCGATTTCCCGCCAACGAGCACCACCTGCATTCCAAACTTGTCGTAAAGCGCGTCAGCCACCTCTGCCCAGCGCTCAGGAAGCCAGTCTTTCTCCGCTTTGCTTGTCGCAATGACGATCGAAGCAATCGGGCGGTCCGTCGAAGCACTGAATTCGCGTTGCCATGCCCGCTCGGCCGCGTTTGGTCCGAAATCCCACTCTACCGGCTCGGGCGAAACGCCCAACGCGTACAGGAACTCGAAATACTGATCCTGGACGTGCTGGACGGGCTGTTTCGGAATCTTCCTGTTAGTGAACAACCAATTGAAATCCCGCGCGCGGGAGCGGTCGAAGCCGAGCTTTATGGGTGCGTGCGTGAAGGCGGTAACGATTCCCGCCTTGAAGTAGACCTGGAGGTTGATCACGAGGTCGAAGCTCCTTTTCGCCAACGCGGCCCGCACATCGGCGAATGCGCGCCAGCCTTTCGCCCGATCGAAGATGATTATCTCATCGACGGAACGATGGCCGCGCACCAGTCCCGCCGGCCCGGGTTGAAGGACCCAGGTTATTCGGGTCTTGGGATTGGCTCTCTTGAGCGCGTTGATCACGGGCAGCACGTGCACGGCGTCCCCAACCGCGCTCATCATCACAATGCATATGTTGTCGGGAACGCCGGCCGAACCCGCAGCGCTCACTCGCTGCTCCGCAGGCGCAGGTACTCCTCATCCTCAGCCGAGTAAGGAAGCTCGAAGTTGTCGCGCCATTTGCGCAGAGAACGAATGAGTCGATCGAGATTCGCCTTGGCGACGAGGGGCGAGCCCGGCGAGCTGAACCGGACGCGATCCACATCGAGGACGTGCGCGTCTAGTCCTTCGCCCTCGCCAGCGGTGAGAAGCACGTTTTTCAGATTCAAGTCAGGGTGGTGAGCACCCGCGTGCGTCAGTGCGCGCAACAATTTCACGATCGCGTCCAGCACCATGACTCTGTGATCGTGATCGGTGACTTTCGCAAGCGCAACGGACAGGTCGTGCCCATTCGCTATTTCTCTCGTCGCAATGTCAGACCGCCTGAAGACCCAGTTGGTCGGGTACGAGACGTAGGCGACAACTTCCGGAGTGCTCACGCCGCTCGCTCGCAGCCGGAGGGAGGCGATCAGCTCGCGAAGCCCCCGAGTTGGCAGGACAAAGAGATCCTTGCTCAGCTTTGCCATCCAGCCACCGCGCATGTTGTGGCGGACAACCACTCGCCCGCACGATCCAGGCAGGCTCACTGCGAACACAGGTGCCCGCCCCACAAGCGGCACAGCATCCGGCTGCCTCGCGGCGTACTCGTAGAGACTCTCCTGTTCCAGCACGCCACGAATACTCGCGGCGCAGCTCATCGTGGCGACGACGCGTGCTCCACCGACGGCGAAACGCTCATAGGAAGGAATCGTGACACCCACCATTTATTGGGACTTCCCGTCCTGGCGCACGGACGCAATCGCGTTGAGAAGCGCCTGGGCCTTGTTGGTCGTTTCTTCCCACTCGCGCTCGGGCACTGAATCGGCGACGATCCCGGCGCCCGCCTGAACCGACGCGATTCCATCTGCGATGATGCATGTACGAATGGTGATCGCCAGGTCCATTCGGTTTCCGCCAGCGGCGATATATCCAATCGCGCCGGCGTATGGGCCGCGTGAAACTGGCTCCAGCTCGTCGATTATCTGCATCGCGCGGATCTTGGGCGCGCCCGTCATCGTACCGGCGGGGAACGTTGCGCGGAACACGTCCAGCGCGGACAGTCCATCGTTGAGATCGCCTTCGACCTGGCTCACAATGTGAAGCACGTGTGAATACTTCTCGACCTTCATGAGCTCCGTGACCTTGACGGTTCCGTACTTTGCCACCCGGCCGACGTCGTTCCGCCCAAGATCCACCAGCATTACATGCTCAGCGCGCTCTTTTTCGTCGGCGAGCAGCTCTGCCGAGAGCTCGTCGTCCTCAGCCGGCGTTGTTCCGCGACGCCGAGTGCCGGCGATAGGGCGAAGTGTAATGTGAGAATCCGAAACGCGCACAAGCAGCTCCGGCGAGCTGCCGACGATCTCGACGCCGTCGAGAACGAGATGGTACATGTAAGGCGACGGATTGATCGCGCGGAGCGCGCGGTAGAGGTCAGAGGGCTCGAAGTCGAGGGGTACATCTATCCGTCTGGACAACAGCGCCTGGAAACAATCGCCCGCGCGGATGTACTCCTTGATCCGCTCGACGTGCGCCATGAAGTCAGCGCGTGCGTAGCTCGACCGGCCTTCGACGGCAGGCGCCACGACATCCTGCGACAGGGATTTTAGGCGCCCCGGCGCCCTCAATCGCGCTTGAATGTCCTGAAGCTCTCTGCTCGAGCTCTCGTAGAGCTCTGTCAGCTCCGCGTCGCTGGATCCGCTCGGCACGGGAACCGAAATCACTATTCGCGCGCGACCATGAAGGTTGTCTAGGATCACGAGCGATCGCGTGAAGACGAAGAGTGCGTCTGGCGCTCCGAGTCCACCAGGCGGGCGATTCGGAAGTTTCTCGATAAGTCGGACCACGTCGTAACTGAAGTAGCCGACGACACCGCCCCAGAAGTCGCCGAGCTCGGGCACTTTGGCGGCCTGGCCTCCGTCGATGAGTGCTGCGAGATCGGCGAGCGGATCTTGCGGGGTGCGGGC
>JBBRQC010000028.1:0-42479 GCA_038227135.1 Gemmatimonadales bacterium
CGGTGCGACTACAACGAGGCTCGGCCGCACAGCGGCCTCGCTGGTAGAACCCCCACCGAGTTTGCAAGAGAGCTCGAAAGGAACGACAATTCACCCCAACGACTCACAGCCTGAGTGACTCCGCATCGGGGAGGACGTCACTAGGGTACGAGTTACCTGCGACTCTCGCTTATCGCGAACAGCTTGCTCAGGTAGATCGGCATTGTGTTTGGATTGGTGGAGGCTCAATGGTTTTAAATCCCTACGCAGGGGAGAAGTTTGAAAGCCTGCGCAACGAGCTCACGGCGCGCTTTGCCTCTATTTGTTGCCACCTAGCGGTGAAGGATTTCCATATCCTGATGGACGATATGGCGCGCGAACAAATCCGTGGCGAGAACGCAAAGCGGTGGGATAGAGCCTAAGCCTTTCCATTAGAGCACTGTCGCACTCGCAGCGATGCGGCTTTCCATCTCGAGTGGCGACGATGCGCAATTGAAGAATGAGTCCTCTGACAATATTCGGTTTGTTTGCCGTTACTGCCATGCTCGTCTTCTATGCGGTGGAGTATCGCAGCACCTGGTTCATTTTGGCGTTCGCAGGCGCCTGCGTCCTCGCATCGGTCTACGGCTTTCTTCAGGGCGCCTGGCCTTTTGGAATGGTCGAGGGAATCTGGTTTCTCGTCACGCTCAGACGCTGGTGGGCCGCTCGTTCAAGCGCGAATCTGAGGTAGTTCCGCATCCAGGAACTCCCGAGTCCCCTCGGGTCCCGTAAGCGCCAGCCATATCGGCCCGCTGTCCCAGAAGGAGCGTCAGTCTTCCACTCCGGCATAGATCGGCAAGCTGCGCACAATCGCCAGAATCTGATTCTGGATCTGCTGGATTTCCTGCTGGCCGCCTTCGCGGTCCAGCATGCCCGACTGGAGACTGATCACAACCCGGTTCAGGTACTTGATCTGGTTGATCATCTCGTCGGTGGCGCGGCGAAGCCGTCCGAAACGCCTCTTCTCGCCCAGAGCCCGGTGGCAACGGTGCTCTAGTTCTCCGTCCGAGAAATCCCGCGCCTTGCGAACCGCTTCGTCTACTGTAGATGCGGGAATGGCTCCGTGATCCAGGAATGCAAGCTCAGAGTCCACCGTGTCGATGAACCACAATCGCCCGATGTGCTCTACTCCGTCGAAGCCGACGCGAAGAGTCGTCCGATAAGGGTGACCATCGACGGCGATGACCCGGATTTCGTGCTCGCTGTTTGGGGAGCTTGATCCCATTGTGGCTCAGTTGGCGAGTTAGGACATAGGCGTAAACCGACTTCCAAAGGTTCGCTTGCTAACTGGACTGATAACTCACCGACGGTGGTTGAAGCAAGATGTAAAAGACGATGGTGCCAAGGCGAAATGGCCTAACCCGATCAGGAGGCTCTGTCGTAAGCCTCCTCCAGCTTCTTGATGTCGATCTTGTCCATCTTGAGCATCGCCTGCATTACGCTGCCCGCCTTCTTGGGGTTTTTGTCTCCCAGCATCTTTCCGAGCGCCGAGGGAATGATCTGCCACGACAGACCGTACTTGTCCTGCAGCCACCCGCAGCTGTCCTTTCTTCCGCCCGTGGAAAGTTTCTCCCACAGCTCGTCTACCTCCTGCTGCCTTTCACAGTTCACGAAGAGAGAGATGGCCGGCGTGAATTTGTACTGCGGGCCACCGTTCAGGACAAAGAATTCCTGGCCCTCGATCTGGAGTGTCCCCGTCATCAAGTTCTCGCGTCAACTGCAGCCGGTGGGGGCGAGGGAGCACCCGTAGCGCCTGGGACCCCGGTCGTCCCGGAAGCCTCCGGCGATGAGATATTCGGCACGCTCGGGATCGCCCATTCTTTCTTCCCTGCATCACGCTTTTCTTTCGGGTTCACCCGCGGCAACGTCGGAGCAGTCCAGGTCCGGCCCGGAATCACGCTCTGGTTCCGGTAGCTGTCGCAATTTTGTGACATAACCCGGCCCCTCCCTTGCAACCAGAGGCAGCAAGCCCCGGTTTGTCGACGAGGGGGTTCCACTCATGTGATCGCAGGGAGAAGCCAATGAACGGAAAAAATGCCTTCAAGGGAATCGCGCTGGCCTGTGCCGTAGCGCTCGGCTCGGCGTGCGCAGGCGTCAAAAAAACCACCACCGACCTGAATCCTTCAGTCAGCCGTCCATCGACGTGCGCGGCTGCAATCGCAGTTTATAACAGCCGAGCGGATGTGCCGTACGATTATTACGAGCTCGCCTGGATCGAGGCCAGCGGCAACTCTGTCTGGACCACCGACAACCAGCTCCAGACCCAGATTCGCAACGGTGCGGCAAAGGTTGGCGCCAATGGCATCATCGTTAACCCGGTCACACAGTCGAAGTCGACGGTGAAGATCCTCGGCGAAGTGATTGGGACTAGCTCGGCAACACAGAAAGCGTCCGCGCTCGCGATCTACATGCCCGGCGACGCCGCTCGCGTCCGAAAGGCCTGCGGCACCTGACCTAGCCTGGTGTGCGCGTCTATGGCGCGCACACCAGTTGAGCTCCAATTCCCAACTGTCAAGGCGCAGTTAAAGCTCGAAAATCATTGCGTGGGGCGGAAATCGGTGAGACAATGAAGGGCAAGTTGACCTCTTCCTTCGCTGTGACCCGCCCCTTCAAGCCAGTCGGAGACTTTCTGCGGCGCGTGCTGCGAATGTCCGGATCGCGGCCACCCGCCGACCTCCCGGGCCCTCCTTCGCCGGCTGCCCAAAACGGCTCAGACTCGGAACGGCGGCTCAGCTTCATGCTGGAGTCGGTTCCCGTCAATCTTTGGTCAACCGACGCCCGGCTCAACATCACGTTCTCGCAGGGGGCGGGTCTCAATCTGATCGGCACGAGCGGGAGCGATCAGGTGGGGATGACCCTCTATGAGGTGTTGAAGTCCCGCGACCCGGGTTTTACGCCGCTCGCCGCTCACCTCAAAGCCCTTCAGGGTGAGCTCGTTCGGTACGAGGTGGAGTGGCGCGGGCGCTCGTTCGAGACGCGGGTCGAGCCTCTGCGAGGCGCTGATGGCCACATCTCCGGAACGGTCGGGATCGCCATCGACATCACCGACCGGAAGACTCTTTACGACGCGCTCCAGAAACAGAACGTGTACTTCGCATCGCTGTTCGAGAGCGCGCCTGAAGCGATTGCGATCCTCGACGAGAACGATCACATCATGCGCATTAACGGGCAGTTCACCGCCCTGTTCGGCTACTCCGAGGACGAAGCTGTTGGCGAAGACATCAACAAGCTCATAGTTCCCGAGGAGCTCGCCGAAGAAGGAGCGATGCTCTGCACAAAAGTCGCCTCCGGTGAAGGCGTCAGGGTTGAGTCTCTCCGACGCCACAAGGATGGCCATACGTTCTGGGTTTCACTCTCCGCCACGCGCTTCAGCGCGGGGGCGGAGCCCGGCAAGGTATACGCGATGTACCAGGATATTTCCGCCAGAAAGCGGGCCGAAGAGGACCTGCGCGCCCTGCTTATGGTGGACGAGCTGACGGGCCTTCCAAACCGTCGCGCCTTCATCACTTTGTCCGAACAGAGACTGAAGCTGGCGATCCGCATGGAGCGGGACGTCCTGATGATCTTCATCGACGTCGACCATCTCAAACGCATCAACGACACGTGGGGACACCTCGCCGGCGATCGCGCTCTGATCGACACGGCGCGCGTGTTGAAGGAGAGCTGCCGCGAGGCAGACATCATCGCGAGGCTGGGCGGCGATGAATTCGTGGCGCTCATGACCGTTGATTCCGATCAAACGGCGGAGCTGGTGTGCGAGCGGATCAAGGCGCGCGTCGAGCTGCACAACCTCGAGACTCCGCGCGGATACCCGCTATCGCTGAGCGTCGGCGCTACGCGAACGAAATCCGAGGGAACGATGCTGGCGGATCTCCTCGCGCAGGCTGACACGGCCCTCTACGAACAGAAGCGGGGCCGAGGCCGCCCTCAGGCGGTCTCTCGATAGTACTCGGCGAGACACCAGGTCACCATATCCGCGAGAAGGACCTGCGTGCGCTCGGGAGATGGGAAGTGCGCCCCGATCTCGTGCACCATGCTCTGCGCCGCGCGCACGACACCCTCGCCCGTCTCACCAGCTTCTTTCATTTCCGACACGTAGGTGCAGACAGCGGACTGCAGATCTTCCTTGGAGTATACGCCCGCCGAGAAAACAGACGCGAGCGCCTTCGCAAGATTAATGTATGCCTTGCTTTGCGCGTTGCGCGACGCTCTCTCGCGGCGCTTCGATCCTGCTCTCGGACGCTCGGGGCGACCTGTCATGCTTGGAACGTGCGAACAGCTGCCCCGAGTGTCAAGAGAAAATCGAGTTAGGGCAGGGCTCGGATCACTCCGCAGGCGATGCGCGGTCCGCTGTTCCCCGAAGGCTGCGAAATCTGATCGTCTGGATTCGCGTGGACTACGATCGAGCTTCCATCCGCGTCGAACAGCGAAATCGTTCCCGGAGTGAGGGTGACTCGATTCGAAGTGAAGGAGACTCTCGCGAAGCCGCTCGCGGGAACAACAATGTTCGGCGCATCACCGGCGTGCGATCCGGCCGGGTTGTTCAAACCGTGCTGCTTGCCGAGCGGGTTGTAGTGTGCCCCGGCCGTCGAAAAAGCAGTCGCCCCGCCCTCGCATTTGGCCACCTCGTGGAAATGAATGCCGTGAGTTCCAGCGGGCAGCGCCAGACTCGCAATCTCGACATTCACCAGTCCGTTGGGGTCCTGCCACAGGTCAGCCGTGCCGATCGGAGCTCCGTTCAGGTCGTACATGATCGCGGTCGCTCTGGAGACGGCATTGCCCATGCGCGAGGCCGTTGCGCACGCGCCGCAGAGAGTGATCACAATGATGACCGTTGACGCAACGTGCTTGGGGAGAAATCTCATCTTCCGCTCCTTCTAGAGGGTGTGTTGCTGGCGCTAACGATCGCGAATCTTGAATCGTGTCCATAGGACGATCGTCGTGCAGCCTCCTGCACCGCGCGAATATTGAGCCGGAACGCTCGAGCCCTGATAAACTTCCACGGCCACGACCTCGCTGGCGTTCACGAATTGGTTGATGTCCCCCGGTTCCGCCGATTGCCACGGCATGTCGTCGACGTAGTACTGGACGCACTCGGCACCCCCAACTCCGCGCGAGCTCGAAACGACGTCGCCCTCCGGCGAGCTCGAGACCCGAAGCCCGGGAACCGTCCTCAGAATGTCCGTCAGGAACTGCGCGTGCCTGTCCTTCAGCTGGTCCGGCCCGAGGTAGAACCCCTGGCCCATCTTCTGTCGCTGGCTGAACCCGACCCGGTCCAGATTCGCGGCGCGGCGCGCATTTACGACGACGGGCTCGATCATCGCCACGAACTTGGGCAGCTTCATCGTCACCCGCTGGGGAACTCGCGAGTTCAGATCCACGGCCACTGTTTGCGCTCCGAACCCAAGATGGCGCGCCAACAGCACCTGGCTGCCCGACGGCAATTTCGTAATCGTGAATTCGCCGTTGTCGTTTGTGAGAACGACCTGTTCGGCTCCCACCACTTCTACCCGGCTCCCGGCGTTGCTGGCCGCCCCTTCGAGTACAACGCGACCCGAAACCGTGGCGTTGCCCACCTTCGCTCCCGAATCGATTTTCGACAAGAGCAACGTGCGCGCAAACAGCTCCGACTCCTCCTCTCCCAGCGTGATCGGTATCTCGGCCGTAACGGACTTGCCGCGCTTGGCCTGCAGCGTCGCCTGCATGGAGTTCGGCAACCCGCAAATGCGGAAAGCCCCGGACGCGTCCGTGCTGTCGTAAACCACGTGAGGCGTCCGTCGTACGCCGGTCGCTTTCGAGACCTCTATTTGCGACCAGGCTATCGAGACTTCGGCACCGGCGACCGGCAGGAGCGTCTCGGGATCGTGAACCTGACCGATGACTGCCGACGTGCCCTGCGCGCGGGGGCGAACCGGACACTCCCGATGAATGATCGTGGCCGCCGACGGGACAGCCAGGACGATGAAAGTGGCGCTGTCGGCACCGATGTGAAACGGCTTGGTGGCGATCGTCAAACCGAGGGTGTCCAGAAGCGGATGAAACACGCCGACCTGGTAGTCGCCGGGCGGAAGGCTGTCGATGCGGAATTTTCCGAGGGAATCGGTGAGCATGGTGGCGTTCGCCCCCTGAATAATCACGTCCGCACCCACCAGAAACCGCCCATTGAGACTATCGAGGACGACGCCGGCGATCGCAGCTGTGCCGGACTTGCCGGTCGAGGTCGGGGCCGCGGTTGCCACAGGCTTTTTCTGCGCGCCCAGCTGATTACCGGCGACGAGAAATGCGAGGACTGCGAACAGTCGAACCTTGACTCCTCTCCGCATCAATCTTCCAGGGCCGGTTCGTATGCGGTTTCCGACTGCGCCGCGAGATGTCCGTTGCCGCTGATCAGACGTGCGCAGGTGTTCCAGCGGAGAATGGCGTCATCGTTTCCCGATGGACGTATGGCTTCCGCGCGCTCGTACCAGCTCATTGCATCACGCAGCGCGTCGTAAGCCATGGCACCGCTTCCCATCCCACCACGATGGAGCAGCGCCTGACCGCTTCTCTCGGACGCGATGCCGGTGTAGTACGAGCGCTGGTAAGGATCGGAAATCCGAGGCAGCGTCTCGCGCACGGTTTTCATGGCGTGTCCGTGGTCCTCCACGAGCTGGTCGGTCAGGGCAAGGACGAACATCACCAGCACCTGCTGGTTTGCCGGGTCGATCTCGAGGATGTCCCGGCAAATGCTCTCCGCTGCCCACGACTGGTTGATGAGCCGATACCTCTCGGCTTTCTGAATCGCTCGTGGAATCGCTTCCCTTGAAATCGGCTTCAGCTTGAACTCTTCCGTCATCTGGCTCCGCCCGATTTTGTCCGCTCGTTCTCCGGTCGCACTGTTTTCTTACCCCGCATGAGGCGAACCAGTTTCCGAAGCGGATCGTAGTATTGATCCGCCACCCGTTCTTTCAATGGGATAATGGCGTTGTCAGTGATTGTGATGTGCTCCGGACAGACCGTGGTGCAGCACTTGGTGATGTTGCAATAGCCGATGCCGTGACTTTCCTTGAGGTCGGTGGTGCGGTCGAGAGAATCGAGCGGATGCATCTCCAGCTGCGCGGCGTGAACGAGCAGTCGTGGCCCAACGAACTGCTCGTGCAGCTGGTGATCCCGCAACACGTGACACACATCCTGACAGAGAAAGCATTCGATGCACTTTCGGAATTCCTGAACGCGATCGGCGTCGGACTGCTGCATGCGCCACGTTCCATCCGGAGCGTCCGGCGGACGTGGTGTGAATTTCCTGATCCGCGTCTTGGCGCGGAAGTTGGACGATACGTCTGTCACCAGGTCCCGCACCGGCGGAAAGGCGCGCATCGGTTCGACGGTGACCGGCCTTGAAAGATCCAGCTCGCTCAGTCGTGTCATGCACATGAGGCGGGGCATGCCGTTGATCTCCGCCGAGCATGACCCACACTTTCCTGCCTTGCAGTTCCATCGCACGGCTAGGTCAGCGGCGCTCTCGGATTGAATCTGATGGATCGCGTCGAGCACGACCATGCCTTCGGAGACGCTAGTGGCATATGTCTCGAGGTGTCCCGTCGTTCCCGATCCCCTCCAAACCTGGAAGCTCGCGGTGCGCGTCGTGCTGCCGGCGCTGGTGTCCGTCCGCTCGGCGGCCCGCTGTCCGCTCGCGACGATGTTGCTGGCGAAGTTCTTCGCTGGCGCGGCCATTACTTGTTCGCCTCGATGATCTGCTTCAGATCCGGTCGCATGTCGGGAATCGGCTCACGCGTCACCTGCATCTCCCCGCCCTGACCTTTTCGCACGACGATGTTGAACTTCCCATAGTTCGGATCTTTCTCCGGAAAGTCGTCACGGAAGTGCCCGCCGCGGCTCTCTTTTCGCTCCAGCGCCGCACGCGCGACGATCTCGGACACGGTCAGAAGACTCTGAAGATCCAGCGCAGTATGCCACCCCGGATTGTACTCTCGGTTCCCCGTAACCGATACCTTCCGGGCGCGCTCGCGAAGAAGCTTCAGTCCGTCGAGTGCCCGGCGGATTTCATCGTCCTTCCTCACGATTCCGACGAGGTCCTGCATCATCAGCTGGAGGTCGTGCTCGACCTTGTACGGGTTTTCTCCGTCTTCCCTGCTGAAGGCCTCGAGGGCGTCGCGCGCGATCTCATCAGCCTGCTGAGCATCGACGCGCGGGGACGATTGCCTTCCAGCGAATTCGGCGGCGTATTGTCCGGCGCGTTTGCCGAACACGAGCAGGTCCGAAAGCGAGTTGCCGCCGAGGCGATTGGCGCCGTGCAGTCCGGCACCGACCTCTCCCGCGGCGAACAACCCCGGTACCGTGGACATTTGCGTATCGGCGTCGACGCGAACTCCACCCATCACGTAATGCGTCGTTGGCCCCACTTCCATTGGCTCGCTGGTTATGTCGATGTCGGCGAGTTGCTTGAACTGGTGATACATGCTCGGGAGCTTCTTCTTGATGTGGTCTTCGGCGTTCGGGATCTTGGACTTGATCCAGGATATGTCGAGGAACACGCCGCCGTGCGGGCTGCCCCGCCCTTCCCGCACTTCTTTCATGATGGCGCGCGCGACGTGGTCGCGCGTCAGCAATTCGGGAGGACGGCGCGCGTTTTTGTCGCCCTGAGTGTATCGCCAGCCCTCTTCCTCGTTGTCGGCGGTCTGATTGCGGTAGTTCTCGGGGATGTCGTCGAACATGAACCGGCGGCCCTCGCGATTCACCAGGATCCCACCCTCGCCGCGGACGCCTTCGGTGACGAGAATTCCGCGCACGCTTGGCGGCCAGACCATCCCGGTCGGATGAAACTGAACGAATTCCATGTCCTGGAGCGCCGCACCCGCGTTGTAGGCGAGCGCGTGGCCGTCGCCGGTGTATTCCCAGCTGTTGCTCGTCACGCTGAACGCCCGGCCGATACCGCCCGTTGCAAGCACAACCGACCTGGCGGCGAAGACCTTGAACCTTCCCCGCTCGCGGTCATACCCCAGCGCCCCGGCGATACGATTCTCGTCCTTGAGCAGCGAGACGATCGTGCACTCCATGTGGACGTCTATCGGCTGATAGACAGCGTAGTCCTGTAGGGTGCGAATCATCTCGAGACCCGTGCGGTCCCCAACGTGGGCGAGTCGCGGATATTTGTGGCCGCCGAAGTTGCGCTGAAGGATGCGGCCGTCCGGAGTCCGGTCGAAGACGGCGCCCCAGGCCTCGAGTTCCCGCACGCGGTCCGGCGCTTCCTTCGCGTGGAGTTCGGCCATCCTCCAGTTGTTGAGATACTGTCCGCCGCGCATCGTGTCGGCGAAATGAACCTGCCAGTTGTCTCGATCGTCGACGTTCGCCAGCGCCGCAGCCACGCCGCCTTCCGCCATCACAGTATGCGCCTTGCCAAGCAGGGACTTGCAGACGAGGCCGACCGACGCCCCCGAATGGGCCGCCTCGATCGCCGCGCGCAACCCCGCGCCTCCGGCGCCGATCACGAGCACATCGTGCTCGTGCCTCTGGTATTCCGGCACCTAGAAAAGCCTCACATCGTGCCAGATGCCCATCGATACGAGTCGAATGTAGATGTCGGAGAACGCCACCCAGAACAAACTCAGCCACGCCCACCGCATATGTCCGCGATTGAGGCAGCTGACGCACTCGTAGGTCTTCTTGCGCACGGGGGCGCGTGACAGCTGGTCGAGGTATCCGCCCACCAGATGCCTCAGCGAATGGCATCCCAGCGTGTAGCCTCCCAGCAGGATGACGTTCACGGTGAGGACGATCGTGCCGACGCCGATCCCGAAATGCTGGAGCCCGGTGCCACGATCGAAGAACCACATCGCCTTGTAGGCGTCGCTCGCCAGGATCGCGAGGAACGCCAGCGCGGCATACAGGAAGTATCGGTGGATGTTTTGTATCACGAGCGGCAGGGTTTTCTCCCCGCGATATCCCTTGCGCGGCTCACCCACCGCGCAGTTGGGCGGGTCCGCCCAGAAGCCCTTATAGTACGCTCCCCTATAGTAGTAGCACGTAAGCCGGAATCCGGCCGGAAACGGCAGAATTAGGAGGGCGGGCGAAAACGGAAGAAATCCCGGGAGCCAGGAAGGACGCGCGCCATGGATCCAGGCGTGGGGGGAATCAGAAAAAAGGAGGGGCGAATAAAAGGGAGAGAGGTAGTTCCCCCACGTGTAGAACTTGTTCTGGAAGGCCGCCCACGTAGCGTACACGAGAAAGCTGCCGAGGATGATGAAGACGACGACGGGCTGAACCCACCAGGCGTCCCTGCGCATCGTTTGACCAAAGCCGCGGCGGGTGATTTGTACGACTTCAGATGCCATGAATCAGATACCTCGCGCTGAGCGCGTGAGCACAGGCCGGACGAGCTCTCTCACGGCAAAGTTAGTTTTTGCGGCAGGGCGTGGGTAGTCTTGTGGAGCAATCAAAGAGCCCCCGGTGCCGACGGCACCGGGGGCTCTTTGATTGCTGCGGTTTGCTTGTTGTTACTTGGCTCGGGGCTTGTCGGCTTTGCCCTTGCGTCCCCAACCCCTGTGTCCGCCCTCAGCGCGATCCTTTGCGTGAGCGTCGAACTTGGCCTGCTGCTCGGGCGTCAGGATGGCGCGAATCTCCGCCTGCTCCTGAGTGCGGAACGACGCGTTCTGCATCACCTGGTGAGCCTTTTCCATGTTGCTGCGGAACGCCACGGTGTCACCCTTCTGGCGGGCGGTCTTGGCTGCTTCCATATACGGCTTGGCCTGAGCGCGGAGCGCCTCGCTCTGCGGCTGATACTTCTGGCGAATCGCCTTGATCTGCGCCTTCTGGGCGTCGGTCAGGTTGAGATCGCGTCCAAATCCATCGCGACCACCGGGTCCGCCACGACGAAACGAGCCGGCTTCCGCACGGCGCGGGGTTCCTGTTGTTTGAGCTGCGGAAACTTCCGCCACTCCAACAAGCATCAAGGCGCCGAGCGCCAGGGTTCGTACTGTCGACATTTCCAACCTCCACAACTGTTAGTGCCGCGCGCGGAGGTGCTGCGGCTCAACAGGTAGACGCCCTGGTACACGGGGTGTTAAGGGGCGCTCGGATTGAGCAGATGAGGCCTGATCTGACCCTTTGCCTTCGGGGCCATGGCAACGTTCAAGGCTACGAGAGCTGAGCACCCCCGCCACACAGCTTTTCAGCCGGCAGCCGCTGTTGGGACAGTCCCGAACCTGCGCTCCCTGGAATGGAACTCCTGGACAGCGTGTGCGAGGTCAGCCGAGGTGAAATCGGGCCACCGTCGGTCCGTGAAGTAGAGCTCCGCGTAAGCGCACTCCCAAAGCAGGAAGTCGCTCAGACGCTGTTCCCCACCGGTCCGAATCAGGAGATCGACGTCCCGGGACTCACCCGTCCAGTGATCCACGTCGCACATCGCGCGAGTGAGGTCATCACGGGTGATTGGTCCGGCGCCGCGGAGCCGCTCCATGGCCCGCACCATCGCGTCGCGCGCCGAATAGTCGACCGCGATTCGGAGATCGAGCCGCGACCCGTGACGGGTTGCATCCTCCGCGACACGGATCGCGCGCAGAAGCTCTGAAGGGATGCGATCCCGTCGGCCGATTATCCGCATTCGGACGTCGTTCGTGACGCAGCGGTCCGTCTCCGCTACCAGGTAGCGGCGGAATAGTCGCATCAGCAGAGCGACTTCGCGTGAAGGCCGCGCCCAGTTGTCCGCGGAGAAGGCGTAGAGCGTGAGCATCCCAATTCCGCAATCAGGCGCTGCTTCGACGATTTTCCGCACGACGCGCGCACCGGCGATGTGTCCGGCCGTGCGCGGACGCCCACGCGCGTTCGCCCACCGCCCATTCCCGTCCATGATGACAGCGACGTGAATTCCGGACTGCGCCGCGGTCGGCTGGGCTGCATGGGAGCGCGCGTGATTCACGGTGTGGCGGGTGTTGCTCACTCTCAGCGCTCCCGCGTGGCGCGGATGAGCGCCTCCATGTGATCGAGATAACGCTCCAGCGCCCGACGCCCAGCCGAAGTCAGCCTGTACTGCGTTTTCGGCATGCGTCCTTCGAAAGACTTGGTGCAGGCGATGTACTCGGCTTCCTCGAGCTTGCGCGCGTGGACGCTGAGATTGCCGTCGGTGGTATTCATCAACTTCTTGAGATCGCTGAAGCTGAGAGAATCGTTGACCGCGAGCGCGCTCACGATCCCGAGACGCAGACGCTCGTGAATCAGCCTGTCGAGCGCGTCCGCGCGGGCCGCGGACCCCGACGCTCCGTCGGACTTGCCGCGCACTGTTCGCAGACTGTTCACATTCGGCCGGCGGTCGTCGCGGGCGGTTCCGTGCTTAGCCACCGTGCCTCCGCGCGATAGGAATTCCGAACCCGATGTGCAGGCCGCCGAAGGCAGCCGCCATGATCCAGTCGTTCCACGCGGACGGAGCAAAAACCGCCAGAGTACCCGCGAGCATGAAGCAGATACCCATCACCGGCACGATCTTCACGGAAAACGCGCCGCCGGCGACGACGGCAGTTCCATAAAGAAGAAGCCACATGCCGGGAATCACGCCGGCGAGCCCGGCGCGAAAAAGCACGATGGTGAGGAGAGCGCCAACGAGAATCGGAGGAGAAAAGCTGAGAACGAATTTTCGCCCCGGTCCGGACAAAAGGGGCATGCGGGCTCGGCGCGCTTTGCGAACTATTCCCGACAACATCACCGCTGGAGCGAGAACAGCCGCGGCGATCCAGACATACAGCGACTGCAGCACGGAGGGCTGGGCAGACGCGATCATTGCGGCAACGGTCGCGATGATGCCGACAGCGACCATTGCCCAGCCCGAGACGGCGGTAAACGAGCCGGCCGCCTCCATGGTATCGCGTATGAATGCGAGATTATCCATCGCTCGCGCGTGCAGCGCGGGCGGCTCTGAAGCGGGTGCACGATGCAGGGGAGTTACGGAGGCCATGACCAGAAGCTAAAGACTGAGACGAAAACTGTCAAGTACTTTGCACTGCAAAGCAAACGACTGCCGGGATCCGCCGGTTTTCTACTACCCCAGAGCTATCGGGCCGGGTAGTGGGTCGCTCGCCGGAAAGGTCTGCTCGACCATTTTGTCCAGCCGGCGCTCATCGATTGCGTCGGTCAGGAGCTCCACCAGCTTCGCACAGAACGGCGGCAAATCGTCCGGCTTTCTGCTCGTAAGGAGCTTCTGATCCACCTGGACGGGCTTGTCGACCCATGCCCCGCCCGCGTTCCTCACATCCGTCTGGAGGCTTGGCCACGACGTAATCGTTCTCCCCCGGACAGCGTCGGCCTCGACCAGCAGCCAGGGCCCGTGACAGATTGCGGCCACCGGCTTGTCCGCCTCCATGAAATCGCGCACGAACTTCACCGCGTCAGCGTTGGTTCGAAGCCTGTCCGGGCTGGCGACACCCCCTGGGAGCACAAGCGCGTCGAAGTCTCGCGCGCTCGCCCCGGACACCACGCCATCCACCGCGAACCGCTCGCCCTTCTCGTCGTGATTCATGGCCTGAATCTCCCCCGCCTTGTCCGAAAGGAGAGTCACGTCGGCCCCGGCCTGCTTCAGGGCGTTCCACGGTGCGGTAAACTCCACCTGTTCGACGCCATCGGTGGCGAGGAAGACGACTTTTCGCCCTTTCAGCTGTGCGGGCATGGCAAACTCCGGGAAAACGTTTAGACGAATGCGGTTTGGAATATACAACTCAGAAAATGTGCCACCCCATGCTCGCGTCCGCCCCTCGCTTCCCGCCTCCAAGTCGCCACGACCATATTTCGAGGTGCCCATCATCGACCTGTACGGACACGAGACGCTTCGCGCCCGCCTCTCGGAAAGCGCCCGTAGCGGAGCGCTTCCTTCGAGCCTCCTGTTTCACGGCCCGCGCGGGGTCGGAAAGCAGCGACTCGCCCTGTGGCTGGCGGAGCTTCTTCTCTGCGCGCAGGAGGACGCCCCGTGCGGCACTTGCACGGCGTGCCGCTACGCTCGCGAGCTGACGCACCCCGACCTCCACTGGGTGTTTCCTCGCCCGCGCCTCAAGGACTCCGATCCGGATCAGAACCAGGTACGTGACGACTACGCTGAAGCGATCGCCGAGCGGGTGGAGAATCTGGGCCTGTACGCACCACCCTCGGGAAGCGAGGGGATATACGTCGCGACGGTCCGGTCCCTCGTTCGCAGCGCTGCAATGACGCCGGCCATGGGAAAGCGGAAGATCTTCATCGTCGGCGATGCGGAGCGTATGGTTCCACAGGAAGGTGCCGACATGGCCGCCAATGCCTTTCTCAAGCTCCTCGAGGAACCCCCCGCCGACACCACTATCATTCTCACCTCGAGCGAGCCTGGCGCTCTCCTTCCGACCATTCGATCTCGAGTCGTTTCAGTCCGCGTCCCTCTTCTGCCGGATACGGCCGCGCGCGCATTCGCAGAAAACACGGCGGTTAAAAAGATTCTCGACAAGAAATCGAAGACCAGCACCGCCGAGCGCGTTCGCGCGGCGGCGGGGGCCCCAGGAAGGCTTCTCAGCGGCGAGGACGACGCGAAGGCGACGATCAGCGCGCGGAAGATAATGGACGCCGCGACGAGCACACGACGCGCGTTGCACTATTCCGCCGCCCTCGCTCAGGGGTCCGCCGGCGCCCGGGGCGCCTTCACCGATACTCTCACCGCGCTCATCGATCTGCTGGGTGAAAGAGTCCGCGATGCGCTGCACCGGAATGACGACAGGGCGGCTGCCTCAGCGAGCAAGGCGGTAGACGCCGTCCTGCGCGCTCAAACCTACGCGAGCGGCAACGTGAGCCCGCAGGTCATCACGGCGAAGCTGATTCGCGATCTCGCCACTAAGTTGCAACAACGCTGAGCGTCAATTCCCGATATGAAAGATCTCACGCACACTGACGCCGCGGGGCGCGCGCGAATGGTCGCAGTTACCTCGAAAGCGGATACGGTGCGTACGGCGCGCGCTGAAGGAAGGGTCACAATGACGGCCGAGTGTCTCGATGCGATAGAGGCGAACGCTGTGTCGAAAGGCGACGTGATTGCGACGGCCCGAATAGCAGGAATCATGGCGGCGAAAAAGGCGGCCGAGCTCATTCCCCTCTGCCACCCTCTCTTGCTCACCGACGTGGGTGTCGACCTCGCAGTCGACCGCGATCTTCCCGGGCTGCGAGTCTCGGCGTGGGCTTCGTCGAGAGGTCCGACGGGGGTGGAGATGGAAGCTCTGACGGCTGTCGCCACTGCGCTGCTTACGATCTACGATATGGCCAAGGGGCTCGATCGCGGGATGGAAATATCCGGAATTCGCCTGACCGAGAAGAGCGGCGGGAAAAGCGGAGACTGGAAGCGCGACTAGCCGGAGCGTCTAGACAGGCGGCAGGACGAAGATCGGACTGCTAGAGAGCTCTCTGCTCTCCCGGTACGGCTCCATGTGCACGAGAACGCTCACCACGTTCGGAACCGCTTCGAGTATCGCGTACTTTACCTTGGCGGCGATTTCGTGCGCCGCCTCGAGTGAGATCATGGCGTCCGCCTTCACGTGCAAATCGACGTAAAAGCCCAGCCCATAGCTCCGCACGTTCAGGTTCTCAACACTTTTCACTCCCCCCACGCTCGCGGCCGCGTCGAGGGCACGCTCTTTCACCGTTCGGTCCGGGGCCTCGTCCATCAACCCCGCGATGGCGGGCCGTAGCGTGCGAACCCCATTGATTGCGACGACGACAGCTGCGACCAGTGCCGCCCAATCGTCGGCTGCTTCCCAACCGCGGCCACCGATCAGCGCGATGCTTATTCCGATGAAAGCGGCCAGAGAGCTGATCGCATCCGCGCGGTGGTGCCAGGCGTCGGCTGTGACAACCGTGCTCCCCACATCTTTGCCGACGCGTGAGACCCGCCGATAAAGAATTTCCTTGATGAAGATCACGCCGGCCGCCACGAACAGCGTGAAGGGAGCCGGCAGGCGGTGCGGTGTCCTGATCTCCCGGACGGACATCGCCGCGATGCCGGCCGCGGCACCGAGGAGCATCAGAGAGACGACCGCGGCCGCTATGGACTCTGCCTTGCCGTGACCGTAAGGATGATTCTCATCGGCAGGGCGGGCCGCGACGCTCAACCCCATCCACACGATGAGCGAGGAAAAAATGTCGGCCGAGGATTCGACCGCATCGGCGACGAGCGCGTTGGCGTTGCCGAGAATGCCCGCGACGAACTTCACGAGCACCAGCACCGCGTTCGTCAGCAAGCCGGCCTGCGCCCAGCGGATGCTCCTCCTCGTCGCGCTTTTCACTGCGCCCCGATCCGGCTAAAAATCAGCTTTTTCCAAGCGCTCCGCTGCGGCATTGATGCGGTCCGCGTACGCCTCCGGATCCTCGCCCGGCACGCGCTGGGGAATGACGAAATCCGGGTCTTCCGGGGGGTGCGACGACGGGGAGTTCACCAAAAGGTCTCCTCCGCGAGTAATCACCGCTGCCTCGAACCGATCCACGGCGGTGAGCAGATCGTCCAGCTGGACACCGGCCTCGCGCCCGGTAAGGAGCACACCCTTCTGGCGAAGGCGTCCCGCGGTCTCGAGCGCGGCCGAATCCCGCTCTTCGCGCCGGTGCGGGTCGAGCGCCTCCTGCTGCTCCTCAAAGGATTCCTGATTCATCCAGCCTCCAGACTTTTTTGGGTTGCAGTCATTGATCTGCAATTCCCGTGATAGCGGCGTGAAAGCTGCGACATTTGATCAAATCCGTCGAGGGTTACAGAAATGTCTCGCGCATTCGTAAAGGAAGATGCCGGTTGGGGCGACCCCGGGAAGCGCTATTCGCTCCCCGCTCGCGATGATCCCGGGTACAACGAAGCCGCGGCTGAAGCGCTACTCGAGGCAGCCCGCGCCGGTGAGACCGGAAGCGCCGAGAGCGCGACGGGCTACTATTGGGGAGAGAAGCAGCTCCGTCCCTTCGTCGAGCAGATCCTCGCGCGCGCCGAGCGTGAAGGCGACGAGCGGTTGGCGCAGCTGGCGACCAGATTTCTCCGGTAGCAGCGTCCTCACGAGACTCCTCGCTGCACTTGCCGATTGGTTGACGCCGCTCTACATAGTAGCGGTCATTCAACCCGCCGTTGGAGATCCATTCTTGAGAGCTATTGCTCGCCGCATCTTCGCCTGCGCAGGCCTGACGAGCGTATGTCTGATTCCGATCGACGCCAGGTCCCAGAATCCCGCCGGTGGAATCAGCGGACGCGCCAACCCGACACCCTCCTCGCCGGCTTACGACACCCTGGCGTTCGGAGCACTCCATTGGCGCGAAATCGGACCGTTTCGCGGCGGCAGGTCCGTCGCGGCAGCCGGCTCGAGTAAGAGGCCGAACGAGTACTACTTCGGCACCACCGGCGGCGGCGTGTTCAAGACCACGGATGGCGGGATTACCTGGGCGCCGGTCACTGACAAATATTTTGGCGGGACGATCGGCGCGATCGGCATCAGTGAGTCCAATCCTGACATCGTGTACGTCGGTGCGGGCGAATATCCGATTCGCGGCAACGTGTCGCACGGCGACGGAGTATGGCGCACAACTGACGCGGGAAAGACCTGGGTTTCGCTCGGACTTGGCGACACGCGCCAGATCTCGCGCGTGCGCGTGCACCCCACAAATCCCGACATCGTCTATGTCGGCGCACAGGGGCACGTCTTCGGACCAAGCTCCGAGCGCGGCGTTTACAAGACCACCGACGGCGGCAAGACCTGGAAGAAGGTTCTCTATCGCAACGACTCCACCGGGATAACCGATCTCGTCATGGATGCCAAAGATCCGGAGACGCTGTACGCCGCCTTCTGGCAGGCGTGGCGTACACCGTGGCAGCTCGTTTCGGGCGGAGCCGGAAGCGGAATCTTCAAGACGACAGACGGAGGCGAGCACTGGAACGAACTCACGCGCAATTCCGGGCTTCCACAGGGCGTGATCGGCAACATCGGGCTCGCACTCTCGCCAGTCAATCCGAATCATGTCTGGGCGATCGTGGAAGCCGATTCCGGGGGTGTGTTCAGATCTGCCGACGCGGGAGCGACGTGGACACGCACGAACAGTGACCGCCGACTGCGGCAGCGCGCGTGGTACTACACGCGGATCTTCGCCGATACCAAGGACGAGAACTCCGTCTACGTGTTGAACACCGGCATGTACCGCTCCACGGACAATGGAAAAACCTTCAAGAGCATCGCGGTGCCGCATGGCGACAATCACGACCTGTGGATCGCGCCCAATGACGCGCAGCGGATGATCGAATCGAACGACGGCGGAGCGAACGTGTCGTTCAATGGCGGGAAAACGTGGAGCGAGCAGGACCAGGCGACAGCGCAATTCTATCACGTCGTCACCACGAACCATTTTCCATACCGCGTCTGCGGTGCGCAGCAGGACAACTCGACGCTGTGCGGACCGAGCAGAAAGAGTGGCGGAATCGGTATCAGCGACTGGTACGATGTCGGCGGCGGAGAGAGTGGATACATCGCCGTGCGGCCGGACTCGCCCGACGTCGTATTCGCGGGGTCCTACGGCGGTCTGCTCACGCACAAGGACATCATTACGGGATTCGAGCGCGACATAAATCCATGGCCCAACAATCCGATGGGGCACGACGCGGCGGACGCGAAGTACCGGTTTCAGTGGACGTTTCCGATCGTCATCTCGCCGCACAACGCCAACAGGATGTACATCGGCAGCAGCGTGATCTTTCAGTCCGACGACGAAGGTCAGACCTACAAGTCTATCAGCCCCGATCTCACCCGCCACGATCCGCGGACACTCGGCGCTTCGGGCGGTCCGATTACCAAAGACCAGACCTCCGTCGAGTACTACGGTACCGTGTTCACGATCGCGGAGTCACCGCGCACCGCTGGAGTTATCTGGGCGGGAACGGATGACGGGCTCGTGCAGATCACGCGCGATGGTGGCAAGACGTGGAGGAACGTGACTCCCGCCGGACTGCCGGAGTGGGCCCGCGTCTCCATGATCGACGCGTCCAACTTCGCCCCCGGCACAGCGTATCTCGCTGCGAACCGTTATCAGCTCGATGATCTCAAACCGTATCTCTACAGGACGAACGATTTCGGTGCGACCTGGACGCCGATCAGCAACGGCATCCCGGCGACGGAATTCACGAGAGTCGTCCGTGAGGATCCGGAGCGCGCGGGCTTGCTGTACGCGGGAACCGAACGCGGGGTGTGGGTATCGTTCGATGCGGGCGGAAGCTGGCAGTCACTCAGGCGCAATCTGCCGATGGTGCCAGTCCACGATCTCGCTATCAAGGAAGGCGATCTCATCGCCGCAACCCATGGTCGCTCCTTCTGGATTCTCGATGATCTTTCCGCACTGAGACAGATGCATCCGGAGATCACGCACGCTCTCGCGTATCTCTTCAAGCCTCGCAGCGCCTACCGCGCGGGATTCGGCGGAGGCGGGGGAACTGGTTCGGCCGGGGGTCATCCGTCGGGCGCAAATCCCCCCTCGGGTGGAATCGTCTACTACTGGCTCGCGCAGGCTCGTCAGGTGGTGACGATGGATTTTCTGGATCCGCAGGGGAAGGTCATTCGGAGCTTTACCAGCCAGCAGGACCCGACCGTAGCCGCCGATTCGGTTCGTGGTGACAGTGTCAGGACCGCGCTCAATGACAGTATCCGGCGCGCTGGCGGCACGCCGGATACGACAATCGCATCGGAAGCGCGCGGAGAAGAAACCCCTCCGGGTGACGACGGGCCGCCGCGGCGTCCGCCGCCGCCGCGCGTCGCCAACAAGGCCGGCCTCAATACCTTTGCATGGAATCTTCGTTATCCCGATGCCTCCGTGTTCGAGAACATGATCCTATGGGCCGGCGGCACGTCCGGTCCGGTGGTTCTTCCGGGCACTTACACCGTGCGCATGACTGTGAATGGCCAGACTTACCGGCAGCCGCTGACAATCGTGAGAGATCCACGCAGCACTGCCAGCGACGCCGACTTCCGTGAGCAGTTCAATTTCCTGATGCGTATTCATGAGAAGACGACGCAGGCGAACGACGCCGTCAAGACGATTCGAAACGTGAAGGCGCAGCTCGCAGATCGCGCTCGGAGAATGCCGGCGGACAAGAGCGCAGCGTTTGCCGCCAACACCAAGTCCTTCGTTGACCGGCTTTCCGCAATCGAGGCGGAGATTTATCAGGTGAAGAACCAATCGGGTCAGGACCCGCTCAACTATCCGATCAGACTGAACAACAAGATCGCGGCGCTCTCGGGCGTGGTGGGCGGTGCGGACGCCAAACCGACCAGCCAGTCGTACACTGTCTTCAACGATCTATCGGCGCAGCTCGATCGACAGCTCTCGGCTATGCGCGGGTCCTTTATCATCCTCTCCCCGATCAATGCTTCACTGAAGGCGCAGGGACTTCCTCCGATAGTGCCAGGTTCCGAGGAGATAAAGGCTGTGCCCGCACAGAATCCTCCCCCGGCAAGCGGCGAACACGAGGTCGAGAAGTAGCATCGTGCGCGCGCGTGCAATCCTTCTGTCGATTGGCGCGGCTGCCGTATTAGCCGCGGGCGCGTGCGAAAGGAATGGGCAGGAGGAGAGCCGAACGCGGATCAACGTGCTCGATTCCGCGTTTACTCAGTCGTGGCAGACAATGCAGGATACGGGAGTAGTCTACCGCATCGAGGTGATCTCGCCGCTCGGCGCGGACACGATTCGCAACGTCATCCCACCTGCCCCAGTCGTTGTCGGGGATACGATGGTAATAGGTCTCATCCAGATTTCGGAGGATTCATCCACGCCGCAGCGGCAGATATTTTGGGCCCGGCTTGGACAGCATCGAATCGAAACGAAGCCGATGCCCGCCGATGTCTGGGCTTCTTACCAGGACGTGCTAGTCTCGCCCGATGGACACTACATCTCCTACGTCGGCGAGGACACGACACCCGACAATCCCGGGACATACGCCGTGGTGCGCAGCCTCGCAAACGGTGAAATCATGGCCAAAGGCCCGGGCGCCGGGGGCTGCGACTGCGACGAAGACTTCAACCACGCCCGGTGGTTTCCGCCCGACAGCTTCGAGATAGCCGTCGCCCACACGAATACGAAGGCCGGCTGGGAGCGCCTGTCGGGAAGAGCATCAGCGCGACGCATCCACGTCGATACCCTCGCCGACGAACCGGACTGGCATTGAGGGGCCACGGCGCGGCGTCAAGCGAGTTCGAGTCCATTGGCGGTTATTGTACCTTGTAGGATCAGCTGCAACCCCTGACCCGGTTCGCTCGTAGATATGGCAATGCAGAAAGGGCTACCTCAAGCATCAGCAGCACCCTCGAGCCAGGCGAGGCCGGTCGTAGTGGTCACCGACGCCCCCGGCGCGGGAACGTTCACAATTCCCACGCCGATGTCCGGGCGCGAGCTCAACGCTCTCAAGGCGCAGCGATCGGAACTCTCCAACCAGCTGGAATCTGTAGACGGCCGTCGCTCAAAATTGCTCAGCCAGCTTCGGTTTACCGGAGATCCAACTGCTGTGAAGGGATTGGAAGACCGGCTCGCGCTTCTCGACAAGCGGCAACTCCAGCTCGAGGCGGATCTCGCCACGACTGGGCAGCAGCTCTCCAGTGTGCCCGCGGGGTTGGTAGCGAGTATGGCAGGCCCAGCCATGTTCGCCGGACTGGGATCGGGCCAGGTCGTGGCCATTTCAATTGTCGGAATGATTTTCGTCGCGGGTCCCCTCGCGGTCGGCTTTGCGAAGACACTCTTCAGAAGGGCGAGCCAGCCCGAACTCCCCCCGCAGATGTTCACCGAAACCGCTCAGCGCCTGGAGAGGTTGGAAGGCGCAGTCGATTCGATCGCGATCGAGATCGAGAGAATTTCCGAGGGCCAGCGCTTCGTTACCCGCCTCTTGTCGGAGGGTCAGCATGCGCCTGCAATCGGAGCGGGACAACGCGTGCCGGATCCAGTCCGTTCGGGCCAATGACGTATAGCGCCACGTAGAGGCAAAACAAAAGAGCGCACCATTCGCGGTGCGCTCTTTTCTTTCCGTTCAAAACCAGTTCAGGCGGCCGTAGGAGCGGGACTCGCCGTCGGCTGAGTCAGGCTCTGCTGCCGGAGCGCCGCCGCGCCCATCATGCCGCCGAGTCCCATCGACTCGACGACGTTGCTCGGTACAACCATAAGGGCACCTTTCTCCTTGAGTCCCTCGTACAGAATGTTCATCGCGCGCAGATGCAGCGCCGTCGGATTGTTCTCGTACGACTTCGCCGCCTCGAAGAACAGGTGCGCGATCTCGACTTCCGCCTGCCCGAGGATGATGCGCGCCGATTTCTCACGCGACGCCTGTGCTTCGCGGGACATCGCGTCCTGAAGCGAGGCGGGAATGACAATGTCCCGCATCTCGACCGACTGCACGGTAACTCCCCACGGGTTGGAGCGGTGATCGATGAGAGCCTGGAGCTCGGATTCGATTCGCTCGCGTCCGCGAAGCAGCTCGCTCAGCGAAGTGCGTCCGATGATGTCGCGCAATCCGGTCTGGGCCGCCCAGCTCACCGCCTGGGTGTAGTCCTGGACTTCGAGCGCCGCCTTCTCGGAGTCATGTACCATCCAGAACAGCACTGCGTCCACGTTCACCGGCACCGTGTCGGACGTCAGCGTCTCTTCGGCGGCAAAGCTGGTCGTGACGACGCGTTGATCGACGTAGATGGAAACGGTCTCGACGAACGGCCAGATCCAGAAGAGGCCCGGGCCGCGCAGTCCTGTGTACCGGCCGAGACGGAGCACGACCGCGCGCTCCCACTGCTTGGCGATCTTCGGCGATTGGGAGAAAAGAGCTCCGAACAGAATAGCGACGGCCAACCACGCCGGATTCTGCGACGCACCCGTGAGTACAACCCCCAAGAGAATCGAAGCAATCAGGATGGAGATTGCTACGACATTTGTCCGCCCCTGTCCGCGTGAAGCCCGCGCGGCGCGGCGTGCTGCGAGAACTTCGTCCATGGCTGGCATTTATTTCTTCTCCTCGTTCCTGAGCTGGGTTATAAGCTCGGCTAAAGTGAATCCCAACAGCGCCGCGTCGCCAACGAAGTGTTGGATCAGCGCTCGCAGCTCGCGTTCTCTGTGTGCCAACGCCGCGGACGGCGACGGTGACTCACGAACGAAAGTGCCCACTCCCCGCCGGGTCTCCAGAATTCCGTCCCGCTCGAGCTGGGCGTAGACCCGGCCGACCGTGTTGGCGTTGACCGCGAGATCCACGGCCAGCTGCCTGACGGTCGGGAGCTGCGCTCCCGGCTCGAGTTGTCCCGTCGCGATCGCCGCCCGAATGGATCGGTCCAGCTGGGCATAGATCGGAGTGGGACTTTTGGAATCGACGGCGAACATGGGCATTGTCTGCTTGTACTATAACATTAGTACAATACGAAGGCTAGGGGCGGGGAGTTTCATCGGGGGCAACCGCCGTTCTAAACCGTCGCGGCTATATGCTTTGACCTTATCTGCGACTGAACGGGTGCGAGCGGCCTGGGACCCGGGGTTACCGGTTGTGAGTGTACATGAGATCCACCAATTCATCGTACATCCCTTCGGCCCGCTTTCCGCCGGAGCGGATCGCGCCGGTCGCGCAGTGCTTCAGGTGATTCCGCATCAGCTCCCGTCCGACGCCGCGAAGCGCTTCCTGAACGGACGAGACCTGGGTGAGGATGTCGGCACAGTAGCGGTCGTCGCCGATCATCTTCTGCAGCCCCCTCACCTGTCCTTCAATGCGGCGCAGCCGCTTGAGATTCCGCGACTTCAACTCCGGATCGACTCCGAGAGCTTTTCGCGAGCCTGATGCTTCGCGAACGGCGCAACCGCACTCAGCGGGATGATTCGACGCCCTTTTATCGTCGCGCTTCATTGCAGTAGTCATGTCCCGTCCCTCTGGATTCTCACGCGAGGCGCGCGCGGCGCAGGCGAAGGCTGTTCGTGACGACGCTCACCGAGCTGAGCGCCATGGCCGCGCTGGCGATGATCGGGCTCAGCATCACGCCCGTGAGGGGATAAAGCACCTCGGCTGCGATCGGTATTCCGATCACGTTGTACACGAATGCCCAGAACAGATTCTGCTTCATCGTGGCCACTGTCGGGCGAGAAAGCGAAATGGCCGCGGGGACTCCGCGCAGATCACTCCGCATCAGTGCAATGTCACTCGCTTCGATCGCGATGTCCGTACCCTTGGGCATCGATATCCCGACATCGGACTGCGCGAGTGCCGGGGCATCGTTTATTCCGTCTCCGACCATTGCTACGACCCGACCAAGGCCCTGAAGCCGGCGTATCTCGGCAACCTTGTCCGCGGGAAGCTCCCGCTCACCGGAAACGAAACCGAATCTTCCTTGCCCGCGGCCAGCTGGGTTGCCACGTTCGCCACCTCCTGCCCTGAATAGATATACCCCCCTCCCCTATGTCAAGGCGGTTCCCCTGCCGGCTTGTCGTGCGGGCGGAGCATAAATTGCGTTATCGAGCACTTCGGCAGGCGTTGGGTCATCGGGGAGGGGCTATGGGAATGTCGCAGCAATCGGGCAGCGCGGATCCGGAAACTTCATTGGAGAATTGCACGCTGGCCGGCGTGCTGGCGACGAGAATGCGCGAGAGCAGCGACGACCTCACTCACCGCTGGCTCGACCGCATCAGCGCGCGCGTCAGACTCGATCCGAATCGGATCTTTCCGACCGACGCTCTCCTCGATCACGTCCCCCTCCTGATCTTAGGCATCGCCGATTACATCGAGAATCCCGGCAAGGCCATCCTGTCGGACATCCCCGTGGTCGCGAAAGCCATGGAGCTCGGAGCGCTCCGGTTCGCTCAGGGATTCGACGAATACGAGCTGTTGAAGGAGTACGAGATCTTCGGGGGGATTCTCTTCGCTTTCCTTTCCCGCATCGCCGACGACATCGAGGAGCCGTGCAGTCGCGGCCAGCTGCTTGCTTGCGCCCATCGGCTTTTCCTGGCCGTTGCCCTGATTCAGCAGGCAACGCTGACCCATTACCTGAGCCTTGTCAAGGAACGACTGAGCGAGCGGGAACAGCGGCTGCGCGCCTTCAACCGCGCGCTCAGTCACGAGCTGAGAAATCTCATTGGGGCGATCGGGGGCGCCGCCGAGATACTTCAGATAGGAGGAACATCGGAGGAGCAGAAACAGACGATGGTCTCCATGATCGTGCGCAACAGCGAAACCATGAAGGTGTCCCTCGAGAATCTCGTCGAGCTCTCGCGGACGGGCGAGGACTCCCGCCGCTCCCGGCATGTGGCGCTTCCACAGGCTGTCGCGGAAGTGGCGCGCCAGCTGCGCGAGGCCGCTCGCGACCGCGGCGTGGAAATCAGAATCTCGCCGGATTTGCCCGCGGTCGAGGTCGCTGCGGCAGCTCTCGAGCTAAGCCTTTCCAACCTGATCGCGAACGCTATCAAGTATTCTGATCCCGTCAGGGACAAGCGCTGGGTGGAAATTCGCGCCAGGGTGGCCTCACCCGACGGTGGCGGCGAGTCTCAGACGATAGTCGAGGTCCACGACAACGGACTGGGAGTTCCCGAGGCGAACCGATCGCGACTTTTCGAGCGGTTCTTTCGGGCGCACGAGGACACGCATAGCGGGATCGATGGAACGGGGCTCGGGCTCAGTATCGTAAGAGATACGATCGCCTCGATCGGAGGACGAGCGTGGGCCGAATTCACGGACGGGGAGACAGTGTTCTGCTTCTCGATGCCTACGCGGCGCAAAGAAGACGAAGCCCGTGTCACGCCGGAGTCAGCGCCAGTCCAGCCAGCTATCGTATCGGACGATCGAAACGCAGCGGAGACGGGACGCTGAAGATGTAGTGCCACCATTCCTGGTCGTAGTTCTGGAAGCCCTCCGACTCCATCGCGGACTTGAGCCTCTGGCGGTTGACCGCCGCCACTCCACTCGCGCTTGCCGTATGAGCAGCCGTTGAGAACGTGTCGAACGGCGTTCCCATCTCGAGCTCCACGCCGGTGGCGAAGTCGATAAGGGTGAGGTCGATAGCGAGACCGAGATTGTGACGGGATCGGCTGGCGATGTAGCCATCGGTCAGAAGCTCTTGCCGATGAACTCGCCGAGTCCAATCCACCATGGCGAGCGTGGCGCGCACGGGCCGATACGCGTCGAACACCTTGAGCGCGAGCCCCCGAGGCCGAAGATCTCGTTGCACGCGGGCCAGGGCTGACGCGGCCTCACGGCGGAGAAACGCCCGGTTGGCCCCGTATCCAGGAAGTGGCGCGCCAGTGAAATTGTTCGCGGTCGCGTATCGGAGGTCGACCACAACAGTTGGCTCGATTGACCGTATATCCACGAGAAGCGTGTCCGCTACGGCGTCCGGCGCGATTACCGCTTCCGTCGTGTTGACCGGGGGACCCGCTGTGACGGGAAGTTGCGGCGGAGCGCACGCGATCGTAATCGCGATCAAGAGGACGCCGAGCGGTTCTCTCATCTCCTAAGAATAATGCCGGGCATTAATGGCGTCATTACTCTGGCAATGCCATTCGCCCATATTCTTGCATGGCAAGCTTCGACGCGATAACTCCGTCAACGCTCTCCCGCGCCGCGCCGCGTGGTCACCGCGCCGCCGTCTTTGCGAGCTTCCTCGGCTGGACCCTGGACGCATTCGATTTCTTTCTGGTCGTGTTCGCGCTGACGGCGATCGCTAAAGACTTCCACAAGACCGACGCCCAGATGGCGCTCACAATTACCGTGACGCTCGCCTTTCGTCCGGTGGGAGCATTTATTTTCGGCTTGATGGCGGATCGTTATGGGCGGAAGCTGCCCCTGATGATCGACCTCGTCTTCTTCTCGATCGTTGAAGTTCTATCCGGGCTCGCGCCCAGCTACATCACATTCTTCATCCTGCGAGCGTTGTTCGGGATCGGGATGGGGGGCGAGTGGGGAGTCGGCGCATCGCTGGCCATGGAGAAAGCGCCCGCCCGTCAGCGCGGTGTCCTTTCGGGATTGTTGCAGGAGGGATATGCGACCGGGTATCTCCTCGCGGCAGTCTGCTATTTCTTCATTTTCCCGCGCTGGGGCTGGAGACCGATGTTCTTCATCGGCGGGCTGCCGGCATTGCTCGCTCTCTTCGTGCGTTATCGCGTTCAGGAGTCCGAAGTGTGGGAGCGCACCAGGCACAAGGATTGGGCAAGTCTGGGAAAAGGCATTCTTTCGCACTGGAAGCTTTTTCTTTACCTGACGCTTCTCATGGCCGGAATGAATTTCGTTTCTCACGGCACTCAGGACATGTATCCGACGTTCCTCCAGCGGGATTGGGGATTCTCACCGCAGAAGCGCGCAGCTCTGACTGCCTTCTCGATGATAGGGGCGATCATCGGCGGAGTAAGCTTTGGCTACCTGTCGGACCGAATCGGACGGCGCCGATCGATCGTGCTCGCACTCGTCCTGGCGATTGCGATGATCCCGCTCTGGGCGTTCTCGCCTTCGATCACTGGGCTGGTTATCGGCGCATTCGCCATGCAATTCATGGTTCAGGGAGCCTGGGGCGTGATCCCCGCGCACATCACCGAACTGTCCCCGGATTCCGTACGAGGTTTCCTTCCGGGCTTCGCCTACCAGTGCGGGGTGTTGTTGGCGAGCTCAGTCGGTTATATGGAAGCGCTGTTCGCGGCGCGAACGAGCTACGCACATTCGATGGCGATCGTAGCTCTGACGGTTTTCTCGGCGGCGGCGATCATCGCCTGGGTTGGCCACGAGCGACGCGGGGTCGCGTTTGGTGGGTGATCTGCGGAGCGCCTGAAACTCGCGTCGCCAAGCTCTGCCTCAGTGTGATTCGATTTCTTTCGCCTTCGCCGCGAGCCCGTCGAGTAGCGCGCGGACGTGCTCCGCGCCCGTCCGTGGATTCATCATCGTCACACGCAAGACCGGCCTTCCGTCCAGAACTGTCGCGGTTATCCAGCCACTTCCCTCTTTGTTGTAGCGAGATCGCAGCTCGCGGTTCAGCGCGTCGATGCGCTCTAAATCCCGGGCGCCTGTGCCGGCATTGCCGCCGAGGTACCGGAAGCAGAGAATATTCGATTCCGGCTCGTGCAGATTCTCGAAATCGCTGCGCTCCTCGATCGCTTCGTACAGCATCCGCGCCATGCGGCAGAGATGGTCGTACAGCCTGCCGAGACCGCTCGAGCCAAAGCGCTGTATCACGACCCAAAGCTTGAACACGTCGGCCCTGCGCGAGCACTGAAAGCTCCTGATGCCCTGATCCATTGTTCGGCTCGATTTGCCTGCGTGAAACAGATAGGGCGCCTGCTGTGCGAACGCGAGATCCAGGTCTCGCTCCTCGCGCGTCAGCACCATTCCGGCCGCAAGCGGAAGCAACATCATTTTGTGCGGATCCCAGGCCAGTGAGCGCGAGTGCTTCAAACCCCTGAGCGCGCGCGGTGGATTGGCTGAGAGCAGCCCACTCGTCCCGTGCGCGCCGTCGACGTGAAGCCAGATCCCGTGTTCTGCGCAAATACTTCCGATCGCTTCGAGATCGTCGAACGAACCTGTTGCAGTCGTTCCGGCCGTCGCCACAACTGCCATCGTGCGCTTGCTCTCTTCGCGGAGACGATCCAGCGTGGCCAACAGAAAATCCACATCGAGCTTATAGTTGCGCGACCGGATCGGAATCCCGCGCCGCTTTCCCAAACCCAGCTGACCGATCGCCCGCGTGACCGCATAGTGTGCGTGTTCCCCGTAAACCACGAACGGCGGATCGGCTCCCACGCCTTCTTCCAGGGCATCTGGAAGTGCCGCGTTCCTCGCCGCCAACATCGCAGTGAAGTTCGCTTCGGTGCCACCCGAGGTGAGCGTGCCGCCCGCACCGGCCCCATAACCGGCCAGACTCGACATCCATTTGACGACCTGATGCTCAATGGCGGTGCCCGTCGGCGACATTTCCGCGACGGCAAGCGATTGATTGAGGGCGCTGATGATGCTTTCCATCCACACGCCCACCGGCAGCGGAGCGGAGGTCTGATGCCCCATGTACATCGGGTGGTAATACTTGTTGGCGTCCGATATCACTTCACGCTCGAGGCGCTCGATTATCTCAGCCACCGGCCGCCCATCGCGCGGAAAGTCTTCGTCGAATCGCCGGGACAGCTCGTCCGCCGAGCGGGACGTCGACACCTGGCCCTGGCCGTTGCGTGTTGCTTCGAAGTAGCGGGCGGTTACGCGCGCAAAGCTTTCTCCGACCTCGAGCGAGGTGTCTGCCTCCAGCTCGGCGAGGATGTCATCGATCATCAGGCAAATCTAGTCGGCGAGCGTATGCACATTCCGTTACTGGTCGAGGAGTCCGTTCTGGCGAACGAAGTCGGCCAGCTCGCCCCGCGATCCGATGTTCAGCTTGAGAAAAATATTGGACAGGTGCGTGCTCACGGTGCGCGCTGAGATCTGAAGCGCGCCGCCGATTTCCTTGTTGGATTTCCGTGATGCGACCATCCTGGCAATTTCGATCTCTCGCCCCGTCAAACCAGCGGCTCCGGTCGTCACTGACTTCGGCGGAGGCCTGAGTCCGAGCTCGCGCATCTCTTCGCGGGTCCCCTCGAGCTCCACGGTCGCCCCGACGCGGGCGAAAACATCGTGTGCTTTACGAAGCTGACGCATCCCTTCTTCCCGATCCCCGACTTCGACGAACGCGCCCGCGAGGCGTCGTCTGATTCGGGCCGCCTGAGGGGGGAACGGGAGAGCCTCTAGTTGATCCACAGCCGACTGCATGAGCTCGATCGCGCGAGTGGGGTCGTGATCGCGAAACCTCGCCAGAAGTCCCTCGCATGCATCGGCGTACGCGAGTCCCAGACGGTGGTTGAGACGGCCCGCGTCGCGCCTCATTCGCGCCAGATGGGTGGCGGCGGTGGCGAAGTCCCGTCCAGTAAGTGCAGCATCCCCTATGGTTGGCAGCAACCATTGCAACGCCCAGACGAGGTATCCCGTGCGGTCGGCGATTTCGAGGCCAGCTTCTCCGATACTGACGGCTTTCGCCGGGTCGCCCTTCGCGAGATAGTACGACGCCATGCCGAGGTGCGCTGGAACTATTGACGGCACATCGAGTGCACGCTCGCCCGCGCCCTCCAGCGAGCCGGCTTTCTCCGCGCCCGCCAGAGACCAGGCCTCGTCAAAATATTCTTTCGCTTTTTCCTCGGATCCCCTCCACAAATAAATCAGCCCCGACCATACGTAGAGACGCGGGAGCAGCGTCCTCTGATTCAGGGTCTTGGCCGCCGTGATCGCTCGCTCCGCAATTTCGACCGCGGCGTCCCAGTCGCCGGTGCCGGAGTGGTACTGAACCAATAGCTCGGCTGACCAAAGCGGCAGCAGGGGCGAATGCATCTGCTCGGCAAGCCGATCGCTCTGCTCGAGGTGGTCGAGGAAATTAGGTGCATCTCCCGACACGCCTTCGAGGAGCGCCATCCCCCAGTGCGCGGTCCACTCGAGCATGCGCTCCCCCGCCGCCTCCGCGTGCGAAATCGCCTGTGCGCCATGTCGTCGCGCGAGATCCAGCGGTCCCGTCCAGGTGTAGAGCAGCAACAGCGCACGATGCGCCCGCGAGAGTAGCGAGTCGTTGTGCATTTCACCCTCGGCGGCCGACGACAGCGCTGCTTCGACTTCCACCTGTGCTTCCTTCAGCCGGCCAAGATCCTGGAGCGCGACACCTTTCGCCAATCGCAATCTTACTGTCGTTGCGCGGTCCTCTGACGCCGAAGCCTCAGCGAGGCCCGCTTCGTAGTGCGCGAGGGCCTCGCCGTACCTGCCACTCCAGTAACAGGCGAGCCCCATGCGGTGCTCGATGTCGGCTACGACTCCCTTCTCCCCGCGCGCCAATGCATCCCCGCGGGCGCGCACCCAGAGGCACATCGCCGCGTCGTACTCGCCGAGGCGCTGCCGAATGCGCGCGAGGGTCGCGAGAATCTCCTCGCGCGGTGCGTCGGTAATGGTGGCATCCTGGTCCAAATGCTCGAGGGCCGCCGCCAGATAATTTGCCGCCTCCCTGTTCGCGTACCGCCCGATTGCGCCGCGTCCCGCTGCATACAGGTATCGCACGGCCTTCCGGGCCAGCGACTGAGCGTATGCGCGCGCAAAGTGGAGCGCCAGCTCGTCGGCGTGCGAGATAGCGGCGTCGCCGTATCCGTGTTCCAGCGCCTCCGCGACCGTCGCGTGCAGCGTTCGCGCGCGCGCCTGGCCAAGCTCCGAGTAAATCACCTGCTGGAGCAATGGATGCGTGAAGTCGTACGAAATCGCATCGACGCTGCCGCTTTCCTCAAGAACGCGCTGGGCGAGCAGTTCGTCGAGTCCCGCAATGATGTCGGCCTCGGCCATTCCAGAAACATTCGCAAGGGTGTCATGCGCGGTGCGCGCCCCGATGACCGCCGACAGATTCGCCAATCTGCGCGCGTCAGGCGAGAGCCTGTCGACTCTCGCTTTTACCGCGTCTCTAATCGTGGGCGGCAACTGGAGCGTTTCCATCTCCCATCCCGTCCAGCGGCCATCACGTTTCGCGAGCGCGCCGGAATCGACGAGCGATTTGAGCGTTTCCTCGACGAAGAATGGATTGCCCCGCGTCCAGTCATAGAGCATCGCGGAGAAATGCCGCGTGCTGGTTTTTTCCACGTCGAAAGTCTGTCGCACAAGATCCTGGACATCGGCGATCTGGAGCGGCGCGAGTTTCTGCACCGTCAGCACCCCAAGCCCCAGCAACGATTGCTCGGTGCTCCTCAAAACCAGATTCGAGTCCCTCTCTGCTTCGTTGTAGGTGCCGAGTATAACGATCTTCTGTGCTTCGATCTGGCGCGCCACAAAGTGAAGCAGCTCGAGGGACGACGCGTCAGCCCACTGGAGATTCTCGAGGACGATGAGCAGCGGCTGCTTCGCCGACAGGCGCCCCAGAAATTGAGTGAAATTCCAGAGCAGTCGGGCTTTCAGCTCAGTCGGATCGGCGCCCGCGGAGGTGCTCGCCCGCTCCCCCGCCACGCCCAGGCCGGGGAACAGGTAGCTGAACTCGGCGGCCCCTCCACGCGTGAGAACGGCGAGCGTGCCCGGCTCCAGCTTTCGGACCAGGGGCACGAGTGCGTCGGAAAAAAGCGCGTACGGAACTCCGGTCTCTACCGGGTAGGAGCGTCCGACGGCTACCCTCCAACCGCGTTTGGCGGCGCGTTCGGCGGCTGCCGTGGCTAGCCGCGTCTTTCCGATACCGCCTTCGCCAACGAGAAAAACCGAGCGCCCCCCACCCTTGGCGGCCTCGTCGATCGTTCGCGACAGCAGCGCTAGCTCGGCGCTCCGCCCGACGAGTAGCGCTTCGTCTGGCTTTGGCATGCCGCACTAATGTACGAACACCAGTTTTTTGGAGCCAGCTTGGCGCTAACGAGTTGCTTCGTTATCTACCGGGCCAAGGGCGATGCTGCGCCACTCACGCGTCCAGACCTTGAAGCGGGACTCGCGCGCCTGCCTTCCGAGGCCGACTACGAACCTCACTTTCATGGGCGACTCGAGGGTTCTGTTGAAAACGACGCGTCCATTCCCGGAAAATGTGGTCCCGGGAACGTCGAACTGAACGAGCCGGTTTGGTGGCACCGGCACCTCCATGAGCAAACGCGCGCCTCTCGCACTCACATCTTCGAGTAGAGCGAGACCTTCCGTCGGAGGCTCCCCCTCCTCGCCCTCTATGACGACGCGGGCGGGCAGTTGCACGAAGAATCTCTTCTCGCCACGGATATTGGCGACCATCTCCACGGCTTTGTTGAAGAGATTGAGCGACTGACGATACTTCATGCGCCACATCGGAACTGAGTGGTGCGTGCAGTGGAGCTCGATCGCATCACGGGTGTCGACTGGGAGATCGTCGAACTGAACCCCGTGTGTATAGACCGGGTTGCTTCCCGTGTAGCTCTTCTCGATGTGCATCACGCGACCGCTGACGTCGTAGGTGCCTTGCGCGAGCGGAAGCGCAACACGGACCTGCGCGCCCTTGGGCAGCGCAAACGACGCGCGGAACGCCAGGCCTCCCGGATTCAGATCCTGAGTCAACGCCAGAAGATCCTTGTACTCCCTGTGCTCCGCATCGGTCGCATCAACGACGATTGGAAAGGCATCGATGAAGCGGTGGTCGATGCGCTGCTGTCGTGATGCGCGGCTTTGCAGCACCACGAACCCGGCAAAGTAGATATTCCAGGCAATCCAGAATCCGTTGAGCCAGAAGGCGAGCGAGGACCAGCCCGGCGCGTGGTAGTTGACCCACCCGAAATGGGAGGCAAAGGTGGCCCAGATCAGCGACGCCACCGAGAGCAGCAGCAGGAAAAGCTGCGGCGCATATGTCTCGAACGGCACCTCGCCGGTTCCCTTCGGCGTCACGTTGAACTTGAGGGGCTTCTTGGCGAAGAATCCGCTGCAGGCGCGAATATATGTCCAGAACTTCGCCATGTTGTAGCGCTCCGAGATGAGAATCCATCCGGTTCCGCGCGACAGCATCTCGAAGGAAATGATCGTCAGCAGCACGTACGGAACCAGCCTCGTGACCAATTGCGCGTTCGTCACGTTGACCGGCAGCCAGCCCGTCAGGAAAAAGACCACGGGTGCAAGGTAGAAAATCAGCTTCTGAACTCCATCGAGATAGGTCGCGGTGGAGGACAGATATGCCAGCCGCTGCGGAATCGTCAGTCCCGGATAAAAAAGCGGGTTGAGCTTCCGCAGGATCTGCATGGAGCCCTGACCCCACCGCAACCGCTGCACGTGGTACGCGAACGCGGAGGACGGCGCGAGTCCGTAAGCGAGCGTCTCTCCGTGATAGACCGACTTCCATCCACGGCCATGGAGAACGATCGAGGTCTCCATGTCCTCCGTGATCGTCTTGGTTGAGAAGCCGCCGATCTCCTCGAATGCGGACCTGCGAAGTATTCCGCAGCTTCCGCAGAAAAACGCGGCGTTCCACGTGTCCTTTCCCGGCTGCAGCAGCGAAAAAAAGATTCGATTTTCTTCCCACAGGCTCCGCCCCTCTTCGTTCACCACGTGGGTGAAGGAGTCGGTGTTGTAGAAGTCCTGCGGCGATTGAACGAAAGCGACGCGCTCTTCCCCGAAATAGCCGAGGAGGCGGTCCAGGATATTGGGGAGGGGTACGTGATCGGCGTCGAGTTGGAGAATGAACTCACCGTCCGTGACCTTCATCGCATTGTTCAGGTTACCCGCTTTCGCGTGCTCATTCCCCTCGCGGCGGATGTAGTCGATGCCGAGCGCGTCGGCCATCGCTTTCACCTCGTCGCGATTGCCGTCATCCAGCATGAACGTCCGGTGCGGGTACTTGATGGCCCGCGCGCCGATAGCCGTACGCCGGAGCACCTCCAACGGCTCATCGTAATTGGTGATGAACACGTCGACCTTGAGGCCCTTGGGCGTCGGCGGGGCGTCGCGGTACTTCAGCTTCCACACCGTCGCGATGAGGAAGAACGAGTTGATCAACCCGTACGTCTCCGCGACAATGAGCACTATCGAGAAGACGAGCGCGTTGTGGTTAAGCGACGAGGTCCACCGCCAACTGATCCAGTACAGACCGTACAGCCAGGCTATCACCGCGAACACGCGAGTGATCAACTCTTCGCCACGCGGCAGCTTGGGGATGGCGTCGCGGAACGCGGTGTCCGGAATCTCGACGTTGTCGAGAGGGGTCACCGCGCCAGTGGATTCAACAGGCTGCATTATGCCGTTCGTCGTCATTCAAATGATCCGTGTTAGCGCGAGATTTATGCCCCCGCGAAATGGACGCTGTTTTCACCCCCAGAAAGGCGGACGGCCAGGCTCGGATACGCACGCAGGAGCCTTTCCGATCTTCCGACCGGAATCGGTTTCTGGATGGTTACGGTGAGGTCTGTGCTTTATGAGGGCCGGAGGACAAATCGAGCATTTTCTTGTCGCCCAGATATTCCACCGACTTCAGGTCGGCGACGTTGCGCAGCCGTTTTACTATGGCTGCGATTCGATTCGATGCTGCCAGCACTTCCGCCGCGAGCTCTGGAATCTCCTCAGGGGATGCATCGTGTGCCAGCAGCTCCGCATTCATCGTCAGCGCGGTCAGAACGTTGTTGATCTCGTGGGCCACGGCTACGGTCGTCTCGGCGATCCCTGCCAGCCGTTCGGCCTGAAGCGTCCGTTGCTCGGCCTGACGCTGTGTCGTTATGTCCTGGACCTGGCCGATAAAATAGATGGGGGCACCGGAGCTGTCGTGAATCGCTGACACTGCAACCGACACCCATATCAGGCGACTGTCCTTCCGATAATATCTTTTTACCCGATTGTAGCTGCCGATTTCGCCTGACACGAGGCGGGCGAGCTCGGTCAGATCGTCACCTATGTCCTCGGGATGAGTGACAGTCTGAAAAGTGATTTTGCGCAGTTCGTCTTCAGAATAGCCGAGCATCTCGCAAAGTGACTTGTTTGCTCGCAGCCACCGACCCTCGAGAGAAACGAACGCCATCCCGTGCGGCGAATGTCGAAACGCACTTGCAAACAGCTCCTCGCTCTCCCGCAGCGCCCGCTCGGCGTCGCTTCGCTTGCTGATGTCCCTGATGAGACCAAGGATGGCTGGGCGACCGTCGAAAGTGATTGGAACGTTCACTATCTCCGCGTGAATGATCGCACCGGCCCGCGAAACGAAACGCACGTCCATGGCCGGTCCTGCCTTCCCTGTTTGTGCGAACTGGCGAATTCGCTCGACCACGAGCCCTTTGGACTCCGGGTGAACGAAATCGATTATGGGCTGCCCAATCAGCGAAGCGGCGTCCGCACCCAGGCTTGCCGCTGCGAAAGGATTGAGATAGAGGAAAGTCTCGAAATTGAAGACGATGACAGCCTCGGGCGCGCTCTCGATCATCGCATGAAAGTCGGCGGCCTTCACTGTGGGCGGCATGGCTCAATATATCGTGGGGAGAACGACATGCGGGTAAACTCCTACGTTTTTCGTGCATCGAAACCAGAGCCGTGCACCAATACGTTAGCTTCCACAGACAGAGGCAGAATTAACAGCAACGAGGCAATGGCTCTGAAAAAATCCACTCGCGGGCCGCGCGCTCAGAAATTACTCGCCGCACAAGCTGGTGAAACCGGATCCCGCTCAAACGGCCTGGAGGAAGCGAACAAGACGGCCAGTTTCGTCGCGCACGAGCTGAACAATCTTCTCACGGTCATTCAGATCAATACCGAATTCCTGCTCGAGTCGACAAGCGAGAATGCGGAGAGCGCCGAGGAGCTGGACGAAATCAAGCGCGCTTTGAAGCGAGCATCCATTCTCGCGCGCCAGCTTCTCGCTTCATCCAGACTGGAGCCGTTCGACCTCGATGTCGCCGAAGCAGCATTGAGCAAAAAACGCATTCGTACTCCCTCGGCGAAATCACCCGCGGTGCGCGCGGACAAGCCGCCTCGTACGGCGGAGAGCATCCTTCTCGTCGAAGACGAGGCCGCACTGCGCAGTCTTGCCAAGAAGATTCTCGTGCAGAAGGGCTACCGGGTGCTCGAAGCATCGGACGGGGCGATCGCCCTTCGCGTTGCCGCTGGTCACGTCGGGGAGATCGACCTCGTGCTGACCGACGTCGCCATGCCCAACCTCGGTGGCCGCGGGATGGTCGAGGAGCTGAGAGAGCTGAGCCCCGGCATGAGAGTGCTGTTCATGTCAGGCTATCCCAAGGAAGAAATCTTTCCGGACAAGGAAATCGCCAAGCGGACGGCCTATCTCCAGAAGCCGTTTACGAGCGAAACCCTGTTTTCGGAAGTGCGCTCCGCGCTCGGATACCAATAGGCTGGTCCGCTAAGCCGCTACCAGCTGGCTGGTGCAGTACGGGCACTTTGTAGCCGCTGGGTCCATCGACATTCGGCAATATGGGCAAGTTTTTTTCGGAGCTTCCACCGCCGGCGTGACGAAAATTTTTGAGATGCGCCAGGCAACCAGGCCGATGATCAGAAAGTTGATGACGGCGGCGAGAAAATCACCAACTCCGAACTTCACACTTCCGACGTTCCACGTCGCTTTCTGCCAATCCCCGCCCGGTCCAATCGCGACGACCATCGGCATGATGAAATCATCAACCAGCGCTTTGACGAGTGTGTTCAGCGCCGTGCCGACGACCACCGCGATCGCGAGCGCTAGCACATTTTGCTTGAGCAGAAAATCCTTGAACTCTTTGAGCACGGCCATGACACTCTCCTTGGGAGTTTTCGTGGACAGGGAGAAGGTAGCGTCAGCCGCTACTCCGGCGCTGCCCCGAACGCGGCGCTGATGGCTGCGCCCGGGAGGGCGCAGGTTGCGAAAAGCCTCCCGGCTGCGACCAGATCTGCCGCGGCTTCCGAGACGCCGCACGCCTGCGAACGAGTGGCCATAGCCAAAAACCTCTGAAATGTCCAGTAACGAGAGCACCCGCCAACGCGTCGAGTATACGTCACCTGACATGGCAAAAACTTAGTCTAGATGCGTACGGCTCGAACATGACGAATCCGACCCAGACAGCCCCACCGTCTGCTCCCGCGGCGCCCACAGCGCCAAAGGCAGCCGTCGCGATCTCCCGCGAGCTTGCGGATTTTCTCCTCGAGCTATCGATCACGCTCAACAAACACGCGATCTATCCAAGTAAACATCCGCTTCTCGACCTGGCGATCTACGGGGTGGCTAACCGTCTGGCCCTGCTGTTCGACGAGCACCGCGACTCCCTGTCCATAGGCGTTGCCCGCCGGCAGCTCATAATCGAGGGCGTCGCCACAGACCCCTACAATCCGGTTCTCAAGGAGCTCGCCCAGCGGCTGCACAAGCACCACATCGGTGCACTGAAGTTTGTTCGGGGGATCAGCCGCGAAGAGCTGGCCGAGGCGCTCGCCGCTCTGGCGCTCGATCCGGTGAGAACAGAAAAGCCGATCGGTCACGACCTCGAGCGGGTCGGCCAGCTCTGGGAGCACGTTCGATTCTTTCCATTGACCTACGATCGCCTCCAGTTGATCGAGGACGACGGGACCGGCGAGCCGGCCGGTCCGGACCAGATGGCCGCGGGACGCGCGACACAGCTGTGGATCGGACTCGCGAGGGCCGCGCTCGTGTCGGATACCTCCGGCAGGCCCGCTACCCAACGCGAAGAAGAAGCCGACGACAACACCGCGCTCGAGCCGACGACGGTTGCACGCGCGATCGATGAGCACCAGCGCGAAGAGGCTTACGACCAGGTCATCGTCGGGTACCTGTTGCAGATCGGTGAAGAGCTGCGGACCGCTGACGGCCCCGAGGCGGTGGGATTACAGCGCCGCGTCTCGCGCCTGGTGGGATCGCTCAAGGAATCGACCCTTGGCAAGTTGTTGGAGATGGGAGGCGACAAGGCGCAGCGAAGGAAATTTCTCCTCGATGCGTCGCAGGGAGTCACCGTCGAGGCGGTGATCGACCTGGTCAAGGCCGCCTCGGCCGCGGAAGGACAAACCGTTTCGCACTCGATGCTCCGGATGTTGTCTAAGCTCGCGCACCATCCCTCTTCCGGGGGCCCCAGGGAGAAGACCGATCCGACCATACGCGATGTCATGCGCCGCCTGGTCGACGATTGGAGCCTCGACGATCCCAACCCGGAGGCGTATCGCAAGGTGCTCGAGAACATGTCGAGCTCCCGGAGCAACGGAGACGCCGCGCCAAACGCCGTCCCCACCGAGTGCGAGCCGGAGCGCATGGTCCAGATCGCAATCGAAGTAGGAGCAATGGGCCCCCAGGTACGGGCGGCGATGTCCGCGTTGTGCAAATCGGGCCGCGCCAGCCTGCTGCTCGATCTGGTGGAGCGCGCACCCGATGCTGACGCCGGCGCCCCGGTTTGGGAGTTTCTCCTCGGCGAGCGCATTCTCGATACGCTGCTCGGCCAGCAGCGCGTCGACTTGCAGCTGGTTGGTCGATTCGCGCGCCGCATCGGCATTCCGGCCGTACCTTCACTCATAGCTGCGACGAAAGCCTACGAGGACGCAAAGATCCGCGTGCAGTTCTACGACCTCCTGGAGTCGCTCGGCGACGGTGTCGGACCGGCGGTATCCGACGGGATTGTCGAGGCAGCGCCAGTGGTTCAGCGCGAGCTCATCGCCCTCCTTGGCCGTCTCGGCACGCTGCCCGCCAACTTCTCCCCGAGTGCGCACCTGGTCAGCCCGGAGGCGCTTGTCCGACGAGAGGTCTTGAGGCTCCTGCTGCGCGATCCCTCCGCCCGCAACGAAGCCGCCATGGCTGCGCTGACAGACCCGGACGACAGAGTCGTCTTCGTTGGGTTGACCGCAGCGCAGGAAAAGTGTCCGCGGGGCGCGATCGACCTGATAAGGCAACGCGTGGATCGCGGCGAGCTCGATTCGCAGCTCCGGACGATGGGCATACGGCTGGTCGCGCAGCAAAAGACTCCCGAAGTGCTCGCCTGGCTGCTTGGCTTCGTGGTGTCGGAGACACGGTGGTCGCGGCGACCGAAGCTGCGCGCCTCAACGCCGGAGATGCTCGCCGCTTTGAGCGTCATCGCGTCGGGGTGGGGCGATGACCGCACAGTCGGGCCCGCGATCCAGCTCGCCGAGCAGAGCAAAGACGCCGAAGTGCGGGCTAAGGTTGCCCGCAAGCGCCCGGCGGAATCGAAGGGGGAAAGTCCGGCATGAGCGGCGATCCGATTCAATTCCTCGTCTCTTTTGGCCAGGCAGTCTCTACGATGGCCTTGTACAACGACGGGCACCCCGCGCGCGAGCGCGCGGTGGACCGCTCGTACCGCATCCTGCGCGACCTGCAGCAATTCGATCCGAACCCCCGATTCTCCTTTCTCGGGGAGGAAACTATTTACGGCGAAACCGCGCTCCGGGAGCTGGGTGACTGGGATTGGGGAACGCGATTGGCGCAGGCAGGCGTGCAGCGCATGGAGCTGGCGAACCACGTAACCCGCGAGGAGTACGAGGAGTTCCTCGAAGAGATGATGGCCCGCATCACCCTCTCGGTCATCGATTCCGCCGAGTCGCGGCCGACGCGGGCCTCGGGAATCAAGGTTGGCACGCTCGGAATCCGCGGCGAGACCAAAGAGATCCGGGAGACCCTCGAGGCAGACGTGCCGGTCGCGACGATCTCCTACTCGCTCGGAGATGAAGCCGCCTCGATTCTGTCGATGCACAAGGAAGTTCAGGAACGCGGCAAGCTCCCGCTCGCCGAAGCCGAAGCCGTCGTGCGCTCGCTGTCGATGGCAATGCACGGCGACTCCCAGATGATTCTGCCGCTGCTGCAGCTCAAGGAGTTCGACGAATACACGACGACGCATTCTCTCAACGTCTCCGTGCTGACGATGGCTCTCTCCGAGTCGCTGGGTCTGGCCACAGACGATGTGCGCACGTTCGGGATCGCTGGGCTTCTGCACGATCTCGGTAAGGTGAATATCCCCCAGGATATCCTGAACAAGCCGGGTAAGCTCACCGACCAGGAGCGTGAGGTCATGCAGCAGCACCCGGCTGCTGGCGCGAAACTCATCATCGAAAGCGGGCGCCGCCTCGATCTGGCGGCCGCGGTGGCGCACGAGCACCACATCATGATAAACGGACACGGCTATCCGAAGCGGCATTACGACCGCGATTGCCACAAGGCCAGCAAGCTCGTGCACGTCTGCGATGTCTTCGACGCGCTGCGCACCCGGCGGCCCTATCGGGATGCGTGGGAGGCGGAGCGAGCGCTCACGTACATCGAGGAGCGTGCCGGGACCGAGTTCGAGCCCGAAGCCGCCACTGCGTTCGTCGCGATGATGCGTAAGGCAGAGAGCGGAATTCAGTTGTCCCCCATGCCGGAAGCCGCTGGAAACGGAGCCGCGCCGGCAGTAGAAGGGGTTGCGGATTCGACTTCCGTGCAGGCGGGCACAACTTCCGTACCACCCGGAGAAACAGCCGACGGCCCGAAATAATCACTCTGAAACCCCGTTTTCTGATTACGTCGGCAACGACGGAATCGGGTTGCCGCGCTCCGGAATTGGTCGTCCACTACACAGTAGGTGGATACCTAAATATTTGTGGAGGAGGCGCTACATGCTGCGTAATAGAAAGGGTTTTACCCTCATTGAGCTTTTGATCGTTGTCGTGATCATCGGCATTCTTGCCGCGATCGCGATTCCGAAGTTTGCGAACACGAAGGACAAGGCGTATGTCGCCGCGATGAAGTCCGACCTGCGTAACCTCGCGACGTTCGAGGAACAGTACGCCGCTGACAACAACGGCGCGTACTTCTCGGGTAACGGCGCGGCCCAGGGCTTCACGCCATCGAAGGACGTAACCGTGACGGCAACGGCGACCGCTGGCCCTCCGCCTTCATGGACCGCGACAGCCGCGCATGCTCTGTCGGCGAAGCTGTGCGATTCAGGTGTGACCACCCCTGGCGTCATCACCTGCATTTGATTGGGGTAGGGGTTGAAGAAAAAGGGGCGTCGAAAGACGCCCCTTTGCTATTGTCTGCGATCGGGTTCCCGGATCGTCGTCCCCGAAAACCTGCTTACGCGGACTTAGGTGTTTTTGAACGACCCTTCACGCCGAGGATCGGCTTATCGAACAACATGGTCGATGGCACTCCGGAGAGGCCCGTTGCAACAAGCCACTTCTCCAGGCCGCCAGCGAGTGCGCGACGTTCTGCCGGTCTCAATGTAGCGAAGCCATCGATCAGATCTTCCTGGATCGCGCGGGGAGCTCGTCGAAGGAGATGTGTGCCCCGCCTGGACACTCTGAGCACTGCCCGTCGGCCATCGAGCGCGTCGGCGGTTCGAACGACGAGTCCCTTCGCAATCAGCTGCGCCACCACCTGCGACACCGTGCTGTGCGTCGTCATTGTGACAGCGGCGAGATCCTTGACCGATTGATAGGGAGCCGCCTCGAGTTCCCGCAGGACAAAAAACTGCGCAGCGCTGATCTTCAGGTCGCGCTCGACAGCCTCAGCCGCTGATCGAAGCCCACGCACCATTCTCCGCACCGCGTTGAGCGCGCGGGATACGTCGGTCTGCCTGTTCGTTTTCCGGGGCACGCTCGAATTTGATTTGGCCCACGCCACTTTGTAAAGACGGGGGCGCTGGACCATACATGACGGGAGCATTACATCGGTTCCCGCATCGGCCTCGATTAAATGACCCGGGTGGGTTTCGAACCCACCACCTACGGATTAAAAGTCACAATATTCGCTTCGTCCGCGCTTAATCTTGTTTCGTTGGGTATGTCTCTGTAAGGGCTTAGCCGACGCATTAGGTTGTATTGCTCTGTTCCGGTTTGCTGAGTTTGCTTCAGTTGGCACACAAATCGGCACACCCGAGAAGACCTTCGCGGCCCCTCACGGACCGAACACTCTAGAGGACTACATCTGAGCTGTACCCGGTTTCGTGGACACGTGATCTAAGCTACCTGCCCTTGTTTCTCAAATTCCATGGGGCTCAGGTAGTCCAGTGTTGAGTGCCTCCTGGTTGGATTGTAAAAGCGTTCGATGTAGTCGAAGATATCTGTC
>JBBRQC010000029.1:0-38984 GCA_038227135.1 Gemmatimonadales bacterium
ATTGTCGCCGAGTGTCAGAACGGGCTCGAAGCAGTCGCGGCAATCAGGGCGCATCAGCCCGACCTTGTTTTTCTGGACGTCCAGATGCCGGAGCTGGATGGATTCGATGTCATCACGGAAGTTGGCCCCGACAAAATGCCTCCGGTCATTTTCGTCACGGCCTTTGACGACTATGCCGTGTCGGCGTTCGAGTTCGGGGCGTTCGATTATCTGCTCAAGCCGGTGGACCACGTCCGGTTCCACCAGACGCTCGATCGGACGAGGAAGAGACTGAAGGATTCGCCGGGGCCGAGCGTGTCGTCGCAACTGAGCGCGCTGCTCAAGTACGTGGGGCAGCTCGACGGACCGAAAAACAGGATCGGTGTGAAGGTGAACGGCAAGGTCCTCTTCCTGGATCCTGACGAGATTTTCTGGATACAGGCGCGGGATGACCTCGCCCGCATCCATCTGGCCGAGGTCGCATACGATGTCAGGGAGCCACTCAGCCGGCTCGAGGCGAGACTGCCTCACAACCGCTTTTTGCGCGTTCACCGGTCGACTATCGTCAACACGGCGCAGGTTCGCGAGGCCCAGCCCTTCGACCAGGGCGACCAGCTGCTCATCCTGCGCAACGGCAAGCGAATTACCACGGGACGAAGCTATAGAAAAGCGGTGCAGGAATTTCTAAAGCGGGCCACCTGAGATTCATTCTCGCGGCCGAAGACTGCGGGGTGCCTCTAGTGCTTGCCCGCCCTCAGAGCCCGGATTGCGGCACCGAGCTGGTCGATTTCCCGGCCATACTCCGCCCAATTCCCCGCGCGTTGCGCGGCGATCGCGCGGTCATAGTGCGCCTGCGCCTGCCGGAGAAGCTCGGCGCTGGCACCTGACGGCGCTGGCACTGGCGAGGGCGCGATCCCACCGCCAGTGACAGGTGGCTCGCCGCCGAGTGCGCTCACAGAGTCCTGAACGCTCGTCGGCGTTTGTTGAGCCGCACCCGCGCCGAACAGCGCGTTCAGTCCTTCTTCGAGCGTCTCGCCCATCACGACCCTGTTCTCGTGCGCAACGACGACGCGCTTCAGCTCGGGAATCGTGCCGCCCTCGGCACGGAGATAAATCGGCTGCACGTAGATCAGAGACTCCTCGATCGGAATTACCAGCAGCTCGCCACGAATGACCTCTGACCCGCGCTGATCCCAAAGCGTCAGCTGTCGCGAGATCTCCGTGTCCTGATTGATTCGATTGGCGATCTGCTTGGGCCCGTAGACGAGGCTCTGCTTGGGAAACCGATACACCGAGAGCTTGCCGTAGTTGTCGCCGTCCATCCGGGCGACCATCCACGCGGCGAGATTGTCCTTCCCGCGGGGAGTGAACGGCGTCATGAAAATGAATTCCGGAGTCTTCTCACCCGGAAGCTTCATGATGATGTGTCGCTGGAACGGATTTTCGTTCGTGCCTTTCGCCAGGCCGCCGGGTATCTGCCATTGATCTTCACGGTGATAGAACGTCTGCGGCTCCAGCATGTGATATGTGGCGTGCAGCGCCGTCTGGACGCGAAAAAGATCTCCGGGATACCGAACGTGGCGCCTGATGTCCGCGGGCATTTCGCTGAGCGGCTTGAAGATCGGGCCAAAGATGTGGGCATACGTCTGCACCACGGGATCGCTCGGGTCCGCAATGTAGGCATCGACAGTCCCGTCGTACGCATCGATGACGACCTTCACGCTGTTGCGCATGTAGTTCGTACCATCCGCGGTTCGCTGCGCGTACGGATACATGTCGCTCGAGGTGTACGCATCGAGTATCCACTTCAGCTGCCCGGCATCGTTGACGGTCACGTACGGATCATTGTCGAAATCGAGAAACGGCATCGCGCTGGTGGCGCGATCCATGACATTCCTGCGGTACAGGATCTTCGCGTTCCCGCGGATGTCGTCGGAGAGAAGGATCTTGAGCGAGCCGAGCTGGAACGCGTAGAGCAGGCGCCGGACGAACGATCCGATCGCGACACCGCCGCGTCCGGTGTAGGTCGTATAGATGTTCGCCTCTCCGGCGGGATAGTCGAACTCCTTCTGCTTCGTGCCGACGAACACATATTCGTTGGTGAGCTCGCCGTAGTAGATCTGCGGGCGCGTGAGCTTGATCGAGATTGTGGAGGCGGGCGGGAGATCCTTGATGAAAAGAACCGGCAGGCCCTCTGTCGTGACCTGATTGACGGGCGCCATCGTCAGGCCCATACCGTGTGTGAACGTCAGCCGCTCGTTTATGAACGTGCGAGTGGGAAGTGACTCCGAATTCAGCTCGCGCGCGGCCACGTGCACCTGCCGGTACCTGCCATCGATCGTATACCGGTCGTCGTCGACCGACACGAAGTCGTAGTACGTGCGGATCTCCTGGAGCTGGCTGAACGTCTGCTTCAGGAGAGGGCGCTCCCACAGCCTGATGTTGTCCACGGTGGCGGCGTTCGCCTTGATGTCGGCCATCGCGAGCTGCACTTCGCCGGACAAATCGCGCGACTCAACGTGATCGAGTCCCCACGCTTTGCGTGTAGCATCAATGTGGTTTCGCAAATAGGGAGCTTCGCGGGACAACTCGTTCGGCGACACTACCAGCTTCTGATACGCAGCGGGCACGACTCCGCGAGCCAGTACGCTGACCACAGTGTAGAAGATCGTGGCAGATATCGCCGACCATATCAGTTTTGCGCGCGCGATTCCCGCGGCGACCCAGACGGCCGCGACGAGCGCGCCGATCGCAGAGACATAAAGTCCCGGAAGCGCCACGTGCACGTCGGTGTAGCTCGCGCCCAGTAGAGGACCGGTCGTCGAGTATAGAAGGCTCGCCGTGGCGACGATCCAGAGCCTCAGACCGATGAGCACGAACAGAATGACCATCAGCACGCCAAGATGAAGCGCTGCGCGGGGCTTGGCCGACGCTCGGCGTGGCGGAAGTGTGATGTCATTCCGCATCCAGTACATCACCGCGACCGCGACTATAGCTAGAAACGTCAGCGTGATCAGAGTGCCGAGCACCCCGGATATCAGCGGAAGCCTGAACAGGTAGAACGAGATGTCGCGTCCGAATAACGGATCCCGGGTGCCAATGGGAACTCCGTTGAAGCCCTTCAGGACCACCAGCCACGACGCACTGGCAGAAACGGCGGTGAGGAAAGCAAGCACAAGCGCCGCTGGAAGGAATAGCCGCGTCAGCATGCGCGAAACGTCGATGCTCACGCCGTCACCGCGATTCACGTACAGAAGGGGGAAGCCCGTGCCGGTTCCGCGAGCCACCCGCACATTGCCGTAGATGTAACCGAACGCGAACCCACCGCCGATGACGAAGAGGCCGATCCGCCAGATCAGTGAGGTAGCGAACACCGATTGGAAGCCTATCTCCCTAAACCAGAGCCAGTCCGTAGCGAAGCTCGCCAGCCACGGCACCAGGATGAGTGCGAAGAACAGCGCCGCGACGATCCCGAGCACAAACTTTCGGAAGGATCTGGGCAGGGGCGGCAACCGGGCAGGTCCTGGTCGCTCGAAGGGTGATGTCATGTGCGGATCAAAATGCCACCCAATAGAGCCTCCTGCCAGCAGAAAACATAAAAGGGCACCCATCGGGTGCCCTCAACGCGGTGCTGTTTCTGCCCCCGCGGCCCCCGCAGATTGTCAGGAGCGGTGGGCCGGCACCAGCTTGGTCGTGATTACGACCACACCATAGGATGCCTCCGGCCCGTACTGCTCGATCGCTCGGTGACCCTTTATCACCTTCACCGCCGCGACGAGCTCGGCGCTAAGCAGGGGCACTTGATCGCCCGCGTACCTGACGCCGTCGACGACGAAAAGAAGGGGAATCTGATCAGGTGACGTGGGAGGAGCAGTGGTAACAGCCGGCGTAGTCGCCTTCGTCTTCGTCGCGACCGAGTTCTCGGCCGGGCTGGGGACCGCGGCGGCGATTGCTAGAACGGCGACGACCAGACCTGCGGTGTTCATTCTTTCCCCAACCAGTGGCAAGCTTATCGGCAGGCGTGAACTATACCAACTCGAACGACTGCCGTAACATAAAGCCAAGCTCAGCATTAGGCTAGTGTTTCGGATTCCACGCACCCTTTGCCACGTCCGGAACGAAGACGTCCAACCCGTCGGGTGGGAAGTCCAGAGTTTGACCCCTCTGAGCACTCATGTAGGCGGCCATGAGGATTTGAACGACTTCGACGCCGTCGTCAAACGTGAGCATCGGCTTCTCGCCCCGAAGGAAGGCGCGCGCCATATGGCGGTTCTCGGCCGAATACCCATATACCGACGCCTCCTCGGCGACCACCGGCATTAGACCCATCTCCGCGTTCTGCTTCTCGACGAGATCTTCGCCAGCCTTTCCCTGTACTTCGCGGCTGAAGAACATCTTGAGACTGCTGTCCAGAGTATTCCACGACAATGAGTACTCGGGTCCGAGCAGTTCGGCGGAGAGTCGGAGCCCAGCGCCAATGAAGCTCCACGACGTGGTGACCTCTCCGATCAGAGTCTCGCCCGCCTCGGATTCGTATTCGATCGTCGCGCGCGCAAAATCTTCGGAAGGGCGTTTTGTGTAGTCCACATCCTTTCCCATCGTTTCGGACAGCTGCTTCGCGTATTTCGGGCGACTCCATTTGAGCGACGCGATGTTCGCGCTGATACGCTTTGGCTTGATCGACGAGCGCGGAGAGCCCGGCTTGGTGAGAAGGTGTCGGACAACCTCGACCGAGTGACACATCATGTCGTTGAGAACGCCGCCGCCCTGGAGCGAACCCTGCCAGAACCACGGCATGTGCGGACCGCTATGCTCCTCCGCCGCACGCGCGAGATACGGACGCCCGGTCAGCGCGGCGCCGCGCGTCCAGATCAGCTCGCGGCCCCTTGTGATGTCGGGCGCGAACAGCTGGTTCTCCAGATATCCCGTGCTCAGTCCAACGCTTTTGGCGAGAGCCGCAATCTTTTTCGCTTCGGCGACATTTCGCGCCAGGGGCTTCTCGCAGGCGAGACCGCGAAGCGTCCCGGCGCCGCTCTTTATCGCGTCGACGATCTCCTCGATGTTCCCCATGCGCGCCTGGTTGGGCCCGCACAGCCAGAGCGCGTTTATGGCGGGATCGGCAACCATGTCGCGAATGGATTTGTACGGCCTCGCCTCGCCGACGTCGTGCTCACGGGCAAGTGCGGCAGTCGAGGCCGCGTTTTTTTCGTTGGGACTCCAGACGCCACGCACGTCCACTTCGCGCACCGACGTAAGCGATTGGATGTGAAACCGGGCGTTGAAGCCGCTGCCGACGAATCCGATTCCGAGGCGTTCGCTGCTCATCTCATTCTCCGCATAAATTCGTCGTCACAGTGCTTCATGGAGGGGTGAGCCGAAGCTTTCTCGGATCGAATTTGTCGTAATTGACTCCGAGCTTTGCCAACGCTTCCGGCGGACAGCCGTTCCAGTTGGGATTGAAAGTGTTTCCGATGTAGCGAAGGTCGTTTATTCCCATCCGGCTGGTCCAGAACCCGGACGACGTCAGATCCCGGAATCCATTGAAGAAGTGGACACCGTCAGCGAGAGCGGCCGGCGCGCGCGCAGGCCAGGCAATGTCATTGAGAATCTGCTCCCGCTCGGAAACACTTGCACCGACAAAGGGCTTTCCGAATCTCGTCGTCGCCTCGGAATCGATCCACGCGAGCCCGGCGCGCATCCATTTCTGGTTCCCGGGCTTGTCGATCATAATGAAGTCCATGAACTCGGGAACGCCGGCGTCGGTCGCGCTGCCGGAACGCGCGTCGCGGGGAATGATCATGTCTGCCAGAACCCCGACGGTGCGGAATTCCGACGGCGTGAAAAACTTCGGAGCGAATGCGATTCCAGCTGCAGCACGCTCCCTCGTGTCATCCACGAACCGCCACGCTTTCTCGTGGTCGACCCTCGAGAGACCAAGCGCAGCAGCTACTGGCAGCACGGACATCAGCTGAACGGCCTGGCGGCGGGTCATCTCCTTCGCGGGCGGCGCTCCATCGTCGCTTCCCGACGCGCTCGCCGGGCTGCTGATCTTTTCGTTCTCGTTCGACATCAGAGTGACCCCCGCTTGCGTTCCTGCGCGATGTATTCGCTCGTGCGCATCGATAAGGCCAAAATCGTCCACGTCGGATTCTTATCGGCCTGCGACACAAACGGGCCGCCGTCGGTGACGAAGAGATTCTTGACGTCGTGCGCGCGGCAGTTTGAATCGACCGCCGACTTGCCCGGATCAGTGCCCATGCGGACCGTCCCGAGCTCGTGGATGATCTCGCCGCCCCGTGCGATGCCATACCCTTTGGTTTGCTCGGGCATCTTGTTGAATACCTGGCCCCCCAACTCGGCGATGAGAGCCCGAAACGTCTCCTGCATGTGCCGAACCTGGTTGTATTCGTAGTCGCTCCACTGCCAGTGGAAGCGCAGCACCGGGATTCCGTATTTGTCCTTCACCACCGGATCCAGCTCGCAATAGCTCTTTTCATTCGGAATCATCTCGCCACGCCCCGCGAAGTAGACCGACGCGCCGTAGTAATGGCGGTAGTCTTCCTTCAGAGTCTTTCCGTACCCACCGCCCGACGGGTAATTCTGAATGCCGCCCATGAATCCGTAGCTGGGCGTGTTCAACCCGCCCCCGACTTCGATGTGGTAACCGCGGGGGAATCCCAGCTTTTTGTTGTCGCCCCACCAGGGCATGTAGACGTGCATCCCTCCAACACCATCCTCGTTGTGCGGCACGTGATCCACCATCTTCGGGATGAAGCCCGAGACGTCGGTCCCGGTGGTATCAGTGAGATACTTGCCGACGACGCCGCTCGAGTTCGCCAGCCCGTCGGGAAATTTCGGCGACTTGGAATTGAGAAGGAGTCGCGCCGTTTCGCACGCGCTGGCTGCCAGCACCACCACGCCGGCGTTGACGTGTCTTTCATGTCCCGTCTTCGTTTCGATGTAAGTCACGCCGCTCGCGAGACCACGATCGTTGAGGGTAACCTCCCGGGCCATCGCGTTCGTCACCAGCGTGAGCCTTCCCGTCTTGAGCGCGGGAGCGATGAGGACGTTGGTCGACGAAAAATTGGAGTTGGTCATGCAGCCGCGACCACACTGACCGCAGTAGTGGCAGGCGGCGCGGCCGTTGTGGTTCCTGGTGATCACCGACAGCCGGGACGCGACGCAGGTAATTTTTAGACGGTCTGCGGCATCCTTGACCATCAGCTCATAGCAGCGCGGCTTGGGCGGCGGCAGAAAATAACCGCCGGGGTGGTTGGGCAGATTATCGTTGTTGCCAAAAACTCCGATCAGCTTGTCGATGCGATCGTAGTACGGCGCAACGTCCTGGTAGCCTATCGGCCAATCGTCACCGAGTCCGTCCCTGCTTTTCGCCTTGAAGTCGTCCGGACCGAAGCGAAGAGAGATCCGCCCCCAGTGGTTGGTGCGCCCGCCCACCATTCTCGCGCGCCACCACTTGAAGTCTGTCCCCTCGGCATTCGTGAACGGCTCCCCCTCGAGGTCCCAACCGCCAACGCATGCGTCGAATTCGCCAAACGGGCGATCCATGGTCGACGCGCCGCGCCGCGGGGAATCGTACGGCCACTTGAGCATGGCCGAATCGCGGGTGTTGTCCCACGGGCCGCCGGCCTCGAGGAGAAGAACATTCGCGCCCGCGCGCGTCAGAACATAGGCTGCCATTCCACCGCCAGCTCCGGAGCCGACGATGCAGACATCGTAGGTCTTACGCTGAGGAGGGAGGACTACACTCATCGGTTTTCCGCCAGTTGAGGACACGTGAAAGTAAGGCCGAAGCGCGGACGCCACTAGGGGAAACGGACGTCATATTTGTGTGCTTCCCGAGGGCGGTTTCCGGCGGGAATCCCGTCAGGCAATCAAGACCCCAATGCCTGCCCGGACTCGTGACGTAAACGCCCCCGCAACAGTCTGAATACCGAGCGAAGTTCTCACGCCCACTCTCTCGCGCGTGCCCATGGCCTTTACAAGTGACACGGCGAATCTGTACCGCATCGAGACGACTCGAAAAGCGGTCATTCTTACGATGCTTGGCGGAGAAGAAGTACGCGGAAACGTCTTCATTCATTTTTCCCCGTACCGCCCATTCGAGCTCGAGGAAGTGTCGGAGCTTTTCAACTCCGAAAACCCATTCTTCCCACTCGAGCTCGACAACGACGAGGTGATTCTCGTTGCGAAAGAGCGAGTCGCCGAGATCGCGGCTGACAGAGGCGAAGCCCAGTCAGATCTTGCTCCCCGCGATCCACCATCCCCGACTGCGCTCCTCCAGGTTCTTCTGGTGGGAGGCGAAGTACGTCTCGGCTCCATTCGGCTAGACGCCCCGCCCGACCGGGCCCGCGTGCTCGACTATTTGAATGCGCTGACATCCCGCTTTCTCACCCTCTATACCTCAAACGAAGCACGGCTGATCAACCGATCGTTGATCGACCGCGTTCGTCCACTGGACTGACCGACTGACATGGCGCAGCTAGATCGCTTTCTCAACCTCCTCGTCACCAACAACGCTTCGGCATTGAATCTGTCCGAAGGCGAAGTCGCGACCGTGATGATAAAGGACTCTGCCCGCCCTGTGATGAAGCAGGCCCTCACGAGCGCGCAGATTCTCAACCTGGTGCGAGAGATCTCCCCGTCCAACGCGCCGCACGCGCTGGACATCCACGGCAATACAAAGTTCGAGTATTCGTCCGCGGACGGAACGTTCGAAGTCTTGCTGACCCAGAACGGCAGGATCTCGGCGCGGATCGAGCGAAAGGCTGTCGGATCCAGTGGCTCGCAGCAGGCTGCGTCGGCTGTAGCCCCAGTCGCACCATCGGCTGCGACCAAAACGGCGACCCCAAGGTCGGCAGCCCCGAAAGTCGATGCGTCCCGAGCGCACACTCCGAAGTCGTCGGGGACCGGCGATCGTGCGCTGGAAAAGATCGAAACTCTCTTGCGGATCCTCATCGAGAACAAGGCATCGGACCTCCACCTTCGGGCCGGTTCGCCCCCGATGTTGCGCGCCAGCGGAGAAATCGAGCCAATCGCCGGCGAGGCTGTCCTGACCTCCGAGGACATCGATGTCATGCTGAGCTCGGTGATGCTCGAGCAGAATCGGGAGGAGTTCAAGGAAATCAACGACACCGATTTTGCGCACGAAATCGTCGGACTCGCCCGTTTCCGCGGCAACGCCCTTCGCGAACGCAAGGGAACGGGCGCCGTATTTCGCGCGATCCCGGCCGCCGTCGTCACGGTAGAGCAGATGGGTATTTCGCAGGAGGTGCAGCGGCTCTGTCACCTCACCAAGGGACTCGTGCTCGTCACGGGACCAACCGGGTCGGGCAAGTCCACTACGCTCTGCGCGCTGATCGACCTCATCAACCGCACTCGCTCGGATCACGTGATCACCATCGAAGATCCGATCGAATTCGTGCACGAGAGCAAGAAGTGTCTCATCACCCAGCGTCACGTTGGAGTGCACACGTCCTCGTTCAAACACGCCCTCCGCGCTGCTCTGCGCGAAGATCCGGACATCGTGCTCGTTGGTGAGTTGCGCGACCTGGAGACCGTCTCAATGGCGATCGAAACGGCTGAGACCGGTCACCTCGTTTTCGGCACTGTGCACACATCGACTGCCGTCAGCACCATCGATCGCGTGATCGACCAGTTTCCGCCGGACAGGCAGGCGCAGATTCGAGTCATGCTGTCGGAGTCGCTCAAGGGGGTCATCTCGCAGGTGCTCTGCAAGAAGATAGGTGGGGGCCGTGTCGCGGCGCGCGAGATCATGTTATCGACACCCTCAGTCTCGAACCTGATTCGAGAGGGCAAGACTTTCCAGCTCCCTTCCGTGCTTCAGACTTCGCGCAGACTGGGAATGGTGACGATGAACGACGCGCTGATCGAGCTCGTCGACTCCAACCAGGTCGAGCCGCGGGAAGCCTACCTCAAGGCGACGGACAAGGTTGGCATCATTCACATGCTGAAACAGCGCGGCAAAGACGTCAGCTTTGCGGACGTTGACGACGCCAAGGCAGCTGGTGCTGCGGACGGGACTGAGAAAACGGCGCCCAAGCCTGCGTCACGAGCGGGCTCGTCAGGCAGATAAACGATCTTGGAATTTGCGAAAACGTCCTCTTATAAAGGGGGCGTTTTTTTTGCACGTCCACCTGCGGCACGCCTACTCGAGTTAAGTGACATGCATGTCATGCCGAAGCTCTTCCGGCAATTCTCAGATCACGGAGTTCCTGAAGTATCGATGCGCGCCTGGCGCGCCTCCGCGGAGTCGGCAGTCCTGAGCGCCTTACCGACGGCCCTGGCGCCGGGAATCTGGGAACGGGCGAACGTGCTGTCCTTTTCCCGTTGAGTAAGCTCCTGTTTCCTCGCAGCCTCTTCGGTCCCACAGGCTACTACTCCTGCTGAAAGTAGCGCGAGCACCAATCCATTAAACCGTGACGACAAAGACCCTCCGGATCCGTTCCACCTCGAGCTTTGGTTACCGCTCCGCCACTAACCGGGCGCTCCTGCCGCTGCTGACTCCGAAACCGTCCCTCCTCCCGCCTTCGGCTTGAAGAGGACTGCGAACAGAATGAATACCAGTGCGGCGCCCGCGGATGGAACGAGCCAGATCGCGTGCCAGTCGTGCGTCACCTTCAGACATTGGTGGGCAGCCGCCGCCGTGTCCGTACAAGCTGCATTCGCCGTCGCAAATCTGTTGACGACCCATCCGGAGGCGAACGCGCCGATGAAATAGCCGAGGCCGTTCGTCACGAAGTTGATGAGGCCCTGCGCGGCAGCACGTATCTTCTCGCCCGCCCGCTGATCGGTGTAGATCTGCCCGCTCACGAAGAAGAAATCGTAGCAGACGCCGTGCAGGAGAATCCCGATGTAGATCAGCGACATCACCGGTCCATCGGCACCCATTCCGAACGCCAGATAGCGGAGCGCCCAGGCGGCCATGCCGACGAGCATGATCACCTTTATCCCGAATCTCCGCAGGACGAACGGAAGCAGTAGCATGAATATGATCTCCGACATCTGACCAAAAGTCTGAATAAATGCCGGATTGGGAGCGCCCACTTCGTTCAGGAAGGGATTCGCAAAGGTGTAGTAGAACTGGAGCGGGATGCAGAGCAGAAAAGATCCCGCCACGAAGATGAAGAAGTCGCGGTTGCGCAGGAGCTGCAGTGCGTCGAGGCCGAGTGCGTCGCGCACGCTGAAACCCTGACCGGCGGCTTTGGGCGGAGTGTGCGGGAGCATGAGCGAGTACGCCGCCATCACGATCGAGGCTCCCGCCGCCAGTCTCATCGGCAGCACGAGAGCGTCAGCATGAAAAACCCCACCGACGATGATTCCGGCGACAATCCACCCGATGGTCCCAAGCACCCGGATAAACGGGAAGTCGCGGCCGGGATCGCGCACGTGGTGGAACGAGATCGAGTTCGTGAGCGAGAGCGTCGGCATGTAGCAGAGCGCGTACAGAATCAGCAGCGGATAGAACGTGGAGAACGACGTCTGGAGTGAGACCATCCACATCAGAGCTCCACCGAGGAGGTGGAGAACCGCGAGGAGTTTTTCGCTGGAGAAGTACCTGTCCGCTATGACGCCCATGAAAAAGGGCGAGGCGAGCGCGGCAATCGCCGTGGCGCCATACGCGAGGCCGATCTGCCGGTCGGTGAAATGAAGGGTCTGACCGAGATACGTGCCCATTGTCACGAACCAGACACCCCAGATGAAATACTGGAGGAACATCATGATCGAGAGCCGCGAGCGGACGCCGCTCATTTGATCTCCCGGATGCGAATGTTGCGAAGCCAGAGGGTTCCGTCGTGATCACCCTGGATGCCGATGTAACCGCTCGGCGCGCGGCCGTAGTGCGGGTACTGCGCGAACTTGCTCGCCTTGACTTTCGCCTCCCAGTCCGGGCTGGCGAGACTGTAGTCGACCACCTTCTGGCCGTTCATCCAATGCTGGACGTTGTTTCCGTTCAGGACGATGAGCGTGGAGTTCCACTCGCCCCCCGGCTTGACGACTCCAGCCGGGGATGGATAAAGGGCGTACGCCGCGCCCGCCGACGTGAGCCTGCTTTGCCCATCAGGGTGGCCCGCGTCATCAAGCAGCTGATACTCGGGCGCGCTCCAGTAAATGTGATCGTACTCCTCCGTTCCACGGTAAAACACGCCTGCATTCCCGCCCGGAGCGAGCTTCCAGTCCAGTGCGAGCTCGAAGTTGCCGAATTGATCCTTCGTGACGAGGTCTTTGGCAGATCCGGACTTGGTCAGGATACCGTCGACGATGGTCCAGCCGTCGGGAACCGACTGCGTCTTGTAGCCCCGCCACGCCGAGAGGTTCGTACCGTCGAACAGCGAGCGCCAACCAGCCGCGCGTTGCTCCGCCGTCAAAGGTGTAGCGCCCGATACGGTGGTCCTCGCGGCCGGGACGCTACTCCCCATTTGCGTGCAACTCGCGGCGACCAGTGCCAGCTGGGAGATGATCGCCGCGCGAGCGGCAGCTCCGTGTATCATGTATTCCTCATGAAGGGATTGGTCAGACTGCCCAACCTGCGCGATACTCTCGCGTCAGATATTGATTCGCATCCGCAATGTTGGTTACGGCCATGCGCTCGCCGTCGTACAGAATCTTCCTTCCCTGCCCGGTGCGGAGCGCGACGATACCCAGGAGCATTGTCTCGGTGAGTTGAGCGGCGTATTCGATGGGGGAGCTCGCCTTTGCCTCGCCCTTGATCGCCTTCACCCAGTTCATCTCGTGACTCCAGGGGATGCGTTGAAACGTCTTCGGTACCAGCGCCGCGTCTTCTGTTAGCGACACCGGAAAGAGGCGCGGATTGGAACCGTAGGTGTCGTTCATCAGGATTCCTTTTTCGCCGATGAAAATGACGCCGCCTTCGCTTTTGAGTGTCACGTCGTCGGGAAGAAGATCCGGGCGAGGCGGATAGAGGCCGCCGTCGTACCAATTGAGCTTCACCGGGGGCTGCACACCGCGCGCGGGAAACTGGTAGTGGACCGCTGTGGCCACAGGATAGGAGACCGGCTTGTTGTAGCCGCGCGCTTCGCGGGTCCCCGGCTTGGCGAGCGGGTCCGGCGGAATCGGCTGCGTCCCCCACTGCGTGGAAGTCGCCTCGATGCTCGTCGGATAAGTCAGCCCGAGCGCCCAGTATGGATGATCGATCAGGTGTGCGCCCATGTCGCCTAGCGCACCCACGCCGAAGTTGACCCACCCTCTCCAGTTGAATGGATGGTAGATCGGATGATACGGCACATTTTCGGCGATGGGCCCGAGGTAGAGATCCCAATGCAGTCCCGGCGGGACCGGATAGGATCCGAGCGCGGACGCCAGAAGCGTGTTCACGTAGCCGAAGCTGTACGGATTTCCGAACGGGCTGCCTGGCGAAGCGGGCGGCGGCGCACCAGTTGGTCGCGGGACTCCCTGCGGCCAGTACACCACCGGCCGATTGGTCCACACATGGACTTCGTGCACCGGTCCGATCATTCCCGCCTGTATCCATTCGTTGACGAGCCGCGCGCCTTCGCTCGAATGGCCCTGGTTTCCCATCTGTGTCACGATTTTGGGATTCGCCAACGCCAGCTCGCGCAGTACTCGCGCTTCATGCACGGAGTAGGTGAGGGGCTTCTGCACGTACACGTGCTTGCCGGCCTGCATCGCCATCTTCGCGGCGACGGCGTGGACGTGATCGGGGGTAGCGATCACGACACCATCGATGTCCTTCTGCTTGTCGAGCATCTCGCGGAAATCCGAGTAGCGAGCGGCCTTGTCGAATTTCTGCTTCAGCGTGATCCCTTCGGGCCGATCCTTCTTGGCGCCATCCTTGAGCCTCTCGGCAACCTTGCTTTCGGAATATCCGAAGTCCACGTCGGCAAAGGCGACGAGGTTCTCCGTCTTTGCCAGCTCGAGAGCATTCTCCGCTCCCATCCCCCCAAAGCCGATCACCGCGAAGTTGAGGGTGTCGCTGGGCGCCTGGTACCCGACTCCGCCGAGCACTCGTCGGGGCACGATCATCACGCCGAGTCCGATTTTCCCCGCATCCGCGACAAACTGCCGCCGCGTGACTTTCTTACCGGTCATCTATGGCGTTCCCCCAGATGTGATGTATCCAGTGCCGCAGCTACGATCAGAATCTCAGCGCGTGCAGATTGTTGTAGCTGTTGCGGATCGTGGCGATCGGATCGGCCGGTTGGTCGTGCTCGACGAAGTAGTGCTTGAAGCCGGCTTTCCCGCTCTGCGCCAGGATGGAACGGAAATCGATTTTTCCCTGGCCGACATCGACCATCTTGTTGTCGGGCGGGCCTGCCGAATCCTTCACATGCGCCAGTGCGAACCGGTGTGGGAAGCGATTGAAATAATCGAGGGGATCTCCGCCGCCGAACACGACCCAGTAGATATCCATCTCGAAGTCGACGAGCTTGGGATCGGTTTCGCCGAGAAGAATGTCGAGCGGCCTGACGCCGTCGATGGCCTTCAGCTCGAAGTCGTGGTTGTGGTACGCGAACCGGAGTCCTGACGCCCTCGCCTGCGCGCCCACCTGATTGAATTGCGCGGCAATAGCCTTCCAGTCGGCGACGGTGCGCCTCTTCTCTTCCGGGATCCACGGAAGCGTCACCCACTTGTGCCCGATCGCCTTCGAGTCGTTGAGCACCTTCTGCCAGTTCTGGAAGGAGTCGTACGGCAGATGCGTCGAGGGTGAGGAGAGGTGGTATTTCTCCAGCATCTCGTGAACTTCGCGCGGCGTGCGGCCGAAATATCCGGCGAACTCGACCTCCTTGTAGCCGATCGCGGCAACCCGGGCCAGAGTACCGGGCATATCGGCCTTCATCAGGTCGCGAACGGTATAGAGCTGCAGCCCCACGCGTTCGACCCTGCGGCGGCGGGCGATAACGGCGGCGGCGGCGTCGGTGTCGCGGCTCACGACTCCGAGGGCAGCGACTCCCAGAGTCGCGAGGAAGTTGCGTCGTGTCTGTGTCACAATGAGTGGGTGAGAGTGTGGCTAGTATGGACTACGGGCGGCCTCTTCGCAATAAAGCCGGACTATCTCCCCGTCACCTCCAGTCGCGTGTACACGTAGCGGCCGTTGTAACCAAAGGGCGAGGCAGGCGGCCAGGGGAAAATGTCGAACCCGTTCCCTTCGTTCATCCGGTCCGGATAAGTGTCGAACAGATTGCGACCGCCGACTGAAAGCTTGAATCCGCGGGCGGGCGTGAATCCGAGCTCGGCATCGACCAGCCCCTTTCCCTTGTAGTTCTGCACATCGCTGCCGCTGTAGCTGTAAAGCGCCGACGTGTACTTTCCGTAGTAGGAGTAGCGAGCCATTCCGTTCCACGCCCCTCTCTTGTACAAGCCAGTCACCGTGCTGCGCCAGTCGGGACGCTCCTTGGTGATCGCGTTCAAGCCACCCTCATCGTATCTGTTGACAAGCGTCACGCCCGTGCCATTGAGCTCCGGCGGCAAGGGGATGTTGTCCTCGTTCGGAATCGTGGTACGCGTGATGTTGAACACTGCGTTCAACCCCGCCGTACCGCCGAGCGCGTCCGCCGTGTAGTCGGCCGTGACGTCGAGCCCGCGCGTCCGGGTGTTGATTGCGTTCGTGAAGTACTGCGCGGTGGTGGCTGGCGATCCAATGTTCCGCAATATCGCCGAGACGCTATCGGTGCCGTCGCCGAGAAATCCGGTGATCGTGATGCGGTCGTCGATGGCGATATAATAGAAATCGCTGGTGAAGGTGAGGTTCGTCGCCGGAGTGACGGCAAACCCGGCGCTGAAGTTCCTCGACGACTCCGCTTTGAGCGGACGCGCGCCAAGTGCCCGGGCTTCACGGGAGTTCACGGGAAAGATGCCGATCTCGAACGGAACCGGCTTGCCGGTGGTGGGGTCGGCCTGGAAATTCGTGACGACGCTCGAATAAAAGCTCTGGTTCAGCGACGGCGCGCGGAATCCCGTGCTGATCGCGGATCGAAGAGTCAGTCTCTGGGTTGGCTGCAAACGCATCGCGAGCTTGCCGGTCAGCTTGTTGCCAAAATCGCTGTAGTGCTCGAACCGCGCGGCGACGTCGGCGAGGAGGCGCGGCACCAGGTCTCCCTCGAGATCGACGTATGCCCCGACATTGTTCCGGTGGGAGTCCGACGCGTCCGCCGGGCGGAAACCGGGAAAGACTTGTGAGCCAGACGGCGCTATGCTTCCATCCTGGGCCGGATAAAAGCCGTTGATGTAAGAGGCCGGCTCACCCGCGACGATCTGATAGCGCTCGTTTCTGAACGCCGCGCCGAGTGCAACGTTCACGGGCGAGGCCAGGCCCATCGCGTACTCGTGGCTCGCATCCAGACTGAGAATCGCTTCGGTGTATTTGAGCTCTCCCGCGAAGAAACTCTTCTTGTTCGGAATCCCCGGATCATCGGCGTTTCCGAGCACCCCGTCGGCGCCGGGAGCGCACGCGGTAACCAGACACGGGCCAAGCGAGGTGTTGAGGGTGTTGTCCAGATTGTATTTGAACCCGTTGTGGCCCACGGTGCCACCCAGATCGTACGACCAGCCGGAGAGCAGTCCACGAACACCACCCGCGCCGGAGAAATCCAACACGTCGGGCGCAAATTTCGGGAGGAATCCGTTCGGGTAGATCTGGGTCCAGTTGCGTTGGCTCGAAGGAGGCCTGTAATAGCCAAACCCGGCTCCCTGGCGGTAGCTGTATCCGCCGAAAGCGTAGAGTCCGGCGGCCGCGTTCGCCGCATCGAATGGAAAATTGGCGCTCGCGAATGTCATCAGATCCTTCGACGCGCCGTCTCCCCAGTGGTGATCGGGTTCGGGAATCGAGTTGTTTTTCGCCGTGAGGTTGCCGTTGACAACCGCGTCGGCATCTCCGGTCACGAACATGTCCGTCGGATCAGGTCCGGCGCGATTGGTTGGCTGACGATCCCGATACTCGGCAAACAGGCCCAGCGAGCCGCGTCCGAGCGGAATTCCCCAGCCGCCGTTGACGTCGACGGTGCGGCCGTCGTGCGGATAAGCTGGTCGTGATCCGCTCGCATCTGGAAGCGCTGCCGGGTTCGGCTCGCTCGTCATGTATTCGCCGAGATCCGCGGTCAGGAACGGCGCAAATGCTCCTTCCTTCAGCACGACGTTGACGACGCCGGCGATCGCATCCGATCCATACTGGGCGGCCGCGCCATCTCGAAGAATCTCGATGCGGTCGATGCCTCCCGATGGAATCGCGTTCATGTCGACGCCGCTCGATCCTGCTCCCTCCCCCGCGCCGTAGTAGTGAACGAGCGCGGTGTGATGCCGCCGCTTGCCGTTGAGGAGAACGAGAGTGTGATCGGGGCTGAGACCGCGCATCGTGAACGGGCGAACGATCTCGGTAGCGTCGGAAACGCTCTGCCGCGGAAAGTTCACCGATGGCGCGAGCTGGGCGAGAATCTGCGAAGTCTCGGTGGTACCCTGCGATTTGATCTGTTCGGGGGTGAACACGTCCACAGGGACAGCGAGCTCCTCGGCGGCGGTGTGTCGCGCGCGGGAGCCAATCACGACTTCGGCGAGCGAGACGGCCGTGTGCCTGACGACGAAATTCTGCTCGACAGCCTGACCGTCCGGCACAGTTACGTCGACGGTTGGGGTCATGTATCCAAGCCTGCGCACGCGTACGGTATACGTCCCCGATGGAACGCGGGAGATGACGTAATCTCCGTTGTCTCTGCTCGTCGCGCGGAATCCGCCCGGATCGGCGACGACCAGAGCCTGACCGATCGGCGAACCGGTTGAATCGGCCACGTGCCCGCGAATGGATCCATTCTGCGCGCGAGCCGCAGCGGGGACGAAAACGAAAGCGAGAAGCACGGGTACGAGCATGATCGACAGCCGAGAGCGTCGCATTGGCACCTCGTGGCAGGTGAGGATTGTCGCTGACGCGAAATACTTACGGCTTTCTGAAGTCCTCTGCAAGTTAGAAAGACTCGCGATGGAGGATTCGATGCGGATATCGTCGTATTTGGCAGCAGGTGTTTTCACTTTTGTAGCTGCCGCCTGCGCCGTTCAGCAAAAGGCGCCAGCGGGGAGCGGAAAGTCAGTCGCCGAGGCATACGTGCATGCATGGAACAAGCACGACTTCGCGGCGATGGACACAATTCTGGCGTCCGATGCACTGCACGAGGACATCGCGCAGAATGTTCACGCGAAGGGCGTTGCGGCCATCAAGGAATTCATGCGGCAGGACATTGCCAGCGAGCCGGATCTGAAATGGCAGACGACCAACGTGGTCGAAGATGGCCGCTTCGTCGCATTCGAGTGGACGTGGACGAGTACCTACACCGGTCCCGACGCCACGGGGAAAACGGTCACGAATAAAAAGCTTTCTGGTCGAGGTACGTCGTTCGTCGAAATCGAGAATGGAAAGATCAAGCGCTTTACCGACTACTACGACATGGGGAGCTACTTCCGGTAGGGCGCTAGTACAGTCCGCTCTTCTCGCGATGGCGGCTCGTCTCGAGCCAGGGAACTATAGTGATGCTGAAGCGAGGCGTACGGGTAGCGCCGGCGGGTGCCACAACCGGAATTCCGTAATCGAGGCGGATGGTCGCCGCACCAGGGCGTCGAGGCACCAGGGCCAAGCCGAGTCCGGCCACGGCGACTGTGAAGGCTTCGGAGGAGTTGGCGTTGTACGCCGGATCCCATCGCCTGGAGGCGGCGCCGAATATCGACGCGTCGAGCTCCTCGGACCCGAAGGACTTGACATGCCTTGTCCGCTCCAGAGACAGCGAAAGTGCGGACTCGGCAAGCCGCGCCCGTTTGGGTACGAAAGCCAGAGCGCGGTCATAGATGCCGAGCGCTCGCACGTCTGGATCGGGGTCCGTGAGCTGCTCCCCAGCAATCGAAAGCCGCCACACTCCGTTACCGGCAGCTCGCTCGGCCGATATTGCCGCCCGGGTACGGCTCGACTGCCACTGGCCGGCGCGGCTATAGCCGGACGCCCAGATGTCGCCCACGATTCGGCTGCGACGTGTCGGCAGCCATTCGCGCCCAAGCCAGCCGTCGTAATGCGTCATGAAATTAGCGTGGCCGAGCTCGGTGGGTCCGGTTGTATCGCGCGACACAACCGAGCCTCTTCCCATGCCAACAAGCAGCTCGCCTTCCAGCGCACGAGGAACATCGACTACGGCACCTCCGGGAACGAGCCACGTCAGTGTGTCGTAGAGGGCTGACACCACCGATGCCCCAAGCTGAGGCCCTGTGAAGTGCCGATCGATCCGAATCGGGCCGACGACATCTGCGTTCTGGGCCGCGACCAGCGAAGTGTTCTCGATTTCCGCCCCAGCCAGAAGATAGAGCGCGTGAGCACTGCGGCGCGGCGTCATGCGAACACCACCGAGGAGCTCAGCGCCAGTGCGCTCGAAATTGCCGGAGAGCGCGTTCGTGGGCTCGTACTGCTGATCGTAGAGATCGAGCTCACCACGCCACCTGTCGGTCACAGTCGCCTGCCGGCGAGCGAGGGAGACAGACCGGGCAGAACCATCCGAGTATTGATGGAACTGAATGCGCGTCGTCATGCCCGTACCAAATCCAAACGCATCGGACGCGGTGACCCCCGCTCCCAGCGTGCCATTTCGCGAGGCGAGGTCGATGCCTACCGTGCGACCGGTTCCCATCAGGTTCCGCTCGGTCAGCCCTATTCGGGGAGAGCTGGAAGTGCCTCGGATATCGGGTCGCGTCGTCCATGAATCGCGTGTAACCACGGTCAACGCGAGCACTTCCCCGGTTGGCGTTGCACACTGGCGCGCTTCGACGCGCGCATATTCGAGAAACGCAAGCCTGCGCAGCCGCCTCAGGGATTCCGCAACGCGGAGCGTATCCACAGTGTCGCCGGGAGCGAACAGTAGCTCCCGTCGAATTACATCGGGCCGCGTGCGGACGTGGATTTTCCCGACCAGACTCGCGAACCTGCCGAGCTCGGGCTTTGCCGTCTCGACGAGCACCGAGTCAATCCGGTGCCCGGCTACTGGGGCGAGCGTCACCTCGGACTTGAGGACCGAGCACTGCGGCGGAGCCTGACCAGATAACACGACAGGAGCTACGGCCGCGGCGAGTGTCAGGAAGAAGCGCATTGACCGGACTATACGCCGCAAACCTTTCAGGACCATGACGATAGCATGACGATCGCGTCTCGAAACGAATCCGCCATAAGAACCTGAGCCGGAAATGAGTGGCCAATCGCCGTTCACGATCGTCCTGTTGGTGAATCTCTCACAGTGATTGGGGTCTATGCGCTCTAGAATCATCGCTACCATATCTCTCCTTGCCGTGGGCTCCGTCGCCACCGGCTGCTCCAGAAACAAACCAGCGGCCAGCGCGCCGACGCCGGCTACCTCCGCGGCGGCCGCAGACGCCGCCGCAATGGAAGCAGCGAGACTGCGCGAAGAGTCGGATCGCGCGGCGGCCGCAGCCAAAGCCGAGTCCGAGCGTGCCGCGGCTTCGCGCGCTCAGGTGCAGAGTACGTTGACGACGCCGGTTCGGTTCGAGTTCGATCGCTCCGTGCTGAGCGACGACGCGCTGCAGCTACTCGATGCGAAAGTCGCAGCACTCCAGGCCAACCCATCTATACGCGTCCGCATTGAAGGAAACGCCGATGACAGCGGCTCGGATGAGTACAACATGGCGCTCAGTCAGAAGCGTGCTGGAATCGCGCAGCGGTATCTTACGGAGCGCGGCGTAGATGCTTCGAGGCTGCAGATCGTGAGCTTCGGCGAAGAAAAGCCGACTTGCACTGCGAATCGTGACGAGCCGTGTCGCGCGCAGAATCGCCGCGATGAGTTCGTGGTCCTTTCGGGACTCTAGCTCCCTCTGGAAAAAAAGAAGGCCGCACCCGGCTGGGTGCGGCGGTTTTTCGTGTAGTGATGCGATGACCGAACCTTCGACTACCTGGTGAAGCGTCCGAACAAAGCGCTCCAGCCCTTCGAGCTCGTCAACCACGATTGTTCGTTAGCCGCGCGAAGTCTGGCCTCAGTCAAGCCGATCGTCCGCCGAGTGCGCGGTTTGGTGCCGGTATCGGCCTCGTTGATCTTGACGAGCGTTTGCTCCTTCTTGAGTGGCGTTGCGATCGTGTCCCGTTTGGCCCGTGAACCGAACAGTTTGTTCCTGAGATTTGTCATCATAGCTGAGCCTGGTGGTTGGTTGTCAGGCGGATTGAGGATTCTTCCACGAGCGCCTGGGCGAAAGGAAAGGCGTCGCCAGTAGCGCCGAGATCGCCTCGCAGTCGAGGCAGATCGGAAGTGCGGGCTGGTGGGAAAGTCCCGCACATGATTCACTTGATAGACTACGTGTAATCTATGTGCTTTGTGTCGAGCTAATGATCCAAAACTCGATTCGCGATTTACCCTTCTGACTCCCTAAGTAGCTGGGGGGAGACTCGAACTCCCGACCCCGGCATTATGAGTGCCGTGCTCTAACCAGCTGAGCTACCCAGCCATGCCACTAATCTGCTTGAGATCCACGCCGCGCTGAAGGCCCGACTCGAGGCTTACTGACACAAACGGCCAGCCCTCTCGGACCGGCCGCGTATGATCGAACATATGGCGGGGGCGGGATTTGAACCCGCGACCTTCGGGTTATGAGCCCGACGAGCTACCAGGCTGCTCCACCCCGCGATAAGGAGTGAAACCTAATCATCGAGGTTTGTCGCCGGAAGTGCTCGGAACGTCGCCAAACCGATAAAGAATCTCTTTATCGCCGCGAACCATCCCGAATTCCTCGCGCGCGAGTCGCTCCATCGTCGCGCTGTCGCTCTTCACGAGCTTAAGGTAGCGCGCGAGCGAATCCACTTGATGCTGCAGCGAGTCTACCTCGCGCGTCATTTTTCTCGTGCGACTACTCAGCACGTACAGATCCCTGGTGCTGTACTCTCCACCCTGCACCGCGAAATACACGGCCACCGCGATGAGAGCCCACCAGATGATTCGTTTCATTGCACGCTACTGACTCTCGCGACGTCCGCCGAGCAACCGGACGACTACAACCCGTATATCGACCCGCCCGGATATTCCGCCGCCGCTCCGAGCTGTTCCTCGATGCGAAGCAGCTGGTTGTACTTGGCGACACGGTCGGTTCGGCTCGCCGACCCGGTCTTGATCTGACCCGCTCCCGTGGCGACGGCGAGGTCGGCAATAAATGTGTCTTCGGTCTCTCCCGAGCGGTGCGAGATGATCGACTGGTACCCGTTCGCGCGCGCCATCTCGATCGCCTCCAGCGTTTCGGTGAGCGTGCCGATCTGATTCAGCTTGATCAGGATTGCGTTCGCGACATCGGACTCGATCCCGCGAGCAAGCCGCTCGGTATTGGTGACGAACAGGTCGTCTCCCACCAGCTGAACCCGATCCCCGAGCGCAGCGGTGATTTTCGCCCACCCGTCCCAATCGTCCTCCGCGAGTCCATCCTCAATGGACACGATCGGATACTCGTCGAGCCATTTCCGATAGAGCTCGATCATTCCGTCAGAGTCGAGACTTCCCGCGCCGCTCTTCTTGAACGTGTAAGTCCCGTTCTTGAAGATCTCGGAAGCGGCGGGGTCGAGTGCAATCGCGATCTCGCGCCCGGGCGCGTATCCCGCCGATTCGATCGCTTCGACGACGACGCGCAACGCTTCCTCGTCGTTTTTCAGGTCCGGAGCAAATCCGCCCTCGTCACCGACTCCGGTGGACAGCTTCCGCTTCACCAGCACTTTCTTCAGCGCATGAAAGACTTCCGTGCCCATGCGCAGCGCCTCACGAAAGCTCGTCGCGCCGATCGGGACTATCATATACTCCTGGAAGTCGACCGTGTTTGTCGCGTGCGCGCCGCCATTCAGGATGTTCATCATCGGGACAGGCATCGTCCGCGCCATGGGCCCACCCAGGTAGCGGTATAGCGGCAACCCGAGATCCTGCGCCGCGGCGCGCGCCGATGCCATCGACACCGCGAGGATCGCGTTCGCGCCCAGCTTTCCCTTGTTGTCGGTTCCGTCAAGCTCGATCATCGTCCGGTCGATGAGCATCTGATCGCTGGCGGAAAGTCCATTCAGCGCGGGAGCTATCCGCTCCTCCACGCTCTGCACCGCCTGCTCCACTCCCTTCCCCAGATACCGCTCGGCGTCTCCATCGCGCAGCTCGAGCGCCTCGTGCTCGCCAGTGGAAGCTCCGCTCGGGACGGCGGCGCGTCCGACCGCTCCGCTGGTCAGTGTCACATCGGCTTCGATGGTTGGATTTCCGCGGCTGTCCAGAATCTCGCGCGCTTTGATGTCTGCTATGGTCGACATTTTCTGTAGTTGATTCGCTGTTATCGCGTTTCGGTTGGCTTCGTTTCGGATGAGAGAATCTCTACCGGTGGTACCACCCGCGAGACCGGGGCTGGCAACGCTTCGACCCCGTAGAGTTCGCGCATCGCGTCCGCCATCCTCATCCTCACTGTCTGCATCAGCGTCTCGCGGTGATCGTAATCCACCGAGCTCGTGCTGACGGGCTCGAGCAAATGTATATCAATCGTGCCCGGATGAACCCGGAACGACCCCTTGCGCAGGATCTCGATGGTCCCGTGCACGATGATCGGAACGACCGGGACCCCCGCGGCAATGGCGAGGACGAATGGCCCTTTCTTGAATGGGCGGAGCCGATAATCGTGGCCCCGCGTGCCCTCCGGAAATACAACGACCGAGTTCCCGTGCCGGATCCGCTGAGCCGCCACTTCGTACGCCCCGAACGCCGCTTTCCGGTTCTCCCGCTGTATCTCGATCATGCCCGCGGCGCGCATCGCGGCGCCGAATATCGGGACTTTGAACAGCTCCGCCTTGGCGACGAACTTGTGGCGGGGAAGGACTTTGGCGAGCCCGGCTACATCGAACCAGCTGACGTGGTTCGAGGCGAAGACCCGCGGCTCCGCGTTGTCGCCATTCTGCAGACCGTGGACCCGGACCTTTATTCCGGCCGCCCACATCACCGACCTGGACCAGAAGCGCGGAATCTTGTCGTATATCCCGCCGGGTTTGTCTTTGACGCGGAGCAGGCCGGCGACGATCGTAGCGAGACCCAGCACAGCCGTCACGACGACGGCTGTGATGATTGTGAAAATCGTTCGCAGGAATGAGATCATTTGTCTCGAAAGTGATCGAACCCGGGAGGAGCGGAGATTTTTTGGGCGCCTCGCTGCAGCTCGACTCCGTGAGATCCGGCAACAACCTGGCCTATCTCAGTGAGGGCGAGTCCGAACTCTTCAACAAAGCCCTCAATGTCGATCGCGGGAGCGGTGACTGCGATCTCGTATTCTTCGCCGGAGTTAGCCGCCTGCAAGGATGATACGCCGTCAACCCTTGGAATCCGATCCACGTCGATTTCGATACATACCTTGCTCGCTGCGGCAATGTGGCCCAGATCCGCAATGAGCCCATCTGAAATGTCTATTGCGGATGTTGCGCCTCGCTCCGCCAGACCCACCGCCGGCTCGATGCGGGGGATGGGGTTGGCGAATCGCGCCCTGTCCCGTTCCGTCGGCTCCTTTCCGGATTGCCACGCGCGGACAGCCGCGGCCGGACCACCCAGAGATCCGGTCACGTAAACCCGCTGCCCGACTTTCGCTCCCGCACGCGACAGCGGCCGCACCGCGCTGCCGAGTGCGGTTATCGTGAGGGAAAGAATCTTGCCCGACGAGAGATCGCCGCCGACAATCGGGCACAACACCGCGGACGCGCCCTCACGAATTCCTGTCGCCAGTGCCCGCGCGTCGACGCGGTCGGCCTCGGGAAGCGTCAGCGCGATGACAATGCCGAGCGGGCGCGCGCCCATTGCGGCGAGATCACTCAGGGCGGATACGGTAGCGCGATACCCGATCTCGAAATGATTGAGCCACTCTCGCCGGAAGTGGACGCCATCCACTGACGTATCAGTCGTGATAACCAGCTTCTCGCCGGCTGGCACTTCGACTATCGCGGCGTCGTCTCCGATGTGCTGGGCCGATTTGCCCCACTCGGAAACGAGTGTGCGAACAATGTCGAACTCCTTTCCCGGACCGAGATCGATGTTGCGCGCGTCACTCATCTTCCCGGCGCTCACCGCGCTACCCCTGGCAGCTCCGCGAGAACCGGCGCGCCCGGCAAGCGCTCTCCCTCGTTCCAGGCGCGCGGCAACGCGTAGAGAACGTCCTCTAGCGTGGTGCCTCGAACGTACCCGCAGAGCTCGGCTGCACGTCCATGAACCCATGCCGCACAGGAAGCGGACGTCGGCCCGTCGAGAGTCTGCGCCAGCATCGTTCCCGCAATTCCGGCGAGCAGGTCACCGCTGCCGCCCGTTCCGAGCGCGGCTGTACCCCGCGCAACAACGTAGCGCTCGCCATCGGGCGCGAAGATCACGGTTGGAGATCCTTTGAGCAGTACGGTGGCGCCGATGCTGCGCGCGATTTCCGTACCGGCTTCGAACCGGGCGGCCAGTACGTCCTTGACGTCGATCCTCGCCAGCCGCGCGAACTCGGCGACGTGTGGAGTGATGAGCGCGACCCTCCCGTTCAACAGTCGCCGGAGAGCCGCGAGGTCGCCATCGAACACGTTCAACGCGTCCGCGTCCACAAGGACCGGCAGCGCGGAATCAGCAAGAGTGGTCTCGACAAGGCGTCGCGTCTGCGCCGATTGTCCGAGTCCGGGTCCGAGCACGATTGCATCCGCCCACCTGGAGATCTGCGACGAGGTATCGGGCGCCGTGGTTGGCCAGGGAGCGATCAGTGCCGAGGGGGCAGCGGCGAGCATTTCGCCAACGTTCTCCGGCGCGACGAGGGCGCGAACGAGACCGATACCGCTGCGAAGCGCAGCGCGAGTGGCAAGCACGGCGGCCCCCGCCATCCCCTGCCCGCCCCCGATGATTGCGAGATGCTTTCGCGTTCCCTTGTGAGCGTCGTAGCGAATCGCGGGGACGTGTGCTCGAACCCACCCGCCATCTACGAGCCAGGGAAGCGGCACCGTTTCCGCGCTCGGCGGTGAGTCTTCATCGAGTCCAATGTCGAGAACGACGATATCTCCGCAGCAGTCCCGCGCGAGTAGCGAGCCACGCTTTACTCCCCCAAAGCTGAATGTCGCATCAGCGGTCACGCAGACGGAGTGGCGTCCCGTCGTCGCGTCGAGTCCGCTCGGCAGATCGAGCGAGACCACTAGCGCGCCCTCTGCATGAAATCGGTTTATTCTCGAGATCGCGTCAGCGATATTCTCACGGGGCTCTCCCTCCGCTCCGGTTCCGAGCAGGGCGTCGATCACCACACGCGCACCGCCGAGCTCACCCACCGGCGAGCTCGCACCCAGCTTCTGCACTAGCGGCGCGGCTGCACTCTTCTCGGCGACGGCGTCCGGACTCCTTGCCTCGACTGCCTCGGCGACGGTGACCTCGATTCCGGATCGCGCGAGCAACCCTGCGATGACCCAGCCGTCTCCGCCATTATTGCCGGGCCCGGTGAATACAATCACGCCGTCCTGCAGTCTATCGCCAAATCGGCGCGAGATCTCGTCGGCCGCGGCGGTGCCCGCACGCTGCATCAGCACGCGTGAAGGAGTTCCTCTTTGAATGGCCGCCCGATCGCGTTCCACAGACTCTTTCGCGCTGACCACCCTGACGGACAGGGGCATTGCTCGGGCGATTGGAGTTTATGCCTGTTGCGCGCAGTTCCAGGGGTAGTCGCGCTCGAATGCCCTGTCGAAGTCAAACACGTCCACGAACTCGTCGCGGGTATCCTGAGGCTGGCTGAGAAGGAACCCGAGATCGACGAGCGTGAATACGATATCGCCGATGTCCGCCGTCGCGGCGATTCCCCAGTGCTGGAGAACCACTTTCGCCATCACTCCGTAGCGTTCGAGAGCGAGATCGCGGCAGGCGTTGGCGAGCTCGATGCCGGTTATGTGGCGCCGCGCGGTAAGCTGTGCCTGACATAGCTCGAGCGCGGAAAGGACGAACAGATATGCCTGCTCGTCGAACCGCGGCTCGCGGATGCGAATCCGGTCCATGATGCCTTCGCGAAATGCCAGCTCAGCCATTGCTGCTTTTTCCCGCCATTAATGGGAAGGATTTGTAGAGCGGAAACCGATTCGTCAAGTCAAGTACTTCTTCTTTGACTGACGACGCGACCGCGGGGTCACCGGAGCTGGCGATCACCTTGTCGATGAGCTTCGCGATCTGAAGCATCTCCCGTTCCCTCATCCCGCGCGTCGTGACCGCCGGTGTCCCGATTCGGATACCGCTCGTGACGAAGGGCGACTGCGTTTCTTTGGGAACCGTGTTCTTGTTTACCGTGATGCCGGCGGCATCCAGCGCCTTCTCAGCCACCTTTCCCGTCACGTCCTTGTTCCTCAGGTCCACCAGCATCAGGTGATTGTCGGTTCCGCCCGATACGATGTTGAAGCCGTGCTCTATCAGCGCCTCGGCCAGAGCCCGAGCGTTGCGAACGATCTGGCCGCAGTACTCCTTGAATGATGGGTCGAGCGCTTCCTTGAATGCCACTGCCTTGGCGGCGATGATGTGCTCGAGCGGGCCCCCCTGTGTGCCCGGGAACATTGCCTTGTCGATTGTCCTGGCGTGCTCCTCCTTGCAAAGGATCAACCCTCCGCGTGGACCACGCAGAGTCTTGTGGGTCGTGCTCGTCACGGCGTCCGCGTGCGGAATCGGCGACGGATGATAGCCCGTTGCCACGAGTCCGGCGAAGTGCGCCATGTCCACCATGAACTTCGCCCCGATCTCGCGCGCGACTTCCGCGAATGGCTCGAAGTCGATTATACGCGCGTATGCGCTCGCGCCGGCGATGATCATCTTGGGTTTTTGCTCGCGCGCGATTTGCTGCATCTGTGAGTAGTCGATGCGTCCGTCTTCGCCCACGCCGTAGTGAATGGCATGATAAAGGAGCCCGGAGAAATTCACCGGCGAGCCGTGCGTGAGGTGTCCGCCCTGCGAAAGGTCGAGACCGAGTACCACGTCGCCCGGCTTGAGAAACGCGAGGTAGACCGCCGCGTTCGCCTGAGCTCCGGAGTGCGGCTGCACGTTGGCGTGGTCCGCGGAGAAGAGCTGCTTCACCCGATCGATCGCGCACTGCTCGACCATGTCCACGAATTCGCATCCGCCGTAGTACCGCTTCCCAGGGAGGCCTTCGGCGTACTTGTTGGTGAGCGGCGTACCCATCGCCTCGAGAACCGCCGGCGAAACGAAATTCTCGCTGGCGATAAGCTCGAGCCCGCTTCGCTGGCGGTCAACCTCGAGGTCAATGAAGCGCGCGATCTCGGGATCACTCTGCGCGAGGGAGCCAGTCGGCATGGAGACCCTGGCTGGTTCGCCTTGTCTCGGAGGTGCGGTAGTCTGGGGCATCAAGCGTCCCTTGGTTCGATCTTGTCCACCCGCCGCTCGTGGCGGCCACCCTCGAATTTAGCATCCAGCCAGGCCTTCATGGTTTTCACGGCCTGATCGTCTGTCATGAATCGCGCGGGAAGCACAAGGACGTTCGAGTTGTTGTGCTTGCGCGAGAGCGCTCCAATCTCGGGCTCCCAGGCGAGCGCGGCGCGCACTCCGGGATACCTGTTGGCAACGATGTCCATCCCCACCCCGCTGCCACAAAGCAGAATGCCGCGCTTTGCCTGTCCTTCGGATACTTCTTTCGCCAGAGGATGGGCGTAATCGGGGTAATCGTCGGGCTTGCCCGCGTCGTTGCTGCCGATATCATCGGGCTGGTAGCCAAGCTTCTTGAGCTCCGATACAAGCCGGTTCTTCATCTCCACCCCCGCATGATCAGAAGCGATCGGAATGGTCTCGCTCATGGCGCCTCCGCCAGACGCTGCTCGGCCAGTCGATCGGCAGCCTCGTAGGTTGGAATGTGCTTCGCTTCAGCTATCGCGAAAACCTTGAGCACCGTATCGTAAATGTCGTCGGCCTTGTCGAGCGCTCGCTGCGCATCCCACCCGGCCACTTCGCCGTAGACGTTGATCACGCCGCCCGCGTTGGCTACGTAGTCCGGGGCGTAAAGGATTCCCCGCCGCTGGAGCTCGTCACCGTGCCGCTCCTCGAGAAGCTGATTGTTCGCGCCGCCGGCGACGATCTGAACCCTGAGCTTGGGAATGGTCGTGTCGTTGATAATTCCTCCGAGTGCGCACGGGGAGAAAATATCCGCCGCGGAGGAGAAAATTGCATCGTCCTCGACGATTTTCGCGCCGGTCATCTTCGACACTCTCGCTGCCTTTGCTGAATCGATGTCAGAGACGATCAACTTCGCGCCTGCCTCGTGCAGCTCCTTTGCAAGATAAGTCCCCACACTGCCGCATCCCATGATGGTGACAGTCTTGCCCTCGAGACTGTCCGTGCCCCACTTCTGATTGGCGGATGCCTGTACGGCCCTGAACACGCCGTGTGCCGTCACGGGAGATGGATCCCCCGATTTCCCAGCCAGGCCGGCGACGTGCCCCGTCTCCATGTGGACGTAGTCCATGTCCTTGGTGCTCGTGCCGACGTCTTCGGCAGTTATGTACCGGCCGCCAAGACTTTCGACGAAGCGACCGTGAGCGCGGAACATCCGCTCACGATCTTTGGTCTTGTTGTCTCCGATTATGATAGACTTTCCGCCGCCGAGGTGAAGACCCGCCACGGCGTTCTTGTACGTCATTCCGCGCGAAAGGCGAAGCGCATCGGTGATCGCTTCCTCGTCGGTGGCGTACTGCCAGAAACGCGTGCCACCGAGGGCAGGGCCCAGCTTGGTGCTGTGAACCGCGAGAATGCCCCTGTATCCGATCGAAGGGTCGCTGCACATGACGACTTCTTCGTGTCCCATCTCTGCCAGCGTGTCGAACAGCTTCATTTATTTGATGGATAGTGGATGGTGTGTAGCTCGTGTTGTTCCAACGCGGCCACCAGCGAGCGACGCTTCATGATTGTCCGTAAAGGGCACGGGCGATGACGATTCTCTGGATCTCGGACGTCCCTTCATAAATTTCGGTGACTTTCGCGTCGCGGAACAGCCGCTCCACCGGATAGTCCTTGACGTATCCGTATCCGCCGAAGATCTGAACCGCCTGCGTCGTCACCCACATCGCGGTCTCGCTAGCCATCAACTTCGCCATCGAGCTGAACTGGCGCACGCTCTGACCGCGGTCCTTGGCCGCGGCGGCGGCGTGGAGCAGCGCCCGGGAAGCCGAAACCCGCATCGCCATGTCAGCGAGCTTGAACTGGATGGCTTCGAACTCCTTGATCGCCTTGCCGAACTGCTTGCGCTCGCCGGCGTAGGCGACGGAATGCTCGAGTGCCGCGCGCGCAATCCCGATCGCCTGCGCAGCGATGCCCAGCCGGCCGTTGTCGAGCGACTGCATCGCGTAGACAAAGCCCTGCGTCTCGTCGCCGAGGAGGTTCTCAGCCGGCACTCGCAAGTTGTCGAAATTGAGCTGCACGGTGGGCGACGCCCGAAGCCCAAGCTTGTCCTCCTTCTTGCCGACATTGAAACCCGGCAAATCGGGGGTCACAATGAATGCGCCGATCCCCCTCCCTCCCCGGCGCGACGCACTGGAGTCGGTTCGCGCCATGGCCATGATCATTCCGGCGGTGTTGCCGTTGGTGACCCACGCCTTGGTCCCGTTCAATATCCAGTGATCCCCGTCCCTGACAGCCTGAGCTGTCAACGCTGACGCGTCTGAACCGGCGTCGGGCTCTGAAAGCGCGAAGGCGCCCAGTATCTCACCCCGCGCCATTGGCTTGAGGAACCGGTTTTTCTGGGCTTCGCTTCCATAGCGCAGGATCATTTGCGTCGGAAGGGAATTGTGCACGCTCATCATTACGGCGACGGACGCGTCGGCGGCTGCTATCTCCTCGAGGGCGATCAGGTACGTGCCGGTGTCGGTGCCAAGCCCGTCGTACTGCTCAGGAAGCATCATTCCCAAAAATCCGAGCTCGCCCAGTTTCTTCACCAGGCTCGGCTCGAAATACGCCTTCTGATCCCACTCTGCCGCGTAGGGCGCGATCTCGGCTCGCGCGAATTCGCGCGCGAGCTTCTGAACTTCGGATTGTTCCTCAGTGAGTGGATGCAGAGCCCAGGACACTTTGCCTACTTACTATAGGTATAGAAGCCGCGCCCCGACTTTCTGCCGAGCCACCCGGCGGCGACATACTTCCGTAACAGTGGACACGGCGCATACTTCGGATTGCCCAGCCCGTCGCGCAGGACCTCGAGAATGGCGACGCACGTGTCGAGTCCAATGAGATCAGCCAGCGCCAGCGGGCCCATCGGGTGATTCATGCCGAGCGTCATCACCCGATCGATTGCGTCCGGCTCCCCGACCCCCTCCATCAGGCAATAGACCGCCTCGTTGATCATCGGCATCAACACACGATTCGAGACGAACCCGGGAAAATCATTTACCTCGACCGGGGTCTTCCCGAGACGCAGGCTGAGGTCAGTTACGAACTCCGTGGTTTCGTTGGAAGTCGCGAGCCCCCGAATGATCTCGACGAGCTTCATCACCGGCACAGGATTCATGAAATGCATCCCGACGACCTTGTCCGGACGGGACGTGCGTCGCGCAATCTCGGTGATGGAGATCGAGCTGGTGTTGCTGGCCAGGACGGCGCCCGGTTTGGCGATACGGTCGACGTCGGTAAAGATGCGGAACTTGAGACCGCTGTCCTCGCTCGCCGCTTCGATGATGAGAGACGCGTCAGCGATGCTGTCGAGATCCATGCTCAGATCGATCCGCGAGAGAATCTGCACCTGTTCGTCGGGAGGAATCGTGCCTTTCTTCACCTGCCGCTCGACGTTCCTGGCGATTGTCGCGCGTCCCTTGTCCAGCGCATCCTGGGACACGTCGATCATCACGACTTCGAATCCCGATTGGGCGAACACGTGAGCGATCCCGTTTCCCATCTGTCCGGCTCCCACCACCGCGATGCGGTCGGTCATGCTTTCCACTCCATGCGGCGCAGATACCGCCCGTACAGGTAAAAGAGAACGACGAACATTGCCCCAACCGCCGCCAGGCCTCCTTCTGGTCCCCACGGACCTCCGGTGAGCCAGTCGGGACCGGAATCTACGACACGATAGTCAGGGTCATTCGAAGGAATGCCGCTGACCGCGATGTGCAGAGCGCCCGCCATCACCCAGTTCCAGGCGAAGTGCGCGGCACCCGCGGCGTAGAGGCTCCTGGTTGCCAGGAAAACCACTCCGAGGAAAAACCCGGCTACGATCACCGCGAGAATCGATTCTGAGTCGGCGCCCGGATTCGTGACGTGCAGCAGGCCGAAAACGATGCTGGTTACAATGAGCGCCGTTTTCCACCCGGCCGCACGTCTCAGTATGGCAAAGACGTAGCCACGGATGAAAAGCTCCTCGAAGAACGCCGCTGGCAACAGAAGAATTGTCGAATGGCCGGCCTGCCCCCACCAGTTGCTCGGGGTGGTCGCGTCGATGCGGAGCATGTGCGTCGCAATCAGAAGCAGGCTCGCGGCGGCGATGGTGAATCCGCCGAGGACCGCGCCTCGGATGAGAGTCGGCGGAGCGGCGGCGGCTCGGTCGAGCCCTACCTCCGCCAGCGGAAGCTTGTCGATAAGCCGCAGCATCACCCCTGTGGCGATAAGCACGCTGATGAGACTGATCCCCTGGAAAGGAGCCTCTCGTGGATCGACGGCTTTCGCTCCGATGATCAGGACTGCGACTGCCCCCAGCGCGATTAGCGCGGCCCACCAGACCGCATAGAACGCAACGATCCGCCAGACCGCTCCGAGGAGAAGCTTCGCCCTCGGCGGCAGCGACGCAGACGGCCGCCGCTGCCTCGCTGCTGAGTGCGGTGGCGCGGTCAAGCCGTGCTAGTTCGCGCGCTCGACGCTGAGAGCGACAGCGTCGCCTCCGCCGAGGCAGAGCGTGGCGAGGCCGGTTTTCGCGCCGCGGTCCTTCATCGCATAGAGTAGAGTCGTCAGCACGCGCGCACCGCTTGCGCCTATCGGGTGGCCGAGTGCGATCGCGCCGCCGTTGACGTTGACCCGCTTCCAGTCCCAACCCAGCTCGTCGCCATCGGCGAGCGCCTGCGAGGCGAACGCTTCGTTGGCTTCGATCAGATCGAAGTCCTCGATCTTCTTCCCGGTTTTGGCCATGAGGTTTCTGACGGCCTTGATCGGAGCGAAGAAAAGATCTTCGGGAGCGGTTGCGCCAGTCGCATACCCAGTGATACGACCGAGGATTTCGAGCTTATGGTCCTCGGCGTATTGCTCGGAAACGACTACCAGAGCAGCTGCCCCGTCGTTCAGGCTGGACGCGTTTCCTGCGGTTACGCTCGGGCTCTCGTTCTGGCCGTTCTTGCCTGGGAACGCTGGCCGCAGCTTCGTCAGTGTCTCGACACTAGTGTCCTTGCGCGGTCCTTCGTCGGTGTCGACAACCGTTGGTCCTTTCTTGCCGGGAATCTCTACGGGCGCGATTTCGCTCTTGAACTTGCCGGCCTCGATCGCGGAAACGGCTTTACGGTGCGATGCGGCGGCGAACTCGTCCTGCTCTCCACGCGTCACTTCCGCCTTGCGCGCCGTGTACTCGGCGTGACTACCCATGTGGACATCACAGGACGCGCACCATAGCCCGTCTTTGATCATGCCGTCAATCATCTTCTGATCGGTGAGCTTGACGCCGTTGCGCATACCGTAGACGTAATACGGTGCGTTGGACATCGACTCCTGACCGCCGGCGACTATCACCTGAGCATCGCCTGCCTTGATCGCTTGCGACGCGAGCATCACGGCCTTGAGCCCGGACCCGCAGACCTTGTTGACGGTGAGAGCCGAGATGGTGGCCGGGAGTCCTGCCTTGAGGGCAGCCTGACGCGCGGGCGCCTGGCCTGTACCCCCCTGGATGACGTGGCCCATGATGACTTCCTGCACGTCCTCGCCGGAGACCTTCGACCGCTTGAGAGCCTCGCGGATGGCGATGGCACCGAGCTCGGGCGCGCTAAGAGTCGAGAGAGCGCCCAGAAATTTCCCGATTGGAGTTCGGGCGGCGCCGACGATTACGGGGGTTCGGGATTTATCAGGCATGATTGGTTCTTTTTTGCGGGTTTGGTCTACCCGTTCAAGTTAACGGGAGGCGGAAGTGCCTGACAGCAGTAGGAGGGAGTTACCGCCATCGAAGAATCGTGATAACGTAGCTCCCGCCACCCGGCAACTATGACTTGCTTAGCACTCTAGCATGACCAGAGGGATATACGTCGTCATGGGCGTTGCCGGCTCCGGAAAAAGCGTGATAGGAGCGGCGCTCGCCAGCGCGTTGGGCGTCGAGTTTGTCGAAGGTGATCGGTATCACTCCACCGAAAACGTCGAACGGATGTCTCGTGGAATTCCCCTCACCGACAGCGACCGCGCACAGTGGCTTCGCTCGCTGGCGTTGCGAATGCGCGAGGCGAAACAAGCGGGCACCGGGTTGGTGGTGTCGTGTTCCGCCCTCAAGCGATCGTACCGGGACGTCCTTCGCGCCGAAGCCAGGGATGTGCGTTTCGTGTTTCTCGCGGGCGAACGAGCGCTGATCGCCGAGCGTTTGGCCGGGCGAACCGGACACTTCATGCCACCAGCCCTATTGGATAGCCAGCTCGCCGCGCTTGAGACGCCATCTCCCAATGAACGCGCCTGGGTGTGTGACATAAGGAAGTCGCCACAGGAGCTGGTAGCCGACCTCGTCACCCTCGCGTCTGCATGACACCAGACGCTCGCCTGCTCCTCTTTGCACTTATCGCGGTGTGTATGCTCGTCGTGCTCATCGCGCGCTTCAAGCTGCACCCGTTCATCGCCCTGGTTTCTGTGGCGCTTGCCATGGGCGTGATCGCAGGCATGTCGCCCGTCGCCGCAGTGAAAGCGTTCCAGGACGGGGTCGGCAATACGCTTGGCTTCATCGCTGTCGTGGTCGGATTGGGCACCATGCTCGGCAAGATGATGGCGGAGTCAGGAGCTGCTACGCGCATCGCGACCACGCTGATAGACCGCTTCGGACAAGAGCGGGTGCATTGGGCGATCATGCTCGTCGCATTCATCGTCGGCGTTCCCGTTTTTTTTCAGGTGGGTTTCGTCCTTCTCATCCCCCTCGTGTTCACGATCGCTCGACGAACGGGGATGTCGCTCCTCAAGATCGGACTTCCTCTAGTCGCCGGACTTTCGGTGGTGCACGGGATGCTGCCGCCCCATCCAGCGGCAATGCTCGCCGTAACTGCGTACCACGCCGACATCGGCCGCACGATTCTGTATGGCTTGCTCGTCGGACTGCCTGCGGCCTCCCTGGCAGGGCCGATCTTCGCGACGTGGGTCGCCCCGCGAATTCCGCTTCCGGAAAACAATCCTCTGGCCGCTCAGCTGGAAGGCGAATCGGTTGAGGACATGCCGGCTTCGGCATCTCCGTCTTCACAGTGTTGATCCCCGTGCTCCTAATGCTCCTCGCCAGCACGGCCGACATCGCGCTCGACCCGGCGAGCCCAGGAGGCTCAGCGCTGCATTTTGTCGGGAACCCGATCGTGGCGCTGCTCCTCGCGCTGCTGTTCTCGTTCTGGTCGCTGGGCCGGTCGCGGCATTTCACGCGGGAAGAAGTGATGAAGTTCTGCAACGACTGCCTGGGTCCGACCGCAACGATACTGCTGGTGATCGGCGCTGGTGGGGGATTCAACCAGGTACTCGTGCAGAGTGGTGTCGGAGGTGCGATAGCCCACATGGCCATTGGCTCCCACACCTCACCACTCATTCTCGCGTGGTCGGTGGCAACACTGATTCGCGTAGCCACCGGGTCGGCCACGGTCGCGATGACAACTGCCGCGGGAATCGTCGCCCCCATTGCGGTGGCGATTCCCGGGACCAGCGCCGAACTGCTGGTACTCGCGACGGGCGCCGGTTCACTTATGCTCTCACACGTGAACGATGCGGGCTTCTGGCTCATCAAGGAATTCTTCAACATGACCGTCCCGCAGACGCTGAAAACGTGGACCGTCGTGGAAACGATAATCGGCGTGGCAGGACTGGCGTTCACCATGCTCCTGAGCCTTGCGCTCTAAGCATCTTTGCCGCACCCGCGCCAATGACGCATCGAATTCTCCTCGGCAGAGGCATTCCAATCGTCGAGGGGTTGGCGCTCGAAGGAGTGCGCCCAGGTGAATACGATCTCATCGTGCTGCCAATGAAGGTAGGAGGGCACGAGGGAGCCCCCGCGCGGGCGATCTTGCGGAGCCGGACGCCTTAGCCGACCCTAAAGGGCACGCCCCGCCGCCTGTGCCCTCTGGCTCGATTCGGCAAACAGAAGGCTCCCCCAAAGAATAAGGGTGTGGACCTTTGAAGAGGTGTCTGCTCCGACGGTCGTCTGGATCAATACATGCTAGAGGTATCCATACACCAGTTGCCTGAATGGCGGTAACCCGCTAGTCGAAGCGTGGGTGCACATAACGCCGGGGTTTACCCTTGTGGCGCGCTGCCTGAGCGGATCACACATTCGCGCGTACGACCATTGAAGGTGGAAGGGGTTCGCCGTGATCACCGTTGCCATAATCGAAGACAATCGCCTGGTCCGTGAGGGAATGACGGACATGCTCAACGAGCTTCCAGACGTGAAAGTGGTTCTCGCGGCAACTTGCCTCGAATCATCAACGCTGAAGGACACGAACCCGCGAGTTGTTCTCCTCGACGTCGGTCTCCAGGACAGGAATTCACTGCGTCTGGCGGAGACGATAAAGAAGGAAATGGCCGATTCGCGGGTTATCGTCATGGACCTCTTGCCGATGCACGAAGAGATCGCCGAGTTCGTGAATGCCGGGGTAGCCGGTTTCATTCTCAAGGACGCCACCTTCGAGGACTTCATCGGGACGATCCGCTCAGTTGCCGATGGCGCCCGTGTGTTGCCGGCTACGATGACGGGAACGCTTTTCTCTCAAATCGCCAAGGTCGCGGTCAAGCGAGGCCGCGAGGCGGCTCTGGAATCGGTCCGCATGACTCAGCGCGAGCGCGAGGTCATCGCCCTTATCGCCGTTGGCTTGAGCAACAAGGAAATCGCGAAGCGACTCAACATCGCCACCGATACTGTGAAGAGTCATGTGCGCAACGTGATGGAAAAACTTGCTCTCCATAGTCGCCTCCAGATCGCCGCCTACGCGCACAGCCACGACGACTAGCGCTCGAGTCTCCGGCGCGCCGACGCCATTTCAACAGTTAGTCGAACAGTTGATACGCATTTCAAGCCTCCTGCACGGAGCTGCTTCGCGGTGAGGCGCGCCGCCGGACCCGACTGAGACGCCCTCAAGCCTGCCAACACGGCAGACTAGTCGACGGATCGCTCCGCGGTACCCCCCAAAAGGAGTAGTCCCCCTTTCACCCATTTGGGCGATGGATGGAGAAATGGCGTGCACTAACATCATAATGTCTCCCGATGAGGTGGTCGTAGAGTCGCATCTACCCCGTGGAAGATTCCGCGAACAGGGACGCCATCTGCGTTCGCTCGCGTTCACATGCATCTGGTCAGGAGGAGTTCCGATGGAAAGCGTCATCGCTAGCCGCGTTGTACGATCTCTGGGGCAGCGCGCGCGCATCGCACGAGTAATCGTTGCGAGCGCGTTTGCCGTGCTGTTCGTAGCGGCGTGTTCGAGCAGCACCGATTTCAGCCCAATAACGTCGCTGACCATCACACCGGCTTCGGTGACACTCCCAGTGAGTGGAACGCAGCAGTTCACGGTTGTGACAAAGGATGGCAACGGTAAGGTCATCACCGGCACAAGACCGACCTGGGCTGTTGTGGCGGGCGGCGGTTCGATTTCACCGACGGGTCTATTCACCGCCGGTACGACGGCCGGGACGTTTACAAATACGGTTACTGTGACGTGCAGCGGCGTTACGGTCACGGCAACGGTCATTGTGACGGGCGGCCCGCTGGCATCGATCGTGGTCACGCCGAATCCTGGAACCATGCCCATCAACACCTCGCTGACGTACACGGCGACAGGTAAAGATGCCCTCGGCAACACGGTTCCCATAACAGGGACCGTCTCCTGGTCGGTCGTGAACGGTGGCGGCACCATCCCCGCCGGTACCACAGGGCTAACGGCGCCATTCACAGCTGGCCCGACTGCTGGCACGTTTGCCAATACGGTCAGGGCAACGAACGGCACACTCTCCGGTACTGCGACGGCCATCGTAACGGCCGGACCACTCGCTTCGATCGTGGTTACACCGAATCCTGGAACCATGCCCGTCAACACATCGCTGACGTACACTGCGTCGGGCAGAGACGCCGGTGGCAACACGGTTCCAATCACAGGGACTGTGAGCTGGACGGTCGTCAACGGTGGCGGCACAATTCCCGCCGGGACCACAGGACTGACGGCGCCCTTCACCGCGGGTAATGTGACTGGGACGTTCAGCAATACCGTGCAGGCATCGAACGGGACGCTGTCAGGTACGGCGACAGCGATAGTGACTGCTGGCCCAACGCCGCCGCCACCCAGTGGCGGGTTCACGATCCTCGGCCGCGCCGCGGTAACCTGCAGCATCGGAAGCATCATCGGAGACGTGGGCACCTTCCAGGCACCGGGTGATGCTCCTCCCGGCTCGATCACGGCCGCTTGCGGTCCTGTTACGACTGGGACGGTTCACCCCCCGGGTGATGCGGCATCGAAGGCGGCTTACAATAACTTCCTCACTGCGTACACGGCACGCGCGCCTGTGGCAGGGGACTGTAACGCCGGCAATACCTTGACCGGAACCCTCGCCGGTGTATCGCTGGCACCGGGGACATACTGTTTCACCGCGGCGGCGGCGTTGACGGGAACCTTGACGCTCAACGGTCCCCCGACTGCGACCTGGCTGTTCAAGATCGGGACTGCCGGAACTGGCGACCTCTCCGGCACCAACTTCACGGTGATCATGGCCGGCGGCGCTGTGCCGTGCAATGTCACGTGGTGGGTGCGGCAAGCCTCGGCCATGACGACTTCCAATCTCAAGGGAACCGTTATGGCAGGGACGGGCGTCACCTTCACC
>JBBRQC010000030.1:0-35606 GCA_038227135.1 Gemmatimonadales bacterium
AGGCATTTTGTCGGGGCCAACTTCCGTGATGACATCGAATCCATCCAGCTCCGGCATCTGGACGTCCAGAAAAACAAGGTCGGGCTGATGCGCCCTGATTGCCGCGACTGCTTCGAGCCCGTTCTGACACTCGGCGACAATCTCAATGTCGGGGGCGCGAGCGAGTAGCGTAACGAGTCTTTGCCGGGCGAGCGCCTCGTCGTCCACTATCAACACGCGGAAAGAGCGCTCCATCAGGCCTGCCCCACTGGAGTGAGAGTATCTGCGATCTGCGTCCCGTTACGAGTCGGAAGCAGTCGGCCGAGTCTGAACGGGATAGCGATTCTCACGGCATAACCGCCCTCATCGCGCGGACCGCTCTCGAACTCGTGTCCTTCGCCATAAAGGTGGACCAGCCGGGTTTTCGTATTGGTGAGCCCGAGTCCCGTTCCGCGTGAGCGCTCACGCGATTTGCGTGCAGTGACGCCCACACCGTCGTCGAGAATCGTGATGGTGAGTCGATCGCCGGTTCGCCGCGCTTTCACCTGAACGTATCCAGCGCCCGCGCGCGGACCGATGCCATGCCTGATCGCGTTCTCAACCAGCGGCTGAAGCAGCAAACTTGGCACCATTGCCGTTCTCACTTCGTCCTCGATGTCGCAGCTGACGGTAAGGCGGTCCTGAAAACGCACCCGCTGGATCGCCACGTACCGATCGAGGAGTCCGAGCTCGCGCTCGAGCGGCACCTCCTGCTCGCTCGACGTCGAGAGAACAAGCCGGAGGAAATCGCTCAGCTCCGATACCATTCTCTCAGCGGCGGGCGGATCGGCGGCGATCAGTGCCATGGCGCTGTTGAGTGCGTTGAACAGGAAGTGCGGGTTGAGCTGCAGCTTCAGCGTATCCAGCTCTGCCTGGACGAGACGCGTTACGACGCGTTGACGCTCGGCCGATTCCTTGCTCGCCTCGCGCACGACGTCCTCTACCCAGTAAGTCGCGTAGCTCGATACCAGGCCGAAAACACCAAGCAGCACGAGTTTCGCCGCCTCATCGAGAGGCGTGACCCGGGCGAGCTGGACGGCGTCGATCGGATTCATGACGAGCGGGACGCGATTGGCCGCCCAAAGCCAGAACAGCAGCGCCGCGTACTCGAGCCATGAGAGCGCCGAAATGAATGCCGCCTTTCTCACCGACGATGCTACCGGCCTGCCGGCGAGGACCACGAAGTACATGAGAAAGATCGGGGATCGCAGCGCCAGCACACCGGACTGCGCGATCGCGTATCCGCCAATGATTGCCGTGACCGCGGTGACATCCACGATCGGGTTGACGGCGGAAAGCCAGTTGGGGAGCTCGGGCCGCCGGTACCAGATCAGGTATTGCGCGACCGTCCAGCCGAGCATTGGCCCAAGTACGGCAACGTTGGCGATGTTCAGCGCGCGCGACAGGTGCGGCGCGTACATGAGAGCGGACGCCGTGAGAAGAAACACGACGGCTGCTCTCAGGCCGTTCAGTATTCGCTCCGCTTTGTCGCGCCTGAGGCGGAGGCTGGGCGGTGGCGCGAATGTAGATCTGGCGAATAACTGCATCACTTGAATGTGCCCGGAACGGGTGGGCTGGGGTAGCAGGCCGACGAGGATCCTGGTACCCCCGGCGACGGTTTAGTGGCGTCCGCCGTCGTCGTTGCCGTTGTGGTCTCGAGTGACTCTGCGAGATGCCGAAGTGCTCGTTCGTGACGCGTTCGAAAGTACGTGAATCGGCGCGGCGGTCGAGTCGTTCGAAGGCGGAGGGACGCGGCGCAGGGGCGAGCGACGTGTACCGAACGGTGAAGGGCGTCTTGCGTATCACCGGAATTGGAGGCGCTTCGTCGCGTGGGCGCTCGCCAAGCGGCGCGCCGGAAAAACTGCGTCCTTCATGAGCTTTCTCGAATCAACTGGTGTTCGGCGGCTGGAAGCTTATCTTCGGGCGAGGCGGAAGCGCTGACGCGGTGCAACAATCGGCCAGCGCGAGCCGTAGGGCCTCAACACTCTTCTGAGGACAGACATCATGAGCATCCTGGCCTGGATCGTAGTTGGTCTCGTCGCTGGAGTTCTCGCTTCGCTCGTCATGGGTGGCACCGGGTACGGTATCATCGGCGACATTATTATCGGCATTGTAGGCGCGTTCATCGGTGGATGGCTGTTCACCATGCTCGGAATTGCCACTCCATTCGGTGGAATGGGCGGCACGATTTTCGTAGCCTTCATCGGCGCGGTCGTACTGCTGTTTGTCCTGCGACTGATACGCGGGTCGACGCGAAAAATCTGACGGACGCGGCGGAGTAGAAGCTATCTGCTTGCTCCGCCGCGGCACTCGCACCTGGTCGGATCGTTGGTCTGGAGGAGCGGGCTCTTGCGGAGCCACGCTCCACGGATCAAGCTGCGCATCAGATGAATCGCGCGCAAATAGCGTCGGCAAAAAAGCCCGCGGGGTATTCTGGCACCCCGCTTGTCGCCAAGCTCGGCATCAAACCGGGTGCCCGAACACAAGTTGTAAATCCCCCTTCGGATTTCCCGCGCACTTTGGGTCCCCTGCCGGTTTGCGCGATCGATTCCACCTGGTCCGGCCTCAAGTTCGTGAGACGTCTCAGCGATCGCTGACTTTTCGCGCGCACTGAGTTGGCGATAAGTTTCTTCCATGACCGCATGCATTCTGGTAGAACGCAGTTGAAGGCAATCGCCGCCCTTCTCGACGGGCTCGTCGACTACGCGGGGCTGTTTCCTCCGGCCAGCGAAGACATGCGGTCTGCTCTCGAGCGCTATACATCCTATCTCGAGGGCCCGGATCGCAATGCGCTCGGCAGATTCATCGTTCCGCTCCGGCGCCTGAAAGAGCTCGAGGACGCCGGAGCTGACCTCTTTCCGCGGAGCCGGGATTTCGACGCGTGGAGGTTGAGTGTCCTCGTCGCGGACGACGTCCACGCGGCCAGTGAGGAGATGCTCGAGTTCAACCGTCGCCACTCTTCAGGATCGCGCCGCGGCCACGTCGTGATCGAAGTTGCGGAGCTCAAGGCGAGCACGGCCGCGGACATAGAGAGTCAGAGCGTCGAGCTCCCTGGCTCGTTCGCGTCGTACTTCGAGATTCCGACCGGGGGAGATGTCACACAGCTCGTCAGGACGCTCGCGCGCGCAGGTTCGCGGGCAAAGATTCGAACCGGCGGAGTGACTCCGGAAGCGTTCCCGCCGGCGGACCAGATCATCGGCTTCATCGCGATCTGCCATCGGGAGGGAGTGCCGTTCAAGGCTACCGCGGGCTTGCACCACCCCGTCCGGGGGTCATATAGACTCACGTACGAGCCGGACGCCGCGATTGGAAAGATGTATGGCTTCATCAACGTCTTTGCGGCCGCTACCCTCATATACACGGGTGGGCCCGAAGAGGCAGCGCTCGCCATTCTTCAGGAAGAAGATCCTCTGGCATTCGCGTTCAGCGACGACGCGATCGTGTGGCGCGACAAGCGCATCGATATTGATCAGATTCAGGCGTCTCGCGCCGCTTTCGCGATTTCGTTCGGGTCGTGCTCCTTCCGTGAGCCAGTCGATGAGATCGAGAGTCTCGCCCACGCAGTTCGTCCAGCGGACCAGTGAACCAAACGCATGAGGCGGCGCTCACGTCGTGGGTCGAATCGGCGAACTCACCCGACGCCGACTTCCCGATCCAGAATCTTCCATTCGGCGTATTTTCGCGCAAAGGCGAGACCGAGCGTCGCGTCGGCGTTGCGATCGGTGATCAGATCGTCGACATCGGTGAATCGCTGAGCGCGAATCTGTGGACTGGCAAGGCGCGCGATGTGGCGCGGTTCTGCGATCGTCCGACGATGAAGGAGCTGATGCAGGCGCCAAAGGAAGCGTTGTCGGAATTCCGAGCGCGCCTGAGCGAGCTGCTTTCCGGAACACCGGGCGACGAAAGCGCAATCAACCCGCTTCCGCCTGGTGCCCTTGTTCCGATGGCGGAAGCAGAAATGCGGGCGCCGACCGACATCGGCGATTATACGGACTTCTACGCCTCGATCTATCACGCCACCAACGTCGGGAAGCTCTTTCGTCCCGAGAGCCCGCTTTTCCCCAACTACAAGTACGTCCCGATCGGGTACCACGGACGAGCGTCGTCGATCGTTTTGAGCGGCACCGAAGTACGCCGCCCGAATGGTCAGGCGCTCGGCACCGGATCGAAGACCCCAACCTTCGGTCCTTCGCAAATGCTCGATTATGAAGCCGAAATCGGATTTTTCGTAGGGCAGGGGAACGCCCTTGGGGAGCCGATTGGCATTGAAGAGGCCGAGGATCACATCTTCGGAATTTGTATCGCCAACGACTGGTCGGCGCGCGACATCCAGTCATGGGAGTATCAGCCGCTCGGGCCGTTCCTCGCCAAGAATTTTGCGACGACCATCTCCCCATGGGTCGTGACCTGGGAAGCGCTCGAGCCATATCGGACCCCGGCATTCTTCCGTCCGCCAGGCGATCCGCAGCCTCTTCCTTATCTTTCCTCGGAGAAGGACAAGAACGAAGGCGGACTGGATCTCACCATCGAGGTGTACATCCGGTCGATGTTGATGCGGGAGGGTCATTTGCGTCCGTCGAGACTCAGCACGGCTTCCCTCGCCGACATGTACTGGACGCCCGCCCAAATGCTGACTCACCACACCAGCAGCGGCTGCAACATGCAGGCGGGTGATCTCTTCGCCAGCGGCACGGTGTCCGGCCCCGAGGCGGGGTCGCAGGGATGCCTCCTGGAGCTTACTCGGCGCGGCGCGGAGGCCATCGCACTTCCGACGGGGGAAGAGAGGCGATTCCTGCACGACGGCGACGAGATTATCATGAAAGCCTTTCTCCAGCGCGAAGGAGCCGGCCGCATCGGCCTCGGCGAGTGCTCTGGCCTCATAGTCGCATCTTCGTCGCGATAACACTCAACCACAATCGATGTCTGCTTCAAGGAACGGGCGCGAGCCCCTTTACATCGTGCGCAGCTCCCACATTCACGGCCGCGGCGTTTTTGCTCTGCGATACATCCGCGAGGGAACCAGGATCATCGAATACATGGGCGAACGGATCGACGACGATGAAGCCGACCGGCGTTACGACGACACGAAGATGAAGCGCCACCATACCTTCCTCTTCACCCTCGACAAGAACACGGTGATCGACGGAGCCCAGAACACCGGAGGCGGAGACGCGAGTTTCATCAACCACTCGTGCGATCCGAACTGCGAGGCAGTGATCACGGGGAAGAAGATCTTCATCCACGCCTTGCGCGGCATCGAGCCGGGCGAAGAGCTAGCGTACGACTACCAGTACGAGCGTACCGGCGAGAACGACGCCGAGCTGGAGAAGTTTTACGCCTGCAGGTGCGGTGCGGACAATTGCCGTGGATCCATAATGAAACCGGCAAAGAAAAAACGCCGGCCAACGCGCCGACCAGCCAAGCGGTTGTCGCGCACCCAGTAGGGTCAGGTCTGGACTTCGCATGCGCAGTGCTTTTATTCCAGCCTGAACTCATTTCGGAGCATCCGCATGCGGCTCGTCATTCGCGCAATGGTCTTCACATTCGCGCTTGCAACTTCGGCGGCGGCACAGACGTCAGCCGTCCCGATTCAAACCAAGCCACTCGATCCGGCCAATCTCGACCGGTCGGTCTCGGCGTGCACCGATTTCTACCACTTCGCCAACGGTGGATGGGTCAAGACCCATCCGGTTCCCGCGGCATTTTCGCGCTGGGGCAGCTTCGATGAGCTGACGGAGAACAATCAGGCCAACCTCCTGACCATCCTTCGCAGCGCAGCCGCCAACGGTAACAGCGAGGCGAACGCGGATCTGCGCAAGCTCTCGGTCTACTACGCGTCGTGCATGGATTCGACGGGCGCCGAGCGGGCGGGAGGACAGCCTATCGCGGCCGAGCTTTCGCGAATCTCTGCCATCGGCAACCGGGCGCAGGTCGAGGCCGAGGTCGCCCGACTTCATTCAATGGGGGTGCGAGCCCTGTTTGGGTTCGGCGCTGCACAGGACGCAAAGAACAGCACCCAGGTGATCGCCGGCATCAATCAGGGAGGACTCTCGCTGCCGGATCGCGATTATTACCTGAATCCGGAAAAGCGTTACGCCGATATCCGCGCCAATTATCAGGATCACGTCGGGCGGATGTTCCAGCTCGCGGGCGAGAGTGCAGCACAGGCAGCGACCGATGCCCAGAGGGTTGTCGCGCTCGAGACGGCGCTCGCCAAACCTGCCAAGTCACGCGTGGAGCTGCGCGATCCCAACGCCAACTACCACAAGATGACGGCGGCCGAAGTTGCGCAGCTGGCCCCCGGCTTCAACTGGCCGACCTTCTTTTCCGATGAAGGGCGGAGCGACATCTCCACCATCGATGTTCAGAATCCGGTTTTCCTGAAAGCCGCGGACAGTCTCCTCACCTCGGCTTCGGTCGAAGACTGGAAGGCCTACCTGCGCTGGAGTGTCATCAATTCCGCGGCACCGAGTCTAAGCTCGGCGTTCGTGAACGAAGACTTCCGGTTCGGAAGCACTCTGAGCGGCGCGAAGGAGATGCTGCCACGGGAGAAGCGTTGCGCGCGCGCGACCGACAATGGTCTGAGGGACGCGCTTGGCCAGGCGTACGTGTCGCAGTACTTCACGCCGGCCGCGAAGCAGCGCGCGCTCGAGATGGTTCGCAATCTCGAGTCTGTATTCCACGACCGGATACAGACGCTGGGCTGGATGAGTGACACAACGAAAGCGCAGGCGGGAACAAAGCTCGCCGCGTTCACGAACAAGATCGGTTACCCGGACAAGTGGCGGGACTATTCGTCGCTCACAATTCAGCCCGGCCCATTCCTCAACAATGTGCTGGCGGTTCGGCAGTACGAGCGGCGCCGGAGCCTTTCCAGAATCGGTCAGCCGGTCGATCGCGCGGAATGGGGGATGACACCTCCTACGGTCAACGCTTATTACAGCCCACAGATGAATGAGATCGTGTTTCCGGCCGGGATTCTCCAGCCGCCTTTCTTCGATCCAAACGCTGACGATGCCGTGAACTATGGCGGCATGGGCGCCGTGATCGGGCACGAGATGACGCACGGCTTCGACGATCAGGGCGCGCAGTTCGATGCGCAGGGAAATCTCAGGAACTGGTGGAGCGCCGCCGACCTGGAGAAGTTCAGGCGTGGAACGGGACTCGTTGCGTCCCAGTTCGACTCCTACACGGTGCTCGACAGCCTTCATGTGAATGGAAAGCTCACGCTCGGCGAAAATCTGGCCGACCTTGGCGGGCTTTCGATTTCGTATGCAGCGCTCGAGAAGGCCCTCGCCGCGAAACGCCGTCCGGCCAACATCGACGGATTTACCCCGGAGCAGCGGTTCTTCCTGGCGTGGGCGCAGATCTGGAGGTCCAATACGACGCCCGAGGCTACGCGGCTGCGCATCAACACCGATCCGCATTCGCCGGGGGAGTGGCGGACCAATGGTCCGGTTTCGAATATGCCGCAGTTCGCGGCTGCGTTCGGTTGCAAGGTCGGAGACCCAATGGTGCGGCCGGAATCGGTAAGGCCGGTGATCTGGTAGCAGACGTGGCGCGCCGTCGGACTTCACCACTAATTTGCACGGATGACGGCGCGCACTTTTTTCTACCGAGAGACCGAGGGGATTCGCGTGACGGTTCGGCCTGTCTACCTGCGGGATCACTCGGAGCCGTCGCAGAGCCATTACGTCTTCGCCTATTTCGTTCGAATCGAGAACGTCGGCACGATGGCGGCGCAACTTCTCACCCGGCGCTGGCTCATTCACGATTCCGTTGGAGATGGCGTGGATACCGAGGTTATCGGTGAAGGGGTAGTCGGAGAACAGCCGACGATAATGCCGGGCGCGGTGCACGAATACCAGAGCTTCTGCATCCTGAAGTCGGGGGAGGGCTGGATGGAGGGCAATTACGGTCTTCTCCGACAGGATGGACCCTCGTTCGAGGCCGCGATCCCGCGGTTCATCCTGAGCGCAAGCGAGTCTACGAGTCTGCCATCCTGAAACGCGCACGACAGTTGCTCATCCCAGGGCCGTGAGCCGCATTTACGATATCTCCGTGCCGATCAGATCGGGCGGACTCGTCTATCCGGGTAACCCCGAGATAGAGATTACCCTCCAGCAAGCGGTGGCAAAGGGCGCCGGAGCAAATGTCTCTTTCCTTCACTTCGGATCGCATACCGGCACCCACGCTGATGCGGCGCGTCATTTCTTCGACGATGGTCAAACTGTCGACAGGATTCCTATCGAGCGACTGATCGGCCCGGCGATCCTCCTCAGCTTTCCCGACGATCTGCGCGCGGTGACAGCTGCGGATTTGGTAGAGCACGACCTCGCGGGACATACGAGAGTCCTTCTCCGCACGCGGAACTCCGCTCTGCTATCGCAAAAAGAGTTCGTGCGCGACTACACTTACCTCGCCCCCGATGGTGCGCAATACCTCGTGGATAAGGGTGTTGAGCTCGTGGGCGTCGACTACCTCTCAATCGAGCAGTTCCACTCCGGGCACCACAAGACGCACCGGACCTTGCTCGAGCGATCGGTGGTCATCCTCGAGGGACTGGATCTTTCGATTCCCGCGGCAGGCGAGTACGAGCTGATTTGCCTTCCTCTCCGGATCGAAGGGTGTGATGGCGCCCCCGCGCGCGCGGTACTGATCGCATGACCGATATTCGCCACATTTTCTTCGACATCGGCGGAGTGCTCGGCTCCAACGGCTGGGACAAGGAGCAGAGACAAAGGGCAATCCAGCGATTCGATCTCGACCCCGATGAGTTCCAGTGGCGCCACGAGGAAGTCATCGGAGAATGGGAGGAAGGCCGAATTACCCTCGATGAGTATCTCGACATCGCCGTCTTTTACGTGGAGCGCCCATTCTCCCGGAAAGAACTGATCGACTTCATGTGCGCCCAGAGCGTGCCCGACGAAGCGACCATCCGGATTGCTCGCGCTCTGCAGACCAACTCGCGATTCACTCTCATGACTCTGAACAACGAGTCCGAGGAGCTCAACATTCACCGGATCGAGGCGTTCGGCATCTCTCAGATCTTCGAGGCGTTCCTTTCGTCATGCTGGCTCGGCGTGCGGAAACCGATCCGCCGATTCTACCATCGCGCGCTAGGCATCGCTCACGCTGATCCGGCGTGCTCGCTGTTCATCGACGATCGGCAACAGAATCTCACCCCGGCCAAAGCGCTGGGCATGAACGTCATTCACTTCACATCCGCAGCACAGTTGCGCTCCGATCTGGAGCGTCTTCTCGATCTCGAACTTCCCGGAGCATAGGCAATGCGTTTGGCGATGATCGGCCTTGGCCGAATGGGCGGCAACATGTCGGAAAGATTGATCAGGGGCGGTCACGAAGTCCTGGTGTTCGACCGCAAGCCCGCTACGAGGCAGCACTACGTCTCGCTGGGCGCCACGGCGGCGGAGAGCGTGGGCGAGATCCCGGCGAAGCTCAGGGGTCCACGCGTCGTGTGGATCATGGTGCCCGCCGGAAAACCCGTCGACGAAACGATTGCAATGCTGTTGCCCGGCATGTCGAAGGGCGATGTGATCATCGACGGGGGCAACTCGAATTTCCACGATACGATGCGCAGAGCGGCCGAGCTGCAAGGGAAGGGAATTCACTTCGTCGATTCCGGCACCAGCGGAGGCATCTGGGGGCTCGCCAACGGATACTGCCTGATGATCGGCGCGTCACAGGAGGCGTTCACGCTCTGCGAGCCCATATTCAAGACGCTGGGCCCGCCCGACGGCTACGCCCACATGGGACCGCCCGGCTCCGGCCACTACGTCAAGATGGTTCACAACGGAATCGAGTACGGCGCGCTCCAGGCGTACGCCGAGGGATACGAGATTCTTCACGCGTCCAGGGATTTCAAGCTCGATCTGCACAAAATCGCCGCGGTGTGGAATCGGGGCAGCGTCGTCCGGTCGTGGCTCAACGAGCTCGCCGAAAGAGCTTTCGAGAAAGATGGTGAGCTCAGCGCGCTTCGCGGATATGTGGAAGATTCCGGCGAAGGCCGCTGGACCGTTCAGGAGGCGATCGACCTTGATGTGCCGGCACCGGTCATCACGCTGTCGCTGTTGATGCGGCTCCGCTCCCGTCAGCCGGATTCCTTTTCCGCGAAAGTGATCGCCGCCCTGCGAAACGAATTCGGTGGTCACGCGGTAAAGAAGTCATGAAGACTCCGCAGGCGGTTCCACTCGTGCGCGCGCGCCGGCCACACGGCAGTCGCGACAAGGCGGATCCGTGCACGATGGTGATCTTCGGTGCAGTCGGGGATCTCACCAAGCGGAAGCTGATACCTGCGATCTACTATCTGGCCGAGCAGAAGCTCCTCCCGGACAACTTCGCTCTCCTCGGCGTCGCGCGTGATGCGAACACCGACGAGGGGTACCGCGCGATGATGCGCAAGGCGATGGACACGTCGGACGAAATCCATCGCGTCAAGGAAGAAGTATGGCAGTGGCTGTGCGAGCGGACCTTCTATGCAAACGGAGACTTCGGCAAGGACGAGGCGTACGCCACGATCGAGCAGCGGCTGCGCGACATAGAGTCGCGCTCCCCTCAGGACCGCAACCGCCTGTTCTACCTTGCGATCCCGCCCAGCGTTTTCGAGACCACCCTTACGCATTTGTGCACGAGCGGGCTTGCCTGGCGGACTCACTCGTATGAAGAGCGGCCATGGGTCAGAGTCGTAATCGAGAAACCATTCGGGCGCGATCTGGAGTCGGCGCGCGCGCTGAACAGGCTGGTCCTCGATGAATTCGGCGAACACCAGATCTACCGCATCGATCACTACCTCGGCAAAGAGAGCGTGCAGAACATTCTAGTCTTCCGATTTGCGAACTCGATCTTCGAGCCACTCTGGAATCGGAACTACATCGCGCACGTGCAGATAACCGCGGCCGAATCGGTTGGAGTCGAGGGACGTGGGAAGTACTACGAGGAAGCGGGCGTTCTTCGCGACATGTTCCAGAACCACCTGCTCCAGCTCCTTACTCTGGCAGCGATGGAACCGCCGAGCTCATTCACGGGCGATGCCGTGCGGGACGAGAAAGTAAAAGTGCTTCACTCCGTGCGGCCACTGATTCAACAGCGCGAGCCGGCAGTCGTTCGCGCGCAGTACGCCGACGGGACCATTGACGGCAAAGCGGTTCCTGGATACCGGAACGAGCCGGATGTTGCTGGCGCTTCTACCACGCCGACCTTTGCTGCCATGCGCATTTCCATCGACAACTGGCGCTGGACGGGTGTGCCGTTCTATCTCCGGTCGGGGAAGAGAATGGAGCGGCGGGTCTCCGAGATCGCGGTACAGTTCAAGGCGCCGCCGTTTCTCCTGTTCGGGCAGAAAGCCGTCGAAGAAATGGCCCCCAGCCTGCTGACTATGCGGGTGCAGCCGAACGAAGGAATCTCGCTGCGATTTCAGGTGAAAACACCCGGCGCGATGCACGAGCTTACTCCGGGCCTGGAGATTACCCCGGTTGATATGGATTTCACCTACGCGGAAGCATTTGGAAACGACGCCCACCCGGCGTACGAAACGCTGCTGCTCGATTGCATGATAGGCGACCCGACACTGTTCACGCGCAGCGATGAAGTCGAGATGGCGTGGGAGATCATCGATCCGGTGCTGCAATACTGGGATCAGCATTCTGACGCCCAGCTGCCAACGTATACCGCCGGGAGCTGGGGACCCAAAGAGGCGGATCAACTACTGGATGGAGATCACACCCGTTGGCGATAGGTCAACTTCTGCTGCCGCTGATCGCGCTCATGCTCTCGTCGAGCGCGTGCGAGAATCAACAGCCAACCCGAAAGGATTCCACCGCCGTCCTCGCTGGGGACACTACGCGTCACGTTCTTTCTCCCGACGATCGGACCCTCGTGCTGCACGCGCGAGAGCTGGATCGCGCGGACAGCCTCGACCAGGCGCGGTCGGCGTACGACGAAGCCGCCAGGAAGCTGCCGCAGATCTCGGATTGGCTTTACCTTCGCGCCGCTGGCGTCACCGCGGATAGCTCGGCGCGCGCGGGATATTTCGCGAGGCTCCGCAGCGACGTGGCGCGGGCCCGCGTTCGCCGTACCGATGCAATCGCCCGCGAGCGCACGCGCGACTTTCCGGGTGCAATTCGGGCGTATACCGCCTTGGGTGAGCGCCTGGACGCACTCCGGCTTCGCGTCTCTCCGCCGGCGGATGACGCATCGCGGGCGTCTGCCCGCAACGACCTGCTGTCGTTCATTTCGACGTCGAGCAATTCGGCTGACACGCGGGAGGCGATCGATCTTTTCGACAAAGTGTTCAAGACGACCACTCCCGCCGAAGAGCTTTCGATCGCTCGGGGCGCGAGCAAGGTAGGTCTTCCCGAGCGGGCCGCTGCCGGATACATGAAATCGCTTCGCGCCGGATTGGGCGACGCCACCGACAATTTCTCTTATGGTTCCGTGCTCTATCGGCTGAGACGCTTTGCCGATGCGGCGGCCCAGTTTGATCGGGTACGCACTCCCGCCAAGCTTGTAGCCGCGGCGCAGTACCAGGTTGCGCGCGCACAGATCGCCCTCGGAAACACCGAGGAGGGGCGCGCTACGCTGCGTCGGATCACGACCGCGTATCCCGCGGATACGAGCTCGGCGTCAGCACTCCTCCTTCTCGCCGATCTCGCCACGGACGACAATCGTGACCAGGACGCCCGGCAGGCGCTGCTCACCCTGCTCAAGCGGTTCCCGAGCGGGCGACACGCGACCAGTGCCCGGTTCCGGGCGGGATTGATCTCTTACATCCAGGGCGACAGAAAAGCCGCCGCGGCACAGCTCGACTCGCTTGTCGCGCGCGATGCCAACAGCAGCGAAGCGCTCGCAGCCGGATACTGGGCTGGAAGGTCGTACGCCGCACTGGGCGACAAAACGAAAAGCAAAGCGAGATGGCGGTCGGTGATAAAGCAGGATCCGCTCAGCTACTACGCTGTAATGTCCGCGAAGCGCCTCGATACCACCCTCGTCGCCAAAGACGTGTCGACCTCATCGTACGCTCACGTGCCGGTGATCGACAGCGTCACCGGACGCGTCACTGCCTTGAAAGACGTGGGAATGGACGTTGAAGCGGGCTTCGAAAACGACAAGCTGTTCCGCGATGCGCTGGCGGATCCGGCTCGGCTCGTCGCCACGGCCAACGCGCTCGCCGGCAGTGATCAGGCGTCGCGCTCCATAGCGCTGGGCAAGCGCGCCATCGATGACATCGGAGGAACACCGGCGAACTATCGGCTCTACTTTCCGGTGCTGGAGCGTGAGACTCTAATCTCCAGCTCGCGGGAGAACGGCCTCGATCCCGTGCTCGTCGCGGCGCTCATAAGGCAGGAATCGAATTTCAATCCCCTCGCAACGTCACCGGTGGGCGCACGAGGGTTGATGCAGCTAATGCCGGATGTCGGAAAGACGCTTGCCGCCGCGAAGGGAATCGGCCCGTGGAATCCGGACATCCTCTATGAGCCGGCGACGAACATCAAGCTTGGCACCGCTCACCTGAGCACTCTGATGCGTAAGTACCCGGAAGTCGTAAAATCGCTCGCGGCTTACAACGCCGGAGAATCACGGGTGGTGAAGTGGTCCACCAAGACGGGAGCGGGCGATCCAGAAGTTTTCACGGAGCGGATTCCGTTCGTAGAGACGCGCGACTATGTCCGCATCATCTTACGCAATCGGGCTTACTACCAGGCGCTCTATCCCTGGTAGCCGGTCTCCCCGGTTTCGACGGCGGTCCGCTCGCCCTTCCGCCTTTTCAGCCAGTCCAGAAGCCAGGTCCCCGGCACAATGAACAAGGGCGTGAGGAACATGCCAAGGAGTGAGTTGAGCCAGATCAACGCGATGTAGAACGCGATCAGGCCGAACGATACCCACAGCGTGCCCAGCGGACCGTGCGTTTCCAAGCGGAACTCCCCCGTGAATAGGTAAATTAAAACTATCATGACAGCCGCCAGGGTTGAAGCCTCGCAACTCGAGAGCTTGGTTGGTTCCGCGCTCGCCGAATGCGCGCACGCGGTTCTCGCCGTTTCCGGCGGCCTCGATTCAATGGTGCTGCTCACTGCAGCGTCTCGACTCCCCGCCCGCTCGCGCCGGAACGTCGTCGTTGCAACGTTCGACCACGGCACCGGCAAGGCGGCCGGCAGAGCAGCGGCTCTCGTCGCGCGGGAGGCCTTCCGAGCGGGATTCCTTTGCGTCACCGGCCGCGCCTCCACCATCGGGACGAAGGAAGAGGAGTGGAGACGCGGGCGCTGGGCGTTTCTCCAACAGGTTGCGGAGAAGCGAGAGTCCTGCGTCGTGACCGCGCACAATCTGGACGATCAGGTCGAGACCGTTTTCATGCGGATCCTTCGGGACGCCGGACCGCGAGGGCTCGCTGGCCTTTACGCGGAATCTGAAATCGTTCGACCTTTCCTGAACATCAGTCGTTCGACTCTGGCGCGATATGCCGAGCAACAACGCGTTCCCTTCGTGCAGGACCCATCCAATTGCGACCGAAAGCATCTTCGCAATCGGATCAGGTTGGACATTCTACCGTCAATCGTCAAACGAAACCCCGGATTTCCTGACGAGCTGCTGTCGCTGGCGCGGAAGGCAGCCGAGTGGCGCCGATCGCTCGAAGATCTGGCTGGGAGCGTCGAATCAGAGGCGGAAAGGGAAGGGGGCCTGCGCTTCAATCGGTCGAGCCTTCAGGGTTTCGACGAAGATTGCCTTCGAGTGTTGTGGCCCGCTCTGGCGGCGCGAGCAAGCGTGGTCATGGACCGTCGCGGAACCCAGCGCGCCGCGGAGTTTACTATTAAGGGAGCTACTGGCGGGACAATTCAGCTCTCCGGAGGGGTCGAGATCGTGATGCGGCGCGACCACATGCTACTGCGTCGATGGCGCTCTCAGCCAACGGAGGTCCGGGTGTGAGCAGCACCGTCAGACCAATGGGCTCCAGAAACGACCCGCGCCTCTCCGGAAGAGCCGTCAAACGCATCGCTTTCGACGAGGCTGCAATCGCGGACAGAGTCTTCGAGCTCGGTAGAGAGATCACCGTCGCCTATCCGGACGGTGACCTGCTGGTGCTTGGTTTGCTCAAAGGAAGTTTCATCTTTCTCAGCGACCTCGTGCGACAGATAACGCGCCCGCTGCAGGTCGATTTCCTGGTGGCCTCCAGCTACGGCGACGGGATGGTTTCATCCGGCACCGTAAACCTGGTTTACGATCCGGAAACTGAGCTGGAAGGGAAGGACATTCTGCTGGTGGAAGACATCATTGATTCCGGCCGCACATTGAATCGTCTGATGGCTATACTAAAGGAGCGGAGGCCCAGGTCACTGGAGATTTGCGCCCTCCTCCACAAGCGGATTGCCGCCGGACTGCAGTACGATGCGAAGTTCATTGGTTTCGATGCGCCGAATGAGTTTTTGGTTGGATACGGGTTGGATCACGCGGAGAACTTCCGCCACTTGCCGTACATAGCGAGCTTGCAGTAATGCCAATACAAATGCCTAAAAAGAATCCGAAAAAACCTACGAACTGGAGCAAGGTTTCCAAACAGCTCTCGTTCTGGGTCTTCGTCATCCTGGTGCCGGTCGCGATCATCCAGTTCTCCGGGAAGGGATCTGACGCCGCCCCGGAGATCTCATATTCGCAGTACGACGATCAGCTGCAGAAGAACAACGTCGACAAGGTCACCGTTCAGGCTGGCCGGATGGTGACTGGCGACTTCAAGTCGAAGATCAACGTCAAGGGTCGCCAGGTGCAGAAATTCCGCACGCTCCTGCCCACCGAGAATTCGAGCGATGAGATCACGCGTCTCCGCGACCACGGAGTGCAGATCCAGGCCGAGGATGCGCGCCCTTCGCTGACGACGATCCTGATCAGCCTCTTTCCGTACCTCCTGATTTTCGGAATCTGGTTCTTCCTCTTCCGCTCGATGCAGGCGGGTGGCGCGAAAGCGTTCAGCTTCGGCAAGTCGAAAGCGAAGCTTCTCACCGGCGACACTCCCAAGGTGACGTTCGACGACGTCGCCGGAGCCGACGAAGCAAAGGTCGAGCTCCAGGAAATCATCGAGTTCCTGAAGGATCCGCAGAAGTTCACCAAGCTTGGCGGGCGTCTGCCAAAGGGCGCCCTTCTCGTCGGCCCCCCGGGAACCGGCAAGACGCTGCTCGCACGCGCAGTCGCGGGTGAGGCAGGACGTCCTTTCTTCTCGATGTCGGGCTCCGACTTCGTCGAGATGTTCGTCGGCGTCGGCGCCAGCAGGGTGCGCGACCTGTTCGAGCAGGGCAAGGCTCACGCTCCGTGCATCATCTTCATCGACGAGATCGACGCGGTGGGGCGTCATCGCGGTGCCGGCCTGGGCGGCGGTCACGACGAGCGCGAGCAGACTCTGAACCAGCTTCTCGTCGAGATGGACGGATTCGAGTCGAACGAGGGCGTGATCCTGATTGCAGCGACCAATCGCCCCGATGTTCTCGATCCCGCGCTGATGCGTCCCGGCCGCTTCGACCGCCAGATCGTGGTCGACCTTCCCGATCTGCGCGGGCGCGAAGGCATTCTCCGTGTGCACATCCGCAACAAGCCGATGGCCGAGGACGTTGACGTCACGACGCTCGCGCGCGGGACTCCTGGAATGGCGGGAGCCGACCTGGCGAACCTCGTGAATGAAGGCGCGCTGCTCGCCGCGCGGCGCAACCACGAGAAGGTGTACATGGCCGACCTCGAGGACGCGAAGGACAAGGTGATGATGGGCGCCGAGCGCAAGTCCATGGTGATGAAGGACGAGGAGCGGAAGCTCACGGCCTACCACGAAGGTGGCCACGCCATCTGCGCGGTGAAAGTGAAGGGCAATGATCCGCTCCACAAAGTCACCATCGTTCCACGCGGGCGCACGCTCGGTGTTGCGTGGACCCTGCCGGAAGACGATCGCGTTTCTGTCACCCGGGAGCAGCTCGAAGCGAATCTCGTGAAGGCCTACGGTGGCCGGGTGGCCGAGGAGCTCGTATTCGGTCGCGACCGCGTTACGACCGGCGCTGCCAGCGACATTCAGCAGGCGACTGGCCTCGCTCGGCGGTACGTCTCCCAATGGGGACTCTCCGACGAAATCGGGCCGATCCTCGTTGGCGACAACGAGCAGGAACTTTTCCTTGGCCGCGAGCTGCAAACGCGCCGGGAGGTTTCCGAGCGCACTGCCCAGCTGGTGGACTCCGAGGTAACGCGCGTGATCAAGGAAGCGTACGCGCGGGCAACGGTGGTGCTGCAGGAAAACATGGACCTTCTGCATAGGGTCGCGGCGGCGTTGCTGGACAGGGAGACTCTCACTGGTGACGAAGTCGCCGCGCTCTCGCGTGGCGAAAAACTTCCGCCCCGTCCGATCAGTCCTCCGCCGGCTTTGCCCGCGCTTGCGACGCCGGTGTTGCATCCCAAGCCGTCCAAGCCGCCTCTCTTCGGAGGTCCCGAGGTAGCTCCGGCGTGAACTTTTCGTGGCCGTCGAAGTCACAGCGGCCAAACATCTTCGGAATACTCAACGTTACCCCCGACAGCTTCAGCGACGGGGGTAACTTCGTTTCAACCGACGCCGCGATCGCGCAGGCGGACCGGATGATCTCCGAGGGCGCCGATGCGATCGATGTCGGCGGAGAATCGACGAGACCCGGCGCGAGGCCGGTACCCGTGCGAGAAGAGCTCAAGCGAGTGCTCCCCGCGATCCGCGCCATCCGATCGCGCTGGAGTGAGATCGCGATCTCGATCGATACCGTCAAATCGGAAGTCGCCAGTGCCGCGCTCGCCGAGGGAGCGTCAATAGTCAACGACGTCTCGGGTATGTCGCTCGACCCGGACATGCCGCGCGTTTGCGCCAAGGCAGGGTGCAACGTGGTCTTGATGCACTCCCGCGGGACAGTGGGGGAGATGGCGAGCTACGCGATGGCCACCTACGGGAGCGACCCCGTGGGCGAAGTTTTGTCAGAGCTGGAGGAGAGAATCCAGGTCGCGCAGCGCGCGGGCATCCATCCGGGACGAATCGCACTCGATCCGGGCATCGGCTTTTCCAAGAATACGGGGCATTCGCTCGCCGCGCTCGTGGAGCTGCCACGGATCGTCGCGACGGGATATCCGGTCTTTGTCGGCGCTTCGCGGAAGCGCGTGATAGGTGAGCTGATCCGCTTTACATCCGCTACTGGTGGCGGGTTCACCGGCACGACGCTGGCTCCCGGAGTCATCTCGAATGAAGATCGCGACATGGCGACGGTTGGCGTCAACGTCGTAGCATTTTTCGCGGGCGCACGCATCTTCCGCGTCCACCAGGTGCGTCCGAATCGTCTTGCTCTCGATGCCGCGTGGGCGCTCACGCCAGAGGAATCGGAGCTGCTGACCGACTAGGGCACGTCGTTTCAGGCAGAGGTAATTTTGACTGGTCAATCATCACCGAGGCACGACCGATAAGACGCTTTCCTTCGCCGGGCTGGACGACGGCCGCGATCCTGTTGTTTGTCTACATGCTCACCCTTGCCCCCGGCGTAACGCTCTGGGACTCGGGTGAGTTTCTTGCTGCCATCCACGCCCTCGGAATTCCACACCCGCCGGGCACGCCACTCTACGTCCTGCTCGGCAACGTCTGGAGCCTGCTGTTTGCCGACGTGTTCGGCTTCGCTCGAGCCATCAATCTGCTTTCAGCGGTTTCTACAGCGGCGGCGTGCGGGATTTTCGCCAGTCTCTTCGCGAAGTGGACTGAAGACGGTTTCGGCGCAACGGCGGCGGGAATCGCCGCGGGCCTGATGTCCACCGTCTGGATGAGCGCGACCGAGACGGAGGTCTACGCGGTCGCCCTACTGTTCGGCGCGCTCATTCTCTGGGCTGGAGATCGGGCAGGTGAGAGGTCAGACATGCGTTGGAGTCTGCTCACTGCGTATCTCGCGGGGCTCGCGTGGTCGCTCCACCTCACCGCGCTCCTCGTGCTGCCGAGCGCGATCCTGCTCGTATTCAGCACGCAGGACGGATACTTCGCCATACCTGTGGGGAGGCGCCACGTCGATGGCCGCCGCGAGACGCACTCGTTCGCGAAGTTGATCCGGGCGTCGATCTTCGTCGCGCTCGTGGGAATGACGAGCGTATTGTTCCTGTACTTTCGGGCTCGCCACGACCCCGCGATCAATCAGGGCAATCCTTCGACGTTTCGTGCGCTGGTCGACGTGATCATGCGACGCCAGTACGACGTTCCAGCTCTGTGGCCGCGACAGGCGCCGTTTTACCTGCAGCTCGGAAACATCTTCGAATACGCCGACTGGCAGTTCGTCAAGGGCCTCGCTCCGGATGCGCCGCCGAGCTGGTGGCGGACCCCGGTCACCCTGCTCTACGCGGTCCTCGGAGTGGTAGGGTTTATGGCGCACCGCAACAGCGACCGACGGAGCTGGCGCGCGATGTTTCTGCTCTTTCTCATCTCCACACTAGGTGTGGTCATCTATCTGAATCTCAAGGTGGGCCCTTCGTTCGGCGTCGGCTTCCTGCCGGCAGATGCAGCGCACGAAGCGCGCGAGAGGGATTATTTCTTTTTCTTCGCGTTCATCTGTTGGGGACTGTGGGCGGGATTCGGGTCGATCCTGTTATCGCGCCTGCTGAGGCCGCCACTCAACATGCTCGCGATCGTCCTTCCCTTTGCGCCTTTGATTCTCAATTGGACGGCAGTAGACCGGAGAACGGATCAGGTCGAGGCGCGCGCTCGAATCGATTCGGGAGAGATGCTGTCGAAAGTCCCGCCCAGCGGAGTCATGCTCGCGCTGGGCGACAACGACACGTACCCGCTTTGGTATTTGCAGCAGGTTGAAAGCACTCGCCGGGATGTGACGATCGTCACCGTCCCGCTGCTCGGCGCGAGATGGTACCGCGCCGAGCTCGCCCGCCGCTACAAGCTCCTGGACTCGACCGCTGTCGAAAACTGGATTGGGCGCGACAGCACGGTGGCGCTACTCACGAAGCGCTCGTACTCGCAGAACCGGCCGGTGGTGAAGTCTCCATTCTTCTCGATCGACTCCACCACCCGGGCCAGATAGGCGCTAGTAGCGATAGTGCTCCGGCTTGTACGGGCCTTCCGGCGGAACGCCGAGGTAATCCGCCTGGTCCTTGGACAGTTTCGTCAGCTTGACGCCCAGCTTGTCGAGGTGCAGCCGCGCGACCTTCTCGTCCAGCTTCTTGGGAAGAGTGTACACTCTGCACTCGTACGCGTCGCAGTTCGTGTGGAGCTCGATCTGAGCCATCACCTGGTTGGTGAAGCTCGCTGACATCACGAAGCTCGGATGTCCCGTCGCGCAGCCAAGGTTGAGCAACCGTCCCTCGGCCAGAATCATGACGCTGTGTCCGTCCGGGAATACGTATTCGTCGTACTGCGGCTTGATCTGCACGCGCTTGATGCCTTTCGTCTTTTTGAGCCCGGCCATGTCGATCTCGTTGTCGAAGTGGCCGATGTTGCCGACGATCGCCTTGTCCTTCATCAGCGCCATGTGCTGCGCGGTGATGATGTTCATGTTGCCGGTGGCAGTGACGAAGACATCAGCCGTCTTCACGACATCGTCGAGCGTCGTCACCTGGTAGCCTTCCATCGCTGCCTGCAGCGCGCAGATCGGATCGATCTCGGTGATGACTACGCGCGCGCCCTGACCCTTCAGCGCCTGAGCGCAGCCCTTCCCGACGTCGCCATAGCCGCAGATGACGGCGACTTTGCCGGCGAGCATCACGTCCGAAGCTCGCAGAATTCCGTCGGTCAGCGAGTGACGGCAGCCATAAAGGTTGTCGAACTTGCTCTTCGTCACCGAATCGTTGACGTTGATCGCGGCGAAGAGCAGGGTGCCCGCTTCCATCATCTGGTACAGACGGTGGACTCCCGTGGTCGTCTCCTCCGACACGCCGCGCAGATCCTTCGACATCAGCGTCCAGCGCTTCGGATCCTTCTCGTACTCCCTCTGAAGCAGACCGAGGATGACGCCGTATTCCTCCGAGTCCTTGCTGGCATCGAACTTCGGAACGCGTCCGGCCTTTTCGAACTCGACGCCTTTGTGTACGAGCAGCGTTGCATCCCCGCCGTCATCCAATAGCAGATTCGGGCCAGATCCGTCGGGCCAGACAAGCGCCTGGTCCGTGCACCACCAGTACTCCTCGAGCGTCTCGCCCTTCCAGGCGAACACGGGTGTGCCCTGCGGATTGTCGAGCGTTCCTTTCCTGCCGACGACTACTGCGGCGGCGGCATGATCCTGGGTCGAGAAGATGTTGCACGACACCCAGCGCACATCCGCACCGAGGTCGGTCAGAGTCTCGATGAGAACAGCGGTCTGCACGGTCATGTGCAGCGAGCCCATGATCTTCGCGCCGGCCAGCGGCTGCTTCGCGTTGTACTCGGAGCGGAGCGCCATCAGCCCCGGCATCTCGTGCTCGGCCAGACGTATCTCGTTGCGCCCGAATTCGGCGAGCGAGATGTCCTTGACCTTATACGGCTCGCGGCCAGCCTCGGTGGCTGCCGTAAATGCGTTCATCGGTTCTGCGATCGTGCCCACGTTGCGCTCCATTCGAAGGTCTGTGTTGATTCGTATCAGGCGGTCTTCTTCAGCGGTATCGCGTCCGCTTTCTTGCGAGCTGCGCTGCGGGTTGCAGCCGCGGCACTGCGTCTTGCTGTCGCCGCAAACAGGACTGGCCCCTTTGCATCCGGGTCGGGTGGCAGAGGACTGTAGCGGAACCCGTCGAATCCGGCCGACTGCACCCAGCCGCCGAGCGTCCCGCCGTCGAATCCCTGCCACAAATGCCCCATCGTTTGTCTGAGATCCTGTCTGTCGTGCGGCATCATGTCCAGCACCAGAAGGCGTCCACCGGGCTTGAGTATCCGGCCTGCTTCGACGATCACACGGACCGGGTCGGCCGCGTAGTGGAGGACCAGGAAAAGGAGCGCCACATCGACTTCACCATCCGCGAGCGGAAGTGATTCCAGCCGGCCATTTCGGATGTCCACGTTCTCGAGGCCGTGAAGGCGTTTCCGCGCCGCCGACAACATAGCGCTTGACTCGTCCACCGCGATCACCTGCGCCACGAATGGCGCGAGTGCCTGAGTGATCGCTCCGGTCCCGGAACCCAGGTCAGCAACCTTCCAGCTCTCATCGAGCAATCCAAGCAGCGCGACGTCGGCCCGTCGACCGAAGAGCTCGAGTCGCATTCTGTCCCACTGACCCGCGGACGTCGAGAAGAACCGCTGCGACCTCGTGCTCCTCTCCGCCAGAACCGATTGCGTCCGCCGGGCATCCTGCTCGGCGGCGCTGGAATGCATGACCTCGTCGCGGACGAGATGCCACAGGCGTCGAGTCGACGCGTCGAGCGAGTCCGTCGCGATCCGGTAGTGTCGGCTCGTGCCTTCAGCGCGCGCCTCAACCCAGCCCTCGCCAGCCAACATCTTCAGATGCCTGCTGATGGTGGATTGCGGCAGCTGGAGGATGGACCGCAGCTCGTTGACCGTCAGCTCGTTCCGCTCGAGGGCGAGCAGGAGCCTGCTCCTCGTGGGATCCGCGAGGGCGGTCATCTGCCCGAAGAGGGCGGTCGCCGTCAAATCTTCAATCCGTTCATCCGGATGTAAGGTTATAATCAGGGCAGGCGGAAGTCAAGCGTGTCCGCAGCCGATTCTTGCCCCTATCTTCCGCTCATGCTTCGAGATGCGGTTTGCGGGTTTGTTGGCCTTCTGGTCATAGGATGCGCACCGCAGCTACCGGCTCCAGCGCCGGTGCCCAACATCGGGGTCACGCCGCCGCCGTTGGGCTCCCTCGTGGCAATCGATCTTCGCACCCGCGGCGTAAAGTGGAGCGTGCCGCTGGGCACGTCCGAAGGATTGGACAAAGTCGGCATACGAGTCCGAGCCGACATTCCCGGGGCGATCAATCTCGGCGGCCCCATTACGACGGCCGGCGGTCTGGTTTTCATTGGCGCCGCGCTCGACAGGTATTTGCGCGCGTTTGACGTCAACGACGGTCGCGAGCTGTGGAAGGGGGCGCTCCCTGCCGGAGGAAAGGCGACTCCGATGACATACCTGGGTGCGGATGGCCGTCAATACGTAGTCATCGCGGCCGGTGGCGACGGAAAGGCGTGGGGCTGGAGTGACGAAATCGTCGCGTTTGCGTTGCCGCGAAGCGGACCGTGATATTGTTCGAAGCACAATGAGCGCCCACTTTTTGCCTTCCGGTACATGACCTTCGAAGCGAGTCTTCGCCGACTCGACGAAATCCTCGCCGCGCTCGAGGGGCAGCAGGTTGGTCTCGATGCGTCGCTGAAACTGTTCGAGGAGGGAGTCGAGCTCCTCCGCTCGGCTTCGTCCGAGCTTGGTCGAGCCGAGACGAAGGTGCAGATGCTGCTCGAGAAGTCCGGCGGAGGATTCGAGCTCCGGGAGATGGATCTCTAGGCCAGTGCGGGGACGCTTCGACACAGAGCGCGAAAGCGTCGAACGTCGGCTCGAGGAGATCTGTGCGACGCATCTGTCCGGTCTGCCGACGGGCATCGCTGACGCGATTCGGTACGGCCTGAAAAGTCCCGGCAAGCGGATTCGACCGCTGCTCGCGCTCTACGCTTACCGGGCTGTCGGCGGCAGCGGCGACGCGACGCTGCTCGCGTGCGGTCCCGAGATACTCCACGCCTACTCACTGGTGCACGATGACCTGCCGTGTATGGACGACGATGATATGCGGCGCGGACGTCCCACGGTGCACAAGGTGTACGGCTCGCGAACCGCGATCATTGCCGGCGTTGCCATGATTCCGATTGCTGCTGTCGTGGTGCGCGACGCGGCGCGCGCTATGCAGCTTCGGCCGGATGTCAGTGCCACAATTCTCCAGACGTTGCTGGCAGCTGGAGGTGTGTCAGGGATGATCGGCGGTCAGTCGCGCGACCTCCAGGGGGAGGGGCTGTCGTTATCGCTGACGGACCGCGAAGAGATCCATCGCGCGAAAACGGGCGCCCTCATTGTCGCTTCGCTCGTAATGGGAGCGCTCGCCGGTGGCGCCGCTCCACTGCAGGTCGCCGCGGTCGAACGTTACGGGCGCGCTGTCGGTCTCGCATTTCAAATAATGGACGACGTGCTGGATGTGACTTCGACGTCGACGGAGCTTGGAAAGACGACCGGGAGGGACGTGGCGCTCGGGAAAAGCTCCTTTCCCGCTTTGCTGGGGGTCGAAGGCGCGCAGGAGCGAGCCCGGGATCTGATACACGACGGTTTGTACGCACTGGCCGAGCAGAAGCTGCTGACGCAGGAGCTGTCCCAAGTCGCTAATTTCATGGTAACACGCACGTCCTGAAACCGCCCGAAATGTCAATTCTCGATCGTATCAATTCACCCGCCGACCTCAAGCCGATGACGCGCGCGGAGCTGCGCGCCCTCTCGGAAGAAATGAGGACGCGCCTCATCGAGGTCTGTTCGCGCACCGGCGGACACATCGGCGCCGGCCTTGGTGTTGTCGAGCTTACGGTTGCGCTCCACGCGGTGTTCGACGCTCCCAACGACAAGATCGTCTGGGATGTGGGCCACCAGGGATATCCACACAAACTCCTGACCGGTCGCGCCAGCCGGATCGAAACGCTTCGTCAGGAGGACGGGCTTTCCGGCTTCCTCAAGCGCACCGAGAGCGAGTACGACACGTTCGGGGCGGGCCATGCCGGTACTGCGATTTCGGCCGGTTACGGAATGGCGGTCGCGCGGGATCTAAATCGCGAGGCCTTCAAAGTCGTCTCGATACTCGGAGATGGGGCGCTGACGTGCGGCCTTGCTTACGAAGGATTGAACAATGCCGGCGCCTCCGACCGCGACTTCATCGTAATCCTCAACGACAACGAGATGTCGATCGCGCCCAACGTCGGCGCGATGTCGAAATATCTGACTTCGATACAGCGGAATCCCTTGTACAATCGCGTCCGATCCGCGATCGGAGCCGTCATTGACTCCGCCCCGGGACCGCTTTCCGGGGTAGGCGCGCTTGTGCGCAAATGGGAAGAGAGCGTGAAAACGTTCTTTACCCCCGGAGTTCTATTCGAGGAGCTTGGCTTCAGATATTTCGGTCCGATCGACGGCCACGACATCGACGCGCTGATGGATACTTTCGCCGCGGTCAAGGAGCTCGAAGGCCCTCGCATCATTCACTGCATCACCCAGAAGGGGAAGGGATTCCCGGCGGGCGAGCACATCGAGAAGTGGCACGCCCTCCCTCCGGGCCACGACCCGGCGACCGGGAAGCCGAGAAAAGTTTCTGTTGCCAACACGGCCTACACCGCGGCGTTCGGGCAAGGCCTGGTGGAGCTGGCGACGGAGAATCCCAAAATCGTGTGCATAACCGGAGCGATGCCGAGTGGAACGGGGACGAGCGCTTTCGCGAAGGCTTATCCGGAACGGTTCTTCGATGTTGGAATAGCAGAGGGACACGCGGTGACGTTCGCGGCCGGGCTTGCGACTCAGGGAATTCGGCCGGTCTGCGCGATCTACTCCACCTTTCTCCAGCGCGCTTACGACAACGTCATTCACGACGTGGCCATTCAGCACCTGCCGGTGGTCTTCGCGATGGATCGCGCCGGCGTGGTGGGAGAAGATGGCCCGACGCATATGGGCTTGTACGATATTGCCTACATGCTCGCAGTGCCCGGCATGGTTGTTACCGCGCCAATGAATGGACGGGAGATGATCGCGCTGCTCCGCAGCGGGCTGGATCGCTCAGCCGGTCCATTCTGCCTCCGGTATCCCCGGGATTCCACGCCCGATGTCGTCCCGCCTGCCGGCGAGATAGAAGCAGTTCCTCACGCGTCGTGGGAAGTCCTGCGTCGAAGCGCCGCGGCGGGCCGCGATCCCGACCACGCCGTTGCGATTCTGGCGGTGGGGACGATGGTGATTCCCTCGATCGCGGCTGCCGAAATACTCAACGACAGCGCTGCGAGTGTCACCGTTGTGAATTGTCGCTATCTCAAGCCGCACGACGAGCGCGTGCTGGCAGAAATCGTCCGTGATCACCGCAACATCCTCGTTGTCGAGGAGGGCACCGTCGTGAACGGCTTCGGAGCTCACATGGCGGCTGTGATCGCAGGGCTGGATGCATCCATCAGGGTCGTCGCTCATGGAGTGCCCGACGATTACATCGATCAGGCGCCTCGCGTGAAACAACTGGCGCGGCTCGGCCTCGACGCGCGCGGAATCGCACAGCGCGCGAGCAAGGCATTTGGAATGGAGAATTTGCGGGGCACCCACCTCCGCGCTGTCTGATGCGGCTTGGCGTCATCGGCCACCAGGGATATGAAGAGCTGCCGGAAATTCTCCGGACGCTTTTCACTCTTGCGCCGACTCTCGGAATAGAGGCCTTTCTCGAGCAGGGCCTTCACGACGTGGCTGGAAAGGGCGCTCGCCTGGAGGAGCCCGCGCAACTCGACGGATTGGTTACTCTCGGCGGAGACGGAACTCTCCTGCGTGGCGCTCGCTTTCTGGACGGCCGTGATATCCCCATTCTCGGAGTCAACCTCGGCCGCCTCGGCTTTCTCACCAGCTGTCAGAGCGAAGATTTCGAGGCTGCTCTGCGCAACCTGGCGAGCGGCGACTACGTGGCGCAGCCGCGCATGGCGCTCAACGCGAGGGTCATCGATCAGAGCGGCCAGCCCCGCAAGCAGTGGAGGGCCCTCAATGACTTCGTTCTGCACAAGGGAGGGTTCGCCCGCGTGGTGCGCCTCAACGTGTTCGTGGACGACGAAAGTATCGGAACTTACGCCGCCGACGGTATCGTGATCTCGACTCCGACCGGATCCACGGCCTACAGTCTGTCTGCTGGCGGGCCGGTCGTGGTCCCCACACTGGAATCGATCGTCCTCACTCCGATATCCCCGCACACTCTCGCGATCAGGTCGCTGGTGATCCCCGCTGACGCCGAAGTCACGGTGGAAGCCAATGAGAGTCCGACCGAGCTGCTGGTGACCGTCGACGGCCAGGTCGGCACCAGCTTCGTCAAGGGCGAGAAGCTCAAGATCAGAAAGGCTGACAGTCCGGTGCGCATTGTTCGGTTCCCGGGAGCGACATTCTTTGAGCGGATGAGAGTCAAGCTCGGCTGGGGCGGCCTGCCCGGCGCGGATCAGGCTTGATGCTGACGGAGCTGCGAATCCGGAATTTCGCGATCATCCAGTCGGTGACGCTTCCGTTGGGAGAGGGCTTCAACGTCCTCTCTGGAGAGACGGGCGCGGGCAAATCGATCATTGTCGGAGCTCTGGGTCTCCTGCTGGGCGAGCGCGCGAGCGCGGATCTCATTCGTTCCGGTGCGGAGAAAGCCACCGTCGAAGGCGTGTTCGACGTGACGAGCGTGAAGGGAATCGTCAAGCTGGCCGACGAGCGCGGTATAGAAGTCGAGGACGATACGCTCGTTCTCAAGCGTGAGATCGCGTCCAGCGGGCGGGGTCGAGCGTGGATCAACGGCGCGCCGGTCACGGCGACGGTTCTCGCCGAGATCGGCCGCCAGCTCGTGAATCTCCACGGCCAGCACGACGCTCAGACACTGCTCGACCCCGACTCACAGCGCGAAATACTCGACGCGTTCGGGGGCGCGGAAATGCAGGCTGGCCTGGTGCGAAACACCTTCAATGACCTCAGCTCCACACGCCGCGAGATTGCCGCGCTCGCTGCGCGGCGGGCCGAGGCTGAAAAGAGGGCAGATTATCTCAGACACGTCGCGAAGGAGATTGAAGAGGCGCGCGTTTCACCTGGAGAGCATGCGAAGCTCGAGGACGAGGCGAGGGTCCTGGAAAACGCGGACGAGCTGCGCACTCTCGCCAGCACCCTGAACGAATTGCTCGCGGGCGACGAAGGAAGCGTGTTCGCCCAACTGGGTGCGGCGCGGCGTCCGCTCACCGCAATCGAGCGCATCGACCCCTCAGCCGCGCGCATGCAGGAGCTGTTCGACGCCGGGTTTTATGCGCTGCAGGAGCTTCAGCGCAGCGTGGAAGATTACGCGGGCTCGGTCGACCTCGACCCGAATCGCCTCGATGAAGTGCGCGCGCGTCGCGACAAATTGTTCGGACTCCTCAAGAAGTACGGGCCCGCTCTGGAGAACGTGATCGAGGCGGGTCGATCGGCGCGGTCGGAGCTCGATCTCATCGATACCGCGCAGTTCGATCTCGCGAACCTTACTGCCCGGGAGACTGAAACGCGGCGGCGCCTGGCGGCTGAAGCCGAACGGCTCTCCGAGATGCGTGCGACAGCCGCGAAGAAGATCGCCAAATCGGTGGACGTTCTTCTTCCGCAGCTCGGGATGCCCGACGGCCGGTTCTCGGTAGCGCTCATTGTCCGCGACGAACCGACTGCCAACGGCGCAGAGGACGTGGAATTTCGAGTGGCGCTCAACATCGGACACGAGGACCGGCCGCTCGCAAGGGTCGCGTCGGGTGGCGAGCTATCGCGCGTCATGCTCGCCCTCAAGACGATTCTGGCGCGCGTCGATCGCGTCCCGACCCTCATCTTCGACGAGGTAGACGCCGGAATCGGCGGCCGGGTCGGACTGCAGGTCGGCGATACTCTTCGACGCGTCGCAAAGGAGCACCAGGTATTCGCTATCTCGCACCTGCCGCAGATCGCCGCGCGCGCCCACCATCACATTGTCGTGGCGAAGGGCGCGAAGGGCGGAGTCACGACCGCCGACATCTCGGTCCTCGAGGGAAGCAGCAGGGTGAACGAGATCGCGCGAATGCTGGGCGGCGATCCGGAGAGCAAAGTCAGCCGCGCGCACGCAAAGGAGCTGCTGGAAACCGCGACCGCTCCGGCATAAAAAGAAGAACCGGCCAGCTGGCCGGTTCTTCGCCACTGCGTGACTACTTCCCGAAGAGCCTCAGGTACAGTCGCAACTGGACCTGATCGGTGAAGAACTTCGGTTGATTTCCACCGGCTCCCCTCACGGTCTGCCAGTGCAGATAAGTCACCTCGAAGGGAACGGTCGCCTGACCCTGCTCGAAGGAGTAGAGGTTGGAGAATGAGACGCCTCCCCCGGCACGATGCTCCCGGGTCTCCGTCTCGAGATCGAGTGACGAGGCGTCGAGCGCGATATCCCCGAATCCCGTGAGCGCAGCCGGCACAGTGAAGGTGCCAGTGTAATGATCCTGAGCCTTGTGACGATACACGTACTGCCCGGATATCGAGAAGAAGTCGTTGACAACGAAGCGCGGCGTGGTCTCGAATTCAAACGCTGCGCCCAGCTGCCGGTGCACCATCTGACGCCGGTAAAGCGCCGGGAACACCTCGTTGGGGAGATCGCGAATTCGCATTTCCTGGTCGTCCCCGAATGGTTTGTTGTAGCGCACAATGAAGGACTGCCAGTAGTGAGTTCCCACCAGCAGATCGCTGAACCAGCGCCCTTCGAGCGCCTTCGCACTGCGTCCGGTACCGACGTCTATGAAGTTGTTCGATGACCGGATCCGACCAGTGGGCAAGCGGAAGATTCCGCCGATCGCCGTTCGGAAATTGAGGCCGTGCGGAGACATTCTGGCAGCGTCCGCGCCGCCGAACGAATCGTAGACGGAAAACTTGCCGCCGATGTCGATGTCGCCGAAGTGCGAACGGCTGGTTGACGTGAGCGGATCCGCGACGATGCCGAACGACGAGTCTGACAGAATCGTGCGGGCGTCGCTCAGGGTCAGCCTGTTCTGGGAGGCGAAAGGACCCGTCGACGTGATCGGCGCTACTCCGTACGCGGCGAAAGCTGCGTACGCCGCCTTGAACGCCGAGACACGGGCTTCGAGGGCGATCTGCGCATCGGTGCCAGCGATTGGTACGAATGGCGACATCATGTAGATCGAATTGACCCCGCGTGCGAAGCTCTGCGCGTTCGCGATCAGCATTTGCGCCTGCGCATTCGTGCTCGGCGCGTTGAGCTGAGCACATGCCGTACCGGCCGGATTTGCCGCGCAGTTGTCGATGGCGTTCTTCAGGCTGGTCGAGTCGGCCGTAAACTGGGCGAGCAGAGTTGCATTCTGCGTCATCGCGATCGAGCTGCCCAACGCGGGATTGAAGCCGAGATTACCCTGAGTTCCAGTCGTGTTGACGTTGAAAAACGTCATGGACTGCGCGTTGACGTATGGTACCTCGACGCTCACGGAGAGCCTTTTCGACAGGCCCAGCTCGAACAAGAAGGGAAAGGTGCTGACACGATCGCGCAGGTCGAGGACACTATTGCCGAGGTTGGCGTTCCAGCTCGGGATTCCGGTCAGCTGCTGAATTCCGGCCTGGAGGCTGGCGAGACCCGGAAGCTGCCTTACCCCGATGGTGTCGAGCGTGAAATCGACACCGAGTGGCTCCAGAGAGCCGTTGGGTCGTCCGGGGGTGTCCAAGCCGTAACGCTCGTTGAACGACGTCCACTGCCCGAGCGTCTGGAAGCGGAAGACCCCGCGCGGGACCACCGTGGCGTCATCGCCCACTCCCAGGACGCGTTGCGCGGGTGCCGGCATTGCAAAGAGAGCGATGAAAGCGACAGCTGAAGTGGAACTGCAGACCAGACGACGTCGCGTAAATTCTCCGCACGATGTGAACAGACATGGGGGGCATTCGTCTGAGTAGGGGACGTCCGCCATCCGGGGACGTTATCATTACGCTTGAGATGTTGTCAACTTGAAAATTCGAGCAGCATTTATGCGGGCGAGCGACGCTTGTTCGGGCCGTTTGTCACCCGTAGTTTTGTCAGTGCACGCGGGAATAGCTCAGTTGGTAGAGCACAACCTTGCCAAGGTTGGGGTCGCGGGTTCGAGTCCCGTTTCCCGCTTCGCGCCTCCTCGGGGAAGGTGTCGTCCGGCGGCGCTGGAGCGTCCACATCCGCTCGGGTGGCGAAATTGGTAGACGCGAGGGACTTAAAATCCCTTGGGATAAGATCCCATGCGGGTTCGATCCCCGCCCCGAGCACTTTGCGTCAGAAGGAGTTAGCTCTCTCGGGGCGCGCGCCGGATTTAGGCGCGATCCGAAATCTGTGTCTGGACCTGTGACAGCCCCGACTTCGGGCGCCGTCACTTCGTTCCCCAATTCGCGGCTTCGCTCATATCGAGCAGGGTTGGACGGTACTTACCGTAAATCTTCAAGACCTGGCTTGCGTCCTTATGGCCAAGATTGTTCGCAATGAGTTGGGGTTGCGCGCCGCGTTTCATGCATCGGACGGCGAAGCTATGCCTCGCATCGTGGAGCGTGTAAGCCTCAGGTAGTCCGAGGGCTCGCAACGCGGAGCGAAGGACGTCAAGCGCGCGTGCTCCGCTGACACCCGGAAAAAGTGGGGCCGCTGGGGTAAGGCCGGTCGCCTTTATAAACTCCGCGATCCGCGCCATTGCCCAAGGCTCTACGCTCACCGTTCTATCTCGCCATTTGTTCTTAGTTCCGCGCGCCCGCGATGTGTTGTCGGCGAAATTGAAATCCCCGCGCAGAACCTTGAGCGCTGCCGAGATCTCCATCCCGCTTCCTTCTCGTAACGCGCACAATGTGCGAAAGGGCTCGGGCTGGGCGTCAACGAGTCGAATAACGTCGTTCAAGTCAAGAAATAGCTCGCGTGACGGGTTCGCTCGAGGCGCAGCGACCTGCCGGAGCGGGTTCCACTCGATGACGTCTCTCTCGACTAGGAAAGTGCCGAAGGATGACCACGCAGCATGATAGCGGCGAGCCGTCGAACCCGTGCAATCGAGCTCACTGAGTTTTGCGGACAGTGCTCGTCTTGAGAATCTCGAAACCGGAATACGCTCCTTTTCAGGAATAAGCACTCTCAATTGCGCGAGATATTTCTCTGCGGTCCCGACATCGACGCGTCGGGTCAACCACTGTTGCCAACTCGAAACGTAGGTGTTCAGGTCAACGTCGGAGAGCGCGCTGCGTAGCTCGTCGAGAGCTTTCTCTCCGCGTAGCCAATGGTCATACAGTATTCCAAGATCGAGGTGGCCGGTGATCACAGCCTCTAGCAAGGGATCGCGACGCCCGCAGAGTTGAGCGGCCATTCCTTCAATCGCTTTTGCCACAAGTCTGTCGTCCGTGCCCAGCGAGAGACGTTTCTTTCTTCCGTTCGGGAGCCGAATGTGCGCCCAGAGGTGACGACCATGCTTCCAGGCCATTAGAACCCCCGCGAATGTGAGTTATTGCGACTAGTCTTGCGGCTCTCCATGAACGCAATCAGGTCGTGCCGGGAGTACCGCCACGTTGCTCGCCTCGCACCGGGGCTTGCGAGATTGATTTTTGGGATCGTGGCTTGGCTCTCGAGCCACCGAACGGACACGCCGACTAGTCTCGCCGCCTCTTTACGCGAGACGTACTCTGCGGGGTTGCGCCAATCAGTAGCGCTGGACAATTTCATAAAGGAACCTTCGGCTGGGCTCGGCGTTGTTAGCTGCAACGGTCGAGCGTGAAGTTCTTTTTGCGAGCCTGCTCTCAGACTAAGAGACGCAGGCTTTTTTGTTCACCACATTTATGCCTTCACGCGGGGGCTTCGCCCCCGCACCCCCACAGAAGCCTTTTATTGGGGCGCGTCCGGAGCGCAAGAAACCTCGCGCCCGAACGACCCCTCAGCACACCAATGCTCCGGCGCGCGCCCATGCGATTCGGGAGGCTCTGAGGAACCCGATCGCACTCTTTCGCGGACTGGTAGTTACTCCGCGTCGTCGTCTTCCTCGTTGACTTCATCGTCGTCATCGCCTTCTACTTCTTCATAGCCAAGCGCCCCACCGATTATCGCGTACGCGTCCTCGAGTTTGGTGAGTAGCTCGTCACGCTCGCTTTCGAGTTGTGCTTTCGTTGGCATGGTGCTCTCCTTGAGTATGGTTGTTGCGGGATCTCAGAATGGGAGACCTAAGTTCCGTTCGTCAGCGATCTTCCGGAGAGCGACCATCGGAATCACAGAAACTCCATTTTTTAGGCGCGGCCGACCGAACTTTCCTTCGCGCACCCACTTGTTGACTGTCATCACCGAAACCCCGAGGAGCCCGGCGGCGACTCTCTGAGTAACGACATGCGTCTGAGGAATGTCGAGCGTCCACTTCTGGCCAAACTTGTCCTGTCGAATCACCCGGGCTCCAGTTGTGCGCAGATCCGGATCATAGACCCAGCAGAAAGTCACAAGACCATCGGCTGTTTTTTGTTGAGAGGCAACGATGATAATCCCTCCCTCGCCCTCGAAGCTCTCAACGAATGGCATGATCTTCGGTTTAAAGTTATTGTAACTTTAGAATAATTATAAACCGAAGGCAAGTGGATGGCAAGGCTCGATGAAAACGTCGGTAGTGTCCGTCGTTGAATCGTGACAAATCATCTAACTAGCCCATTACCACCTTGCCGGCGGCGCATGTCCTGATCGCTCAAGCGTCAAACGCCTAGGTTTAGCAGAAATGGCAGACACCCGAAAGTGCGTTTTCTGCGGAAGAGGCAAGGTGACGCTTGAGCACGTTTGGCCTCACTGGATAATTGAGCTAATAGCTGAACGGTTCACCGATACTTCCGTGACTGTAACCTGGGGCAAGGACAGGGAGCGCATCGCGCCAGGACCAGACGCGACGGTTAAACGGGTTTGTAACGCTTGCAACAATGGATGGATGTCGCGGCTCGAGGATCGCGCGAAGCCCATTTTGGGGCCGATGATCATGGGAGACAACATACCGATCACATTGGCACCGTCATCGCAGCGCACTCTTGCGAGCTGGGCCTTGAAAACGGCGCTGATGTTGGATTTTCTCCATTCCGGGTCCAAGCCTGTATTCCCGGCGTCTGCGTACTCATCCTTTTTTCGGGATGGCCAGCCATCGCGCCGGACCGCCATTTGGATGGCGTGCCTCTGGGAACGTCGCCTGCGGCTCTTCACAAGCTCCCAATCGATAGCAACGGCAGATCCTCCCGCATACACACGTGAAGGGGTCGTTGTAGGTGGCCGCGCTTTCGAAAACGGCTCGCTCTGCACCCTCGCTGCCCAGGCCGCCGTTTTCCAAGTCGCGCTTTTCCCCGAAAATTCCGCTCCGATTCGCGCAGTTCCCGATCCCCGCGGGGCCGTCCACATTTGGCCCCCCGCCCACGTCGCCGTGAACTGGCCGGTGAACGGGACCGTCTACGATGACGCCGCCCTCCAAGCGTTCTCTAAGCGGACGGTTACAATTTCGGTGTAGAGGCTCAGTCATTGAGCCTCTGAGATTTTTACAATAGACTGGGGACCTGCCAATCCTCCAGCGACTGGCGTATAGGAAGCCGGTAGAGTAATGTGAAAGAGGTCACGCTCCAGCCGCAGGAGGGGTACCCGCATAGCGGGCCAATTCCGCACCGGTGACGAGCTTGTTCTCGAAGTTCAAACCAACAACCGGCATAGCCGGGAGGAAGAGCCATTTATGGCCACAACGCATATGTCGGTGGGCTCGCTGAAGCCCATCGTCGATCGGACTGGGTCCGAGAGCAGTGCCTACCAGTTCGTCCGCGAGGCGTACCAAAACGCGGTCGAGGCGAAGGCCACGCAGTTCAGGATACGGTGGGAGCAGGGCGCCTCACGGGTGGGGATCTATCGCTTCGAGGCTGCCGATGACGGGATATCGATGACCCGTCATGAACTACCGGGGTTCATCAACAAGTTTGGGGGAGGCGGAAAGCCCATTGGTGGTGCCCACGAAAACTTCGGCGTCGGCCTCAAATCGACCACGTTGCCATGGAACCATCACGGCATTCTGGTTGTCGCGCGCCGGAACGACGAAACAAACCTTATCCAGCTCCATCTTGACGAGGCGGCCATGGAGTATGGCCTTCGGCAGTGGAGCGTTGTCGACCCCAACGGTGGCGAAGAACTCGTTGACGTCCTGACGATCGCGCAGAAGGTGAATGGGACATGGACGCCAACACTCGACCGGGACTTTGAGCCTGTCGTCGGAACTCGTATCAGGGACCTCCTCGACTCGTTTCTCAATGACGAGCAGGGCACCGTCATCGTGCTTTGCGGAAATGCGGGGACAGAGGACACGTTCTTGGCGGTTGGAGCTGGCGGCGACATGGGTGAGGGTGGCCACACTGAAGTCGCTACCTACATCTCCCGGCGATACGATACGCTACCGATTCCCGTCGTCGTGATCGAGCCGAAGAATAAGGAGAAGACGAACTGGCCGAAATCGCCTGACGAATTCAGGACATCTCACATCAACGTCGCGGGCAACGCCAACTACAAAGTCAAGAACAGGAACGCCCTTGGCGTCGGCGACTTCCTCCGCAACGGTACAGACCGAGGCCACAAGAAACCTGAGAGCCAAGGACAGTTCGTCCTCGACGACGGAACTACGGTCCACTGGTTTCTGTTGCCGGAGGGCGAGACGTACGACGGAAAGGGCGTGGGCGGCGTCTACTGGTCCCCCACGGTCTGCGTTCGCTATAAGGGGGAGCTTTACTACCAATCGGGTAGTCAGCCGCAGCGGTTCCGCGACTGCGGAATTTCTCGGAAGGCCGTTATCGATCGTTGCACGCTTGTTCTCGAGCCGCCGATCAACAACGGTGGTCCTGGAGTGTACCCAGACTCCTCGCGCTCGCGGCTGCTGTGGACCGGGGGACGCAACTTACCCTGGTCTAAGTGGTCAAACGAGAT
>JBBRQC010000031.1:0-30938 GCA_038227135.1 Gemmatimonadales bacterium
CGACGAAGGTCGCGGCCAATCGATCTGCGCGCATTCCACTTGGGAAATGCCGCTGTGCGTTTTGAGAAAGTTGGAGACGTCTGGGGCGAAGCGATGCGGAAAAAGAATTCGCTTCGGGCGCTCGTTTAGCGGATTTAACGCCCGCCGTTTCCTACTTTGCGGAGAGGAAGCTCGATCTGGGCTCCCTCTGCTTCGCTCTGCTTCGAAGAATCTCCGAAGATCGGATCGCTCGACTCGTCTACCATGTGAGTGAGCTTGTAATAGAAGTGGAGCGAATGAATCGGGGCCATGAAGCTCCGGTTGCCGGCGCGGGATATGGCAACGGCTTCCTCGCGCACTCTACGTGGTAGATCGCGCGCCGCGGTAAGTGCCAAAAGTCGCTGTATCTCTGTGCTGTCTCGTGCGAGCAGTGCTGCGCACAAACTGTCGAGATAAGCCAGCATAGCGAACGGGCTCCCAGTTCAGGGTGTCCAGCCTTATGCACACATTGCAACTAATACACCGCTACCGCAAGAGGTTCCTGGCTCTTAGGGGGTTTATACCGGCCTTAACTCGCCTCAGGGATAGAGAAAATCGAACCTTACACCCCGGTGAGGTCTACGCCTTTTCTTCGGTGCGTATCGATAAAGCTGGGCAGGCCGGCCTCTGCCTTCGCTGCGCCATTCGTCCGTAGGTTCGACGAGCCATGCGGCCTGAAGGGCACGGCGAAAGCTGGCTTTGTGCAGGCGTTTACCGAGCAGCAGCTCGTACATCTGCTGGAGCTCGCTCAGGGTGAACGTCGAGGGCAGAAGTCTGAAGGCAATAGGGGCCTGATCGAGGCGGCTCTGAATGGTTCGCGTTGCGGCTTCGACGATGGCGCGCTGTCTGGGAGAGAGCGGGGGCAGATCCCGCATCGGAAACCAGTTGTAACCCGGCTTGGGGGACGCGGTTTGGTGAGGGACGAGTCCGACGAATGCGACGGAAATCTCGGCTTCGCTCGGATGGCGTTTGGCGTCTCCGAACGCGCCCAGCTGCTCGGTCCAGATCGGTGGCTCGCCCAACGCGTCTTCGGCCACTCCAACCGATGCAGCTCCGAGTGTCCCGCCCGATTGCGGAGTTCGCCATGGCAGTGCCCACCGTTCACGCTCCGTTGAGCCGCGGCTCAGCAGAATCGCGAGCTCGTTGCCCATCGCGGTCACCAGCACGACATCGATGGTATACGGGCTGGTCCTGGAGGGGCGTTCGCGCATGATACAGCGAATTAGTCACTATTTGCGACTAAAGTCAAGACCACTTTGGAGTTTTTGCGGATGACGTCGCGGGTTGTTTACGTACGTCGCGGGCGAGCGGTCCCCTGATATACGATTCGACAGTAACGCCGTCAACAGAAAAAAGATCGAATCGATTATTCGATATCGCGTCAGCCGTTCTGACGCCACGCGTGGCGCGCAACTACTTGGATACTGCCGCCCTCTCAATTCCCGTTCCGCGGCCAGCATATGGCGGTATGGTGATCGGCAGATGACCTGAGATCGCAGATGAACCGATCAGTGCGCGAGCCGCTGCAGTCTGAGAAACCGGAAAACCACCCCAGGCAACCACATACGTACCGATCGATGGCAGCTGCTGGAGCAGGTACGGGTTTCCGAAAGCGACTACAATCGGCTTTCTGCCCCGCTGAACCAGAGTCTGCACGAAGGTGGCGAACGCCTGGGGCGCGCTGGCACTCACCGCATCCCAGTTCTGACCCACGTAGGATCCAACGATCGTGACATCGGCTGAATCGGCTGCCGCAATCAGACGCGGAAAATTCAAGGGAGCATCCTCGGTCGCCATGAACTCGGTGCGCAGATTTGGCAGACCCGCGCGAAGCTCCGCATTGAACGCGTTACCCGCGCCGAGGTCGGCCCGACGCGCGAGCGTGATCGACAGAACTTTCGCACTGCCCGATGTAATCGGAACCTGTCTCAGGGAGTCTCTCACCAGTGTGATGGACTTCTCCGCCACCCGGCGCGCGATCTGAAGATTCGAGCTGTCACCCACCAGGAACCGTAAAGCGTTCAGGTCAACCAGCTTCCGCTGCGCGAGCCCCAGCCTACGCTTTGTTTCGACGACTCTGCGCACGGAAGAATCCAATCGCGCTTCGGTGTAGCGACCTTCCCTCACGCCGGCTACGACGGCGTCAATGGCTTGCGAGACATCCAGTGGCTGGATGAGCACATCGATTCCTGCCGCAATCGCGCGCTTCACGGCTTCGTCGGACCCGTACTGGTCGAGAACCCCGCGCATGTCCATGGCGTCTGAAATGATTATCCCTTTGAAGCCGAGTTCTCCGCGAAGCAGCGCTGTAAGCACTTTGGGCGAAAGCGTTCCGGGCACGTTCGACGAATCGAGTGCCGGCATAGCACCGTGAAAGGACATGATCGCTCCAACCCCGCCATTCACCGCCGCGCGAAATGGAACCAGCTCGACGGTATCTAGCCTGCTGCGACTTACAGTCACCACTGGCAAGGCCAAATGCGAATTTGTTCCGGTGTCGCCGTGACCCGGGAAATGCTTGCCCGTCGCAATCATCCCGTGATCCTGCACCCCGTGAATGAAGGCAACACCCAGTCGCGCGTCGAGCTGCGGATCCTCGCCATACGACCGCGTGTTGATGACGGGGTTGTCGGGATTGTTGTTGACGTCGAGCACCGGCGCGTATGCGATATGGATTCCCAGCGCCCGACCTTCGATAGCAGTCAGCCTTCCCTGCTCGTAAGCGAGCGTGGTGTCACGAGTTGCGCCGACGGCCATCTCCGGAGGAAATAGGATGGCGCCGCCAAGGTCTATCGCATTCGGGACGAAGTAACCACCTCTCGCACGGAAACCCGCCCCCGCCTCGAGATCGGCCCCAACGAGAAGAGGCACCTTACTCATCGACTGGAGCGCATTGAGCTTGGCCGCTACTTCAGTCGGAGAACCCACCGATATCGTGAACCCGCCGACTTTGTCTTTCTGGATATAGTCGGTCAATCTCCGCCACTGCGGCGAATCGCCCGATACGAAATCGCCAAATACGCTCGGCCAGACGATTTGCGCTGCTTTTTCGCGAAGGGTCAGCGACGCTAGAACGGAATCGGTCCAGCGCGAGGAGACGGGTACTCCCGACACATCGGCGGGATTGGTGCTGGCCGTCTTGCATCCCACGCCGGCGAGCAAAAGGACCAACGCGAGAGCGCTCCTAGGGTTCGTCATCAGTGGCTGATCGTTCCTTTCTTGCTGGTGTCGATGTCGGAGGACGCGCCCGTCTTGAAGAAGAAGGCGCTCATGTTCTTCGTGAGGAACGACCGCGCCTGCGGGTCCATCACGTTGAGCCCGTAATGATTGATCAGCATCGTCTGCTGCTTGAGCCACTCAGCCCAGCACTGAGTGCAGACCTCTTCCACGACGCGGGCACCGATTGGGCCCGGAAAGGGCGGCTTTACGAAGCCCGCGCGCGTTTGACCACAGCGCGCGCAGGTTACTGATTCAGGCACGCGCCGAGCTACCTGCGCGCGTAGGAGATTTCAGCCAGGCCGAAAATGGAGAGAAGTCGCAGATACATCCAGCCGATGTCGAATTCATACCATTTTGCCTTGAATTTCGCTGAGTGAGGATCGGCGTGATGATTATTGTGCAGCTCCTCGCCACCGAGCCAGATCGCAATTGGTAAGATGTTGCGGCTCTCATCCTTGACGTCGAAGTTCCGGTAGCCGACTGCGTGACCGACTCCGTTCACGATTCCGGCCGCCCAGAACGGGATCCAGATCATTTGAACGCCCCATACGACCGGACCCACGAAAAACCCGAACAGATAGATATCGACGGCCAACATTACAAGAATGCCCACCCAGTTGAGAGGCGAGAGGAGGTGCCTCTCGAGCCAGTCGTTGGGGGTTCCCTTCCCGTACTTGTCCAGGACTCCAGGCTGACGAACCGTCTTTCTATAGTAGAAGGCGCCTTTCAGTACGATGTTCCGCAATCCTTCCATCAGCGGGCTGTGCGGATCCCCTTCGCGGTCCGCAAAGGCGTGGTGCTTTCGATGACATGCCACCCATTCCTTGGTGACGATGGCCGTCGAGAGCCACAACCAAAGCCGCATTGGCAAGGCCGCTAAGTAGTGCAGCTTCACACCGTGATGGGTCTGAGCTCGGTGCAAAAAGAGCGTAACGGACACATTGGTGAGGTGGCCAGCAACAACTACGAACAGAATCGGCTTCCACCAAGCCGTTGCCCAGCTTCCAAAATCCGGCATCATTTACTCCACTGATCTCAGTATCGGGTTCACCTGCAATCTATCGGAGGGCCCCTCTTAAACCAAACGACCACCCTACTCGCGCGTAACCGGCCGTGCGGCATTCGCCGGTGGTGGGGTCCCCCACGTATCGTTCGCTGAATTCCAATCGGGCACCGAAGGATCGGGCCAGAGCCGGACACCGGTCACTGTAGCGCGCACCGGTAGTACCGCTTCGAATCGATTGCCACCAGACCAGATGTTGACGGGTAACGAGAAATCCTGAGTCGTACGGTCCGCGTAGGCCACTCGCAGCCGAACGGGAAACGGTATGGATGTATTTCGACGTAGCGTGACCACCGCGAATTTCTGGCCCTCCGACGTGCGCGTGGAAACACTTTCGATGCCTATGTCGAGAACGTCCGTAGTATAAAAAAAGCTGTGCCAGAACCAGGAGAGGTCGTCGCCGACCGAATTCTCGATACTGCGGAAGAAATCCCCGGGGGTTGGGTGCTTGAACGCCCAGGTCCTGGTATACTCGCGAAACGCGATATCGAATAGATCGGGACCGACGACGTGATTCCGCAGCGTCAGCAGCGCGACTGCGGGCTTCCGGTAGCCGATCGCGCCTAATGCGGAAGCATCAATGTTGTCGGGTGCGGTCATCAGGGGAGACTGGGTTCCCTCTGTCACCGCGTTGGCCCAGTTCTTCAGGTAGCCGTTATACGCATTCTGTCCCGGATAACGCGCCTCGGTCGCGAACGCATTGAGATAGGTGTTGAAGCCTTCATCCATCCAGGCATAGCGGCGTTCATTCGAGCCGACGATCATCGGAAACCATTCGTGGCCGTGCTCGTGATTGATCGTGCCGAAGATGGACGCCGGGTCGTCGTTGCCGTAATGCACCATGACGAACATCGGGTATTCCATCCCGCCAACAGGGCCCGCGACACTCGTCGCCTGCGGCCAGGGATATGGAAAGAACAGCTGTGAGTACTGGCGAATCGTCCACGCCGTCTGCTCGGCTCCCTGTTCCCACGCCCTGCCCGCTTTGGGGAATTCGTAGTAGGCCTGCGCCAGCGTGCCGTTCCAGCTCGTCGCGTCCCATCTGAAATCGGGCGCGCCCGCCCACGCGACATCGTGCACATGTTGCGCCCGGAAGTGCCACATCTTCGTTCCGGCAACTCGTCGTGTTTTCGCCGCGCTCGCTTCAGCTTGGGTAATGATCTGAACGACGTCCGTGCTCCGCGACGCCGTTCCGAGACGCCGGCGTTGCTCCGCGGTCAGGACTTCTTCGGGGTTTTGCAGCACACCGCTGCCAGCGACGATGTATCCGGCCGGCACCGTCACTGAGTAGTCGACGTCTCCGTACTCCAGATAGAACTCGCCCTGGCCGAGGTAGGGGTCGGTGTTCCAGCCCCGGACATCGTCGTAGACCGCCATTCGCGGATACCACTGTGCGATCTCGAAAAGCAGGCTGTCCCGTCCCATCCGATCCGATCCGTGCTCCGGGATTCTGAATGAATACTTGATCGAGATCGTCGTTTCCCCGCCGCCGGGCTTGAGCGGTGCGGAAAGATCGAGACGCATCATCGTATCGTTGATCCGCGGCTTTACGGACGTCCCGTCCACCTGCACATCCGTAAGTTCGTAGCCTCCCTGAAATCCCCTTACCCCCGAGTGTGAGTCCGCGGGAAACAGGGCGGATCCTTTGCTTCCCGTGCGGTAAAGATTCTGGTCGACCTGAACCCAGACATACCGGAGGGTGTCCGGTGAATTGTTGGTATATCTGACCTGCACGGAGCCGGTAAGCTGCGCCGCGCCGGTGTCGAGCGCTGCTGCGATCGTGTAATCAGCTCTCTGTTGCCAATAGTCGGGTCCGGGCACACCGCTCGATGAGCGGTAGCGATTCGGGCCAGGCCAATCGATACGGTTTGTAGTTGCAAACGGATCATCACGATTGGTATCGAAAACGGCGCCGGGTGTGGTAGCGGCACTCGTTGAAACATCCATTCGCACCGGTGCGAGCACGACCGGGCGTTGCTGCGCGCATGCTGCAAGCGCAGCAACCAGAAAGACGAAATTCTTCAAGTTCAGGAGCCGTTGTGGTGTGGAATGCGTTGGTTGCGGACTGCTAAACAGCAACGAAAGGGCCAGTTCACCTTGCATCTACTTGCGCGAGTTGTCCGGCGTCCGTAGCCTCTCTTAAATGAGTCGATCCAAAGCACTGCAGTCTCTCGTCGAGGGACGCGCCACCGCGGAAGGCACGCAGCGATTTCGAAAACGGTTCGAGAATGGGCAAATCGACCATTTTTATCGACCGCTCTCTGACGGCCTCCAAGTCTCCGCACTCGGTCTCGGCACCTATCTCGGCGAGTGCGATGACGCTGAAGACAGCCGCTACACGGCAATCGCCATTGCGGCCCTTGGCAAGGGCGTAAATCTGTTGGACACGGCAATCAATTACAGGTGTCAGCGCTCGGAACGCGCCATCGGAGAAGCCGTTCGCATCCTCACTTCCCGGGACGCCATCGAGCGGTCAGAGATAGTTATTTGCACGAAGGGCGGATACATACCCCTCGAGCGCACACCGCCCGGCACCAAGGAGGGATACCGTGGCTTTCTCGACAGCGAGTATTACGGGCCTGGAGTGATGCAGCCGGAAGACGTTGTATCGGGAGGACACTGTCTTGCGCCGCGATACCTGACCGATCAGATCGAGCGAAGCAGGCGCAATCTGGGCCTCGCGTTCATCGACGTCTATTACCTTCACAACCCCGAGCAACAGCTCGATGTGTTGACTCGCTCGAAATTCCTGAGTGTGATCAGCGCGGCGTTCGCAATGCTGGAGCAACGGGTGGAACAAGGGATCATTGGTTGTTACGGATGCTCGACGTGGAATGGGTTTCGTGTACTGCCAGAGGCAAGAAACCATCTGAGTCTCGAAGAGCTGGTAAATGTCGCGCGCGCGGTGGGCGGTGAGAGCCACCACTTCAAGATCGTCCAGCTCCCGATCAATCTTGCCATGACGGAAGCGGTGCGCGTTCCTACCCAGTCAATAGGCACTGAGCGCGTCTCGCTGCTCGAGGCGGCGCACCGTCTCGACATGGCAGTGGTCGGGAGCGCCACCCTCATGCAATCTCAGCTTACACGCGCGCTCCCGGATCAGCTTTGCTCCGCCTTCCCCGGGTTCACCAGCGATGCCCGCCGCGCAATCGCGTTCGCGCAGTCACTCCCGCTCAACACCGCGCTCGTTGGAATGAAGTCTGTTGCACATCTCGAACAGAATCTGGAGCGCGCCGCGCCTACCTGAAACCGCTCAGCACTGGTCGTGACCTAATTGTATGGCTAAGCAACAACTGCGGCTCCCCGCGCACCATCGGCCAGGAGGTGGCTTTTGCAACCCATGGCCGGGCGCGCAGATGCACGGATTTCTCGATTTCCTGAGGTGGTCATTGATAGAGCGGCGCCGGATTCCGCGTCGCCAGGACCCCGACCCCAGCGTGTTCACACTGGCCACCCCTTCGTACGTGATTCCGCGAGCAGCACCCGATTTGTTCACCATTACCTGGATTGGACACACGAGTTTCCTGATACAGATGGGCGGACTCAACGTCCTCACAGACCCTGTCTGGAGTGAACGCGCCTCACCGGTGCAGTTTGCCGGGCCGAGACGATGGGTCCCGCCAGCAGTCGACTTTGATGCGCTGCCGCCGATCGATGCCGTAATCCTTTCGCACGACCACTACGACCATCTCGATTCCTCCACTGTGTCGCGGATCGCACGGCGGTATCCGGCAACCCGATGGTACGCACCGCTCGGCGTTGGCGCATTTCTCCGCCGCCATGGAGCGCGCGAAGTCACTCAGAGCGACTGGTGGGAGGAGAGTACGCTTGGAGAGCTCCGCTTGACCTGCCTCCCCGCTCAACACTTTTCGGGACGAACGCTCGGCACGCGAAACACGACTCTCTGGTGCGGTTGGGCGCTTCGGATCAGGGACCATTCCCTTTTCTTTGCCGGTGACACCGCACTTCACCCGGATTTTGGCTCCGTTGCTATCAGATGTGGGCCTTTCGACGTCGCGATCCTCCCAATCGGTGCTTACGACCCCCGATGGTTCATGGGTTCTGTGCACATGAACCCGGAGGATTGCATCAACGCCGTCGATCAGCTGGAAACTGGGCAAAACGGTGCCCAGCTGGTCATGACTGCGTCCCATTGGGGAACGTTCAAGCTCACGGACGAACCGATGGATGAACCACCGGCGCGAATGCGCGAACGGTGGCGGGCTGCCGGGCGCAAAGGCGAACACCTTTGGATCCTGCGACACGGCGAGACGCGCGTCATTTCGTGATTCGGATGCGTTGCTTCGGCTGATTGTTCAACCGCCCCACCGAGGCCAGCCTTTTATTGTGCGCGAATCTTGCTATCGGTTCTACAAACCCTCCTACACGGAGCTTTCCAATGGCTGCAGCCAAGAAGTCCAGTAGTCGAAGTGGTGGTAGAAAGAGGTCGCGGTCCAAATCCTCCGGACGCAAGAGCGTACGCCGCAAGGTTACCGGTCGGAAGCGGTCGAGCGCCCGCAAGTCCTCGGGTGCGAGAAAGTCGTCGCGCCGGAAGGGCGGAAGGAAGGCTTCTGCGAGTCGCAAGAGCGCGGGGCGTAAGTCCGCTTCCAAATCCTCTTCGAAGAAAAAGAGTAGCCGTGCCCGGTCTCGTCGGAAAAAACAGTCTCCCGTGGCTCGTGTGAAGCGTGTTGCAACGGGTGTAGTCCAGCAGGCGGCGGGGTTGGGCGAGCGCGCGGTAGATTCGGTTACGGAGTTCGTCCAGGATCGCTTTTAGCTTTCGGGGCGTTCGGCAGCCGCCCTCGTCAGACGGCGGTTGCCGCGCCACGGTCGGTGTGGGCTCTCAGCCATTGCTCGACCTCAGAGAACACGCGCTCGCGGCCATAGTCCACCGTGATTATGTGCCCTGCGCCTTCGGTCCAGACCAGTTTCTTTTCGTGCGTGCCTAGCGCTTTGAACGCGAACTCGGCAACCTCGGGCGCGCAGCGCGGATCTTCACGCGATTGGATTATCAACGTCGGCGCTTTCACGCGAGAGAGAGATTTTCTCGCGAGCCTCACGACCTTTGACAACTCGAAGAGCGCGCGACCGGTGATAGCGCCATAGGCCAGGTTTTTCTCGCGCTCGATCGGGTCGCGGATCGACCGCGGATCCCTCGAGTTCACTTCGCCCACGAGCCTTTCCCAGGTCCAGTGGACCGCCGAGGCTAACCGCAGCGCTCGCGGCATGTCGAGATACGGCGCGATCAGAATCAATGCAGGAACATCGACGCCGGCAGTGATCAGCACTGATAGTGCTCCACCCATTGAAAGCCCGACCACCGATACGGACTCGTGCTGGTCCCGCATGTCGGCGAGTGCGTTCCTTGCCGCCGCGATCCAATCTGCAGCGCGGGATTTGCCAAAAGCCTCCATGGTCCGCCCGTGCCCCGGCAACAATGGCACGTATACACTGAAGCCCGACTTGTGCAGCTTCCGCGCAAGCAGCGCGAGCGTTTGAGGAGTGTCTCCAAAACCATGCAGGAGGAGGACTCCTGGTGAGCCCTCCTCCTGCAGATCTATCGTTTGTGCGCCACGTATTACGGGCGCTGTGTCAGCGCTCTGCTGCCCGTCCATTCACTTTCACTGAGGCGACAACTCTCTCGGCGTAGCCAGCGCGGAATCGGTGTGGTGCCCATTTCCATGCCCGGCGGCGAGAGAGTTGGGCTCGATCAGGAACGTCATTCCCTTCCGCTCTGCAATTCCGGCTGATACGAGTCGGCTTAGAGCCAATGCGATCGACTCGCGCGTCGCCCCGACCATCTCGCACAGCAGGCGGTGGTGGTTGTTCTCGAGCTTCAGTCGCCCATCATCCGTGGTGAGGCTGCGATCGGTGCTGAGGTGCGAGAGCGTGGATATGAGCCGTTGGTCGACGTTCAATGCCGCGAGCTCGTGCAGTTTTTCGAGTAGGTACGCGCGCTCGGACATTATCTGCGACAGCAGGGGAAGTGTCTGGCCGGGCTGTTCTCTCACGAACGCGCGAAACTGTGCCCCACTCAGAAACAGGGTTTTCGTTTCCTCCGATGCGCTGGCGTCGGTTACATAATCACTGTTCGGTGAAAGGCCTTCGCTTCCGAACGTCTGCCCCACCGTGGCGATTACCGGGACGAATCCGCGACCGACTTTTATCTTGTTGCGCAAAACGATGTGCCCGTTCAGAACGACAAAGACTCCATCTGCCGCCGCGCCGCGTTGATAGAGCTGGAATCGGGCTGGCCACGTTGCCCGCGCGCCGTATCCTGCGATCGGCACCATTTCTTCCAAAGTGAGACGTGACCGTCTTGCTTCCGCTCGCGCAGTTCTCGTCAATTGTCTCCCAATAACGCTCTCATCAACCGCGATCATCGCAATGTCCGGGCCTGAGACAGCGCGCGTCATGCGAGCTAATTTCAGTTTGTCTGTAGCAATCCTGTTGCCACCTGCAACGCTCGCGTCGCGGCATCGAAGCGTTGAGAGATGTCTGCCAGCTCCCGGGCGGTAGCAGTCTCATCGCCAAGTCGAATCGCTTCGTTGACCGAGGGCAGCACCATCGTCGAATAACCATTGTTCTCGTCAGAGGCGTAAATCAGGTTTCTGAACCAGGGCCGCGTGATAAGCCCCTGTGATCTTGTGAGTTCTCGTTCGACACCGAGAAGAGTAGCGTTGACCTGTTTTGCCCTCACGGTTGAGAGTCGACCCGCAAGCACGCGGTCTCGCGCAGCCGAGAACGCAACAGCCGCGCTTTCCATTCTGCCAACCGCGCCGGATAGTTCTGCAGCGGATAGCTTCCAGTGCTTGTCGGACATGGTCTGGCCCACCTGCGAAACGAACCGCTTCATCGTGCGCGCGTACTCCACGTAGTCGTACGGGAGAATTTCGGCATTCGCGAGCCGCAGCAATGCGGCCGCGCCGATGCGCGCGTTTGTCGCATGAAATTCGAAATTCGGGTCGCCGAATTTCGACATCCAGTGATAGGAGTCGTAGGAAGAGTGGTAGACGCCCTGCGGTCCGCCGAATGCCCAATCCACTATTGGAATCCCGAGATGATTGTAAAAACCCGCGAAGTCGGAGCCGCCCCCGGGATCACCCATTTGTGGTTCGAGTGTGTCCGCAGCGAGATTTGCCCGTTTCCTCCAGACATCGTACACACTTCCCCGACGGCTGGGGTCAGGCACTTCCTTGGCGACATCGCGCAGCAGCGCCCGAAGTGATGGCGATCCACCTGCGCTGAAGTCCGGTCCCTGAGCAACGTCGTCCTGGTTTAGATAGGCAACCGCGTTCCGGCTCAGACGCAGCGAATCTTCCTCGACGAACTCGGTCGAGCCGAGCAGTCCCCACTCTTCGGCGTCCCACGTCGCGAATATGATCGTGCGTTTTGGCCTCCGACCCGCCCTCGCTTGCTCGGCGATCGTTCGCGCGGCCTCGAGAACGCTGACGGTTCCACTGACATTGTCGGCTGCTCCTGGCCCCCACGCATCGCGATGGCTGCCGACCATCACGATCTCATCAGGAAATTCCGCTCCCCGAATCGTTCCGAAAGTGTCCCAGATCTGTTTGTATGGATTCGTGAGCGCATCGGTCGTCACCGCAATTCGAGCCTGGATCGGTCCCGGTCCCACGTGATATCTGAATGCGAGGCCGCCCTGCCATGGCTGGGGAATCGACTTTCCACCCAGTCCGCGAAGGAGCTCAGCGGCATTCCCGTACGAGATGGGCAACACCGGGATGTGCGGGATCTCCATATCGGCGACCGGAATCCGCCGCGCGTTCGCCGTGCTCGGATATCCCGGAGTGCTGGGATCACCATTCGGGTTCATGACACTGCCGCGCTGAATCCCGTGCGCGGGGCGCATTGGACCAGCTGGATAGACATCGCCGCGCATGTATCCATCATCGGCGGGATCGCTGTAGATGATCAGCCCGAGTGCCCCGTGTTTTTCTGCCTCTCTCGCCTTGATGCCCCGATACGAGCGGCCGTACCGTGCGATTGCGATTTTGCCTTTGACAGACACGCCCATCGAATCGAGTTGCGCGTAGTCTTCGATCAGACCGTAGTTCACGTACACCACATCGCCACGAACATCGCCAGCCGCGCCGTAGCCGTTGAATGGTGTCACTTGTGGATACGCTGAAGAGGTCGTGTCTTCTGGAATGACTCCTTCCCTCAGATCGAGTTCCACGGGATTGGGGGTGATCCTCCATACGCGCGTGCTCACCGGATGCGGCATCCATACGCTGTAGGCGCGCACCTCCGTCTCGAGACCCCACGATTTCATCTGCTTGATCACGTAGTCGCGGGTCCGTGCCTGGGCTGATGTGCCGGCCATGTGTGGCTGAAGCGAAAGAAATCTCGAGTGAGCGGAAGCGCTCGACGGCGAGGGACGCGCTATTGCATCCGCCTCAGTCGCCCGTTCGACTGCAGCGGCCTCTTGAGAGTAGCCGGGAATCGTTTGCGCCCGAAGTGGCAGAGCGAGCGCGAGCATTGCGATCAGAGGTGTTTTGGTCATTCCGTGTGGTGTCCTGTGTATGATGTTGGTTCCAGCAATGTCGCGACCCCGCTCAATCATCGAGCTGGTCAAGCGCTGCCTTGATGGCTTCGCGCAATCTCGCTTCGCCTTGCCCGCCAGGATTGATACCTCCGGCCAGCGAATGGAACTTGGAGACCATCTCCGCTTCCACGAACGCGGCCGGCTCGCGAACCCCCAGCGATTCGAGAGTTCGAACCGCCAGTCGCCGGAGCAGCTCGAGCGTTGATTGTTCGAGATCCTTTAGAGACTCCGGATTTACCGTCGGGGGAATCGACGGGCGATCGCGCTTCCGTCGAGGCGCTTCCAGAAGTGAGGAAATAGATGCGAGCGTCACGACAAACGATCCGGGGGAATGCTCTCTCCACTCGCTCACCACTCCTCGTCGGCGAAGAGACGGCAACAGAGAAAGGACAGCCTCCCTGACCGCGGAGACTCCGTTTGGACTCTGATTTCCGCGCCCTGTTATCACCAGAACCTCAGCCGCCCGGCTGACCTGCCGCTCGCGCAGCCATGATTCGGTTCGGAAACGGGCATCGGCTGCGGATGGAAGCGATTCCCGCAGGTTGAGAGTGTTCTTCGAGCCGAATTCGACTTCGTCGAACGCTCTGAGGACAGACGTTCGGGAGATTTTACCTGAGCGCATGTTGCAGGACGCGGCCGTCGAGTTTTTCCTGAGGGGTCACATGGGCGATTGCCGCGAGAGTTGGAGCCATATCTGCAACCGCCGCGAGCTCGTCATACCGTCCCGGTTTGACGCCGCTGCCGTAGAAAATGATCGGAACGTGAGCATCTATGTCGTTCGGACTACCGTGCTGCGCGATCCAGCCGGAGAGCCAGTAGTTGAAAGGCGCGAGCGTTACTACCAGCGCGGCCTTGTCTTCATCCCGGAACATGTGCAGCCAGCGCCTCGCAATTCTGTCTCTCACGGTGTCTGCCTTGGCGAGATCCGAAATCCTGTCCGCGCGGCCCACACCAGGCACTTTCAGAAATCCCGCGCGAACGGCCCGCACGAGCGAGTCACGGTTGACTCTCGCCCTGCTCAACGCGGCGCGATCGAGATCGAGCACTCCGCCGTCGAAAGAAAACCCGTTGCCGGTGTATACGCCTGCAAAGAAACTCAGACCGTATCCCGGGACTCCAGCCGCAGCCAGCGAGTTGCTGAGTTGTTGCAGCAACGGTCGTGGGTCGACTCGAATCGCGCCCGCATTCGAATCGTGTGCATGGACTTCCGGGAACGGTGTTAGCCCGTGGTCGGCGGTGAGCGCGACAACGATGTCGCTCTGGTTCCGGATCTTGTACAGAGAATCCAGAAAAGCTCCAAGGGCACGGTCGAGACGAAGGATTTGATCGTGAATCTCGCGCGAGTCGGGTCCGTAGCGATGACCAATCGCATCCGTTGTGGAAAGCGAGATGGACAGCAAATCCGTCTGGGGACCCGTGCCTAGATTCAGCGCACTCACACCCGTCATCGCAAAATCCAGGGTCAGTTCGTCCATCCACGGGAAGTCGCCAAGCAGTCGGGCCGCCGTGTCCGGTGAGCTGGATTCAACGTGAGGAAACATGAAGTTGATTCCGTTGCTTTCTATCGGAACGCTGTCCGGCTCGCTATAGGCGCTGTCCGGCAGCAGCGGTTCCCACATTTTCCCTGCGTAGCTCGCAGGAAGCCTCCGGGCATTGAAAGCGCGGACCCACTCGGGAAGACTCGAGCCATAGTATGTGCTCGTTGTGAAAATGCCATTGGGTGCGTACCAGAAAACCGGCTGTCTCGATCTGCCGATGGGAAGGATCGCTGCTCGGTCCTTTCTGGAAACGGAAAGAATGCGGGTCTGGGGATCCTTTGCCATCAGCCAGTCCGTCAGTGTCGTTCCGCGAAAACGGAACGGTGATGCGCCGAGTCCCTGTGCATCCACCAGACTCACGGTTGTGTCGTTTACGCCGGCGGTGTTCGCGGATATGCCCGTATGCACCGGATATCGGCCTGACATTATCACCGAATGCCCGGGCGCCGTTTCGGTTATTGCGTGATCCTGAAAACCGTTGGTGAATACCGCCCCGCCGTTGTACAGCCTTCCCAGACCGCCGGTCAACTGCGGGGCAAAACGCGATAGATAGTCCGAACGCATCGCATCGACTGTGATGAAAACCACCAGCTTCGGAGGCTGGGTGTTGGACCCCTGACAGGCTGCAGTGCCGGCAACAGTTCCCGCAAATAGTATTTGCAGTGAAAGCGCGAATCGACGAGTCATTGTCACGATTTGAATAGAGAAGTTACTTGCATTGCGCGGGCGCGCCGACGGGTAATCCGAACGCCGTAGTAACCGCGATGCGCCATCCCTCCGGCGTCTTGACGAATACGCGCTCGGATACGCCGCTCGACGTCGTATCCTTCTGAGTCACAGTGTAGCAGTAGGTGCCGTACACGACACCAGGAATGATCGGTGTCACGCGCAGATTCCTGGCGATCAGGGTGTCCGGCCAGGTAGTATCGCGTAGAGCGCTCCAATTGTCGTACCCGAGCTCGAGTCCGGCAGGACCGTTGCGCGCGAGACTGCTGGTGTGAAGATAGGTGGCGAGATATCGAGCGCGGTCACGTTTGTGGATCGCATCGATATTCTCTTCGAAAAGATGCCGCGCATCGACGGTATCAGACGCGACTGCAACCGCGACCGTTGTCCCGGTATTCATTGGCACGGGACTGCAGGCCCCGGCCACGATCAGAAGTAGGGATAGTCGGCCGGGTGAGAGTCGCACCAGTGGCATAACGTCTCTTCGAAGAAGTCTCCGATATGTTAACCGGAGACGCTCTCGTTGGCGACTCTGTTCTGCGTTACGGAGCGATGATCTTCTCGATGATGGACAGCCCACGGACAAGATCGCCCTGCTCCATTATCAGTGGAGGAAGAATGCGGAGCGTATGGTCACCCGCCGTCAGCGTGAGAATGCCTTCGTCCCACCCTCGTTTCACGATGTCCCCGGCTGGTTCCAGCACGTCCAGTCCCCAGATGAAGCCGGTTCCGCGTATCGCGCGCACCTTCCCCGAGCGACGCGCAATTCCGTCGAGCTGCTCGCCGAGCCACGCTCCGTTCTCCCGAACAGACTCGAGCAACGACGGGTCAGAAAGGCGATCCAGCACGTGTGCGGCCACGGCTGACACGAGGGGACCACCGCCAAACGTGGTTCCGTGATCACCTGGCTGGATTGTCGCAGCGATTTCTTCCGACACCAGAACCGCACCCATCGGGAGTCCGCCAGCCAAGGGCTTGGCTAGCGTCAGCATGTCGGGAACTACACCGCACCTCTCGTACGCAAACAGGTGCCCCGTTCTGCCGAGACCGCACTGAATCTCATCGAAGATGAGCGCAATCTCACGCTCAGCGGTGAGCGTCCTCAGTTTTTCGAGGAAACCATCATCCAGAACCCTCACTCCCCCTTCACCCTGCACCGGCTCGACAATCAATGCTGCGACGGTTTCCTCGTCGAGCGCAGTCTCCAGATCAGCCAAATCCCGTTCGCAAATCGACACGGCTCCCGCGAGTGGACGGAAAGGCGCGCGATACGACGGTCGATCAGTCGCCGCCAATGACGCGAACAACCTCCCGTGAAAGCTCCCGCGCAGAGCAATGATCTCGACCTTGGCGTCGGAGCCGATCTTTCGTGCCCACCGCCTCGCGAACTTGAATGCGCCCTCGTTGGCTTCCGCGCCGGAGTTGCAGAAGAAGACTTTCGATGCAAACGAACGCTCGACCAGTTTGTCCGCGAGCTGCTCTCCCGCCGCCGTCTGATAGAGATTCGAAGTGTGAATCAGGCCGCTGCTCAGGGCATCGGTTACAGCTTGAGCGATCCCCGCATCTCCGTAGCCGAGGTTGTTTACGGCGATTCCACTGGCAAAATCGAGATAGCGTTTGCCGTTTGCATCGATGAGCTCCACCCCTTCCCCCCGCACGAATTCCATCGGGGCGCGCTTGTAGGTACCGAGGAGCGATGTGTTCGTCGCAACGGAAACTTCGATGACGTCGTCTTCGAGGGGAAGCGAGAGGGCGGTCATAATACGACGCTCTGGGATTGAGTTATGAAAGTGCCCCGCCCGTCTTCCACCAGACCGGCGAGATCACAGATTCGTACACGATCGACTCCTGCGAGGAGAGCAGAGTGTGCTGATTCGAGTTTTGCCGCCATCCCTCCGGCGGCTACTCCGCTTTCGATCAGTTCCAGTGCGAACTCCGGGGTGATTGCGGGAAGCACTTCGCCCCGGTCATCGCGCACTCCTTCGACATCGGCAATCAGGATCAGCTCGTCCGCCTCGAGAGCCGCGGCAATAGCCGACGCCGCATCATCGCCATTCACATTGAGCGCGCCACCTTGTGTGGTTTCGTCGTTGTAGGAAACGGGTGAGATGACCGGAAGATGGCCCCCGGCCATTAGAGATCGAAGTAACTGTGAGTTGATGCTCGTAGGCCGGCCCGCAAACCCGAGAGACTCGGCATCGATGATCTCCGCTCTGATCAGCGCGGCATCCTCCCCAGACAGTCCGACTGCGGAGACCCCCGCCGCAACGAGGCCACCCACCAGCCTCTTGTTCACCACGCCCGATAACACCATGCGCAACAGATCCAGATCACTCTTCGACGTAACCCGCCGGCCCCCTACAAAAACAGGTTCTCGGCCAAGGGCTTTCTGCATCGCCGAGACCTCGTCCCCGCCGCCGTGCACTAAGCACAGTGATGTGGGGGAGTTTTTCCATGCTTTTCCAAGGAGCTGGAAGAGGCGAGGGTCGCCCTGGGCACGGCCGCCTATTTTCACGACGCGCGTCACGCGGGCAGCCCTGCCTGCTCGCTCAATCCGAGCAGGATGTTCGCGTTCTGCAACGCCTGTCCAGCCGCGCCTTTAACGAGGTTGTCGATTGCCGAGATGATAATGAGCGTCGGCTTGTGCACGTTCGCGGCTTTTGTGACGCTCAGGCGGACAACGTTCCGCCGCACGACGTCGCGGAGCGACGGCGGCGAGTCCGCAATCTCGATGAAAGGCTCGCCGCTGTAGCACTCCCTCCACAGCAGCGAAGGGTCTTCGGTATGCTCCTCGATCGGGACGGTGATGGTCGCCAGAATTCCACGCGCTACTGGAAGAAGGTGCGGCGTGAACAGAATGTCGTTGTTTCTGCCGCCAAGCTCGTCTGCCACGGCCTGCATCTCGGCGATGTGCCTGTGCTCATTCCCGACCGCGTAGGCACGAAAGTCCTCAGCGACCTCCGCGTAGAGCAGATCCGGGCGAGCGGAGTACCCAGCGCCGGTAACTCCACTCGCTGCCGATACATTGATGGTCGCACCTGGCGTTACCCAGCCTTCCTTTAGCAGTGGCGCGATGGCCAGAAGTACAGCCGTTGGGTAGCAGCCGGGATTTGCCACGATTTCAGCACCCGGAATATTTTCACGCATCAGCTCCGTGAGGCCGTATTCGGCGTTCGTGGCACTTTCGCCAGCTCCCGGTCGAAAGTCGGACGACAGGTCGACGACCCTCGCGCCCGTTGAGCGCGCATTCCCCACCCACTTGGCCGAAGCGCCATGCGGCAAAGCGGTGAAAACGATCTCTGCATCGCCCAAAGGGGCGTCCTCGGTCGCGACATAGGTCACATCCAATGGTCCGATGCGGGCGTGTTGTCCGCGCTGCTCATTCGCTGAGGCAAACGCAAGCTCCAGCTTCGGGTGGCGCGCGATCAATCCGCACAGCTCCCGCCCGGCGTAGCCGCTCGCCCCAAGAACCCCCACCGGAACTTTATGCATAAATAATGCATAACATTACACACCCGTTCAGTCAATGATCCGTGCCGCTGCCTCGCGCGCGAGACAATGGGGTGCTAAACTCACCGTCGATGGCCAACAAGCGCGAAAGACACGACACAATTCTCGAGATCATCGGCGCCCGGGTGGTGAGCAGCCAGGAGGATCTTCGGAAGCTCCTACTCCAGCGCGGCTGGGATGTAACCCAGGCAACCCTGTCCCGCGATTTGCGCGAGCTCAGGCTCGCCCGCCTCCCGACCCCGGAAGGCGCGCGTTACGCCATCACCGACGGCAGTATCGAGGAGAGCAGGGCCGCGCTCGATACCCTCCTCCCCCAGTTGTTTCTTCGCCTCGACGGCGTCAGTGAAATGCTCGTATTACGGACGGTCCCCGGAGGCGCGCAGCCGATTGCCGCCGCGCTCGACGGCGAGGGCTGGTCCGATATACTGGGAACGGTCGGTGGAGACGATACCATACTGATCATCTGTCGCTCAGTCGCCGCCCGGGATCGCGTAATGAGGCGCCTCCGAAGCATGGCGGGAGAGCCAGACAGAGGTTGACGTAGGCCCGCCGAACGATTAAATATTCAGGTATTCTGAATACTTATTGAGGCGCCCGTGATTCGCACAATTGCTCTCGCCTACTCCGGTGGGCTCGACACTTCGATCATCGTCCCCTGGCTCAAGGAACATTACGGTGCGCGCGTGATCTGCGTCGCCGCTGATATTGGCCAAGGCGAAGAGCTGGAGGGGGTACGGGCCAAAGCAATTGCCTCCGGGGCGGACGAGTGCTACGTCGAAGATCTCCGGCAGGAGTTTGTCGAGGATTTCGTCTGGCCGACGCTCCGGGCCGGCGCCATATACGGTCGAAAGTACCTCCTCGGCACTTCCATGGGGCGTCCTCTTATTGCCCGCCGACAGGTTGAGATCGCTCGGCAAATGGGGGCCGATGCGCTCGCCCACGGCTGCACCGGAAAGGGGAACGACCAGGTCCGATTCGAGCTGACCTACGCAGCGTTCGCGCCCGACCTGCCCGTGATAGCGCCCTGGCGCGAATGGAACATCCGGAGCCGCGAGGACGCGATCGCTTACGCGGAAGCCCACAAGATTCCGGTCACCGCGACCCGCGACAAGATTTATTCGCGCGATCGAAACGTCTGGCACATCTCGCACGAGGGTGGCGTGCTCGAACAGCCTGCCGTCGCCCCACCGGCAGACCTGTTCATGTTGACGACCGCGCCCGAGAATGCGCCGGATCAGCCGGAGGAAGTCACGATTGGATTCCATTCGGGCACGCCTGTCTCGGTCAACGGCGTGGAGCTCGACCCGGTCGACCTGATCGTTGCGCTCAACAAGATCGGTGGGCGTCACGGAATCGGACGCATTGATCTCGTCGAAGATCGTCTCGTGGGAATGAAGTCCCGTGGAGTCTACGAAACTCCTGGCGGTACACTGCTTTACTCCGCCCACAGTGAGCTCGAGCAGCTCGTCCTTGACCGGCGCACGCTAACCGCTAAAGATCTCATTGCTCCGCGCTACGCCGATCTGGTCTACGAGGGGCGTTGGTGGACAACCGAGCGGGAAAGCTACGACGCCTTCGTCAACGTCACTCAGGAGCGCGTTACGGGGACAGCGACTCTAAGGTTGTTCAAGGGAACGGCCTCCGTGATCGGTCGCGAGAGCGAGTATGCGCTGTATGACGAGCGGTTCGTCACCTTCGGTGAAGACGACGTCTACCAGCAGAGCGATGCCGGCGGATTCATCCGGCTATACGGTCTCTCGGCCCGTGTCCGAGCTATCCGCGATCATGAATTGGCGGCCAAGGCCGACAAGGAGAGCAAAAACGAATCGCGAGAGTCAAAGGCTCTCGCGATAGCTTGAGCCTTCCCTTCACCGTGTCAGATCACACATCCCACAAGCTTTGGGGAGGACGGTTCGTCGTGCCGAGCTCGGCCGCTCTCGACGCCCTCAACCGCTCGATTGGGACCGATTATCGCTTGTGGCCGTTCGATATCAATCTATCCCGGGCCTGGGCCGTCGCTCTTTGGGGAGCGGAAGTCATTTCTCTGGAGGAGAGTAAGAAGATCGAGAAAGGCTTGGCGGCGGTTGCCGAAAAGCTCGCAACGGGTGCGACCCCTGCCCCATCCGACGAAGACGTGCATACGATGATCGATCGGATGCTTCACGAGGAAATCGGGGAGGTTGCGTCCAAGCTGCACACAGGGCGAAGCCGGAACGACCAGGTAGCAACCGCGACACGCCTGTGGTCGATGGATGCGTGCGCCAAGCTGGATGTCGCCGCGAGAACGCTGCAGCAGGTTATGCTGGACCACGCGGAAACGCTCCAGGATACACTGATGCCGGCCTACACGCATCTCCAACGCGCTCAACCGGTTGCCGCCGCGCACTGGATGTTGTCCCACTTCTGGCCCCTCGAGCGCGACCGGGCCAGGATTGCGTCCGCCTCTCGGGCCGCTGGAATGCTGCCGCTGGGTTCTGGCGCTATTGCCGGGTGCGCATTTCCGGTTTCGCGGGTCCTGCTGCAGGGTAGCCTGGGATTCAGTGGGCTCTCGCAGAACAGTATCGATGCAGTTGGGGACAGGGATTTCGTCGCGGAGTTGTTGTTCGCAGTTGCGATGATGGCGACGCACCTTTCCCGCCTCGCCGAAGACCTGATCATCTATGGCTCAAGCGAGTTCGGGTTCGTCCAGTTTGGCGACGCGTTTACGACGGGCTCCAGCATGATGCCGCAGAAGCGCAACCCGGATGCGCTCGAGCTAGCGCGCGGATCAGGGGCGCGAGCGATTGGCGATCTCTCAACATTGCTATCGACACTCAAGGGTCTGCCGAGCGGATACAATAAAGACCTTCAGGATGACAAGCGTGTGCTGTTTGATGCCGTCGACACTGCCCTCCTTGTGCTCCCCGCAGTGGCCGGTGCGCTTCAGGAGACCCGGTTCAATGCCAAGCGGATGCGGGCAGCGCTCTCCAGTAGCATGATGGCAACCGATCTCGCGGATTATCTGGTAGAGAAGGGAGCTACATTCCGCGAAGCTCACGGTGCTATCGGTGCCTTGATTCGCGAGAGCGAGAAGGAAGGTTGTGATCTGGACGGATTGCCACTCGCAAAGTTCAAGACGACCCATCCGCTGTTCGGCGACGACGCGCTCGATTGGCTCGAGCCGTCTCGATCAGTTGCGCGTCGAGACTTGCCGGGAGGCACGGGTGCGAGCGCAGTGAAGGCACAGCTTCGTTCGGCGCGTGAGGCGCTCTGGCCAGTGGGTGAAGCCGCGCGTGGTAACGAGCTGGTGCTTCGCGCGATTTAGGGCGGGGAAGTATTAAGATAGAGAAGGCGCACAGTTGTGCGCCTTTTTCATGTCGTTTCCTTAGAACATTAGTCCAAGCGTGATCGGGACGAAGTGAATTACTCCGCCTTTCGTCGGCTCACGGGATATGAAGTGATATCTCGATTCCAGAAAGCTTGCCACCGGACCGACCGCAAAAGTTATCCCGACCCCGGCATTCAGTCCCCAGTGGAGTCCCCAGTGGTTCTCAGCCTTGGTTCCGGAAATATCGAATTTCGTGTTGTAGAGTCCCCCTCCCGCCACGACGTAGGTCTTTGCTGTGCTTCCCGGGAAAGCGTAGATGAGATTTCCAAGCAAGCCGGCGACTCTAAATCCGTAGGTGTTCGTCGGCGTTGAATTAGTTGCCTTGCGCGAAAAGCTGTTGTAGATCCCGTCGAATCGAACCCCGATTGGCAGATCGGCAACACCCAGCGCAAGTGCAATGAGTCCGTTGAATCCGGTAGTCTGTGTATTGCTGAGCTTTCCGACGGGTATGGCGGCGCCTCCTCCGATCCCGAGTGCGTAGGTCTTCTGACCACTGGCTTGAGCGGCAAACGTAACCGAAGCTAGTGCTGAGACCGCCATGAGAAAGGAAATTCGCTTCATTCTGTTCATCCGCGGGAGTTTCGTGGTGAGGGGACTGGGAGCGGGCACAATATAACGAACGACGGTCTGGCTACGGGACGGAGGGTTTGATATACTTAAATATCCTTTTTTAATAGGATAATAAAGTGCCTCGCGCATATACCATTGCTACAGCTGCACTTGCGCTGGAAACGTCCGTAAAATGGCTCGACAATGTGCTCTCGCATAACCGCGTCCCTGGCGTTTCCCAGGAGCGCCAGGGCGTATCTCGTCGTCTGACGGTCGAAGGCCTCCTGGTCCTCGCCCTGTCAATCTTGCTCATCCACGAGCTCGGGGTGCCGACCTCAAAAGCGATCGTTTTGGCTGAGGATCTCGTAAAAAACGAAGGCAGGCACGAGGCAAGGCGCGGGTTGGCCGTGAACGTTGACCTCGCTTCCCTGCGACTTGGACTGCTGGAAAGGCTGGAAAACGCCGTTGAGGTAGCACCGGTCCCGAGGAGGGGACGTCCTCCCCTAAACAAAACGGGGCGCCTCGATTGAGACGCCCCGCCAGATTGTGCCAGTGAAGTCGACGTGGCTTAAGAAGCCTTCGTCACGTTCTCGGCAGCCGGACCCTTCTGACCTTCGACAATGTCGAACTCTACTGCGTCACCTTCGGCAAGGGATTTGAACCCCGAGCCGGAAATCGCGCTGTAGTGAACGAAGCAATCCTTCTGCCCGTTGTCAGGTGTGATAAAGCCAAAGCCCTTCGCATCGTTGAACCACTTCACTTTGCCGGTCGTACGCATTCCCTGCTCCTGAAAAATTTGTGTCTTGGGGAGCGGAGAACGCCCGACCCTCGACAATCTGATATGCAGGTCTCACTAACCCTGCACTGGACTTGAGAGGGGAGCACGGACCTTCGTCCGCCCTTCCCAGCTCGACTTGGCGGAAAAATAGCAAGGACCGGCTGAGCAGACAATAGACAGATTCAAGGCCCGGTTCGGCGGACCCCCGTAACGAAATACTCTGTCTCGCCAAAGCAGGTGGTTGGCACTCCCCTGTGCTGGTCGTAGCTCAAGGAAACCTGCTTGCCGGCGTTCTGCTCGATCACCTTGGCGATTGAGTCGTTTCGAACCGTAAACGCGAAGATCTGTGGCATCGTCCCGGGCAGATTCGCCATCGCCAGCTCTCCTTCCCAGGTCTTACAGATCCACCCTTTCTTGGAAATCTTCTGGACGTATCCCGCCCGCTCGCCTGAAGAGTATGCGTAGCCGAGGGAAACCCAGACCCAGAGCCCGACGATGACTGCAGGGGTGAGAAGTACCGCGAACAGCACTGCGAACACCTTGCGATGCTTTTTCTTGACGGGAACTGTAGTAGCGGGCGCGTCGGACGTATCGGGGGTATCAACCATCTGAGCTCCAGGAGTGCCGGAAAGGGAAGAGTTCACGGTCCGATATGCACCGCTCGGACCAGGGAATTAGCTTTCAAAATCACAACACGCAAGCAGACTTGCCGACCGTAACGCGCAGACCGACCGTATCTGCGATCGTAGGAGGCGTACCCATTGGGTCCGCCCATCCGATCGCCGTGCAGTCCATGACCAACACCGACACTGCCGACGCTTCCGCCACCGCTCTCCAGGTGGCGGAGCTTTCGCGCGCCGGCAGCAAGCTCGTCCGGGTCACGGTCAACAACGATGAAGCCGCACGGGCGCTGCCGGAAATCGCCAGCAGGCTTGAGGACATGGGTGTTTCAGTACCGGTGATCGGGGACTTCCACTACAACGGCCATTTACTGCTCGCCCGTTATCCCGACACGGCACGCATCCTGGCCAAGTACCGAATCAACCCGGGAAACGTCGGTGGTAAACGCCGCGACGAAAATTTCAGGACGATCATCCAGATCGCGCTGGACAATGACAAGCCCGTCAGAATAGGAGTCAACTGGGGGTCGCTCGACCAGGATCTCCTGACATCCCTTATGGACGAGAATGCCCGGAGCTCATCCCAGCGCACCGCCAAAGAAGTCTACATCGAGGCGATGATTCAGAGCGCGCTACGCTCGGCTGCGATTGCGGAGGAAATGGGACTCGGACACGACCGCATCATAATCTCGGCAAAGGTCTCTGGAGTGCAGGATCTGATCGACGTGTATCGACAGCTGGCCGCCCGCTGCGATTATCCTCTCCACCTTGGGCTCACCGAGGCAGGCCTTGGTTCAAAGGGAATCGTTGCAAGTACGGCGGCACTCTCAATCCTTCTGTCCGACGGCATCGGCGACACGATTCGGGTTTCGCTCACCCCGCGGCCAGGCGGAGACCGCACTGAAGAGGTACACGTCGCTCAACAGATTCTTCAGTCGCTCGAGCTCCAGAACTTCAATCCTCAGGTGACTGCCTGTCCGGGCTGCGGCCGCACGACATCGACGTTTTTCCAGCACATGGCCGAGGACATTCAGACTTACCTGCGCGAGCAAATGCCGGCATGGCGGAATCGGTACCCCGGGGTGATAGACATGAAGGTCGCGGTGATGGGTTGCGTTGTGAACGGACCTGGTGAGTCGAAGCACGCGAACATCGGCATCTCGCTGCCGGGCACTTTCGAAGATCCCAAGGCTCCGGTCTACGTAGACGGCAAGCTCATGATCACGCTCAAGGGCGAGACGATCGTTCCGGAATTCTTGAAAATCCTCGACGACTACGTCGAGCGGACTTACGGCCAGGCGGCCGCAGCTATTACGGCCTAGCCGCCGGATGCGCCGGCGAGCTGGACAAGCTCGTCCGAAACCTGTTCCAGCTCGGTCATGATCGAAGCGGTGAAGCCCACCTCGCGAAGCCGCTCGTAGACCTGGCGGTACCAGCGCGCTGTACCCGATTTTCCGCCCCCAAAACGGTTCCAGACGGTTGCCGGATCAACCGTCCTCCGCAGATCCGCCACGATCGACGACGCGTTGTGAATCTTGTCCGCAGCACACACCCAGCGCGCCTCTTCACTGGCTGCGGCTAGTCGTTCGAGATAGTCGCCCTTGCGGTCATCACCCGAGAGCTCGACGTCGTCGTCATCATTTTTTCTGTAGGTAATGGCGAGGACTGTCTCCAGCACTTTGGTGCCGAATTTGTCGCCGATGCGCTGCTCGAGCATCTCGCGTGTGTAGCCATCTCGAACGCAGTCTTCGACGACATCGTGGAGAATCCCCGCAACGACGGTGTCGTTGTCGCGCCCGTATCGCGTTAGGATTATCGCCACGTTCGCGGGGTGGGTGAGGTAGGGAAGCTTTGTCCCCTTTCGCACCTGCCGGTCGTGATGTTTGGCTGCGAATGCCAGAGCGTGGTTGATGACGTCCGAATAACCGGGCGTTGTCATTGCTTCACGGTCGTGAACCAGGACACGATTTGCTCGAGGCCACTTTGATCTTCTTCATTGAAGGCATTGAGTTGGTCAGAATCTACGTCGAGAACAGCGAGCAGATCACCCCGCGGACCAAGAACGGGCACGACGATTTCGGAGCGAGAGCGTGCATCGCATGTTATATGGCCCGGGTATTTGTCGACGTCGGGAACGATGACGGTCCTCATTTCTGCCGCGGCGGCTCCGCACACGCCTCGCCCGAAAGCGATATCGAGACAGCCGAGGGATCCCTGGTATGGTCCGACGCGCAACAGCGCTCCAGGCTCTATGACCCTGTAAAATCCAGTCCAGAGATGGCCAAAAGCGTGATGCACGAGCGCGGCAATCGTTGCCATCGCCGCAATCGGATCGGAGATACCTTCGAGAATTGTCTCAGAGTGTCCCAGCAGCTCATTATATGCTCGAGCTTTGGGGATTCCTCTCAGGTCGGGAATTGTTTCAGCCATTAGCGACTAGCGCGCTGTAGCAAGCTCTCGCTGAAATGGTTCAGGTTGTCGCGTTGACCCGAGCATTTCCTCACGGGTTTCCAGTTGCGGCATCTCGGCATCCCAGAGTACGAGGCCGTGAATGCGCATATCGGCGCCGCGCAGCGTATCCACTGCTGTTTTCAACCCTCCAACCGTTGTGTGCGCGATTCGAGCGCAGAGAATCACATCGGGGGCTGGTATGATGCTGCTTCCGCTCCTTTGGACGTAGCTCGTGGGAGCGGCTATGATGATGAAATCGTACCGTCGCTGCATTCGAGCGAGCTCTTTTTTGACTTCCTCGACCACATTGGACTCTGGTAATCCCGAGCGTCGCGTTCCGCTCGGAAGTACGTCGAGGGGCCTGTCACGGCCAATCGTGGTGGACACAATGGCCTCAGGCCAGGTTGCGCTCCCGGTGATGATGCCAGAGAGGCCGGGGTCCGGCCTGATCCGCAATACGCTCGCAACACTGCAGGTGGTCGGATCTACGTCGACGAGCAGCGTGCTCCTCGCTTCGTAGGCAGCCGAAGCAGCAAGATTGGCCGCAACCGTCGCCACAATGCCTGGATCATCACCGGTTATCGTGACGATGGGCACGCTTGCCTCAACCGAGGCGATGTGGAGATACAGCGTTCGGTAGCTCTCCGATACCACATCGATCAATGGCGGTGCTTCGACGTCGGCTTGGCGACGGCTTCGCTCTACCACAACTTCCGGCGGTCGGATCACCGTCAGCACCCGGGCTCCACTGACCTGCTCCGCTTCACGGGGATCGGCAATGTGCGGTCTCTTGAGCTCGGTCCCGAATGACGCGGCGAATCCGACAGCCAGCGCGAGCACCACTGCTGCCGCCAGCATCGCCCAGGGTGGAGCGCCGACATTGGACAGCTCACGGGCGCGCGCGGATTCACGATCGATGCGCGTGTTCTTGCTGCTGATCTGATCTACCTGTCGCGCCGCGGCAGAGTAGCTCTGTTGGGCAGTCGCGCGCTGCGCCAGGAGCTTTGCGGTATCCACCGTGATCGCGGGCCTTGCCACCGGTGCCGGAGTGGGACGGATCAGAGCCAGCTTGCCTCTGATCTCACCCCTTTTTGCGTCCGCAACAGCCTGTATCGAGCGACCGATTGCGTTGGCCCTCGACGTAAGGGCCAGATATACCGGATCGACCGTGCCCACCGCTCCAAAGGCATTTCGATCGCGCTCGATACCGGCGAGCGAGTCGAGAAGAATTCGCACTCTTGGATCTGCGGCAACCACCGGTGACGCCGCCAGAGCCCGGTACGAAGTGGGAAGGGGAGCGTTCTCGGCTCGATCGATCAGCCGATTGAGCGTCGTCAGTTCGGCGCCGAGTGTATCCCGCTGTGCGCGCACAGCGGGCGGGAATGTATCGATGACCGGCACTGGAGCGGGATTAGCTGCGCGGCGTGCCGCGTCCAAGATTGAATCGACGGCCGTGACCTGTGCCAGATATCGATTTCTCGCCGCAACGGCGGGTGTTGAATCACTCTTGGCCTCGATCTGTGCCGCCACTGCCAGTGCCTTTCGCGACGCATTCCTTGGGACAAGCACGAATGCTATGAGCGCGGCGATGAACACCACTCCCCCGACAATCCCGAAAACCACGACCCGGCGAAGCGCATTTCTAGCACGCGCCGCCATCCAGAGATAGGCTGAGCCCCCGCTCATCCGCGCAATGCTATGAACGTTCATCACTCAAGATTCACGGAAGATTGCAACGCGAAATCCGGTTTTGCCTGGCGCCTGGACGGTCCAGAGGAACCCACATGTGTTCGTATTCGACAATGCAATCTAAGCGCCGCCTGAGAAGCTGAGAATGATAAAAAACGGCGGGAGCTCGCGCCCCCGCCGTTTTGTAATCATGGTAAAAGCTACTGAACCGTGATGACGCCCTTCATGCCGAGCGCGAGGTGCGGAGTGCAGTGATAGGGATACTGACCGGGCTTGGCATTCCCGAATGAAATCGTAATGGACTCTCCCGGGTTCGTCTTCAAGGCGCTGGAGAGTTCTCCCATCTTCTCGGCACCCATGTTCGCATCGAGCTGGGCCCGGACATCCGCGGGAATCGTTGCCGGATCAAAAGCGACGTTGTGCGGGCCGCCACTTACGATTACGAATTTGACACCGTCGCCTGCCTTAACGGTGAAATTCGCGGGCTCGAAGCGGTAACCCTTCGCATCGCCGATCATCTTCACTTCGTGAATCGCACCCGTTGCGGGGGCCGCGGCCACTGCCCCTGACGCAGGCGTGGTGGTGGTAGAAGTGGTCGTGGAAGCCGACGTGGTCGACGTATCCACCGCAACGTGCGTTGTATCAGCAGGCTTCTTTTCTCCACCCGCGCAAGCGCTCAGCGCAACTATTCCAACAGCAACCGCGAATCCATGGAACCGCATTTTTTAAGGCCTCCCAGAGCCGTACGGTAGTGCATAAATAACAGTAGACTTCATTAACTATAGAGATTGTGAATTTATTCACAAGGTCCTCGACATGCAAATCCTGGCTACGCCCACACTTGTCATGATTCATGCCCTCGACATCAGCTACCCTCGATGATCGCAATACCGGCACTTGACCTGAGAGAAGCGGCTTGCGTCCAGGTCGCCGCTGACTCGTACGACAAGGAGTTACTGCGCATCCCCGACCCGGTTGGCATCGCGCGTGCCTGGCGACAGTATGGATTTCACCATCTCCACGTTGTGGACCTCGACGGAGTAGCCGGACGAGGGCAGAACACAGCATCCATCCAGGCAATTCTGGCTGCCACGGATGCGGAAGTTCAGGTCGGGGGAGGGGTCAGGAGCCAGGCATCTATCGATCAGATGTTGAGTGACGGCGCGCAACGTGTTGTGATCGGAACGCGGGCGCTCGAAGACCCCGACTGGCTCGTCGAAATGAGTATGTCCTTCCCTGGGTGCATAGTCGTCGCTGCCGATGTCCGCGATCGAAGAATCCTTTCCCATGGCTGGACCCGCACGCACTCGAAGCTGGTACTCGACCTGATCGAAGAGCTCAATGGCTTGCCCCTCGCTGGTGTGCTGGTAACGGCGGTACATCGGGAGGCAGCGATGCGCGGAACGGATTTACCACTGATGGAAGACGTCGCCGAAATCGCGGAATTTCCGGTGTTCGCTTCGGGTGGCCTGGGAAGCCTCAACGACCTTCGCGCTCTCGAGGATCGCGGCGTCGCCGCCGCAATCCTCGGAATGGCGCTCTACAGCGGCGCTATGGATCCTCGGGTCGTCGCCGAGGAATTCGCGGAGTAGCGGCTCGCCTCGCTGCCTGCGACCTGGTTGGTTCGCTTTCCTAGAACAGGCTGATGGTCCGCGGGTTCAGCTTCGATGGATCTCCAACGTAAGCGAAGCGAAATCCTTTCATGTACTTCCTCGCCACTCGCTGCACTGCTTCTGGTGTGACGCTCTTCAACTCGTCCACGAATCGATCCGCTTCTCGATAATCTCCCCCGTACAGCTGCGATCTGGCAAGAAAATCAGCCTGAGCCGCGTTCGTCTCGTTGTCCAGGAAGTACTCAGTGATGAACTGCTCCTCGAGCTGCTTTAGCCCGCCAGGGTCGAGCATTCCCTGCTGGAGATCGAGAACGGCTGCTCGCATCAGTTTGAGAGTCGTGTCGGGCGAAACTGTCGAAACGTAGAGGCCGCCCACTGTTGCTGCCCGGTCCACAAACGGCGCGTGGACATCGTAGGTGAGATTCTGACGTGTGCGAATCTCGGCGAACATGCGACCGGTTAGGACAGAAGTAGCCACCCTGAGGGCCTGATAGTCCTCTCCCTTTGCCAGTGGCCCGCTGTAGTAGCCAAGTATGTAGTTCGTGGGGAGCTGCCGGCGCGCAATCACAACGGCGGTTTGGGACTCGGGAACGCGGGGTGGGGGCGTCCACCCGTAGCTGCCCCGGGAAAGCTTCCCAATCGACTTGCTCACCAGGCGCTCTATGTGAGCGCGGTCGACGTTGCCCACGACGACGAGCAGCATTCTCGATGTGACGAACTGCGTGCGCTGATAATCGCGCAGAGCCGCTGAGTCGATCGCCTGGATCGACTGTTCGTTTCCTCCAACTGAGACTGCATATGGATGCCCAACGAACGTGATGCTGTCAGCCAGAAGGTCAGCGAGTGCGTCGGGATCGTCACGCCGTTGCCTGATTCCGGAAAGGTATTGGGCTTTGACGACGCCTATCTCCGATTTGGCCAGCGTAGGATGCATCACCCTGTCGGCAAAGATTGACCACGTGGAGTCGAAGACTTCGGTACTCGACCGGATTCCGAACATCGTCCAGTCCGCGCTGGGTGCAATCACGATCTCGCTCCCGAGCCTCGCCATCGCGCGACGCAGGGCATTCTTTGGATACTGTCGAGTACCCCGCTCCGAGACATCGAGGAGAATTGGCTCGATCCCGGCATTGGCCTCTGAGACCTGACGAGCGCCTCCGAGGAGATAGAGATTCGCTGCGACGACGTTGTTCGCGCTGTTTTGGCGAAGGATCACGTGCACGCCGGATACATC
>JBBRQC010000032.1:0-30866 GCA_038227135.1 Gemmatimonadales bacterium
CGTTGCAACGGCGAGACGAAGTGCCGCCAAACCAAGGTCCAGCTGACGGGGGGAAACCGAGCGAAAGAAAGACATCGGTTGTCTAGCCTCCAGTTAGCAGTACGTCCGGCGTACTGCAGAAGTGTATCACTTGAATCGGCCCTAACATGATCTCTCTCACGGTTTGGTGGCCTTTCACCTATTACGCGGCAGTCAAGCGAGTTGTTGTTCGGCGTGACAAGAGCTGGCCTCGTCTCGCAAATGTGCGATCGGCGCTGCAGTCTATAGCATGCGCATTCACACGAATATCCTCCTCGCCGTGGCGCTGGGCGCGGTCACTCCGATCTCTGCGCGCGCCCAGGCCAGTCGACCCATCCTCGCAGTATTCGCTCACCCCGACGACGAGCGTGTCATCGGCCCGCTGCTGTCACGACTCGCGAGGGAGGGGAAGGAGACGCACCTCGTCATCGTCACGGACGGATCCCAGGGCGTTCGCGATTTCGCCCACGTTCCAGCCGGAGCGGAGCTTGCCGCCACGCGCACCAAAGAGGCGAGGTGCGCCGCCAACCGTCTCGGTGTGCGACAGCTCCACTTCCTCGGTCTTCCGGACGGCGGACTCGCATCCTTCGAAGTACTCGACAAGCTGCGGTCCGGACTCGCGGGGATCATCGATTCGCTCAAGCCCGCGGCAATCATCACCTTTGGGCCGGAGGGAGGCACCGGACATCCCGATCACCGTCTGGTGGGCGATGTGGTGACGCAAATCATCGAAGGCGACGCGCGCTACGCGAACGTCGATTTGCTGTACGCATCGCTGCCTACGGAGCGTCTGCGCACCGCGCCACGCGCGGAGCCGACAGTGCGCGGGATGGCGGAGGCGCTGCTCACCGTGCGCGTGCCGTTCGAGGGCCGGGACCTGGTCGCCGGTCGCGAGGAGTTCGCCTGCCATCGCAGCCAGTATGCGCCCGCGGAGATGGATGCGGTGAACGCTTATCTCGCCCACGCGTGGAACGGCAATGTGTGGCTGCGTCCGTGGAACGGGGCGCTCCACGATCCGGCCATCTTCAAACGATGATCACCTCGGCCAGGCGACGTACGGGAAGCCGCCAGGGCAGGCCTTCTCCGTGAATGGTGTCGACTTGCTTTAGCGAAGCTGGTGTCGACTTGCCTTAGCGCAGCGCCTCAGTAAGCGCCGCGGGTGCAAGCGTCCGAAAAATATTGCCATGCGTGAGGTCGGGTCGCGCAACGTACGTCCAGGAGATGCGACGTGGCGCGACCGTTCGCAGTACTGCGGCGAGCCGACCCGTGCCGTTCCCGATATCGTCGCGCGATCCGGCAAAGTAGATGCTGCGACGGTGTCCCTGTGACACTGTGGCTCTTCGCGCACGAGGCGTGGGCGATCCGGTCAGCAGGATTCGAGCCGAATCGACCAGTGCTCCCTGATTCCACCACAGACTCGGGTCGAACGCGACGCAGTGGTTGAACAATCCCGGCTCTCGAAGGAAAGTCTCGACCACGAACAACCCGGCCAGCGACTCTCCGACGATTGCGCGCTCTGTCGTCGTGCGGTAACGCCGGTCGATCGCCGGACGGAGCTCGTCGCGGATGAAACGGCGAAATGCGGCGGAACCGCCTACGTGCGGCGCGATCGTGCTGTCCTTTGCCATCCGTGTCGGTCCGGTCAAATCGCGGCGACGTTGGGTGTTGGGCACGCCGACCACGATCACGGGACGAATCCGGTGTAGCGCGATCAGTGAATCCACCGTGTTGACAATGTGCGGAAAGTCCTCGTCGACACCGCCGTCGGGCATGTAGAGCACCGGGAACCTCGTGTGCCGCGACGCTGCATACCCGACGGGAGTATGAACATTGATGTGTCGAGCCTCGCCGAGCACGCGCGAGCTCAACGTTAGCGTGTCGTGGCGGGGTACCGAGTCCGTCGCTCCTTCCTGCGCGAAGAGCGACGGCGCAAGCAACAGCGTCGATCCCGCGAATACAATGGTCGTGCAGAGCCTGGCTTTCGCTACATTCCTGCCCGGTACGTCCCTTCTGTGTCGCATTCGGTTACGATAAAAGGGTCAAACTTTGTTCTGAGGAATCGTAACATGAAGCTCGCAGTGTTTGGCACCACCGGAAACGTTGGCCAGCGGGTGGTCGCCGAGGCGCTTCGCCGGGGCCACGAAGTAGTCGGCGTGGTTCGCGACCCGGAGGCAGTCCAGTCACCCGACAAGCGCGTCCGACTGGTGAAACGAGGAAGTGGGTTGTCGAAGCCGGCACCTTTGACGTTTGGGCCGGTGAGGATTCCATGCTGGCCTGCACGCGGAGCTCACCATCCAGCCCTGACATTCTTCGGCACCTCGTGGTGCCTCTCCTCACTCGTCGTCGAACAGGTCTCGAAACTGTCGCGGCTGTGAGCGCAGATACTGTTTTGGCGCTTTGACCTTTGCGCCGAAATGCGCCGTGCGTTGCTCATTGAAAGCCGAGGTTCAGATAAACTCTTCATTGCTCGTACAGTTAAGATGCATGGCATGCACATTCGCATGTGGAACGGGACGCTACGCGCGTCCGGAATCTTCGGACTCTAAGGCGCGAGCAGGTCGGCATGGCGGAAGGTCATGCGGTTGCGAGGTGGGGCGATGCTTTGCGACAGCTGGTGGGAGAACGAGTGGAGCGGATCGAGGTACCACCTCGATGGCGCGAGAGGGCGACGCACATCCACGGCGCGAAACTGACGGCGGTCCACACCCACGGCAAGCATTTGGTCCTGCATTTTTCCAGTGACTGGGTCGTCCATGCACATGCCATGCAGTACGGGTCGTGGCAGGTGGGGCCCATTGGGCAGATACTGCGGAAGGATGCCCGGTTTGCGCGACTGCGGCTCACCACGCCGCGCCACGAGGCCGTCTTCTATCATGGTCCGGTGATGGAAGTGCTGTCGCTCGAGGAGCTCGCCACCCACGAGCGTTTTCAATCGCTCGGTCCCGACCTGCTGCACGACGACTTCTCGTCGGCAGGCATCCTCGACGCGCTGACCGGGCAGGTGGATCGCGAGATCGGTGACGCTGTCCTCGACCAGCGCATAGTTGCCGGAATCGGCAACATCTACAAATCCGAAGGGCTGTTTCTGGCGGGAATTCACCCGCGGCGGCCGGCGAAAGATGTGGCGGCCGACGAGCTCGAAGTCTTTTTCGAAGAGCTGATTCCGCTAATGCAGGAAGGGCGGTTCAAGTACGGCATGACGGTGACACTTCCGCCCGATCTGCAGCTCGAGCCCTGGATGCGAAACTGGGTCTATCGTCGTCGGGGACATCCGTGCTTCGTCTGCGCGACGCCTGTCGAGATGTTTCGTCAGGGCGATTTTCAGCGTACGACGTATTTCTGCCCGCATTGTCAACCCGCCATTTGATCACGAATGGTGCTTTGACGGGGCCGCGATAGTCCTACTCGAGCCCGTCGGCGAAACCAATTCGCCAGCTCGGGTAAATTGGCGTCCAATTCAGCTCGCGCTTCGCCTTCGCGTTCGAGCAGCCACGGATCTGGGTCATTATTGACACTCCGGCCTTGCCGATCATGACCTCTCCGAGCCAGTGCGGAATACTATACGGTGGTTTCGCCTCGACAGCGCTGGCAAGTGCGGGTAGCCACACCGCGACCTTGGCTGGCTCGTCATCAACGATGTTGTACAGGCCCGGCGCGCCGCGGGAGATCGCCGCGACCGTAGCGCGCGCGGCGTCGAGGACGTGAATGAAGGACCAGATTCCCCCACCGCCGCCGACGACGGGGAAACGGCGCTTCCTGACCATTCTGAGGACTGGCCCTCCTTTCCCGATCGAGGTCCCCGGGCCGTAGAACATTCCGTATCGCAACGCCAGTCCTTCGAGGAACGTCGTAGTGCAAACCCTGTCCTCGAGGTAGCGGATCGCGGCCAAAGTCTTTGTAAAGCTCTCGGGCGGATTTGGATCCAGTGGATCTTCCTCCGTCTTGACTGCGTTCCCCTTCTTCGCGTACGGCCAGCCGCAGTAGCTCTGCGCGATGAATCGCCGGGTGCCGATTGTTCTAGCGGCCGCCAGCAGTGTGTCTGTGACTTCGGTGCGGAACCGGTTTGTCAGTGCGAACTCCTGATCGAATTTCCGGAAGTTGCCAACGTTCGTGAGCGCAGTGAGCTGGTGGATGATCACATCCGGCTCTGCGCGCCGAACCGCTGCCGTGAGCCGCGGCTTGTCCAGCGGATCGACGATGACTGCGGCCACGCCGCCGTCTTCGAGCTCCGCGGCCTTGGTGACAGAACGCGTGAGTGCTACGACTTCGTGTTTATTGTCGAGCAGCAGCGGCAACAGGAATTTGCCGATTGCCCCGGTGCCACCGGTAACGAAAACTTTCATTCTGCCAATCTAGCGGCACAGGGTACACCGCTGTCACCCAGCAGTCCAGCGATTTCGCTAGACCTTTGGCAGGATGTCGCGTGGCGCCGGCGTGCCGTTGACACCGAAAAAGAATCCCGGCTGCGGATTCACGTACGCATGTCCCCACCGATTCAGAATGCTTTGAGTGAGGGCTGACGCTCGGCCGCTCCGCGCTTCGGCAGCACCCAGCCCGGCCACACGAAGTGGCACGTGTAGCCATTCGGGATCCGCACCAGGTAATCCTGGTGCTCCGGCTCGGCTTCCCAGAACGGACCGGCAGGTGTCACCTCGGTTACCACCTTGCCCGGCCAGAGACCGGAGGCTTCGACATCGGCGATCGTGTCTTCCGCAATTCGCTTCTGCTCTTCACTCGTATAGAAAATCGCCGACCGGTAGCTCATCCCGAGGTCGTTGCCCTGGCGATTGCGGGTGGTCGGGTCATGAATCTGGAAGAAAAACTCGAGCAGCTTTCGATAGGTGATCTTCTGCGGATCGAAGATGATCTCGATGGCTTCGGCGTGCGTCCCGTGCTTGCGATAAGTCGCATTGGGAACGTCGCCCCCCGTGTAGCCGACATGCGTCGAGATGACGCCCGAATATTTGCGAATGAGATCCTGCATTCCCCAAAAGCATCCGCCGGCGAGCACCGCGCGTTCCGTTGATGATGTCATTCCGTCCTCCTTGTCCTTTGCCCTGCGTCTTCGGCGCTATTTGTGAGGTCCTTCCATCTTACATATAACCAGCTTTTTGGGTGGAAGACCGAACCCCCCACAACCATGCCGGCAAAGGATTGAAGAGTGCCGTCCGCCATAACCTAAGCCTTTTCGCCAGCCTCCTGCAAAACGTCCCGAACCTTTGTCCACCGAATGTCGGGATACCTGTCGTTGTCGAGCGTTGTTAGTTTCTCATTCCGCCGCCACCATCGCTGACGCGACAGCAGTGTTGTCCAGTTTCGGTTGGGAAGGGAATACCAGCTGGCGAGTGAACTCGCGGCGCAGCAGCAGCATGCTGAGCGCCAGCTGAACGAGCACCGCGCCAACCGAGAGATACCATATCCAGTTCAGCTGAAACCCCGCCGTGCGCGAAAGCAGGATGGCCGGCACGGCGACGAGCAGAATGCGCGTGCCGGAAGCTACCAGCGACGGAACCGTGTTTCCCATCGCCTGGAACATGCTTGACGCAACGAAAATCAAACCGGATGCAACGAAGTTCCACGACACGATGCGGAGATAGACGGTGCCGACGGCGAGCACTGCCGGGTCGCTCGAGAAAACCCGAATCATTGCTTCGGGCGCGATGTGACAGAGCGCAACCAGCAGCGCCATGACGGCCGAGACCATGAGCGCTGCTTTGCGAAACGTGTCGACCACGCGTTCGCGATTGCGTGCGCCGAAATTCTGTCCAGCGACCGGCGCAACTGAAAAGCCGAGCGCGACAGCGGGCATGAACAAGGCCTGAATCACGCGCTGTCCGATTCCAAAGCCTGCCTGCGTCGTGGCGCCAAAGGGTCGCGCGATCGCGTAGACGATCACCAGATACACTCCCATCATCGCGAACTCGAAACCGGCGGGCAGCCCGATCACCAGCATCTTCGACCAGGTCGCGAGTCGTGGGTTCTGATCGGCACGCACGAACCGGAGGTACGATTTCTTCGCCAGAAAGTAAGTCGCCAGCCATATGTCGGCCGCCACGATTGCGACAAGCGACGCGATAGCCGCGCCGGCGACCCCAAACGAGTGGCCAGTCAACCATCCGAAAATCAGAAACGGCGCCAGTATCATACTGATGATCACCGAGCCGGTAGAGACCACCATACCCGGCTTGAAATTGCCGACCCCGCGCAGCGCCGCCGACTGCGCGACGAGCACGAACTGCAATGCCATCGCCGGAATGAACCAGAGAAGATATTGAGCAGCGAGCGCGCCTGTCTCGGCGTCGGAACTCATCGCACGACTGTACGGGAGCCGCACCAGCATTCCCACAATCAGAAAAGCAATTCCTGTAACGACCGCCATCACTTGCGCCTGATTGAACATCAGCTGCGCATCCTCGCGATTCTTTCTCCCGACCGCGTGCGAGACGACGGTCGTGGTGCCGACGCCGAGCATCTGCGTCAGGGCGAGCACGATAAAGGTGAAAATCCCGGCTATTCCAACGGCGGCGACCGCGTGCGTGCCGAGCCTGCCGACCCAATAGAGGTCGATCAGGAAATACAGCGTTTGGAAGATCATCATCACGAGCATGAAGCTCGTAGTCTTCAACAGATGCCTGGTGAGCGGTCCGGTGGTGAGGTCTTCCATCGTAGCGCTAATGTAGTTGCGGAGAAACGAGACGTTAGAGCCAACGTCCAAAACTGTCTGCATATTTCCATTAACTCATAATCCCGAACCTTGAAAATGGATCGCCGCAATTTCCTCGTAGCATCGTCTTCGGCGCTGGTGTTGGGAAAGGGCAAGCTGCCACCAGCTGCCTTCGAGCCACCGTCCGAGGCTCCGCAGCCACCCGAGACGGAGCGAAATATCGCGGCGAGAGAGATATCGGTGTACACCACCGCCGACAAAACCACCTATCGCCTCTCCGCTACCGACAAGCTGACGTTCAAGCCGATGGGTCAGCCTCTGGAGACACAGATTTGTGTCTTTGTCGATCCGTCCAGGAGATCTCAAACGCATCTAGGCATTGGCGGCGCACTCACGGATGCGTCCGCCGAGACGTTCGCCAAACTTCCGCCTTCCAAGCAGCGGGAAATCCTGGATGCCTACTTCGATCCCAACAAAGGCATTGGCTACACGATTGGAAGAACCACCATTCACAGCTGCGATTTCTCGTCCGGCAGCTACACATATGTCAATGAAGGCGACAAGGAGCTCAAGTCGTTCAACGTCGCCCACGATCGGCAATTCCGCATCCCTTTCACAAAGCGGGCGATCGCCACCGCTGGGGGCAAGCTCACTCTGTTCGCCAGCCCGTGGAGCCCCCCGGCGTTCATGAAGACGAACAATGACATGCTGCACGGTGGAAGACTGAGACCGGAGTTCGCTCAGGCATGGGCCAACTACTACGCGAAATTCATCAGGGCCTACGAGAGAGAAGGAATCCCGATCTGGGGCACCAGCGTTCAAAACGAGCCGATGGCGACGCAGAGATGGGAGTCGTGCATCTACTCCGCCGATGACGAGAGGGACTTCCTGAAAAACTACCTTGGCCCTACCCTGAAAAGAGAAGGACTCGGTGACAGGAAGATCATCGCCTGGGATCACAACCGCGATCTCATCTACCAGAGAGCCCATACCATTCTTTCCGACCCCAAAGCCGCCCAATACGTGTGGGGCATTGGTTATCACTGGTACGAGCCGTGGAGCGGTGGCGACCAGATGTTCGACAACGTCAGGCTCGTGCACGAGTCCTTCCCCAACAAGAACCTGATCTTCACCGAAGGCTGCAACGATTCCTTCAAGGCTGAAGAGCTCAGCAGCTGGAGGCTCGGCGAACAGTACGGCCGCTCGATGATCAACGACTTCAACGACGGCTGCGTCGGTTGGACGGATTGGAACGTATTGCTGGACGAGCAGGGCGGGCCGAATCACGTCGGAAACTTCTGCTTCGCTCCGGTCCACGCCGATACGAAAACGGGCGAGCTGATTTACACCAACTCGTACTACTACATCGGACACTTCTCGAAGTTCATACGTCCGGGCGCGAGGAGAATTGCCGCCGCATCCAGCAGGAGCGCGCTGCTTTCCACCGCTTTCGTCAATCCCGATGGAAAGGTCTCGGTGGTGGTGATGAACAAGGGCGATCAGAAGATTTCCTATTATCTCTGGCTGGACGGCAACGCGGCGGAAGTCACCAGCTTGCCACACTCGATTCAGACGCTGGTGTTCTGATTCACGCGCGGGAACACGGTTTTAGCACCGCAGCGCAGGAAGGAGACAATGAATTAAGACGGGAGTGCAGCATCGACCAAAAAAAAGGAGACCGGCAAACTTCGCCGGCCTCCCACCCACTGTCTACGACGAGATAGACAGCAGACTTCAGAACGTATAGCCGAGGCTGGCGACCATCTGAAGGTTATTGGTCGTACGGCTCTTCCCTACGGTACTCGTGCGGTTCGAGAAGATGATGAGATCCTTTGCTTCTCCGCGTAGCTGAAACCGGTTCAGGATCTGGAACCTCAACCCGCCGCCGGGGGCCAGCGCAAATCGCGTCGACCCGCCCGTCGCAAGCCCGGTCCCCGCGTTCGCAACGTTTAGTCGGATCGCGCTCCCGCCGACGAGAATGTAGGGGTCGAAGAATCCGATGAGGGGCCTGTCAGCGAAGTGAATGTCGGCATCGGCGCCGTATTGATGCAGCGTTACTCCGCTGCTTCCCTGGGACGGGGTCGTCAGCGCAAACAAGCCGAGTGTCGTCTTTCCGATGAGATTGTTCGCGGGGCCCGAAAACGGTGCGAGGTTGAGCCAGATGCGTCCCCCGTAACCGTTCAACGATACTCGGCCCGGGTTCTGGCCGACGTCGAGACTGGTGTAAGCATATAATGGCTCGAGCGCGCCGAACTGCCGATGGGGCCCGAGCGCCTGACCGTTGGCGACACTCCCCGAAATACCAGCGACTGCGCAGAGCAGTGATAATACTCTTGGTGTTTTCATCTATGATCTCCTATGCGGCGGACGCGATGAACGGGCTTACGATGCTTACCACCTGGGCGCCCGTCAGCGGTTCGTCGAAAGCTTCCGACATGCTATTGCCGTGGCCTGGTTGCGCCAGAATGAAATGGAACTTGTTGGCGTCGCCGTTATAAATCGGCTGAGTGATCGAGGGCAGGTTTCCACGAGAGTCTTCGGTGATCCACCCCTTTTGCTGCCGAATCCTCCGCACCTGTGCGGCGTGACGCGCCTCCACCGAGTGGATCTGCAGCGCCGCCTGCAGCACGGTGTCATTGCTCATCAGGTTCGCGGCCTGTCCCTTGTAGGCGCGAACCCCCGTATCCTCGAAAGCCTGGGCAACGGCGGCGAATGTGACTGGATTCGAGAAGACGTCAGCGAATGGTCCGTTTTTTCTACCTTTACCGGCCGTGTAATCGAACGCGGGCTTTGACACAGCACGCGAGCCGAGTACCTGGCGCAGAAATGCGACGTGCGCGACTTCGTGCTTCCGGATCTGGTCGAATTGGTCCCGTACGTCTGACGGCAGCAGTCCGGACGTACCGACCCCGGTCTGATAGAACTCGGCCTCCAGATACTCGAGAGTCAGGGCGAAGTTGAGCACGTCGACGATCGCGAGTGGCAGCCCGCCTTGCGCGAACAAATCCTTCGCCAGAGCCGCCAGTGCAACGGGAACGGAAGCCATTGCCAGGCCAGCCATTACGGCGGACGAGGCACCGGCACCTTTCCTGATGGCGTCGCGTCTCGAGACGAGGCGCTCTTCGATCTCGGGATCGAGCGATTCAAATACTGATTGTTGTTCCATTGGATTCTCCTAGAGACCAGCGATGACGAGACGTGACTTGAAGAACGGCTGAGCCATCGCCAGAACTTCCAGGGGCGCGAGCGCGCGATCGAGACCTGTTGCATCTACGACATCGTCGCCGGCGAACGCGCGGGAGCCGGGTTCGATCATGTCCCGTATGGTTGCGGCATGACGTGCCTCGACCGAAACGATCTTGCCAGCGATTGTGAGGAACTCCGCGAGCTTGAGGCGCTTGCCGGCGCCGTTGTAACCCGCGACTCCGGTGTCTTCAAAGATCTTGGCCTGCGCCAGCACGCTGTCGCGACGGGTGAAATCGATCGAGCTGAAATCGACCTCGGGCACCCTGATACGAAGCACGCCGAGTGCGCGCTTGAAGAACCGCCGGTGCTGCACCTCGTGAGCGCCGATGTCGCGCAGGATTTCAAATTCTCCCGGCTTCAGGTCGCGAGGAGGCGACTTGATGATCGTCTGATAGAATTTCGCTTCGAGTGTCTCCAGAGCGTAGGCGTAGTTGAGTACGCCGAAGTCGTCTCCGAAATCGAGTTTGGGTTTGCCAACGGCGCCCAAGACGTGGCAGCCGGAAAGAAGCGCCGGTGTGGCAATGATCGCCGCGCCTCCTGCTGCCCGCTGCAGGAATTGCCGGCGTGTTGACGGTCCCGCTAGCGTGCCCGCCCAGTCATTCGACTGAGTCTGTTGTTCCATTTATCCCCCGCTGTGCTGGCCAACCAATACGGTCGACGCCCGCGCACATATCGAGACCCGGGCCAGCGGCGCCTGATTTGGCGATGGAAGAGTTGTTTTAGCGTATCGGATGCAGCAGATGGGCTTACGTGAGCGGTGCTGCTACACACAGAAGGGTTGCCGGGGGACAACGGGCGCCCCCGCACGACTATCGAGAGTGGGTCGTCGGGGCGAGCGAAGCGGCATACGCGGCTACCGCGATCATGCTCTCGACTGAAAGCCCAGCGGCCACGGACTGCATCGGTTGCGAACCGGGTGTGGACCGCGCACCGGTCTTCATGCCATCGTCGCGAAGCTCATGTCGTTCGAAATCTGGCGGGCCTTCGAATGATGCGGCCGCCGATCGGCTCGGTGCGTTGTCCCGGCATCCGAGCATACACGAATCCGGCCTGTCGCGTGAGCGGAACGCGTGCTGCCTCAATCACCCGGACACGGGGTGTAGATCGAAGGGCCGCGAAGTAGCGCGCCGCCGAAGCGATGTCTTCCTCCGTGGCATTCACCGCGACGGCGTGCATGCTGTTGCCGGGAATCCAACCGGGCGACGCACTCCGTCGCGCAGAATCCTGGAATGCCGCCACCTGCGCGATGATGTAGTCTGCGGGCAAGCCGGCCAGGTTGGCGTTTTCGGGCCTTCCCATTCCATTTGGGAGATGACAGTAGGCGCACGCAAAGAGCTTCGGTGCGCGGCCATGCGCAACGACATCCGGCATCGGCGGATGTCCGCCTGGGTGCCAGTCAGGTGGCGCGAATCGATCGACGACCTGCGGCAACGTGAACCGCGCGCGACTGTCGGGGACGCGGTGCGACCGCGTGCTATCGGCGATCGTGGAATTTGTCGTGCTGCCGGGGAAAGCCCAGAGCGGTGCATCAGGCTCCTGAAACACGGCAAGAGCGACCGTAAACACAGCGATGATCGTCGGCAGGACTGGCGCCAGCCTCTCGAGGTTTTTCATTGCATAAGAACGTAATAGCGATCGACGTGTTCCGCCCGTCTCCGCCTGGGAAGAACAGTGAACCTGGCTCCATTCTCAACGGCTTGTTCAGCGGGCTACATTTGATTGTGCATAAAAACACCTTTGGAGCGTGTGATTCAACGATGGAGTTAACTCCCTGACAGATTGAGCGAAGAGAACAAGAAGCGGCTCGGAGGCAATCCGCGCTCAGGGAACCGTCCGTCTCTCTGCGGCAGGGGCCGGCATGATACTCGGCGACCTCGAGCAGCGTTGACCCGTGACGACGCTTTGCGAACGAGCATCAGGGCGGCAATAAAAGGAAGTCATCGTGACTAACCCGCATGCCGGTATGAATCACCAGCAACACGGATCTTCCGCGTCTAGCGGCCCGTCCGGTGCCGGACATGGAGCCGATGCCGAACATCGGGCTCACGAAGGGCACGGAGGAAGCGAAGGACGCGAACGACCGGCTGAGCATCAGGGGCATGACCAGCATGCGGGTCACAGCGTGGAGATGTTCCGCGACAAGTTCTGGTGGTCGGTTGCCCTGACCGTCCCAACGGTCGTCTGGTCCCCGATGATCCAGCAGTGGCTCCGTTTCCAGGCGCCGACATTTCCGGGCTCTGGGTACATCCCCGCCATCTTCGGAACGATTCTGTTTTTCTACGGCGGAATGGTCTTCCTGCAGGGAGCGGTTCGGGAAATAAGGGACCGGATGCCAGGCATGATGACTCTGATCTCACTGGCTATCGTCGTCGCGTTCGGCTTCAGCCTCGCAGTGACCTTCGGCGTTGCGGGCATGCACTTGTGGTGGGAGCTCTCGACGCTGATCACTATCATGATCCTCGGCCACTGGATCGAGATGCGCTCCATCGCGCAGGCGCAGGGAGCCCTCAACGAACTCGCGAAACTCGTACCCGACACCGCCGTCCGCCTGGTCGGTGAGAAGGAGGAAGAGGTGCCGGTCTCGGACCTGCGCGAGGGCGATGTGATTCTTGTCCGTCCCGGCTCGGGTATTCCGGCGGATGGCGTCGTCGTCGACGGCAGCAGTGCCGTGAATGAAGCGATGATCACTGGCGAATCCCGGCCCGTGGAAAAGAATTCGGGGGACAAGGTGATCGCTGGTACTGTGAACAACGCGGGTTCGCTCCGCGTGAAGGTGACTGCCGTGGGAGAACGTACCGCGCTCGCCGGGATCATGCGTCTGGTTGCGCAAGCGCAAAGCGGCCGCTCAAAGGCGCAGGCGCTCGCGGATCGAGCGGCGTTCTTCCTGACAATTGTGGCAATCGGGTCCGCTGTGATTACCCTCGTGACCTGGTTGGCGGTCGGCGCGCCGGCGGCGTTCGCGGTAGAACGCGTCGTCACGGTCCTGGTGATAGCGTGTCCTCACGCCCTTGGCCTGGCAATCCCGCTTGTCATCGCGATTTCCACCACGCTGGCCGCCCGGGCCGGCCTCCTGGTCCGCAACCGGCGGGGACTGGAAGAAGCCCGCAATCTCGACGCCGTATTTTTTGACAAGACCGGTACACTGACGCGCGGGGAATTCCGCGTCGTCGAGGTCACACCTGCAGCTGGTCTGTCCGAGGACGATACTCTGAAGCTCGCCGCTTCCATCGAACGGGAATCTGAGCATACAATCGCACAAGGGGTCGTCAAAAGCGCGCAGGAGCGCGGTCTTGCTCTCACGCGTGCGGAGCAATTCCAGGCAATACCAGGTCAAGGGGTTAAAGGCGTGGTCGAAGGACGATCGCTGACGATCGGAAGTCCGGCGCTGCTCCGTCAGCTCGGAATACAATTGCCACCGGAGCTCAGTGCCGCTCTCGAGCGTGCCGCCAGACGCGCTCAGACGGCGATCACTGTGATCGAAGGACAGAAACCCCTGGCGGTGTTGGCCATTGCCGATGCGATTCGTGAAGAGTCACGTGAGGCAGTGCGGCGGCTGCGCGAGGCCGGTGTCGAAGTCATCATGATGACGGGAGACGCCAAACCCGTTGCTGACGCAGTTGCAAAAGAGCTGGGTATCGACAAAGTCTTCGCCGAGGTTCTTCCCGCCCAGAAGGCATCGAAGATCGCGGAGGTAAAGCGTACGGGGAAGCGAGTCGCGATGGTCGGCGATGGCGTCAACGATGCCCCGGCGCTGCTGACCGCTGATGTCGGCATCGCTATCGGAGCGGGCACCGATGTCGCCGTCGAGGCAGGGGACGTCGTCCTGATCCGAAACGACCCCCGCGATGTCCCTCGAATCATTGCGCTCAGCAAAGCCAGCTACAGAAAAATGGTGCAAAACCTCTGGTGGGCTGCTGGCTACAACATCGCAGCAATCCCGCTCGCAGCCGGCGTCTTTGCGCACTGGGGCGTCGTGCTCAATCCGGCAGTAGGTGCGATTCTCATGTCGTTCAGCACGGTGGTCGTTGCGTTGAACGCGCAGCTGCTCCGCCGCGTAAAGTTGTGACCCCGACCGCACCGGTCGATATCCAAACCTTATCGAGGCCATACCCGAAATGACTTTCGCAATCCTGGTAGCCGTATGCATTGCTGCACCCGGCCCACAACATCCCGCCCAGCTTTCGGATTCGGCTACCGCGGTCGCAGTCGTCACGCGCTTCCACGCGGCCCTTCGCACGGGCGATAGCGTAGCCGCGCTCGGCCTGCTCGACCGCGACGCAATAATTCTGGAAAGTGGGTCGGCGGAAACGCGTGCTGAATACCGATCGCACCATCTGCCGGAAGACATCGAGTTTGCCCGCGCTGTGCGGAGCCAAGAATCCCTGCTTCGGGTCGCCGTGAGCGGCGGCGCCGCGTGGGTGGCATCGACCAGCACCAACGAAGGGACGTTCGCCGGTCGAAAAATCAGCTCGGTGGGCGCAGAGCTGATCGTGTTACGCCGGACTACAGCCGGCTGGAAGATAGCGGCAATACACTGGTCATCGCGATCTCGGAGGCCTGCTTCGACCCGGGAATAGGTGGGCCTGCATTCCGCGCATTTTCATCACCACGTCTGTTTCGTTTCAGCCAAACCAACGAGGAATCGATGCAGCATCAAACCAGTTCAACCGACATGCATTCAGCCGCAGGACACGGCGGTGAGAGCCACTATCGCCATCTGGGCATCATGACGGCGCTGTCGTTCATCGCGATGTACTTTCTCATGTACGCGATGGTCAATAGCGGCGCCAACGTATACATGAACTTCAACCAGGTCTACATGGCAGGCCTGATGGCCGCTCCGATGGTGCTCATCGAGCTGGTGGTGATGAGAGCGATGTACATGGACAAACGACTCAACGCCATGATCGCGGGTGGTGTCGTACTCGTGGGTGTCGCTTTCTTTCTGTTCATCAGAAATCAGACCGCTATCGGCGATCGTCAATTCCTGCGGTCGATGATCCCCCACCACGCGGGCGCCATTCTCATGTGCAACGAAGCGTCGATACAGGACGCCGGTGTCAAGCGTCTGTGCCAGGCCATCCTCTCGAGCCAGCGAGCCGAGATCGCCCAGATGAAGACAATGCTGGGCGAGAAGCCTGACTGATGCAGAGTTCCAAAGGCGTGGTTACACCACTCTTGGAGCCATCGCTTCCGACGTCATGCTGGTCGTCGCAGTAGTAAGAGTATTAGGCTTGAACGACTCATGCACTCCTCAGTGGCGACGGTTGTCTGCCTACCTAACTACTCGCCTTGGGGCAAGAGTGCTGGATCGAGAGGGCATTCCGTTGATTCTCCGGAACGTGCATTTCCTTTCCGGAAACCGGTCACGTCTGCACGGACCAGGCCCTGAGCCCTCGCCTGGCGAAGTATTTACGCAGCTGGTTCGGGTCGGCCCTCGGGTCGGCGAGCGCTACGTAGCCATCCGGTCGCACAAGATAAGAAGCGCCGTTTTGCAAACCCGCGCGTTGCATTCCTGATTCCCACGCGAATGCGTGGAGTGGGAGTCGCAGCTCTTCGCACACCTCGCGCACGTCCCGCTTCACAACGCCATACACATGCACCTGCCACGCGAGCGACGTGAGCGGCGCGAAATTGTCTCCGTGTGACCCGAGCTCGACCCAGGGCAATCGATCCCCGCCGTGCACTTTGCCAGCCGTGCCGGCGCTCAAAGAGCCGTCCCGATAATTCACCAGCGTCTGTGATACCGTCGTGAAAAGCAATCGCCGGAATGCTCCCAGTCGGGACAGAATCGGCAGAAGGAGCGGAACCATCCGGGTGCGCACTACACTGGCGAAGCCACCGCGACTCGTGACGAGCGTAAATCCGCGATCGGTAGTCGCTACCAGACGCCGCGCGAAGGGGATACGCTCATGCTCGTAGGTGTCCAGTAAGGCTTCGGGCGCGCGGTTCTTCACCACTGCGGCGAGCTTCCACGCCAGGTTCACCGCGTCGCCGATCCCCGTGTTCATTCCCTGTCCGCCGAGCGGACTGTGGATGTGCGCGGCATCGCCGAGCAGGAACGCGCGCCTGTCTCGGAACCGGTTCGCGACACGATGGTGGACCCTATAGGTCGAAAACCAATTCACTTTCTCGATCGTGAGCTTGAGGTGTTCGATGGCTTTGCCCTTCACATCGTCGAACTCGAGCTTGCCGTGATCGCGCTCGGGCAGATCGCGAACCGTTCCAACCAGACGGACGCGCCCTTTTCCCTTGAGAGGGAAGAGAAGCAGAAAGTCGGCGTCCTCGAGATCGGCGTGGAGGTCGTTGTCAACGGACTCGCCCTTTCCTTCGATGTCGGCGACGTAGAAGAGACCTGTATAAGTACCGCCCGGAAACTCGACACCAAGCTGTCCGCGCACCGCTGACGACGCACCATCGCAGCCCGCCAAATACGATGCCCCGCAGGATTCTGTTGAGCCGTCGGGACGCCGGAGGGTCGCCGTCACTCCGGCTTCGTTTTGCGTGAAGCCCAGCAGCTCCGTTTGTCGCTCGACTCGAACACCGAGCGCGGTCAATTTCTCGATCAGCACTCGCTCGTGGGCGTCCTGCGGAAAGACGAGAGCGAAGGCGTAAGGAGTCAGGCCTTCCCCTGTGCGCTGAAGCGGCACGCGGGCTGCGCGACGCCCTTTTACCCACAGATTGATATTTTCAATCTTGACCCCGCCCGCGACGACTGCGTCGGCCAGCCCAACCTGGTGGTAGAATTCCAGGGTGCGCGCCTGCACCGCGAGCGCTCGTGAAGTGGTGCCAGCTTCCGCGGCTTTGTCGATGATCCGCACCTTGACGCCAAGCCGGGTCAACCAGATCGCGAGCACGAGCCCAGTCGGCCCGGCTCCCGCGATCAGGATCTCAGTGGACTTCATGCGTCGATGCGTGTTCCGGTCTTCCAATTGTTGTTCGCGTCAGTCATCCTCATAACATGCAGGCCGCCATAACCAGCGGGGTGGAGAGGTGGTTCCTTATACGTACGCGGGGTGGAGGGGACCGATTACATAGCGCTTCGCGGACCATGGCCCATTTGATCTTTTCCTGCCCGCCTACAATAGGTCGAACGAGGCCACGCGTTTTCGATAGTCAGATCAGCTCGAGCGGACGAGTGCCGATCGCTTCAGCATCCATCCGTACAACCACACAATCGCGCCGACAAACCCGATCACTCCCAGCCAGGGCGCAGGCGCAAAGCTCTCCGGGACTAGCGCAATCGGCGCGTCCTTCGAGAACGCCACAATCAGGCCGGCGTTGATCACTCCCCAGATGCTCTCGCCGACGATCAATCCCGACGCCACCAGCGTTCCCAGTCGCTGGGCGCGATCCGGGTTCGGCATCGAGCGGGTACGTCCATCGTACCAGTGAGACATCACCGCACCGATTATCACGGCAAACGTCGCCGACATGGGCAGATAGATGCCAATGCCCACCGCCAACGGTGGGATGCGCAATTTCTTCATTGCGCCGAGCGCGGCGTCGAGAACGACGAGACCGACGCCAACCGCCGCGCCGATGCCGAGCATCTTCCATTCGAGGCTGCCACCGATCACGCCCTGCGCGAGGGCAGAAATGAGCGTTGCCTGAGGCGCCGGCAGCGGATTCGCCGCGACCACCCCGATGTTCGGAGCCCCGGCAAAGCCATACGCCTTGGCAAGCAGATTCAGCACGAACGGAATCACTGACGCGCCCGCGGCGACACCGACGATGAGCGCGATCTGCTGACGCATCGGTGAGGCGCCGACGAGCTGGCCCGTCTTTAGGTCCTGCAGGTTGTCGTTCGAGATCGTCGCGCACGCAAAGACGATCGCCGTCACGAACAGCGCGAACGCCACCAGCGCGTGGCGCGTCTCATCCGTCGGCGACACCGCGAGCGTGATCAGCGACGCGCAGATAACGATGGACAGAATGCCTACGCCCGAGATCGGGCTGTTGGACGCGCCGATCAGTCCAGCCATGTAGCCGCTCACTGCCGCGATCACGAAGCCGATGATCAGAACGAACGGAATCGCGATCAGCGTCAGCTTCATGGCACTTGGCGCGAGGACGGTCGACCGCGCGAAGGTCCAGGCGAGCCACGCTGTGATCACCATGCATACGGCCGTCAGCGCGTAAATCCATGAGGGCGGGATATCACGATCGCGATCGTCCGCTGTGGCCACGGCACGAGAAGCGACGAGAGTGCTCACAAGTCCGCCCACTACGGGCTTGGCCAGCCTTATCAGCGTATAAACCGCGGCGACGGCGATCGTGCCCGCGCCGATGAACCGCACCTGCATGCGCCAGATCGCGATCGTGTGGTCAGCCAGTGACACACCCGCTGCCGCTGGCTGCATCGACGTCAGGATCGGCACGGCGATCCCCCACGAGATCACGCCACCGACCAGCATCGCCATACCAACAGAAAGTCCAACGAGGTGGCCCGCGCCGAGCAGCGCGAGCGACCACGCGAAGTTGTAGCCGCTCGAGGCCGTCGCGCCGATGCGGAAGAAGCCGTTGAGCTCAGCGCCGGCAACGCGCGTCGCCGCAATTATCGCGAGCCCCGCCGAGGCGACGGAGCCGAGTATGACGGCGGTGAGTCCTTCTCTCGCTTCACCCGTCTCGTCTTTCGTCTCGCCGCGCGTGCCCGATCCAACCTTCAACACCTCGGCGGCAGCGACTCCTTCGGGGTAGGGCAGGTCGGAGTTCGTCACCAGCGCGCGCCGGAGCGGGATCGTGAACAGCACACCGAGCACACCGCCGGCGAGGCAGATGAAGAAGGACTGCCAGAAGGGGAATTCCGTCCACCAGCCGACGATCACCAGTCCCGGCAGCACGAAGATGATCGCCGAGAGTGTGCCGGCCGCCGAGGCAACGGTCTGGACAATGTTGTTCTCGAGGATCGACGAGTCCTTGAATGCACTCAGAATCGCCATCGAGATCACGGCCGCCGGGATCGACGAGGCGAAAGTGAGGCCGACCTTGAGGCCAAGGTAGATGTTGGCCGCGGTGAAGACCGTCGTGATGAGGGCGCCGAGGATCAGCGCGCGGATGGTGAGTTCTTTGGGTTTCATGAAGCCAAATCTTACACCCAAAAAATACGAAGCGCGACGAGTACGACGTGAAGGCACTGATGGGCCATCAGCTTGTTCCGGATGCTGAACGCGAACTCTTCCCCGACCAGGATCGGATCGACGCCTTGTAGCCTTCGGGCATCCTCAAGCTATCGATCTCGCCAAGGGGAAACCAACGCAGCTCTTTATGCTCGCCGCTAATCACAGCTTCGTTGTTGGAAGACTCGACGCGGCAAGCTCATCGAACGCGGGCGCCAATCCTATCCGATTACCTGGCTGGTGTGATCACGATGTTTCGGTACTCGACCGGCCCGTGATCCCCCTGCAGAAACAGCGGACCGGGCGCCCCTTCATCGCTGTCCAGCGCGCCTCCCGTGATCCCGGGAATCTCCTGATTGCAGATGACCTGCCGACCATTCGCGACCACGGTAACCATTCGTCCGACGAGCGTGATGTCGTACGACTGCCATTGGCCCGCGGGTTTCGCGGCGATCACACTCGGCTCAATGAACCCGTAAATGGCGCTGAACCGGTCGTTCCACGGCTCATTGCCGTAATCGTCCTGGATCTGCACTTCGTGCCGCCCGCGCAGGTAAACGCCGCTGTTGCTCTCCTTTGGATAGCGAAATTCGACGTGCAGCTTGAAGTCCTCGAACTTGCGATCCGTCACCAGATTCGTTCCTGAGCGCGGACTGCTGAGCACGCCGTTGGTGACCGTCCACTGATTCGAGGCTCCACTGGAGTGCCAGCCGCCCAGGTCATTCGCGTGCAGCAGGCGGATCGGCGCCCCCCACCTGGGCGTCGAGCGGTTGAGACGCGGAGTGCGCACCGCGGTCCACGAATAGCTCTTTCCGTCGGGGAACGTCATCATGCCCGCGAGGCCACTGCCTTGCACCTTTCCCGTGACGCTAAGCTCGCCGTCCCCAGCTTCCCACTGGTGAGGAATCGAAAAGCTCAGTGAATCCGCGTTCACAACGATTCCAGCTACCGGTCGGGCACTCCCGAAAACTCCAACGAAGCGACCCACCACAGCGTCGCGACCGGATCGCTCGACCTCCAGCCACGATGGCTTGACTCCATCAGGAGTGCTGATGGAGATGTCCCACCGGCCGAGGATTCGATCATTCACTGCCGGCAGCCGTGAGAATGCTGACGGATTGGTGTTGGAAGCACCTGGCAGAATGAGTGTCAGCAACAGAATCAGATATCGCAGCATGGCGTGGTCATCCTTGGACGAAGGGTTTTATCGAGCGAGTTTCGTAATGCGGCCACCAGTGATCCATTCGACAACATAGAGATTCCCGTCCGCGTCGGTAGCTACCGAATGCGGAGTGACGAAACGTCCCGGCTCAACCAACACGCGGTCATTGGGGAAACCCGGACGGGCGCAGGCCTGATCGTTCTCGCCGAGCGTCGCGACCACGCGGTCGTCCGGATCGAGGATCGTAAGACGCGCGCGGTAAGGGGCTTCGGGGATCAAAGTGAAGTCGCCATGTGGTATGAACGCGCAGGCGCTGGTGTCCACTGTGTCGGACAGCAGTCTCTTGAACGTTCCATCGAGATCGTAGACCTGAACCCGGCGGTTCATCCGGTCTGCTATGTAGACCTCTGGTTCCTTCTTTCGCGTGTCGACGTACACACCGTGCGGGTGTCGAAATCGTCCCGCGCCCGTCGTTCCATCCATGCTGCTCAGATAGTTTCCCGCCCGGTCGTATCTGTGGACGTAGGCAGCTCCGTAACCATCAGCGACCCAGATATCGCCGTTACCCCCGAATCTTTCCTCGAATACGCTAACCCAGGTCGGCGCGTATTTGGGGTCGTCGTACCCTTTGAGATTCGGAAAGGGAAGCGAAAGGACTGTCTCGCCGCCGAGCGTGGTCTTCACGACCTCGCCGGTTTTGTAGTCGGTCAGCCACAGATACTCGGTCCCGCCCTCTTCGACCAGCGCCAGACCGTGCGCTCCGGGAAAGCGATCACCCCAGGAATCAACCAGCGCTCCGTCAGCATTGAAAACGAGAACCGCTGGATTGCCCAGGTGGAGCACGATCACTCGCCCGTCGCGCGTGACGACGACACCGTGCGTGCGACCATCCGCCCTGCCCTCAGGCGTGTCTGGAATTACCGCCCAGTTCTCGATCCACTCGAAGGTGTGCTCGCCACTTCCGATTCGCATCACGCGGATCCTCCGTCCCCTGCGTCGACCCAGTCAATCACGTCACAGACGATTGGCGGTTTGCGGCCCGACTGAGCCAGCTCGGCGTTGTTTCTGCCGTCTGGAATTCGTAGTACTTTATATGACAACCAATTCGCGATCGCCCCGCGACCAAACTTCAACAGTCGTCGGACACAAGACCATGGCAAAATTCGCCAGCATCCTCGAAACTGTCGGCCACACGCCTGTCGTCAAGATCAACAAACTCGCGCCGGCGAACGTCAATGTCTACGTCAAGATCGAAGCGTTCAACCCTCTCGGCTCCGTAAAAGACCGGCTCGCACTCGGCATCATCGAGGACGCAGAGCGGAAGGGCCAGCTCAAGCCCGGCCAGACTGTCATCGAGGCGACGAGTGGCAACACCGGCATCGGATTGGCGATGGTGTGCGCGGCGAAAGGATATCCGCTGGTAGTGACCATGGCGGAATCGTTCAGCATTGAGCGCCGCAAATTGATGCGCTTCCTCGGCGCCAAAGTGATACTGACCCCAGCTCCGGAAGGAGCGACGGGAATGGTGAAAAGGACCGTCGCCCTGGCGAAGAAGAATGGCTGGTTCTACACGCGCCAGTTCGAGAACGAAGCGAACGCGGACTACCACTCGAAGACGACGGCGCGAGAGATCATTGAAGATTTCGCCGGCGAGCGGCTGGATTACTGGGTGACCGGGTTCGGAACCGGTGGCACCCTCAAAGGAGTTGGCCGCGTTCTCGACAAGGAGCGGCCCGAGACCAAGATCGTTCTTTCCGAGCCAGCGGACGCTGCAATGGTGACGAGCAAGACGCCGCAGGAGCGGAACCCGGACGGATCAGCCGCTGCTCGGCATCCGGCGTGGAAGCCACACCCGATTCAGGGCTGGAGCCCGGACTTCATTCCGAAGCTCACCGGCGACGCGTTGGAGATGAAGCTGGTCGACCGTGTCATTACGATTCCGGGCCCGCAGGCGATGCAGACGAGCAGACAGCTGGCGCAGAAGGAGGGGATTTTCGTGGGAGTCTCAGCGGGTGCGACTTTCGCCGCGGGGCTCGAGATCGCTGCCGACGCGCCCAAGGGAACGACGATCCTCTGCATGCTTCCTGACACCGGCGAGCGCTACCTGAGCACTCCACTGTTCGGCGACATCCTGGCGGAGATGAATGAGGAGGAGGCCAAGATCGCTGCTACTGTCTGATACGTTGATCGTCACGGGCCTTGCCGTCGAACGTCCCGGCCATCTCGTACGCTCAGGGGCGGGGTTCCTCGTATAGACCGAACTCGTTCCCCACAGGATCCGCGAACAACGCAAAGGCGCCAACTCCGGAGCCGATTTCGGTGCGGGGCGTCATCACCCGCCCACCCCCTGTCTCGATCCGCTTCAAGGCGTCGGTAATGTCATCTACCATGATGTACGTTCGCGTGCGCTCATCAGGTGTCCGATCGCTCTCCTTGACCCATATGCCGCTGACGCCGCCGGTGTCATCGAACGCCAGCGCCCCATCTCCACGTTTCCTCACCTTCCAACCGAAAATACCGCTGTAGAAGTCAGCGGAGGCCTGGGCGGTCTTTGCGGGTATTTCCAGATAGCAGATTTTGCCGTGCGGCATGCGGCCTCCGACATCGAAGAGGGAAGGGCTCAGGAGGAGAAAGATGCCCGGCGTGTGCCACGTTCGCACGGAGGGATTCACTATCGCTTCGACAATGACGGTGGCCTGGCGCTTGGGAGGACAGTGGCCCGGTACGACGTGGAGCGGGATCGGCGTGGAGCTTTCAACGCGTTGACCGCGCGGGTGGCGCGCTAGGCCCGGACCCTCTGTCCACAGCGGCGGCGGTAGTGCAGATTGGCGTGCCGCCGTCCGCTGGTCGTCACCACTCGCCTGACCGCACATGCACCGACTCGTCACGCTCGCGCTTCTGCTCGCTTCGCTCTGCATCCCGGCCGCCGTACGCAGTCAGGATTCTCGCGTACTCGTCTTTTCCAGGACGGCCGGATACCGCCACAGCTCCATCGGAGTTGGACTCGACGCTCTTCGGAAGCTGGGACAGCAAAATGGATTCTCTGTCGACGCGACAGAAGACGCCGGGGCGTTCACCTCGAAGAACCTCGCGCAATACCGCGCAGTCGTCTTCCTGAACACCACCGGCGACGTACTCGACGCCGCCCAGCAGGACGATTTCGAGCGCTACATCCAGGCTGGCGGCGGCTACGTGGGAATTCATTCCGCCACCGACACGGAGTACGACTGGCCCTGGTACGGCAGACTCGCCGGCGCCTGGTTCACCAGCCATCCAAACAATCCCAACGTTCGCAAAGGCACGTTCCGCGTGCTCGACAAGAGTCACCCTTCCACAGAAGGGCTGCCCGATCGCTGGGATCGCGAGGACGAGTTCTACAACTTCAAGTCGATCGATCCGACGATCCACGTCCTCGTAGACATCGACGAAAAGAGTTACGAGGGCGGGACGAACGGCGACCACCATCCAATGAGCTGGTATCACGACTTCGATGGTGGCCGTGCGTGGTACACGAATATGGGTCACACCGAGGCGACCTTCTCAGAGCCGCTCTTCCTGCAGCATCTCCTCGGTGGATTGCGCTACGCGATGGGTACGGGAAAAGTGGACTTCAGTCGCGCGCGGCCAGAGGAGAACCGCTTCACCAAGGTTGTTCTCGCCGAGAAGCTGGACGAGCCGGTCGAGCTCGCCGTGCTTCCAGGCGAGCGTGTGCTCTTCATCGAGCGACACGGCTACGTCAACCTGTATTCGCCGGCCACCGGTCGCGTGAAACGGATCGGGACGAGTCCCGTCAGCACGAAATACGCGGACAGCAGTCAGGCGGAGGACGGCCTGCTCGGACTCGCCGCCGATCCCAACTTCGCGACGAACGGCTGGATCTACGTGTATTACTCGCCCGCCGGCCCCGAGCCGAAGAACGTGCTCGCTCGCTATCAGATGACGGGAGACTCGCTCGACCTGGGCTCGCGAAAGATTCTCCTCGAGGTGGGAACGCAGCGCCTGAAATGTTGTCACACCGGCGGCTCTATCGCTTTCGATGGCAAGGGCAACCTTTACGTCTCGGCGGGCGATAACTCGAATCCCTTCGCCACCGGCTACGCGCCCATCGACGAACGGCCGGGTCGCATGCCGTGGGACGCGCAAAAATCGTCCGCGAACACCAACGACCTGCGTGGAAAGATCATCCGTATCCATCCAGAGCCCGATGGTACTTACACCATCCCGGAAGGAAACCTCTTTCCGCCAGGCATTGCTAAGACGCGCCCCGAGATCTATACGATGGGTCATCGCAATCCATACCGGATCTCGCTCGACGCTCACACCGGGTTTCTCTACTGGGGCGAGGTCGGTCCCGATGCGAACGTTGACTCCGTTGGACGCGGCCCACGCGGCTACGACGAAATCAACCAGGCACGCAGCGCCGGTAACTACGGATGGCCATACTTCGTCGGCAACAACCAGGCGTACTACAAGACGACGGTGATCGACTCGGCCGCGATTCAGGCAGGGGAGCAGTTCGATCCCGCGCATCCGGTCAATCGCTCGCCCAACAACACCGGTCTCACCGACCTTCCGTCTGCGCGTGGCGCTTACATATGGTATCCGTACGCGCCGTCACCGGAATTCCCGATCGTCGGCAGCGGGGGACGCGCTGCGGCGGCTGGTCCCGTTTTCCACCGTGATGATTTCCGAGCCGCGGCGAGACCTTTCCCGCAGTACTACGATGGAAAGCTCTTCATCTACGAATTCATGCGCCACTGGATCATGTCGGTGTCCATGGATACGAAGGGAGACCTCGTCTCCATCGAGCGGTTCATGCCAACCGCGAAGTTCAGCGCTCCAATCGAAATGGAGTTCGGGCCGAGCGGGGACTTATATGTTCTCGAGTACGGAACCGCCTGGTTCAAGGGCAACGACGACGCTCGCCTCGTGCGCATCGAGTACAACGCGGGCAATCGGAAGCCAATCGTGGCCGTAGCGGTCGATCGGCCGGCCGGGGCGCTCCCGATGAGTGTGAAGCTGTCGTCGGCCGGCACCATGGACCTCGACGAGGATTCGCTCCGCTACGTGTGGACTATCTCGCGCCGAGACGGGACAGTGTTACAGCGACTGGTCGAACCCAACCCGTCGTTCACTTTTACCCAGCCGGGTGCGTACACGGCGTCACTCACGGCGATCGATCCTCACGGTGCGAGCTCCACCACGGCCGTGCAGATCGCGGCTGGTAACGAGCCACCCAACGTCGATATCGATCTCGTTGGCAGCAACCGCACGTTTTTCTTCCCCGGGATTCCGGTGCGGTACGCCACGCGTGTGGTGGATAGCGAGGACGGCTCGCTGCGGAACGGAACCATCCCGGCGCGCCGAGTGAGTGTGAGCGCGCATTACCTGAAAGAGGGGCTCGCGCCGAGCGGAACGCCGAACGTGACTCGCTCGAATGAGAGCGCGCACGCGACGGGAAGAAGACTGATCGAGGGGAGCGACTGCCTCTCCTGCCACCAGCTGAACAGAAAATCCATCGGCCCCGCGTACGTGGATGTTGCGCGAAAGTATCACGACGACAGCACGGCGACGGCACGTCTCGTTCGCAAGATCCGGGAAGGAGGATCCGGCGTCTGGGGCAAGGTCACGATGCCAGCGCACCCCACGCTCACCGACGCGCAGGGCTCGGCAATCCTCGCCTATATCATGAGTCTCGCCGATGCGAAGACGAGCGCGCCTTCGCTCTCTGACAGGGGCGCGTATGTCCCGCCCGCCGGGTCGGGCGATGCGCCACAAGGCGTATTGGTTCTGCGCGCGGAGTACACGGACCGCGGCGCGAACGGCATGCCCGCGATCACGAAGGACAAGGAGATCGTCCTCCACTCGCCGAGCGTGGTCGTCGCGGCCGGTGAGCTCTCGCAGGGAGTGCGAAAGCAGAGCGCGCCGGACCTGCCGGTCCCGGTCACTGTCGTGAACAGGTCGGGCGCGTCGGTCGCGTTTAAGCAGATTGACCTGACAGGCGTCGCCGCGGTGGTCTTCTCGGCGGCTGCGCCAACTCAATACCAGGCGAAGGGCGGAAAAATCGAAGTACGTCTCGACTCGCCGAGCGGCGCACTGCTCGGCGTAAGCGAGTTGATTAGTCCGAACGCCGACCCGCGCGCACGACCGTCACAGCTTCGTACCGTGCTCCAGCCCACGTCGGGGTTGCATGATGTGTATCTCGTGTTCAGGAATCCCGATGCAACGGGCGACCAGTTCCTGTTTGCCGTGTTGACGGCAAGCTTCGAAGGTGAGCCGCGCGTCAAATAGCACCAGTGCTCGCACTACGATAGTAGACGTGCTTGCGGGGCCGTCCGATCGTAGAGAATCCGCCAAACTCAAAAGTGCCAGTGCCGGTATACAATGCTTACGTCCCCAGTCTGACTGGGAACGATGTATGGGGGACGCCGGGGAATAGTCACCCCGCTAGCTGGCGGAATGCCGGGTCGTCGCGCTGCAAGATCGAAGTCTATATGGCCGTCTCGGGGAATCGAGAGCGCGACGATCGCGCCCGTATCGGGAACGGCCCAGTATTCCATGACCCAATCCCGCGCGCGCGAACGGTATCGCGTCGTATCGACGGCTCGTTCGTCGATCGACGACGAGAGAACTTTGGCGCCACGCGCGCGCATCACCAACCCGGTGGTGCCTGCGGGCGCGGTAACACGGAGTACGACGTGCCTGGCTCCCGCGATCAGCGTGTCGCGGACCAGCGAGGCGTTTGGAGCGTCGAGCGGGACGCGCTCGACCTTTCGGCCGGTAAAGCGGCTGACGTTGTCGGACAGGCGCGTCGTCCACGCGGGCCCGGACGTCCGTTCGCCGATCGCGCCGCGCGTCCACGCATCAGTCGAGCTACCCAGCGTACCGAGCCAGGAGTCGCCCGAATCGGCGTTCTCGGCGTACACGAGTGCGCTCCGCAGTGGATGGTCGGCGCTCGGATGCACCGTTAGAGCGGCAATGATGACACACACGACGCCCGCACCCGCGAGCCACATCGCGGCCGACCAAGGTGTGTCGCCGGCAACGAGCTCGAGCTGCGGCGCGAGCAGAAGTGCGACGAGCGACGCCACCACACAGAGCGCGATCGCGCCGATACCGGTGACGCCGAGCATTATCACCGAGACACCATAAATGAAACCGACCAGAATGAGCAGGGTCACGACTGAGGCCACCCAGTCGCTCACCTCGCGGCCGCGCGCGAATAGCGCCGCGACCGCGGCGAACAGCAGAGGCCAGATGAAGAGGTAGCTGACACCCGGGACTTGCACGGCGAGCGCCAATCCGAGGACCAACCATACGACGAGAGCGCCAACGTGGAGCCCGCGCGGCGTTGACCATCCCTCGGCAACCGTATAGCACGCCGCCGTCACCGACAGGGAGAACAGCACGATTGCTGTCGCATACCACCCGCTCCAGACAGCGGGCCCGTCTAGCATCCGACCAACCATCCACCCCACGGCCCCCGAGAGCACAACGGCGATCAGCGCCGCGAGCACGCCCGCGCCCAATCCCTTTCTGTCGCGAACAACGAGCGCTCCGACGAGCACTAACGCCAGAATCGCCAGGGGAAGCTCGAGCCCTTGCGGATAGACCACGAGGCCGACAATCGGCAGGTCGAAGAACACGCCATCGCCGGTACGCGCGCGCGGTAACGGCTCGGTGCCGAACGTACGCGCCATCGCGAGCATCTGCGACCCGTGATGCTGCAGACTCCCTCGGTTCAAATGAGCGACGTCGTCGCGACTGGTATGGTAGCGCTCGACGCCGTCCGCAAACGCGAAGTTGAGCGCGGGCAGGCCGAGGACGGCGAGCTCGGAAAGGTCGGTGTCGTTTGGCAGCGTGCGATATATCGTTGCGTAGACCGATCCTGCCGTCGCGTCATGGGCGGTACGCAGCGCTCGAGCGGCGTCGAGATTGCCCGGACCCGTCTCGAACATGAAGGAACGACCGCTCGTTCCGCGGGCCTCGAAATTGAGCACGGCGGCAATGTCTTTCGCCCATGGGTCCTCACGCACGAATGCCGCGGCGCCGAGCAGTCCCGCTTCCTCGCCGTCGGTGAACAGCGCGACGATGTCGTGCGCTAACGGCTGCTTGCGTGCAAGTAACGTGCGGAGCGATTCGAGCAGCGCGGCGGATCCGGCGCCGTCGTCAGACGCAGCCGGTCCAGCCTCGACACCGTCGTAGTGCACCATGATGAGAACCGCCTTCCCGTGCGCGTCGCTGCCGGCAAGGCGGGCAAGAATGTTCTGGACGCGTCCCGCTTCCCGGTAACGAGTGCCGATCGCGGTTGTTTGCTGGACTCGCGGTTGGAGTCCGAGCCCGGAGAGTTGGCCGAGGATGTAATCGCGCACACGATCGTGATCCGCCGAACCCATCGAATGCGGTCGCTGCGCGATCTGCTCGACGTGGCGCATCGCCCGCTGCGCGGAGAATACCGTATCGGGGCTCGTCGCGGGAACGGCGCGCGGGGGCCGCGCAACGCGGAGAACCGAGACCACACAGACGGCGAGGAGGCCGAGGGCAACACCAATTCGTTTGAGCATCGATGTCTACGGCGCCCGTTGCATGGGTGCGCGTACTGCCTTCCCCGGCGCGACTCCTTCGACCGCCCGCGCGTTGGCGACCACTGACACACCATTCACGATCACGTGTTGAATACCAACCGGCGATAGCGACGGCTCCCGGTACGTCGAGCGATCCATCACAGTCGCTGCGTTAAAGATCGTAATACGTGCGAGTGGAACCGCAGGCATACTGGACTCTGTAGTGCGATCCGCTGACGCGTTGGCGTCAACCGGCCGCTCTCGTGATCGCGCCCGAACACGACAATCGAGTGAGACCGCTGGTTGGCGACAAGGAGCCACCGGCCGCTCGGATCGACGCTGAAATTGCGCGGCCAGTCACCGTCCGTGGAGACCACCTGCTCCAGCGTGAGCGCGCCCGTTGACTCCGCTACCGAAAAGACGGCGAGACTGTTGTGCCCGCGGTTCGACACGTACAACGTGCGCCCCGACGGTGCGACGTGGATGTCGGCGGGGTAGTTCGTGCCCTTCCAGCCGGCGGGGACAGTTGAAAGAGTGTCGATAACAGTAAGCGCGCCGCGCAGGGCGTTGAAGCGAAGCGTGGCCACCGTGGAATCGAGCTCATTGGTGACGAACACCAGCGGTAGCTTTGGATGGAAGGCGATGTGTCGCGGCCCGGCGCCAGAGCGCATGACAGCGTCGCCGCCTTCGACGTGTTGCAATGAATTGCCTTCGGGGTCGAGACGGTAGAGGAACACGCGGTCGGCGCCGAGGTCCGCGGCGAGCACGAAACGGTTGGACGGGTCGGCAAGGATGCAGTGCGCGTGTGGTGTAGCCTGACGCTCCGAATTCGGCCCGCTGCCGGTGTGCTTAACCACCTGCGTCGCCGGACCCAGTGATCCGTCCGTCTGGATCGGAAGGAGCACGACACTGCCCCCAAAGTAGTTGGCAACGAGCGCGACCCGACCGCTACGGTCCACACTCACGAAGCAAGGCGCACTACCTTCCGACGGCTGCTGATCGAGTCGCGTGAGAGCGCCAGTATCGCGCGCGATCGCGAAGGCGCTGACTGCACCGCTCGCCTTCCCGTTGTACTTCTCTGTCTCATTCACGGCGTAGAGAACGCGGCCGTTCGGGTGGATGGCCAGGAACGATGGGTTCGCGCCAGCGTCGACCGAAGCGACTCGCCGCAGGTTACCCGAGCGGCGGTCCATCCGGAGGAGATGGATTCCGTCACGACTGCCGCTTTCAGTGTACGTCCCGACGTAGAGGAGATCACCGTCCAATGGCGTCTCCTCCCGCTTCGCGAGACGATCGGAGTCGCGTGCGAGTCCGACGAGACCGGCCACGGACGCGGCCAGGAACTCGCGCCGAGATGGCCCCCGGGGAATCGCTGGATTCATATCGTCGCCAGTCCGCGGCAATGATGCCAGGTGTGCGCACTGAGCAGGCGCAATGCGGCGTGCGGCGTAATGGAACCGAAATGCGCATGCGATATGGGGGGCGCCGTGCGCTCGGCTGCCGCATGTGATAACGCCTGAGCAGCCTGGTGAGCCACGCGCTGCAGGCGCGCGGCGGCAGCGTCCTGCGTAAGTAGTCTCGCCTCCGCACCATCAGGTGCGACTTCCGCGGGCGCGGCAACACCACGCGGGAAGCGCTTGGTGGCGAGGATTACGGGCAAAACCATAGTCCGAGAAAACCACGCGACGCGCGGTGAAACCTGCAGCCGCATACCTGGACCACCCGCGGCTGCGTCTCGACCCAGTTCATAGGCTCGGCAGACGTGCAGCACGACGGCAGCCGCCGACCACTTCCCGGGAGCGGGCGCACGCTGCCATTCGCCGGGCGCGACTCGCTCGCAGGCCGCGAGAAACGCGCGCACAGCGGTTTCGTGCTCGGCGAGGGCGAGTTTCCAGTGGCGCTCAGCTCCCATAGCGTTCCTTCCCTCGTTGCGGCGACGTACAGCTTCCAATAGTGCTTGGGATCTTGCACCACTTTCGTTGACACGGATGGTTTTACGCCGCCTGCCGTTCGAAGGCAAGAGGTGATTGGTAGTCGAGTCCTGAGTGCAGCCGGATCGTATTGTAGTAGCGGATGTAGCGCACCAGCTCGTC
>JBBRQC010000033.1:0-29731 GCA_038227135.1 Gemmatimonadales bacterium
ACGGGTGCGACGGGTGTCAACTCGCCGGAATTCCGACACCAGCGCTTTCCTGGCAATGAATGGAATTGCCCCCGAGAGCTCGACACCGGTGGGTCCACCGCCGACGATCACGAAAGTGAGATACTCACCCTGCTCCTTCGGATCTTCCGATTTTTCCGCGAGCTCGTACGCAAGGAGAAACCGTCGCCGAACTTCGGAGGCATCTTCGATGGCTTTCAGACCGGGTGCGAACGGCTCCCACTCGTCGTGGCCGAAATAGCTGTGACGCGATCCGGGCGCGACGATCAGATAGTCGTAGGGAAGCTCTCGCAGGTCATCGTCTACACGCACGACCCGCCGGCTCGTATCAATCTCCCGCGCTTCGGCCATGAGAACTTCGGTATTCCTCTGGCTCCTCAGAATCCAGCGAATCGGCGCCGTGATATCACTCGGGGCGAGCGCAGCCGTCGCCACCTGATAGAGCAGCGGCTGGAAGATGAAGTGGTTGGTCCTGTCGATCAGCGTTATATCGACGTTCGCCCGCCTGAGCGCGTGGGCGGCGGCAATGCCTCCGAATCCACCGCCAATGATCACGACGCGCGGACGCGGCGGCATGTCAGGCAAGTCTTTCCTCGAAGGATCGGGCAGCGAGCGTCATCAGAAGCACCAGAAAGATCAGCAGCACACTGTACGCGGCCGCCGTGCCGAAAGCCAGAGCGCGCAGCTGGGCGAGAATCTCCATCGAGATCGGGCGGTTGGAGTGAGTGTAGAGTACGACGCTAGCCACGAATTCACCGACAGCAGTCACTGCCGCTAGCAATCCGCCGGCGACGAGTCCCGGGCGCGCCGCAGGCAGGATCACACGTCGCATTGTCAGCAGCCAGCTGGCGCCTAACCCCCGTGCCGCATCCTCCAGCGACGCGTCCATCTGTCGCAGCGAACCCTCTACCGCCGACGCGACCAGCGGAATGTCTCGTATGAAATACGCCAATGGCAGGATCCAGAACGTTCCCACGAGGAGAATGCGACCCGTGAACAGGTCGTTCGTGTTGAACGTTGCCGCCAGCCCAAGCGCGATCGCCGTCGCCGGAATCGCCCACGGAAGTGCGACCAGCAGCTCGAGCAATCCTCGTCCGGCGAATCTCCGGAACACGATCAGATAGGCGGCAAGAAAACAGACGACGAGATTCGCCGCCGTTGCGACGAGCGCCATCGAGACGCTGTTCGTTATCGGACGCCACAACTCGCTCTCCGAAAAGAGACGCCGGTAATTCTCGAACGTGTACTCGGGTGGGAGCACCTGCGTCGTCCAGGCGCCATCGCGCGCAAAGGAGACGAGCACTACCATCAAGTGCGGAAGCACCAGCGCGATCACGATCATTGCCGCTGCAATGCTGGTGAGGATCTGAACTCGCCGCGAACGAATCTCCCGGCGCTTGCGACCTCCCTTGCTGGCCAGCGTGTACTTCCGCTTCCGATCGAGCCAGCGGAAGAGCAACAGTCCGGCGACAGCGCTCAGCGCCAGCACCGTTGTCTCCACGTAAGCAAGGCCGAGAGCGCCATTCGTCTTCGATGCCAGTATCTGAGTCGACAAGACCCGCAGCCCACCTCCGAAAACGTAAGGGGCTGAGAAGGAGCCAAGGGCATTCATGAAGACGAGAAGGGCGGATCCGGCAACGGCGGGCATCAGAAGCGGAAGTGTCACGCGTCTCAGCCTCTGCCAGGTGCTCGCGCCGAGTCCGGACGCCGCCTCATCGAGTGTTGCATCGAATCGCTCGAGACCAGCCGACACGAACAGAAACACGTAGACGTACATCGTGTACGCGTGAACGAACACGATCGCGCCGATTCCCTTGAGCCTCCACGGCGCTTCCTGCATTCCGAGAACGCGCTGCACGATGCGCGTGACCAATCCACTCTCTCCATAGAGAAAGAGGAACGCGATCACCCCAACGAGCGGCGGCAGAGCAGCGGGCAGCGTCGCGACCGCGCGCAATAGCCGCCGCCCGGGAAAGTCGAATCGTCCGAGGAGGAAAGCGAGCGGAACGCCGATGGCGAGCGAGGCGAATACCGACGCGACAGAGATCACCAGACTGGTCCACAGCGCTTCATGGTCGGCGGGGCTGGCTGCGAATTCGCGCCAATGGCCAAACCCGTTCTCGAAGCTGCCGGCAATCACGGCTACGTTTGGATAGACGACCGTCCACAACAGCAGCAGAATCACCGGGAACGCGATCAGCCAGCTCTGTCGCCTGAACGACGATTTCATTCCGGCACGATTGGAAATGGGCCTTTGGTCGGTGACACCGCGACGTTGTCGTCCTCGTGCGCATTACCCGACGCGGACTCGACATCGACCGTGACGCCACCCGCCAGCTCGACACGATACACGATGACCCCGCCCGCGAACCTGCGATTCACGACGCGGCCCGTCCACGCCGAATTTCCGCCCTGGCCGACGAGCTCCAGCGCCTCGGGGCGCAGCACCACGAATGCCTTGCCGTAGGGCAGCGACATTCCCTTCGGGCGATTCACCTTCAGCTCGTGCATCCGACCGCCGATCGTTACCGACGCCGTAGTGCCACGATCGATAGCGGGTACCATTGTCCCGCGTCCGATGAACGCGGCGACCTCCCTCGATTCGGGCGCTTCGTATAGCTCTTCCGGCGTGCCGACCTGGAGCAGCCTTCCCTTTTTCAGCAGCGCGATGCGATCAGCGATCGCGAACGCGTCCTCCTGATCGTGAGTCACGAACAGCGCGGGCACTCCAACACGCCGAAGCATTGCCCGAAGATCGTCGCGCATCGCCTGGCGCAGAGTCGGATCGAGATTCGAGAGCGGCTCATCGAGAAGCAGCGCGCGCGGCTCGATTACAAGAGCGCGGGCGAGCGCAACTCGCTGCTGCTCGCCGCCGGAAAGCGACTGGATCGCCCGATCTCCCGCGCCGCCCAATCCGACGGATGTGAGCGCGGTGAGCGCTTTTTCGAGCCGCTCCGCCTTGCTCACCCCGCGAGCCTCGAGACCGAACGCCACATTGCCCTCTACCGGCATGTGGGGAAAGAGCGCGTAGTGCTGGAAGACCATTCCGAAGCCGCGACGCTCGGGTGGAACACGAGTTATGTCCACGCCGCCAAGTGTCACAGTTCCGGCATCCGGCTGCTCGTACCCCGCGGCGATACGCAGTGTCGTCGTTTTGCCCGAGCCCGACGCGCCAACGAGCGCCAGGAGCTCTCCAGGACCTACTTCTACCGAAACATCGTCAACGGCTGCGAACTCACCGAACCGGCGCGACACTCCATTGAGCGCCAGCACTCCCGCACCATCTCGCGCCTGCGGCGCGGCCGTCACTGCTGGTGTCCCCGGTTCCTGATGTTCGCGTCCCAGTACTTCATCCACTCGTCGAGGTGCGCGGCCATCACTTCGCGATCGACGGGCATCGGCTTTATCTGCGACATCGCGTCGCGGATCCATGGAGGAAGCTTCGATACCGGAATGTCCTTGCGGGCAGGGATGCGGAGAAACGAATCTGCGGCAGCGATCATCGCTTCGGGAGTCGTGACGTACTCATAGTACATCTCCGCTTCCTTGGGATGCTTGCTTCCGCGAACGATGGCGATTCCATCCACCAGCAGCGGAGTTCCGCTCGCTGGAATGACGTACTTGATCGGAATCCGGGTCCGCTGTTCGAGCGTCGCGAAATCGGGCATGTCCCACATGGTCACCACACCTTCCTGCCTCCCCAGTTTCTGGTAGAGGAGTGTCGGGTTCAGCGTGTACTCTCTCGTATTCGCATCCAGCTTCCGGAGCCACTCATAGCCCGCGTCCGGCTTGCCTGTCCGCGCAATCGACCTGACCATGATCGCACCGAAGATCGCGCGCATCGTCCCGGACGCGATCGGATCGCGAATCACTATCTTCCCTTTCCACTTCGGATCGACGAGATCGTCCCAGTCCTTTGGCGCGTCAGCTGCCTTCACCGCCTCGCGGTTGTAGCCGATTACTTCCGGAGTGAGATACGTGCCGTACCAGTTGTCGCGCGCCTCACGACCCTCGGGATCGATCGCTGCCGCCCACGTCGGCTTGTACGGCTGAAGCAGGCCTTCCTTGGTCGCCCTGTCGAACGCTTCAGCCGGCGCCCCGAACCACACATCCGCTTGGGGATTCGGCTTCTCGGCCCGCACGCGCTCGAGAACTTCCTGAGATCCCATGTCGACCCACTGCACATCGATATCAGGGTGGGCCTTCTCGAACCCCTTCTCGAGATACTCGAGCAGCTCCTTTCCGTGCGGTGAGTAGACGATCAGAACCTTCCGATTGTCCGAGCTGCACGCGGGAAGAGCTGTAAGCGCCACCACCAAAGCCGCGGTGCGGAGCCTCATCGAATGGTATTACCGCCGAGGAGGTTGGCGAAAATGCGCGCACCACCGGGAACGCCGGCGGGCAGCTGACGGAAGAGCGCCAACGGAACGTAGATGTACGTCCCGCGCCCATACGGTGCGGCGAGAATGGCCGCGCGATTCGCCGGCTCGCCAGGATCGTTCATCGACAGCAGGCTACGATAGTGGGGATCGAACGTCGACGGCATGTACGTCGCCCTCTCCTGCACCCAACCTTGGAAATCATCCTGCGTGATCTTGTTTGGCGCATTGAGCAGGGGCGACTGCGGATCAGTGAAAGTCACCGGCGCGTTTTCATCCGTCACCCGCTCGGCGCGCTGCTGGAGGGTGATCGGATAAGGCATGATTCCCGGCCTCTGCATCTCGCCCTGTCCGTACTGTACGACGAGCCGGCCGCCGTTGCGTACGTATGATAACAAGTACTCGTTGTTGTCGATCAGCGTCTGGCTTGCCTGATACGCGCGCGGCCCGACGACGATTGTAGTGAACCGGCTCAGATCCGCCTGGGGAACATCGTCCGGGTCGAGGATCGTGAGTGGAACGCCGAGCTGTTGGAGCACCGGCGCGACGTTGTCTCCGACTCCGGGCACATACGCGACGTTGACTCGCGCCGGGACGGCGACGTCGACGGCATTGACGCTGATCGTCGAAGGCCGGTAGATCCGCTGGGGATTGATGTGCGGATACTCGATCGGGATGTAGCCTGACTGGTACGAAACACCATTCGCCGATGCGACTGCTTTGATCGAATGCATCCCGCGCGGCAGCGCTCCTCTCACCTTGAATGCGAGAGCCCGGGTGGATCCTGGCTCCATCTGGACCGTGCGCTGCAATGAGTCGCCAGTAAGTCCTCGAGGTAGTGCCAAAGAAACCGTTACCGGTGCGGGAGCGCTCAAAGCCGATCGCAGTGTCGCCTTGATTACCTGACTCGATGGCACGCTCGCGCGAATCGTGGTCGTCGCCTGATCGAGAGTGATCGAGATTCCGGGCGCGACTATGAGCGGACGCTGAACGTCGCCGCGAACACGATCGACATAGTGGTAGACAATTGGAGCAGCAAGCACGAATGTTCGTCCGTTGACGGTGACGTCTGCGCGCTCCCATTCCTTCCTGCTTCGCTCGTCTTCGGACAGCCCGTCTATGCGAGGCGTGAACAGATCGCCGTTCCTCGGCTGCGCCAGCCACCAGGGCTGTGTGATCTCGTTGCCACGGTATCCTTCGACCCAGCGATAGCTCGAGTCGGGGAGAAGTGTCCTGCCAGTGACTATGTCGCCGAGTAAGTGGCTGAACTGAGCCGGCACGCGTCCGCGATTGTAGATCGTGAGCGTCACCTGCGCGACATCCCCAAGGGCAAGCGCCTGTCTGTCTGCTACGGCCTCCATTTCGACACTGGGCGGGCGGTCCGGCGGTGTGATTCTTCCGTCCTGGACGAGTAGCCTTGTCGTGTCGAGTCCCGCGAAGATCGACTTCTCCTCATTGGCCGGCGGCGCGGGAACCCGCGAATCCACGCGAGTCAGGTAATCCCACACCACTCCCTTTCGACGCAGTGTCCCCTGCCCCTGCGACTTGTGCTGCGACCGGCTGTCCGCCGCGATCTCCTGATACGACAATCCCAGATTCGGATCGTACTCCCCGACGTTGATGGCAATAGTCCTGTCCTGGGGAGAGAAAAGCGCGAGACGATAAAACTTGAGCGGAGTCCAGGCCCTCCCGAACTCCTTCACCGGAAAACGTATCGTATCCGCCGCCAGGTCGTAGGCCTGCTTCGCCAAAACGGCCGAGACCTGATGGTGCCCGTGTCCGTCGCGCGGCGTTCCTGAAAATGTGGTTATCACGATGTGCGGCCTGAACGCGCGCACCACGGTCATTACATCGTTGAGCAGAGAATCCTGGGGCCAGTGCTTACGCGTCTCCTCCGCCGTTTTCGAGAAGCCGAAGTCGTAGCCGCGGGCGAAATATTGATGCGCTCCATCGATCCGCCTCGCCGCCAGCAGCTCCTCGGTGCGAATCACGCCCAGCTGTTCCCCCAACTCGTTGCCGATCAGATTCTGGCCACCGTCGCCGCGGGTAAGAGATAGATAAGCGGTCTCGACGCGACGGCCCCGCGCGAGCCACGCGATCAGCTGCGTGTCTTCATCGTCCGGATGCGCAGCGATCCACAGCACTCGCATCCGCTCAGGCGCATTCTGCACCCGAATGCTGGCAGCAGATGGAAGTATTCCCTGCGCGCTACCGGAGAGCGGCATCAGCACCGCCGCAACCAGCAAAGCAAGCGTCGCCACCGCCATACGGGCGCGCGCCTCCGAGCTCTGGAGCGGCGCTATCTTCATGGTTGTCGGAAAATCTATGGTCAGGATTTGAGCGCCATGCCGCGACGTTTCGCGCCCGATGCCTGCTGAACCGGCGCATTCACCTCGTTCACGATGCGCTCCTGCTCCTTCTTGTGCACTTCGGCGTATCCCTCCGCGGGGCTCGCCCGATCGGGCCGGCCGATGTACCGGGTCGGCAGCGCGTTTCCCGTCGACATCCGCAGTCGCGGCGCGACGTACTGCCACGCACCCTGATTCTTCGGCTCTTCCTGCGCCCAGATGACTTCTTCGATCGCGGGATACAGATCGACGATCTGAGCCACCTGACTTCCGGGCCACGGATACAGCTCCTCGATTCTCACAATCGCCACGTGCGAAGCACGCCTGACGGCCAGATCGTAGTAGATCTTTCCCGTGCAGAACACGAGTCGCGTTATCGCTTGGCGCGCCGGCGCCGCAACCGGATCATCGATCACCGGCCGGAACTGGCCGCTCGTCAGCTCGCTGAGCTTCGAGGCTGCTTCCGGCATCCGCAACAGACTCTTGGGCTGCATCAGAATAAGCGGACGACGCTCGGTGAGCGCCGCCTGACGTCTCAGAATGTGAAAGTACTGCGCCGGAGTCGAGGGATACGCGACGCGCTGGTTTCCCTCGGCGCAGAGCTGGAGAAATCTTTCAAGCCGCGCGCTCGAGTGCTCCGGCCCCTGCCCTTCGTATCCGTGCGGCAGGAGAAGAACCACCGATGAATCCTGTCCCCACTTGGCGCGATCGGCGGCGATGAACTGGTCGATGATCGGCTGCGCGACGTTCACGAAGTCCCCGTACTGTGCCTCCCACAACACCAGCGTGTCCTCGGCGGCCGTGCTGTACCCGTACTCGAACCCGAGGACCGCCATCTCCGAGAGCGGGCTGTTGTAGATCTCGAACCTGCCGTGCTTCGCTCCGTCCGCGACGTGCGCGAGAGGAACGTAGATCTCGCCCGAGTCGGCATCGTGAAGCACGGCCTGCCTGTGCGAGAATGTCGCGCGCTCGGCGTCCTGCCCCGTGAAACGGATCGACGTTCCATCGGTGAGAAGCGACGCGAACGCCAGCGCCTCAGCATGCCCCCAGTCGATTCCACCGGCGTCACCCATCGCCTCAGCGCGCCGCGCCAGAGTCTTCGCCAGTCGTGGATTCGGTTTCAGGGCCTGAGGCCACTTGAGGAGACGCTCGTTCAGCGTGCGCAGCTGGTCAGCAGCGACCCCCGTATCGGCACTCGCCGCCGACAGATCTGCCTCGCCCTCCTTTGGCGCGCGGTGCTCGGGGGGATGGATCTCCCCGCTCTTCATCGCCGTCTGGATGCGGTCGAAGTTCGCCGCCGCGTCGGCGTCGAGCTTCTTCACTTCCGCCTCGGTGACGAGTCCCTCGGCGACTAGGCGGGCGCCCCAGACCTCGCGCGGCGAAGGATGCGAGCGAATTTTCTTGTAAAGCTCGGGCTGCGTGAACGACGGCTCGTCGGTCTCGTTGTGTCCGTGGCGCCGGTAGCCGACGACATCGATCAGGAAGTCCTTTCCGAACTTCGCGCGATACTCGATGCCGAGCCTCGTCACGTGCACACACGATTCCGCGTCATCGGCGTTGACGTGAATGATCGGCACCTCGAATCCCTTGGCGAGATCGCTGGCATAATGCGTCGAGCGCCCGTCGATCGGATCAGTGGTGAACCCGACCTGATTGTTGACGATGACGTGCAGCGTCCCGCCCGTGCGGAATCCTGCGAGACCCGAAAGGTTGAAGGTCTCGGCGACAACTCCCTCGCCGGGGAACGCAGCATCGCCATGGACGCAGACGGGAAGGACCGCCGACTCGTCTCGCGTTCCGCCCCCAGCGAGCACCTGACGCGCGCGCGCAACTCCTTCGAGCACCGGATTCACCACTTCGAGATGGCTCGGGTTTGGAATCAGCACGATGTCGACTTCAGCGCCTTTCGCGGTCTGTCGCGTTCCACGCGCTCCCAGATGGTATTTCACATCGCCGGTTTCACTCACCGCATTGGTGGTCGCGTGCTTGCCTTCGAATTCCTCGAAGATCGTCGCGTACGGTTTGCCGAGTGTGTGCGCGAGAACGTTGATACGACCGCGATGCGCCATCGCCAGATCGATCTCGCGCGTCCCATGCGTGGCTGCCGCTTCGATGGCGACGTCGAGCATCGGAACGAGGATGTCTCCACCCTCGATGGAGAAGCGCTTGTATCCCTGGTACGCGCGGCCAAGGAATCGCTCGAGACCATCGACTTCGGTGAGACGCTGGAGAATTGCGCGCTTGTCCCCCTCGCTGAGCGGCGCGTTTAGGCGCCCGCTCTCGATCTCCTCGCGCAGCCACTCGCGCTCGTCGACTTGGCCAAGGTGCGCGATCTCGAAGCCGATTCGAGAAGAATAGAGCTCACGAAGTCGGGCCACGACATCTGCTGCCGTTCCGGCCTCGCCGCCCAGAGCCTCGGCGGGAATCTTCTGCAGATCCAGCTCATTCAGTCCGTGAAATTCCGGCGTGAGCTCGGGAGTGCCGCCGGGCGGTGTGCCGAGCGGATCCAGTGGGACCGCCAGGTGGCCGAAATTGCGGATCGCGTCGACGAGCTTTGCGGCGGCAGCCACCTTCCTCAGCAGCTCGGGGTCGACCCGTGCGCCCGCCGGGGCCGCTGCTGCCGCTGGCGGGTGGGTACCGCTCAGACTCTCGGCAAACCGGAAGAATTGTCGCCACGATTCATCCACCGACGCCGGATCGCGCCGATAGGCGTCGTATGCTTCGCTTATGTATCCGTCATTGAAGACGCCCGTGATCGGGTCGGAGCTCATGCTCTAAATTTAACCGCGCTCTACAGTCCTTGGCGCCGTGGCTACGGGCTTGGGGAGGGCGTATTTCGAGCGGGTCGTGGCCGCATGAAGAATCCTGAGCGCGGGGGCATTGTCCAGTGTCGGCAGATAGAGAAAGCCGGCAATCCCGTTGACGCCCAGCAGATGCAGCTCTTGAGAATGGCGAGTGAGGCTCACCGCGATCACGGGGATATTGGAAAGCAGCTCGTCGCGCTCCCACTTCTCGAGCGGAATGGTCGCGAGAAGGTCGTATTCGCAGATGACCAGATTCGGAGAAGCTCCCCGCGCAACCTCGACCGCCGCTTCCAGTCCAACGGCCTCGCTCGTGATGACGCCCATGCCGGCGAAATATCGTGCGATGTGCTCGCTCAAAAAGCAATGTCGCGCAATGCATACTGCGCGAAGTTGGACGGCGTCTTCCAGCGGCGCCGCTCGAACGGATTCTGCAGCCATGGCCGTTGATCGTAAGGCACTATCCGGCGGAGCACAAGCAGATCCGGAAGAATATCTTCGTGTAAGCAAACCTGTCAGGCGTTCAGTTGCGGCAAAGAAAAGCCCCCCGCACCAGACGGTGCGGGGGGCTTTCCAGCAGGTCGAGCGGGCAGCTCTTACTGCTTCGTCTTGTCGACGTTGTTGCCGATGATGCCGCCGAGGATCGCTCCTGCCGCGCCACCGATGATCGCGCCCTTAACCTTGTTCCTGCTCGTGACCGCGCCGATCACCGCACCGGCGCCGGCGCCGATCGCGGCGTCACGCTTGGTGTGCTTGACTATCACTGGCGCAGGAGCAGAATAGACCGGAGCCGAAGAATAGGTTCCGCCCGACGAGCTGCGACGAGTGGTCGTCGTGCGACGAACTGGCGCCCGATAAACGGTGCGAGGCGACGCCGTGCTGCTGCTCCTCAACGCTGCTGCCTGCGTCGTCGTTCCCGCGCGCTCCGCGGCGGTGATGCTATCGAGCGGCGTGTACGGCCGGCTCGCTGCAGCGGTCGAAAGATCTGAGTTCAGCGCGCTGTCCGCTGCGGTCGTCTTGTCGCCTTTTGAGCAAGCGAATGCGAGAACTGCGGCCGGAAGAATTAGTAACTTTTTGAACATTTTTAAAGCCTCCAGTGGTGACCCCCGCTTAAGGCGACGGCACTACCATAGAGGGCAGACCCTGTGCCAATAAAGGGGTGGAGTTAAGCCGCCGTAGCCGAAGATAACGCGGGTCCCGGGGCCATGACGTCCTCTAAAGAGGCCGGCAGAATGAGACGGAATGCGCTCCCCTTGCCGGGGGTCGAGCATACGGTCAACGAGCCATCCAGCAGCTGGGCCAGCCGCCTCGAGATGGGAAGCCCCAGGCCCGTCCCAGGCTGCTTCGATTCCGAGACCTGAACGAACTCCTCGAAGATGCGCGTGATGTCTTCCTTCGCGATCCCGACACCCTCGTCGACTACCTCGATTTCTACACCCTTGTCGTCGCATTGTTTGCAGACCACGCGGATCGGCTTGCCCTCGCCGAACTTAATGGCGTTGGACAACAGGTTGAGCAATATCTGCCTCACTCGGCGCGGGTCGCTCACGATGTTGAACGGCTCGCTCTCCATTGAGAGGGAGAGGTTGGAGCCGTACTCGTCGGCGAGCGGCCGCACAGTAACGAAAAGATCTTCGATCAACGCGGGGAACATCACCGGCTGCAGTGAGAGCTCGATCTTTCCCGCCTCGATCTTGGACAAGTCGAGCACGTCGTTCACCAGCTCGAGTAAATGCCGTGCCGCCTTGAGCGTGCGCTGCAGCCCTTCCTTCTGCTTGGCGTTGAGGGGACCGTAAATGTTGTCCAGCATCAGCGTGCTATAGCCGATCACCGCATTGATCGGAGTCCGCAGCTCGTGGCTCATTGACGCGTAGAACCTGTTGCGGGCGCCCATCGCCTGCTCCAGCGCAATCTGGCGCCGATGAAGCTCCTCGTTCATCTGCGACAGCTTGGCCGCCGACCGGGCCTCGGCTTCCAGCAGCGAGGTACGATGCTCCAGCTCCAGCTCCCGCTTCTGGCTCTCGCGCAGCAGGTCGCCCTGCCGCTGTATCTCGGCTTGCTTGAGATAGAGGTCCACGAACACTGCCACCTTCGATCTGAGAATGTCGGGATTGAACGGCTTGAACACATAATCCACCGCGCCCATCGAATATCCCTTGAAGACGTAAGCGTCTTCCTTGCTGATGGCACTGAGGAATATGATCGGGATGGTTCTCGACCGTTCTCGCGACTTGATGATCTCCGCCACCTCGAAGCCGTTCATACCGGGCATCTGCACGTCGAGAAGAATCGCCGCGAAATTGTCCGCGAGAATGTGCTTCAGAGTCTCCGGACCGGAGTTGGCGCGGATCAGAACCTGGCCAAGCGGCTCGAGGATGGCCTCGAGCGCTAAAAGGTTCTCCGGTCGATCGTCGACCAGAAGGAGCTTTACCTGCTCGTCACTCATACGGCCTTCCTGGCTCCAACCTTCGTCTGCTCGAGACTGAGCTCGAGCAGCCTCGGCGCCAGCTTGTCCAGCGGAAGTACTTCCGCACTCGGAACTGCTTTCAGAGCGGCAACCGGCATGATCGGAATCTCAGCGGTCCGGGGATCCTGCACCAGGGCACGCCCACCGCGCTTCACGATGTGGGCAAGACCCCGCGAGCCATCCTCGTTCGCTCCGGTCAGCACGACTCCGATCGCCCCCGATCCGTATGTGTCGGCAGCCGAGCTGAACATCACGTCGATAGATGGTCTGCTGAACCTGACCGGTTCCTCGACAGTCAGCGACAGATAGCCGGCATCGATCAGCACGTGATAGTTCGCCGGAGCAATGTGGACGGTGCCCGGTGTCAGCGGGTCCTTGTCTTCCGCTTCGCATACCCTCATATCGGTCGCGTCCTGAAGCAGCTCCGAGAGAAGCCTGTCTGAATCCTTGCCACGGTGCTGAACGACCACGACCGGGAGGCTGAAGTCTGCGGGAAGGTCACCGAGCAGCGTAGTCATCGCTGCAAGTCCGCCCCACGAAGTTCCGATCCCGACGACCGAATACCCCATTACCTCACCTTCCGGAAGATTTTTTCCGGCGGCGCGATCTGCTGATAGCATTCCTCGTGCGCCATGAAGCGAAGCGTCTCCTTGCTGCCGAGAACCAGGACGCCGAACATCGCCAGGCTGTCGTAGAAGAGGGTGTGCACCCGGGACTGCAATGTCTTATCGAAGTAGATCAGCACGTTCCTGCAAAGGATGACGTTGAACTCGCTGAATGAGCGGTCCGTCACCAGGTTGTGCTGCGAAAAGACGACGTTCTTCGTCAGCGACTGATCGAACAGCGCGCCCCCGTATTTCGCCGTGTAATACTCCGAGAACGACTTCTTGCCCCCGGCACGGATGTAATTGTCCGTGTACTCCTGCATCCGCTCCAGCGGGAAGATTCCCGCCTTGGCCCTCTGCAGCACAACCTCGTTGATGTCCGTCGCATAGATGCGCGCGCGCTCGTACAGCCCTTCCTCGCGCAGCAGGATCGCCATCGAGTACACTTCTTCACCCGTCGAACATCCCGCGTGCCAGATGCGAATGAACGGATAGGTTCTCAGCAGAGGCACCACGTGTTCCCGGAAGGTCTGGTAGAATCCGGGATCGCGGAACATCGCCGTCACGTTGATGGAGAGATCGAGCAACAGCTTCTCCATCATCGGCGGCTCGTGCAGAACGCGCTCCTGCAGCGCGCTTATGCTCGACAATCCTTCTTCCTCGATGCGCTTCCAAAGCCGTCGCCGGATCGATGCATAGGCGTAGGCGCGGAAATCAAATCCGTACTGACGGAAGATCCCCTCCAGCAGCAGCTCGATCTCGATTCTTTCGAGATCGGGCTTGAACGACTGCCGATCGGGCTCCGCGTTCGGAGCGGGAACTACCGCTACCGGTACAGCCACACGCGCAACAGTGACAGCAGCTGGTCGGTGTCGACGGGCTTGGTGATATAGTCCGACGCTCCGGCTGCTATGCACTTCTCACGATCGCCCTTCATCGCCTTCGCCGTGAGCGCGATAATCGGAAGTGCCTTGAACTGATCCATCGCCCGAATCGCCTCTGTCGTCTCGTACCCATCCATCTCGGGCATCATGACGTCCATCAACACGACGTCCACATTGGGATCCTTCCTGAGCTGCTCGATGGCCTGCTTGCCATTCTCCGCGAAGCGGACCACCATCCCGTGATCCTCCAGCATGCTGGTCAGCGAGAAGATGTTTCGTACGTCGTCATCTACGACGAGAACGTTCTTGCCGGCCACCACCGAATCTGCATCATGGAGATGTTCGAGCATCTTACGCTTCTGCTCCGGAAGTCTCGCTTCGACGCGGTGCAGGAACAGGGCGGTCTCATCGAGCAGTCGCTCCGGAGACTTCACGTCCTTCACGATGATCGTCTCCGCGTATTTCTTGATCCTGGTCTCGTCCTCGGAACTGAGATCCTTCCCCGTATAAATGATGATCGGCAGGTCGTGATTCTCCGGATCCGACTTCACCTTTTCGAGAAGGTCAAACCCGCTCATTCCACTACTGGTAAGACCGAGATCGAGCACCATGCAATCAAAGTGCTTCTCCCCCAGTTTGCTTCTGGCTTCTTCCGCGGACCCGACGGCCGTGATGTCCACGTCGTCGTGGGCAATCAGCTCGACGATGCTTTGCCGCTGAACCTCGTTGTCCTCGACGACCAACAGGTTTTTCGGAACCGTGTCGATGAAAGCCGAGATTCTGGCGAACGCGGAGTCGAGCGCTTCCTTGCTCACCGGTTTGGCCAGGAACGCGATTGCGCCGGCCTTCAGGCCTTCCCGCTTCTCCTCCATACCCGAGATGATGTGCACGGGAACGTGCCTCGTTTCCGGATCGCGCTTCAGCCGATCGAGGACCTGGAGGCCATCCATGCCCGGCATCTCGATGTCGAGCGTAATCGCATCCGGGCGGATCTCGCGCGCCGCCTTGAGGCCGGCTTCACCGTCGAGCTCCACGACGCCCTTGTAGCCTTTGTCGTGCGCCATGTCGAGCAGGACCTTTGCGAAGTTCTGATCGTTCTCGATCACCAGTACGGTGCGGTCACCTTCCTCGATATGGTCCCGATCGTCGGCGATCACCGTTTGCGGAATCGCCCGCCGCTCCGGATGATCCTGCAGAGCGTTGCCCGCTGGTCTCCGCCGCAAGTCGCGAGGGCCGGGGTGTCGGGGCGGCGCCTGTGATGGTGCCGATTGCGCGCTCATCGGGCGTTGCCGGCTCGATGACACGTAGCTGCTCGTGTCTATCGTATCGCGATCGGGACCGTCCTGTCGGGGGATGTAGCGCGCCGGGAGGAAGAGCGTAAACGTGCTGCCCTGACCCTCCGTGCTCTCCACGCGTATTTCGCCGCCGAGGAGCCGTGCGATCTCGCGACTGATGGAAAGGCCGAGCCCCGTTCCGCCATATTTGCGGCTGGTCGTTCCGTCCGCTTGCTGGAACGCCTCGAAGATCAACCGCTGCTTGTCTCTAGGAATTCCAATGCCCGTATCGGCCACCGCAAACGCGATTACCTCCGGCGCGGCCTCGAGCGTTGGATTCTGGAAGCGCCTTCCCTTGTCCGCGCGGCGGATGGTGAGAGTGACGTCTCCTTCCTGCGTGAACTTGAAAGAGTTGGACAACAGGTTCTTGAGGACCTGTTGCAAGCGTCCGCCGTCGGTGGTGAGCGCCGGCGGCAGATCGGCGTTCAGCTCCACTCTGAACTCGAGCCCCTTCTGCTCGGCGAGCGCGGAGAAGCTGCGCTCGACGAACTCCTTCACATCCGTCAGGCGCACCTCCGTCGGATCCACATCCATCTTGCCGGCCTCGACCTTGGAGAGGTCGAGAACGTCGTTGATGAGATTGAGCAGATCGCTGCCCGAGGTGAGAATCGTCTGCGCGAACTCCACCTGCTTCGCCGTGAGGTTGCCATCCTTGTTCTCGCTGAGGAGTCGCGCGAGGATGAGGAGGCTGTTGAGCGGAGTCCGCAGCTCGTGTGACATGTTGGCCAGGAATTCCGACTTGTACTTGGAGCTGAGTGCGAGCTGCTCCGCCTTTTCCTCGAGAGCGAGCCGCGCAGCTTCCACTTCTTCGTTCTTCGTTTCGACCTTGCGGTTCTGCTCGGCGAGCAGAGATGCTTTCTCCTCGAGCTCTTCGTTGACCTGCTGCAGCTCTTCCTGCTGGTCCTTGAGCAATTCCTCGGACGTGCGCAGGGTCGTCGCCTGTGCCTCGAGCTCGGCGTTCGATTTCTTCAGCTCTTCCTGCTGGGTGCGCAGCTCTTCGGATTGGGATCGCAATTCCAAAGTCAGGCTCTGCGACTGCTCGAGCAGCTCCGCCGTCCTCATGTTGGCCGAGATCATGTTGATCACGACGCCAACGCTCTCGGCGAGCTGATCGAGGAAGAGTTGATGGATCTGGCTGAACGGCAGGAACGACGCGAGCTCGATGACCGCCTTTACCTCTCCCTCGAACAGAACCGGCAGAACGAGGATGTTGCGCGGCGGCGCCTCGCCAAGCCCCGATGTGATGCGGATGTAATCATCCGGAACGTTCGTAAGGAGAATCGGCTTTTTCTCGAGCGCTGCCTGTCCGACCAGGCCCTCGCCAAGATAGAACCGGCTGCCGACGTGCTTGCGCTCCTTGTATGCGTAGCTGGCGATCAGCTTGAGAACCGGTGTGTGGTTCTCCTCTTCCATGATGTAGAACGTGCCATGATGCGCGGACACGAGCGGAGTGAGCTCCGACATGATGAGCTTGGAGACCGCCTCCAGATCCTTCTGACCCTGCATCATGTTCGAGAACTTCGCGAGGTTGGTCTTCAGCCAGTCCTGCTCGTTGTTCTTGTCGGTCGTGGTCTTCAGATTCGCGATCATCTGGTTCAGGTTGTTCTTGAGCTCGTCCAGCTCTCCCTGGGCCTCGACCGAGATCTGTCTGCTCAGGTCGCCGCGAGTGACCGCCGTCGCCACGTCCGCGATCGCCCGCACCTGCAGCGTCAGGCTGTTCGCCATCGCGTTCACGTTGTCCGTGAGCGCGCGCCACGTTCCGGCGGCGCCCGGCACTTCCGCCTGACCACCAAGCTTTCCTTCGGTTCCCACTTCCTTGGCGACGCGCGTCACTTCGTCGGCGAACGTTCCGAGCGAATCCACCATCGCGTTGACGGTGTTTTTGAGCTCAAGAATCTCGCCGCGCACTTCGACTGTGATCTTCTGAGACAGATCGCCCTTCGCCACCGCCGTCGTGACGAGCGCGATGTTTCTGATCTGACTGGTGAGGTTCCCCGCTAGCGTGTTGACGTTATCCGTAAGATCCTTCCACGTGCCGGCGACACCCGGCACGTTGGCCTGGCCGCCGAGTTTTCCTTCCGTTCCTACGTCGCGGGCGACCCGCGTCACTTCCGACGAGAATGCGCTCAGCTGATCGACCATCGTGTTGATGGTGTTTTTCAGCTCCAGGATCTCGCCTTTCACATCAACGGTCATCTTCCGCGACAGGTCGCCCTTAGCGACCGCGGTAGTGACGTCGGCGATGTTTCTCACCTGGCCGGTGAGGTTGCTCGCCATGAAGTTCACGTTGTCGGTCAGATCCTTCCACGTGCCGGCGACGCCGGGCACATTCGCTTGTCCGCCCAACCGCCCCTCGGTTCCCACCTCGCGCGCGACGCGTGTCACTTCGCCCGCGAACACGCTCAGGCTGTCCACCATCGTGTTGATCGTCTGCTTCAGCTCGAGAATTTCTCCCTTGACGTCTGCGGTGATCTTTCTCGAGAGGTCACCCTTCGCGACCGCCGTAGTGACGTCGGCAATGTTTCTGATCTGACCGGTGAGGCTCGAGGCCATCGCGTTCACGTTGTCCGTCAGATCCTTCCACGTTCCACCGACACCCGGCACCGCGGCCTGACCTCCGAGTCGGCCTTCGGTCCCTACCTCACGGGCAACGCGCGTCACTTCTGACGCAAACGTGCTCAGCTGATCGACCATCGTATTGATCGTGTTCTTGAGCTGCGCCGTCTCTCCTTTCGCTTCGACCGTGATCTTCTGCGACAGATCTCCCTTCGCGACAGCGGTCGTGACGTCGGCGATGTTCCTCACCTGACCGGTGAGGTTGGAGGCCATGAAGTTCACGTTGTCCGTCAGGTCCTTCCACGTACCGGCGACGCCGAGCACTTCGGCCTGTCCTCCGAGCTTTCCTTCGGTACCTACTTCCTTGGCGACGCGCGTTACTTCGGATGCGAACGCGCTCAGCTGATCCACCATGATGTTGATGGTGCTCTTGAGCTCGAGGATTTCTCCCATCGCTTCCGCGGTGATCTTACGCGACAGATCTCCGCGCGCGACCGCTGTCGTCACGTCGGCAATGTTTCTGATCTGGCCGGTGAGGCTCGAGGCCATCGCGTTCACGTTGTCGGTCAGATCCTTCCACGTGCCACCGACTCCGGGCACATCGGCCTGACCGCCCAGGCGTCCTTCGGTTCCCACTTCGCGTGCAACGCGCGTCACTTCCGACGCAAAGGTGCTCAGCTGATCGACCATGGTGTTGATCGTGTTCTTGAGCTGCGCCGTCTCTCCCTTCGCCTCGACAGTGATCTTCTGGGAGAGATCTCCCTTGGCCACTGCTGTCGTCACAGCCGCGATATTTCTGACCTGGCTGGTGAGGTTGCCGGCGAGCGTGTTCACGTTGTCGGTCAGATCCTTCCACGTGCCACCGACGCCCGGAACTTCCGCCTGACCGCCCAGCATCCCTTCGGTGCCGACCTCGCGCGCCACGCGCGTTACTTCCGAGGCGAACGAGCTCAGCTGATCGACCATGATGTTGATCGTGTTCTTCAGCTCAAGAATTTCACCGCGGGCATCAGCCGTGATCTTGCGCGACAGATCTCCGCGCGCGACGGCGGTGGTCACGTCCGCAATGTTTCTCACCTGGCCAGTGAGGTTCGACGCCATGAAGTTCACGTTGTCCGTCAGGTCCTTCCACGTGCCGGCGACCTGCGGCACCTGGGCCTGTCCGCCGAGCCGGCCTTCCGTGCCGACCTCGCGCGCGACGCGCGTCACTTCCTCGGCGAAGGTGCTCAGCTGGTCCACCATCGTGTTGACGGTGTTCTTCAGCTCGAGGATCTCGCCCTTCACGTCAACGGTGATCTTTCGCGAGAGGTCGCCCTTCGCGACGGCGGTGGTAACGTCCGCGATGTTTCTGATCTGGCCGGTGAGGTTGGACGCCATCGCGTTCACGTTGTCAGTCAGGTCCTTCCAGGTCCCACCGATTCCGGATACCTGCGCCTGCCCACCGAGCTTTCCTTCGGTTCCGACTTCCTTGGCGACACGGGTTACTTCGGAGGCAAATCCGCTCAATTGATCGACCATCGTATTGATGGTGTTCTTGAGCTCGAGCGTTTCACCGCGGGCTTCGACGGTGATCTTCTGGGAGAGATCTCCCTTGGCGACGGCGGTGGTCACGGCGGCAATGTTTCTCACCTGGCTGGTGAGATTTCCCGCGAGCGTGTTCACGTTGTCGGTGAGATCCTTCCATGTTCCGGCGACGCCGGGAACTACGGCCTGTCCACCGAGCTTGCCTTCAGTTCCCACTTCACGCGCCACCCGGGTGACCTCGTCGGCGAACGAGCCGAGCTGATCGACCATCGTGTTGACCGTAGTAGCGATGCGAAGGAACTCACCCTGCACCGACTTGCCGTCGATCTCGAGAACCATTTTCTGATTGAGATCGCCGTCGGCGACCGCCGTGAGGACGCGCGCTATCTCTGTAGTTGGGGACGCGAGATCGGTGATCAGCGTGTTGACCGAGTCCACCGTAGAACGCCAGCCTCCGGTGACCGGTCCGATCGAAGCGCGGTCGTTCATCTGGCCCTGACGTCCGATCGTCGTGCTGACGCGAGTCATCTCTTCGGACAGTCGCGTGGTCTGTTTGGCGATTGCGTTGAATTCGTCCGCGATCTCGCCGAGTAGCGGATCTTCCGACACCGGGAGCCTGACGTTGAAATCGCCTTCCTTCAGATCGCGCATGGCCGCCAGCAGCCGGCGGAGATCGCTTTGGCGAATCCTGCCGTCGCCACCGGACACGCCTAATTCACGTTCGCCGTCCTGTCCCTTGTTGCCGTTTCCGTTCCGTTTTCCATTTCGCCCTTTGGCGCCGTTGCGGCCGTTTTTTCGCCGCGATGCCGAGGTGGCAGGGGAGCGGGTCGAGCTCTCTTGCTCGGATTCCGTCTCCTCGACTTCGATATTGTCGCCGATCTCCACGACTTACTCCTTGATTTGACTGCTTGACCCCCGCAGGGCGGGCTTACGTGACCCCGACCGACCGGGTCGGCCCGGAGGGGGGATAGTTCTACTGTTCAAAAGTGGGACCGTTCTTGGATCAGGTGGGTCCGAGGTTTATGACGTTCCCGGTGCCAGTTCTATGGGGTCGCCGAAGCGGATTTCTCCGTCGCTTAGAACCCTCGCGTAGACCCGGCTCCACCCTGGATGGAGCTGCTGCGATATCCGAACGAACCTACCGTCGATAAACGACGCTTTGATCGTTTTGCAGGGACTGGTGAAGGAGGCGACCTCGAACACCACTTCGTCACCGAGCTTCATTCGGACCCCGGGAACGACCAGATCCCAATCGATTCCTTCCACCGTGACGTTCTCGCCAACGGTCCCGATGTCAATCGGGTGGCCTTCGTCCTGGAGGGCACGGATCCTCTCCAATGAATAAACGCAAACTGCTCGCTCGGGTCCACCATGGTGCTTCTTGTCGTGTTGAGTGTCTTCTTGAAGCCCTAATCGAGACACTTTGGCGCCGTCAACGCGCCTTTTGGGAACTCCCCCGCCGGACTGGTTAATGGAAGCCAGCATTCCAGTTTGATTATAATCTAACACTTTCTGTTCAACTCGGCCTTCGAGGTTTTTTCGCTGACAAAATACGACACCGGAATGCCGCCGTTCGAGGTGCTGAACCGCGGCCTTAGCGAAAGCTTGGTTTGCCGCACCAGGGCCAAGTCGGAAGTGAGAATTCCGAGCCGCCACCGTGGCTTGGACTTTAGCGTAGTTCCAAGCTTCGCGTAAAGGTTTCTGATATCGGCGGTATCGCTGACCCTCACGCCGTATGGCGGGTTGGTCAGGATCCAGCCCGATTTCCGCACTGAATCGTCGCTGGCAGCGAGGGATCCCGATATCGCGTCCTGGGAAAACACGACGTTGCCGGACACACCGGCTCGCTCCGCATTCCGAGTGGAGGCTTGAACCGCCCCCGCATCGCGATCCGACCCAAGTATCTCTCCTGAAAAATCGGTGACCATCGCCTGGGCTGTTCCCAGAATTCGATTCCACCGTTCCGCATCGAAACCGGGCCAGTTCATGAATTGAAAATCGCGTCTGAGTCCCGGTGCAATCTTCCTGGCGATCATGGCGGCCTCGATCGGAATCGTTCCCGAGCCACACATCGGATCGAGCAGTGGCTCATCGCCTTTCCATCCGCTGGCCAATACCATCGCCGCCGCAATCGTCTCCCGAAGCGGAGCCTTCGCAATTTCCTGCCGATAACCGCGCCTGTGCAGCAGCTCGCCGGAGCTGTCCGCACTGACCTCGCATTCATCATTCACGATACGCACGACGAATAGCTGTCCGGACTCACGCACGGATTTTCTCTCACCATCCGGAGCATCCAATGTTTCAGACGCATCCGCGTCGGCCTCTGCACTTCCCTCTATCACTCGCGACGCCGATCCCACAATCGCCGATAGTACCCGCTCAGCTACCGCATCAGAATGATAGAGCTTCGATTTCCGACACGTCACCCGCACCCGAACCTTGCCGCTCGTCGGAAGAAAGTCCGCCCACGCCAATTTTTTCGCACGACGCTCGAGCTCGTAAAACGTGCTGGCATGAAAGTCCCCCAGTCTCACCAGGACGCGAGTCGCTGTCCGCAGCCAGAGATTCGACTCATACACTCGCTCGAGGTCCGCGCTGAACGCGACTCCGCCAATCTCCTGCCGCCCACGGACCCCGAGCGTCTTCAGCTCGCCCGCCGCGATGGATTCGAGTCCGGGGCCGGTCGAGGCGAAAGCCTTGAAGCTTGAAGAGGAGGAATCGGGCATCGATGGTGAGGTTATGACGCGATCCTCGGCGCGGTAAGTGGGGCAAGGCATCTGATTGGAGGAATGCTTTGTGCCTGTACCATACCGAGTGTCGAAACAAATAGGAAAAGAGGCAGCTCGTAAGCTGCTGCGGGAACGATTCGGCCACTCGGATTTCCGGCTCGGCCAGTGGGAACCGATAAACGCGGTGCTCGGCGGCGAAGACGCCCTGGTGGTAATGCCAACCGGGAGCGGGAAATCGCTCATCTATCAGCTGCCCGCCGTCGTACTGCCTGGCCTCACGATAGTGGTGAGCCCGCTCATCGCTCTCATGAAAGACCAGCACGACAAGCTTTCCGCGCAGGGCGTCAGCTCGGTCGCGATGCACTCGCACCTTTCTACGTCGGAGGCCCGCGAGGCGCACCGGCAGATCGCCGAAGGTGAAGGCGAGATGCTGTACCTCACGCCCGAGCGGTTCAAGGATCGCGCGTTCTTCGAGCATCTGCTGTCGCGGCCAATCAGTCTTTTCGTGATCGATGAGGCGCACTGCGTCAGCCAGTGGGGACACGACTTCCGTCCCGACTACCTCTCGCTCGGGGGAATCGCCAAGCGGCTTGGCCGACCGCCGATATTGGCGCTCACCGCCACGGCCACCGCCCACGTGCAGCAGGACATCATGCGGCAGCTCGGGATGGTCGATCCACACGTGACGATCACCGGCTTCGCGCGGCCGAATCTTCGCTTCGAGGTAGCTCGGACCGTCAACGATCAGCTCAAGGACACGATACTTCGGCACGCTCTGCGTGATTTCGAGGGCTCGGGCGTGATCTACGTCGCGACGGTGAAGGAAGCCGAGCGATTGCACGACATGCTGGCGGAGGATTTCAAGGTCGGATTGTATCACGGCAAGCGCCCCGCGGCGGATCGAAAGGACGTTCAGAACCGCTTCATGGCCGGCGAGCTCAAGGCGATCATCGCGACGAACGCGTTCGGACTCGGGATCGACAAGCAGGATCTCCGATTCGTGATTCACTATCACTTCCCCGGATCGATCGAGGCGTACTACCAGGAAGCGGGTAGGGCAGGACGTGACGGACAGCCCGCAATCTGCCGAGTGTTGTACCGGGTGGAGGACAAGCGCATCCAGTCCTACTTCCTCGGCGGGAAATATCCTGAGGTCCAGGAGGCTGCGCAGGTCGCGCTGGCGCTGGAGAAATATCCGCTCAAGACGCCGGTCCTTCTCTACGACCTGGTGGAGCTGACTGGAATTCCCTCACGGAAAGCGAAGATCGTGTTCGCTCTCCTCAAGAGACACGGCCTGGTCCGGGAGCACCGCGGCGGAAAATGGGAGCGCCTTGGCGAGAATCTCTGCGCGGTGGATCTGAGCGCCGATCTGCAGGACTACGAGGAGCGGCGCGCGATGGATCAGGAAAAGCTTCGCACGATGATTCAGTTCTGCCAGACGACCCAGTGCCGGACGCGCTACATCCTCGAGCATTTCGGCGAGAAGGTCGATCCGGACTGGAAATGCAACAACTGCGATGCGTGCGACGAGACGGAGGCCGCCAGGGCTTCGGCGTAGGGCCACGGCGCGACCCATACGCCGGCAGTGCTACATTATTAGCGCATGAAAAACAGCCTGCCCCTCAAACTGGCGCGCGGATCTTTCTTCCTGGTCCTCGCGTTCATCGCCGCGTTTTTCCCGCGCATGGTTCACGTCCCGGAGCCGCCGCTCCCGGAGCTGTCGCTTTCCACGATCGCGACGATCCTCGCGTTGTTCATGCAGGGCGTGATCTGGACGAACATCATCATCAGCCACTACATCGAGCGGTCCATCCAGCTCCATGTAACCGATGGAAGCAGCATCACCACCTTCAAGGCGCTCGGAGCAGTGGCGCGCCTCTTCATCTGGATCGCCCTTGGTCTGGCGGCCCTCTCCGCGCTCCATATCCAGATCAGACCGCTCCTCACCGGACTCGGGATCGGCGGTCTCGCCATCGCGCTCGCCATTCAGAACATCCTCGGCGATCTCTTCGCGGCAATCTCGATAGTGATGGACAAGCCGTTCGTCGTTGGAGATTCGATCTCGGTCGAGAACTACCGCGGCAAGGTCGAGCACATCGGCCTGAAGACCACCCGCGTACGCAGCGAATCGGGCGAGCAGATCATCTTTTCCAATGGCGAGCTGCTCAAGAGCAAGATCAGGAACTACTCGCGCTAGACGAGCCGCGCCTCGAGCTGGATGTCCACGTTGCCCTTGAGCGCCTTTGAGACGGGACAGCCCTCCTTGGTCTCCTTCGCGATCTGATCGAATTTGTTCTTGTCGATCCTCGGCACGGTCGCCTGAACATTGAGCTTCATGGTGGTGATTGCGAATCCCCCGGGAACCGCTTCAATGGTGGCAGCGGCCGTCGTTTCGACTTTCGTCGCCGGAGTTCCATTTTTCTCGAGACCCAGCGCCAGCGCCATGCTGAAGCACGCCGCTTCCGCTGCCGCGAGCAACTCCTCCGGATTCGATCCGCTCCCGCTTTCGAAGCGCGAGCTGAAATTGTATTGAGCCGCTACGGAGCCGCTCTCACCCTTGAAGCTTCCCTTCCCGCCCTTCAGTCCACCTTCCCACGTCGCGCTCGCCTTTCTCGTTGGCATCTGCATCTCCAGTACGTTTGATGATCCGGTCCGCGAAACATAATTAGATTCCGCACATGGAGAACGCTCCCGCTGCTCCGGGCATTCCTCCTTCCATCGAGCGTGTCCTGAAACTCTTCCGCTCGATGGGACGGGAGGAGAAAATGCAGGCGCTCGTCCAGTACTCGAAGAAACTCGAGCCCTTTCCCGACCGGTTCAAGGATCTCGACCGCGGGGCGTTCACCGTTCCCGAGTGCATGACGCGCGTCGACATCATCCCGGAATTCCGCGACGGCAAGCTCCACTTCTACGCCGATCTCAACCTGCGCGAATCCCCGACGATCGCGGCTGTTCTGGCCATCATCTTCGGGGCCGTGAATGGTCAGCCGCCTTCGACGACTCTCGGGATCCCGCAGGATTTCGTCCGTACATTGATGGAGAGCATTGGGCTAGGCGCCCGCGAACCGGGATTGAACGCGATGATCACGCGCCTGAAGCGATACGCGCGCGATGCAGAGGCTGCATAGACAGACCGAGCCGAGGACGGCTATGTTCTTCCGGTTGTCGGGACAATCAACCAGGGAGCAGCGATGGCGGAGCCGACGCAAACCTTTTCAAATCACGGGCGGTACATACCGATATACCATTTCTTCGCGGTGCCGGTGCTCCTCATCAACGTCATCGTGATGGCGTTTCAGTTCGTGCGTGACCCGCGCTTCCTGACCGGTTGGGGAGTCGTCGTGGCGATCGCGCTATTTCTCGGAATGCTTTACCTCAGGTTCATGCCGGTAAAGGCACAGGACAGGATCATTCGTCTCGAAGAGCGGACGCGACTCGAGCGCATTCTCCCGAGCGATCTGCGGGGACGGATTGGTGAACTGAGCGCCAGCCAACTGGTCGCCATCCGGTTCGCGCCCGACGACGAGGTGCCGGAGTTGACCCGCAAGGCCCTCGACGGCGAGCTCAAGACGCAAAAGGACATCAAGCGCGCCATCAGGAACTGGCGCGCCGACCACCTGCGAGTGTGAGCGCCGGCGACCGCTGCGCACTCAGGTACGAGACGCTCTTCGAGCATACCTCGACGGAGCAGCACCGCTGGCACGACTGGTTCGTCGAGCATCCGACCGCCTGGGCTCTCCCTTTTGCGACCGGACGCATGGCCACGATTGGTGGCGTCGTCACGCACATCTTCGCCGTGGAGCTCAGGTACTCCCAACGGCTTCTCGATCTGGAGGTCACCGACTGGGAGAATTTCAAGCAGACTTCGATCGAAGATGTTTTCGAGCTTGGCGACAATGCACGCGCTCAGCTGGTGCATTTTCTGACGACTGCTCCGGATGCGGAGCTCGATCGCGTGCTCACCTTCCAGACTCTCACCGCTGGTCTCGTCTCGGCGAGTAAGCACAAGATCGCGTCCAACTTGTTTCTGCACGGCATCCGACACTGGGGACAGGTGGCGACTGTTGTCCGGCAGAAAGGGTTCGCTGATCAATGGAGCCACGACCTGCTTCTCAGCAGTGTGAGGATGTAACTTGTAGCAAGCTGGCTATCAGCAGCACCATCGGCGATTGCGCGATCGCCCCAGACCCCAGGTTGCAAAATGGCAGACGTCAGGATCGAGATTCGAAAGAACGGACCCTATAGAGTCCACGGCGAGGTAACGCTCGTCGATCACGAGGGGAATCCTGTTCCCATTCCAGAGGGAAGAAGGAAATCCACTCCCGAGGGCGACACGTGGATCTCGCTCTGCCGGTGCGGCGGCTCGGTGGTTAAGCCGTTTTGCGACGGCACTCACAGCCGCATTGGATTCATCGCTGCCGAAGAAGCGGTCGCGAAGACCGAGGCTACTCCCCCATCGCCTTGAGGAGCACCCGCTTGGGACGTTGCCCGTCCCATTCGCCGTAAAACACCCGCTGCCACGGACCGAAATCGAGTTTTCCGTTCGTCACCGGAACGATCACCTCGTGGCCGATCGTGAGTGAGCGCAGATGCGCCGCTGCGTTATCCTCACCCGTCCCGCTATTGTGCCGATAGTCATTGGGTGACCAGGGCGCGATTCTCGTCTCCAGCCAATCGAGGATGTCCTTCCAGAGTCCGGGCTCGTGATCGTTCACGAACACCGACGCCGAGATGTGCATCGCCGAGACGAGTATCATGCCCTCGTCGATCCCTGCCGCCGCACGACATTTCTCGACCTCCTCCGTGATGTCGATGATCTCGTGCCGCTTCTTCGTGTTGAAGGTGAGGTACGAGGTGTGAGTCTTCACACGGATTGACTGTCGGGGAGCAGCCCCGCGTGCCACGAGCGCGAAGCATCGAGCTCGAAGCGCGCGCGCCAGTCGCCAAGTGAAGTCACGGTGGGGTCGAAGACGTTCGTGCCGGACTTGATTTTCCCCTCGGCGCCCAGCGCACTGAAACGCTCGCGGTCCACCGCCTGAATCGTCCCGGTCTCATCCCGATAGAAAACGAGCCCGCTCGTCACGAGACTCGCTCCAAGTTTTGGCTCGAGCGCCTTGAGTGACCGGAAAAGCCCGTCGATCGAGCATCCGGATGCACCGGCTGTGGATTGATCCACCGCAACCGTGAGGAAGCGCCCGTATTTCCAGTCTCGACCGACCGTCAACGGCGAGCCGTGCGCCTTCCACTGCGAAAGAAAACGGTCGACTTCGGTCAGCAATGTCTCGGAGGCAGGACCGTCGAGCGACTTATTGGCGCCGAAAACCCAGGTGCGGGCGGAATCGGGCAGATCTCTCAGTTGAACTAGTGCCATAGTGGACTCCTCATAAACAATACTGATTCACGAGGAACCAGCAACGCGCGTACGGCGAGCCCTTGAAAAAATCAATCAACAGCCCGGCTGCCTTGCTCTCTCCACTCTGTGAAGGATGCGTTCCATCCTCCTCGAAATCATTCCTGTTCCAAACTAACCCGTCCGATCGCGGCGTGGTGCCGTTCGCCCACAGATACGGCCCCCATACGATGAGGGGCGCCAGCTTTTTTGTATAGTTGAGTGTTCCGGCTCGCGGGTTGATTGGCAGTCCCCGCATCTCGTTGATCTGGGACTCGATTGCCCACTTCACCGAAAATCCGCTCTCGTAGGCATATGGCTCGGGATTCAGATCGATCGTCGCATAGCCTCCATAGGTGCGACTGGAGAGAAAGACGATGCGCAGATTCGGATAGCGGAGCCTCATCGCCCGGAGAACAAGGCCGAGGTTGGCCAGAAGGACGCGCGCATCAGCGCTGTCGGCCGGAAGTGATATCGAAGGCTTCGAATCTTCGAGCTTGACCCAGGCGATCTGCACCTGATTCTCGCTCAGCCCCAGTGGCGCGAGACGCGTGAGCTTGATTCGGTCGTAGTTTGCTGAGCTCGACGACGTCCACGCGGATGCGTCCTGGCCCTCTGCGGCGCCGTTCACGATCACCAGAGTGTTGTGGTTTACGCTCGGATCGGCCGCCGCTTTTCCCATGAATGTCCACAGCCCGCAGGGAGGCCCCGATGCTTGCGAACACCACTCCTGTGTCGCGTTCGATATCCCGATGGAGATCAGCACGTATTTTCCGAATGGACTCTCATCGCCATTTACGTCCAGCGGCTTGATCGCATTCCTTCGCACGCGCGCAGCTGAATCGTGGTCTGCCGGAGGCTGATTGACACCCCCGGGATAGAGACCACCCGCATTTCCGTAATACGTGCCCGCCAGAAGATCGGTCAGCGGGATTCTTACAGTATCAGTCGGAGGGCCGATTACTATCGGCTTTGGCGGCGGGGGAGGGGGAGGCGTTGCACACCCGATCAGTGCGCCCGCAATTGCCAAAGCAACCAGAGAGAGACATCTGGCCAGCATGCCTACCGGGCTTCTGTTGCCTTTCTCTTCCGCTCGATCGAAGCCTTGCTCTTCACTTCCCGCGCGAGCTCCGCCGTCGAATCCTCGGCTTCCATATGTCGCGTCAGAGCTTCCCACGTCGCCGGTGTCGGCTCCTGATACGCAATCAGGACGGCGCTCAGCTCGGCGTTTCTGGAGACCACAAGCTCCCGGTCCAGCGCAACAACCGCGTGCGACCGATCGTCCGCAAGGATCATCGTGCGACGGGTCTTGTGCAGCACGGCGGGATATGTGGGCGTCGACGCGGTGATGCTCAGATTCTCGATCGGCCGGAAAACCCCTTCGCGATCCTGGTAGTATCTGCGGTCGGGCTTGATGAAGACTTTGACAGCCATGCTGCACTCCGAAACTGATTGTGTTCCCCTCAATCTACCACACGAAGGGGGTCGATGAATCAGGCCTTCGTGTAGAGGTCATCGCGAGTGAACGGAATGTTCGAATGTCCCCGCTCATCCGGCTTCGCCAGGATGGTCTGAACGATATTGATCTTCGCCGTCGCGAAGGCATTCGCCGAGGCCGCCATGTAGAGTCGCCACACCCGGAAAGTATTGTCTCCGACAAGAGCGATCGCCTCGTCCCGTTTTTCCTCCAGCGAGCGTACCCAGTGACGAAGCGTAATCGCATAGTGCTCGCGAAGGCTCTCCATATCCCTTACCTCGAATCCCGCTCCTTCGGCCGCCGCGATCACATCGTGCGTAGCGGTAAGCTTCCCGTCAGGAAAGACGTACTTGTCGATGAACGCGTCTGCTCTCCAGAACGTGCGGAAGATTTTCTCCCCGACCGACCTCGGCCGCGCTTCTCCAAGGCTGATGATTCCGTGATTCATGAACAGACCGCCGGGCTTGAGAGCGCGATAGGCCGACGCAAAGTACACCGGCAGATGGGTGAGCCCGACGTGCTCGACCATTCCCACGCTCGAAATTTTGTCGTAGCCGTCGGTCGCCGTCAGCGTGCGATAATCCCGAATCGCCACCCGGCAGCGGTCGCCGAGTCCCGCCTGCTCGATTCGCTCGCGCGCGAGCGCAGCCTGATTCTCGCTGAGCGTGATCCCCGTGGCATCGACTCCGTAGTGCTTCGCGGCGTGCATGATCAGCGCGCCCCATCCGGACCCGATGTCCAGAAAACGGTCGCCAGGTCTCAGCCGCAGCTTTCGGCAAATCAGATCGAGCTTTGCCTCCTGCGCCACGTCGAGTGCATCATCCGCCGAGCGGAAGTATGCGCATGAATAGACCATACCAGGGTCGAGCCAGAGTTTGTAGAAGCTGTTGCCGACGTCGTAATGGAACTGAATGGCCGCGGCATCCCTCATGGGAGTGTGCCGTGGGCCAAGCTTGCGTGCGTGGGCGGGAAAGCGCGTGTCGGCGAGATCGTCTTCCGCCTGACCGGGAAGTTCGATCAGGAGTCTGACGAGTTTGGCAACCGCGATCGGCGACCTCAGCCGCGCCCCGATGGCCTCTCCAAGGTTGGACGCCGCTTCGACACTGCCGTCGATGTCGACATCGCCTGATATGAAAGACTCGACGATAGACAGCTCGTTCGGCGGCAGCAGCATCCGGCGAAGCGCCGCTGGTCTGTTGAGTACGAGCGTGAACGGTGGA
>JBBRQC010000034.1:0-27857 GCA_038227135.1 Gemmatimonadales bacterium
TGCTTCGCGGACGATGCAGCGGGTGCGGTGAGCGAATTTCCATCCAATATCCGATCGTGGAGCTCCTGGTCGCGCTCCTCTGGCTGGCGGCGTTCCTCCAATTCGGGCTTTCATTCACGGCCTTCCGCCTGGCAGTGCTGGAGACCGTTCTCCTCGGCATATCGATCACCGACGCGAAGCACTTTCTCATTCCCGACGGCTTCACGGTGTTCGGGCTTTTCTTCGTGGTCCTGACGTCTCTCGGGGCGCTCTATCTCGGCGAGTCCTTTCCATTCGCCGGTCCGTGGGACGCGGTGATAGGCATGTGCGTCGGTGCAGGCGCGATATCCATCGTCGGGTGGTTGGGAGAGGTGTGGCTCAAGAGACCGGCAATGGGATTTGGAGACGTGACGTTGATGGCTGTCGTCGGCGCCGCCGTCGGTCCTACGCGCGCGCTGCTCACGATTTTCATTGGGGCGGTGCTCGCTCCCATCGTGCTGCTTGGCATCGTCTATCCATTGTCCGCGCGCGGGATGGCTGATGACGCTGGTCAGACCGAGCTCGCTCTGGAAGCGAGTGGCGGCTGGCGCAAACGAGAGCTTCCGTTCGGCGTCTTTCTTGCGCCCGCGGCGCTGATCGCCTTGCTTTGGGGAGACACCCTCATCGCGTGGTATCTGCGCATCTCGGGGCTGTAAGAAAGGGTTCCTCCATCCGGATGACATGACCGTTTACCTGAATCGAAGCATCCTGCTCGCGGCCGTCGGGTCCTTCGGGCTCGTTTCCGCGTGCGAGAGCCAGAAGCCGAAATACGAAGGGCCATACGCCGCGCAGGTTGCCGAAGCGGTGCCGATGATCGAGAAAGCCGTCGGTCTCAAGTTCAAGACGCCGCCGAAGGTCGAGACGCGCTCGAAGGAGCAGGTGAGACAGTACATCGTCAAACAGGTCAGCGACTCGCAGGCGGTTCGCGAGCTCAATGGCGAAGAGGCCGCGTACAAGCGCCTGGGCCTGATCCCCGACACGCTCAGGCTGCAGTCGTTCCTCGAGAGCCTGCTGGTCGAGCAGATCGTCGGGTTCTACGATCCCCACACGAAGATTCTGTACATCGTTGATGGCTCGCCAAAGGATCTCGTGGCGACGATCGTGACCCACGAGCTGATTCACGCCCTTCAGGACCAGTACATCAGCCTCGATTCCGTTCAGAAATCAATCGGCGACAATGATCGGACGTCGGCGGCTCAATCAGTATTCGAAGGTCAGGCTGTCTACGAACAGATCTCGATCATGCTCGGCGGCTCCAACATTGCGATCAATCTGCCAGGGGGATGGGACCGGATTAGAGAAATGATCCGGGAGACGCAGTCATCGATGCCGATATTCGCGGCGGCGCCACGCGTCATTCAGGAGACGCTGATTTTCCCGTACCTTAGCGGCGCGGAATTCTACAGGAACTACAAGGAGCGGAAGCCGGGGTCGGTCATCTACAAGGACATGCCGGTTTCCACGGAGCAGATCATTCATCCCGCCGCGTATTTCGGCAGCCGCGACAATCCGACCAGGGTCACTCTCGGGCCGCTCACGGGCGCGAGCGAAGTTTACGAGAACGGTCTCGGAGAGTTCGAGACGAGGCTGTTCCTGTTCCAGCACCTCAATGACCAGAACGACGCGATTCGAGGCGCCTCCGGCTGGGACGGCGATCGGTATGCGGTGGTAAATACACCGCAGGGGCCGGGCATCGTCTGGCTCACCGTGTGGGATTCGTCAGTGGAAGCCGGCGAATTCTTCGATCTCGCGGGCCAGGCGGTCGAAAAGAGATTCTCGACGAAAGCAGCCGCGGGAAGTTCCAACCTCGTCAAGAAATATTCCGCTTCGGGTCGCTCGCTCCAGCTGATGACGACGGAAATCGCCGGAAGACCGGTCGTCATTTACGAGGATTTGCCGAGCGGGGCAAATCCGAACATCGTCAATCCGGCGAACGTGAAGCTGGCCCAGTAATACTAGAGTCCGAGCAGCTTCTGTAAGCCGAACGTACAGACACCGATCAGTCCGCCGAGGACGTAGCCGGTGGTGATGATCAGATTCAGCTCGTTCTGGATCACGTTGCGCAGGATTTCTTCGACGCGCTCGACGCTGAACGCCATCACTTTTCGCTCTACCATCGCCTGCACGTCAAGCTTCTTGATCAGCTCCGGCAGCTGATCGTGAATCCACTCCCAAATGATGGGCGCCGCCGATGCGGCCAGGCGGCGCGGAGCTTCGGGATCCTTCTTCGCTTCCAGGTTGCCGAGTATGTCCGAGATCGGCTTCTGCAGGTAGCTGAGGATCGCGTCGTGAATGGCCTTGGAGATCTCGTCCCTGATCTCTGGCTCCTCGAGTAAGGCGACGACCTGCTCTACTCCATCCGTCTCGATCGCGTCGAGCACGGTGTCGAACTTCTTCTCCGTCATCATCAGCTTGGCGAAGATGCGCTCGTGAAAGCGCATGTCGTCCACGAAGCGGTTGAACATGGAGTGTAGCGCGCCACGCAGCTTGACGCGCGTGGTCGGCTGTCCGAGGAAGGCGCCGAGCTTGGTCATCGCCACCGGCAAATACGCGGTTGTCGCTCCCTCCAGGGCGGTCACAACGGCTGGTGGAACCTTGTCGATGAGAGGATCGCTGGAAGTGAGCATGTTGGCGATCACGTCCTCGACGCGCGACTGAAACGCGGCGAGCAGCTCCGGGCGGGCAAGCTCGCTCTGCAAGTCTCCCGGCGTTAGCAGTCTCTCGCCGACCGTGCGTCCCAGGCTTTTCGCGAGTCTCGCCTGGTTCTTGGGAATCGCTCCCTGGAATCCGAACCGTTTTTTCCTGGGGTTGAAGAGCATCCACACCGCGACGGTGTCGGACAGTCCGCCCGCCATGGTTCCTACGAAGACGTGGATGCCGAACTGGATCCAGGGGTTGGCGACATTCACCTACTGTGTTGCTGCTCCTGCCGGGCTCGACTGATTGATGGATGCGCCCGCCGAATCCGACACGGCGTTCCTGGGAGCGACATCTCCATGCGGCTCCGCAGCGTCGGCGAGGGAGCCCGGACCTCTGGCGAGTAGCGCGAGGTGAATGATCTCGTCCATCGTCGAAACGAAAGTGAAGGTCATGGAGTTGACGACTTCGTCCGGGATTCCACGCAGATCCTTTTCGTTCGCCTTAGGCAGCAGCACCTGGCGGAGCCCGGCGCGGTACGCAGCCATCACCTTTTCCTTGACTCCACCGATCTCGAGCACCTTGCCACGCAGTGTCATCTCGCCAGTGAGCGCCATGTCGCGCCGCACGGGACGCCTGCTCAGCACGCTCGCGATCGCGAGCGTAACGGCCGCGCCGGCGCTCGGGCCGTCCTTCGGAATCGCGCCAGCAGGGAAATGCACGTGCAGATCGCATTCCTTGAACTCGATGTCTTCGACGCCGAGCGTATGCGCTCGGGAACGAACGTAGGAATACGCGGCGTCCACCGACTCCCGCATCACGTCGCCCAGCTGTCCGGTCACGGTGAGACGTCCCGACCCTGGCATGCGAAGCGCCTCGATCACCATCAGATCGCCACCTGTAGCCGTCCACGCCATTCCCGTCACAGCACCGATTTCGGGCTCCTGTTCCGCGTCCTCGAGCGTGTATGTCGGGTTGCCAAGGATATCGTTGACCATTGCGTTGTCGACTACCCAGGCCCCCTCTTCACCGTCGGCTTTCTTGCGCGCGCGCTTTCGCATCAGCGACGCGATGTTGCGCTCGAAATTGCGGAGTCCAGCCTCGCGGGAATAGCGATTGGAGATGAAGCCGAGCACCTCGTCTGTGAACTGAATGTCCTTGTCCGTGATTCCATGCTCTTCGAGCAATCGGGGCAGGAGATACCGCCACGCGATCTCGACCTTTTCCTCTACCGTGTAGCCGAGAACGCGGATGACTTCCATGCGGTCCCGCAGCGGGGCAGGGATGTCGAACAGATTGTTCGCCGTGCAGATGAAGAGGATGCTGGAGAGGTCGAACGGCAGATTTAGATAGTGATCGACGAAATTCGAGTTCTGCGACGGGTCGAGAACCTCGAGCATCGCGGCGGTTGGATCTCCGGACGGTCCGCCGCTGGTCATCTTGTCAATCTCGTCGATCATCAGCACCGCATCCCGCACCTGCACTCGACGCAACGACTGCAGGATGAGTCCCGGCATCGCTCCGACATATGTGCGGCGATGACCACGAATCTCGGCCTCGTCGCGTACGCCACCGACAGAAATCCGGTAGAACGCACGGCTGATGGACATGGCGATCGCTTCGCCGAGCGACGTCTTGCCCGTTCCCGGAGGGCCGACGAAGCAGAGAATCGGGCCGTGAGGATCGCCCCCGCGCAGCTTCCGAACCGCGAGGTACTCGGTGATTCGCTCCTTGGCCTCTTTCAGTCCGTAGTGACGGCTGTCGAGCAGCTCCTCGACCTTTTTCAGCTCGACGATTTCTTCCTTCGACGATTTGACGTTCCAGGGAAGCGCAAGCATCCAGTCGAGGTAGGTACGAATGACCTGATACTCGCTCGAGGCGGGAGAGAGATTCCGCATGCGCTCGATCTCGCGCTTTGCTTCCTGTGCCGCCTTTTCCGGGAGGTTCGCCTCTTCGAGCTTTTTGAGTGTTTCGATGGCTTCCTTCTCGCCGGGGTCTCCTTCGCCCAGCTCCGACTGAATCGCGCGGAGCTGCTGGCGGAGGTAGAACTCGCGCTGGTGCTGCTCGATCTTGATCTCGGTCTGGCGCTTCACGTCTTCGGCGACGCGCGCGCGTCCGACTTCACGCTCGACGCGTCCGAGCAGGAATTTCAGCCGCTGTCCAATGTTGAGCCGCTGAAGAATCTCGTCCTTGTCGGACACCTTGAAGTTGAGATTCGTCGCGGCGAGATCGGCGAAGCGGCCCGGATCGGAGATGTTCATCTTGAGGATCGCCGGCACCTCGTCCGGAATGCGATCGATCAGCTCGGCAAGCGTTTCGGCCCCGGCTACAATGCGTGAGATCAGATCATCGACTTCATTCGAGTCCGGCGGAATTTCCTTGGCCGGCTTGATTCGAACTATCGGAAAGGGCTCGGTTTGGACGACACCTTCGACGACAATCCGACGCAGCCCCTGAAGCGTGATCTGCACGGTTTCGCCGGGAAGATTGATGCGCTCGTGGACGCGCGCTGCCACCCCCACCCTTCCCACGAATCGCTCGGGGTCGAGGACGTCGTCGTGATCACCCGTGGCGACCACGAGGCCCACGATGAGACCGGATTGCTCGTTGGCCTTGAGAAGTGAAAGGTTCTCGGGCGCGCCCATCTGCACTGCGATGGTGCCGAGCGGATAAACAATCGTCGATCGAAGCGCCATGAGCGGCAGCGTCGATGGAATTTCGGCCTGAAGTATGTCGTCTCTACGCTGCGTTGGAGCCATGCTGTCTCTCTCGAGCCGGGTGAAACGTCAGTTGTTTCAGAAGTTAACGGCGCCTAAGTTTAAAGGCTATGTTCGAAGACCTGAGCGAAAAGCTCGAAGCCACGTTCGCCCGCCTCCGTGGCCGTGGTGTTCTCAGCGAAGCCGACATCAAGGAGGGGCTGCGCGAAGTCCGCCGGGTGCTGCTGGAAGCGGATGTCAACTTCCAATTGACGCGCGAGTTTCTCGAACGTGTCGAAAAAAAAGCGACCGGTGTCAACGCGCTCAGTACTGTCTCCCCGGGGCAGCAGCTAGTCAAGATCGTACACGAAGAGCTGACCGCGATGCTGGGCGAGCGACGGGAAGGTCTCAAGCTCAGCACTGTGCCGCCTTCAGTCGTGATGATGGTGGGCCTGCAGGGGTCGGGTAAGACAACCACCGCCGCCAAGCTCGCTCGCAAGCTCAAAGCGGAAGGGCGCTCGACCCGTCTCGTCGCCGCCGACGTCTATCGCCCCGCGGCTATCGACCAGCTCGAGACGCTCGGTCGGGACCTGTCGATTCCGGTCTACGCCGACAGGACGACGACCGATGTGGTAAAGATCGCCCGTGCGGGTGTCGCCGAGGCGCTGCGCGAGCGCGACAGGGTCGTGATCATCGATACTGCAGGGCGGCTCCAGATCGATGATGGGATGATGCAGGAGCTGTTGCGACTCAAGGAAGCGCTACGTCCAACCGAGATTCTTCTGGTCGCCGACGGCATGACGGGTCAGGACGCCGTCAAGATCGCCCAGGGGTTCGACAGCGCTCTCGACGTGACCGGCGTGATTCTGACCAAGATGGATGGCGACGCGCGCGGGGGCGCCGCGCTGTCGATCTACGGGGTAACGAAGAAGCCCATCAAGTACATCGGCGTGGGTGAGAAGTCGGACGCTCTGGAGGAGTTTCACCCCGAGCGAATGGCCGGTCGGATCCTCCAGATGGGCGACATCGTCACTCTGGTCGAGAAGGCCCAGGCGTCGTTCGACGAAGCCGAATCCAGGCGACTCGAGAAAAAGGTCCGAAAAGAGGGAATGGACCTGAACGATTTCCTCAACAGCATGCGGCAGATCCAGAAGATGGGTCCGCTCGAGGGAATCCTGAAAATGCTGCCGGGTGTAAATACCAAGGCGCTCAAGCAGATGAAAGCCGATCCGAATCGCATGAAGCACGTGGAGGCGATCGTGCTTTCCATGACCCCGGAAGAAAGGAAGAACCCGGGGATCATCAACGGGTCACGCCGCGCGCGCATTTCCAGGGGCTCGGGGCGCCCAATCAGCGATGTGAACCGGCTGCTCGATCAGTTCCGCGAGATGCAGAAGATGATGAAGAAGATGGCCGGAGGGGGAAGGATGGGCATGCCGAATATGCCGGGCATGTTCGGGGGGCGATAGCTGGAACTGCAACTGCACCCGTTCCGTTGCAGTTGTGGAGCCTGAATTACCGAGATGCCAGGTCTCGCACCCGTTCAGTTGCAGTTTCACCAGCCGCTGGGCTAAGGGCCGGTCCCCAATTACATTGTAGGACTAAGGATTACCGGGTGCGCACCGGATTTACCGGTGAAGCGAGGAGCCCGGGCTGGGACGCGAGACTCCGTCCCCAAGACACCCTCAAGGGAGCAGCAAGGAATGGTAAAGATTCGACTCCGCCGCGTTGGGCGGAAAAACGCCCCGTTCTATCGCATTCTGGTCGCCGACTCGCAGAGTCCACGCGACGGGAAATTCATCGAGATCATCGGGCAGTACGCTCCCCGGCAGAGTGAGGGTTCGCTCAACGTAGACGAAGAGCGCGCGAATTACTGGCTCAGTGTCGGCGCACAGCCCACTGACACCGTCCGGTCGCTCCTTCGGCGCGCCGGTATCCTCAAGCGCCGCCACGAACAGAGACTCGGAATCGAGCGCAAGACGACCGCCGTTCCCGTCAGCGAAAAGACGGACGACACGGCCGCGACCAGCGCCTAGAGCGCACCGGCCAGATATGCCTGGGCCCGAATACGCGATCGTCGGGCTGATCCGCAAAGCGCAGGGGATTCGCGGCGAGGTGGTGGTAGAGCCTCTCACGGACAAGCCGGACGTGGTCTTCGCGTCCGGCAGTCGTGTTTTTGCGGGCACAACCGACGGAGAGCTGGCGATAGCGCACAATGTCAGGGGAGAGGATAAACCTCCGACTCTGACCATTACGCGCTCGCAGCTGTTCAAGAAGGGCCTCATCGTGCAGTTCGAGGAGCTGCAGGACCGTGACAGCGCCGAGCTATGGCGCGGCCGGTATCTTCTCGCTCCCTTCAGTGAGCTGCCACCGCTCCAGGAAGCGGAGGTCTACCTCCACGATCTCACCGGGATGAAGCTGGTGGGGTCCGATGGCGCACATATCGGCGAGATCACCGGGTTCTACGAGCTGCCGCAGGGCATCATGCTGGACGTAAAGACTTCCCGCGGAAGCGTGCTCATCCCGTACCGCGCGGAAATAATAGTCCGGACCGATTTGGCGACCCGCACCATTGTCATGGATGACACGCTCGGACTCCTCGACGACTCATCGGGGTCCGGCGAATAGCAATGCCGCTCAGAATCAACGTGATTACGATCTTCCCGGAGTTTTTTGCGGGACCGTTGACCCTGAGCATCCCATCACGCGCGGCCGCAGCGGGTAGCGTGCTTTACAACGTCGTCGACCTCCGCGATTTCACGCACGACAAGCACCGGTCGGTCGACGATGCGCCGTATGGTGGTGGTCCCGGAATGGTCATGAAGCCGCAGCCATTTTTCGAGGCTGTCGAGTCGCTCTCGACCAAGCCACCCATCGTGCTGCTTTCGCCAAGAGGGCGTGTCTTCGGACACGCTGATGCCGAGCGCTTTTCGGCGGGGGAAGAGCTGACCCTCCTGTGTGGTCACTACAAGGACATCGATCAGCGTGTCGCCGATCATCTCGCCACCGAAGAGATCTCGCTGGGCGATTTTGTGCTCAGCGGCGGAGAGGCGGCGGCGCTGGCGATCATTGATGCAACCGTCCGGCTTCTTCCCGGGGCGATGTCTGATATCGACAGCGCCCGCACCGATTCCTTTTTCGGGAGGGGTCTGAGCGCGCCGAGCTATACCCGTCCCCCCGAATATCGCGGCCACGCGGTTCCCGAGATTCTGCTCTCCGGAGATCACGCGAAGATCGAGAAGTGGCGCACGGAACAGGGTGAGCGCCTTACCCGGGCGCGAAAGCCATAGGCGGTGGCAAACGAATGGGAGCCGCGATCCAAATGCTGGCATTCGAGCGCCCGGGGGTTTACTTTTCGGGGCTTCCCAAGAACCTCCTAAACACGTCTTTACCAGGCTGTTAACCTCAGCCCCGAGTGCTATATGCATCCCTTCATTGAAACCCAGAAAGAGTGGCTCCGCGACAACGTCCCCCCATTCCGGGCCGGCGACACCCTCCGCGTCAACGTTCGCGTTCGTGAGGGCGACAAGGAAAGACTCCAGGCTTTTGAAGGTGTGTGCATTGCCAGGCGTGGTGCGGGTGTAAGCGCGACGTTCACCGTACGCAAGATCTCCAACGGCGTCGGCGTCGAGCGGATTTTCCCCGTGCACAGCCCGATGATCTCCGAGATCACGGTCGTCCGCCGCGGACGCGTCCGCCGCGCCAAGCTCTACTACCTGCGTCACCTGACCGGAAAGGCCACGCGTATCAGAGAGCGCAAGGCCAAAGTAGTGATCCCGGGCAGTGAGACGCCGGCAGAGGCTGGAGCAGAGGCGTAACCACTCCGCTGGCGCCGCCAAGTGCGACGGCGTAAGCGCTGGACCACCATTGAGCGCGATCTTCGCGCTGTCAAAGGCCCTCTTCTCGCGGGTGTTGACGAAGTAGGACGCGGCCCCATTGCGGGGCCCGTCGTCGCGTGCGCCGTGATCATGCCCGGGGATACGCGCGCTATCGCCGGCGTCGACGATTCGAAACGGCTCACGCATGACCAGCGCGTCAGGCTCTCCGTCATTATCAGGGAGCGCGCGGTATCATTCGCCATCGGCGCGGCCTCAGTCCATGAGATCGATCGCATCAACATCTACCAGGCGAGCGCGCTGGCAATGGCGCGAGCGCTGCGAAGACTGCGCGTGACGCCCGATCACGTCGTGATCGACGGACGCGCGATGCGCTCGCTCCCGATACCACATACGGCGGTGGTTCACGGGGATGCCCGCTGCTTCAGTATCGCGTGCGCTTCCATCCTCGCCAAGGTCACGCGTGACCTCCTCATGACTCGGCTTGCCAGACGCTATCCGCACTATATTTGGGACCACAACGCGGGCTACACGACGCGCGAGCACGTTGCCGGTCTGACCTCGCACGGGATCACTCCGCACCATCGCAAAAGCTTTTGCCGCATCAGCGATCTGCTCCTCGAGCTGGAGCAACAGTCGGAGCTGGAAGGTCTGGAGGAAGCCGCGCTGAGTTACGGGGATTAAAATGGCGGATGCGGTCGTAGGTTTGATAATGGGTTCCAAGTCCGATTGGGACACCATGCAGCACGCGGCGCAGCTTCTCGAAGCGCTGGGCGTTCCGCACGAGACGAAAGTAGTGTCGGCGCATCGCACCCCCGACCTGCTCTTCGAGTACGCGGAGTCAGCCGAGTCGCGTGGGATTCAAGTGATCATCGCCGGTGCCGGCGGTGCCGCGCATCTCCCTGGAATGGCCGCCGCAAAGACGACGCTTCCAGTTCTCGGCGTTCCGGTTGAATCGAAGGCGCTGCAGGGGATAGACTCCCTCCTCTCCATAGTGCAGATGCCGGCAGGTGTTCCGGTGGGAACCCTCGCCATCGGAAAGCCAGGAGCGATCAATGCCGCGCTACTCGCCGCCTCGATCGTCGCTCTGAACAATCCCGATGTGCGGGAAAGACTTCGCGCATTCCGCGCCGAGCAAACCAACGCCGTGCTCGCGCAGCCAGACCCGGCCACCGCCGAGTGAGAGTTGGGGTTCTCGGAGGCGGGCAGCTCGGGCGCATGCTCGCACTTGCCGGCTACCAGCTGGGCATCGAGTTCAGATTTTTTGATCCGAGCTCCGGCGCGCCGGTAGGCCAGATCGGCGAGCTCGTTTCAGCAGATTACGGGGACCGGGGGGCGCTGGAGCGGTTTCTCGAAGGCGTGGATGTCGTAACGTACGAATTCGAGAGCATCCCCCTCTCCGCGGTCCAGTTCGTCGCGGAGCGCGTAAAGGTATATCCGCCGGTCGAATCGCTGCAGATCGCACAGGATCGCCTGCTGGAAAAGAAACTCTTCGAACACCTCGGCATCCCGACGCCTCCTTTCGCCCCGGTGGACACGCTCGAGGATCTTAAGATGGCGGTGTCACGAATAGGTCTGCCTGTGGTTCTAAAGACGCGAAAGATGGGTTACGACGGCAAAGGGCAGGCGGTGATTCGCGACGAACCTTCGCTTGAGTCGGGGTGGAAGCGCCTGGCCGGAGTTCCACTGCTCGTCGAGAAATACGTCTCTTTCCAGCACGAGTTGTCCGTGATCGGAGTCCGCGATCCGATCGGTCATGAAGTCTTCTATCCACCGGTCGAGAACATTCACCGGGAGGGTATTCTCAGGAAATCCACGGTCCCGGCGCCGCAGGCCGCTCCTGAAACGAGAGAGCTGGCAATCGAATACTCGCGCCGCCTCATGGACAAACTGGAATACGTCGGAGTTCTCGCGTTGGAGCTCTTCTCGGTCGACGGAAAACTTCTTGCCAACGAAATGGCTCCCAGAGTCCACAACTCCGGACATTGGACAATCGAAGGCGCGGAGACCAGTCAGTTCGAGAATCACCTGCGCGCAATACTGTCCTTGCCGCTCGGAGCAACATCGTTGCGCGGGGCGTCGGTGATGCTCAACATCATCGGGCATATCCCCTCGCGCGAGCAGGTTCTCGCCGTCGAGGGAGCGCATCTTCACCTCTATGGCAAGGCACCCACCGAGAAGAGGAAAGTGGGTCACGTAACGCTGGTCGGGCGGTCTCTGGCCCACCTGGACGGGCCAGTGGCGGTTCTGGAGGCCCTGGTGGCCCAGTTACCCGGGTAACCACCCGCCGTTCAAACCGTAGGGTCCCGGCGGCTGTCATAACTCCAGTCCCGGGAAATTCCTATTGTCGCTGATTCAAACCTTTGAGCCTTTCGAGTTATCCAATCCTGCAACAAAGTCCGGACGACGATCGAATGGCGGCAGGCTCCAACGCGGTACCCGTACCGATGGGTGACTCCACGGACGTGGCTCTGGCCGCGGCCGGGGACCGCCAGGCCTTCGAACGACTGTACCATCTGCATGCGAACAGGGTGTACTCGTTGTGCACCCGGATGTCCGGTAGCAGGACGAGGGGCGAAGAGCTAACCCAGGACGTATTCGTCAGGACGTGGGAAAAGCTTCCGCAGTTCAGAGGCGAGAGCGCTTTTTCCACCTGGCTTCACCGTCTGGCGGTGAACGTGGTTCTGAACGCGAGAAAGACCGATGGGAAGGAATCCTCGAGGACGGATGAGAGCGATGTCGGCGACGAGCGCTGGACAGAAGTCGCTAGGGCGCCGATGCACATTGAGAGAATGGACTTGTCGGATGCGATAGCGAAGCTGCCGGCGGGAGCACGAAAAGTATTTGTTCTGCACGACATTGAAGGGTACAAGCACGAGGAGATCGCGGAGCTGTGCGGGATCACTTCGGGCGGAAGTAAGGCGCAGCTGCACCGCGCGAGACTTCTTCTGAGAGGGACACTCGAACGATGACGAATTCCGACATGAATTGCGATGCATTTGACGCCGCGCTCCCTGATTACCTCGAGGGAACGCTCGACGGGTCTCTGCGCGCTTCGGTCGAAAGGCATCTGAGGGAGTGCGTTCGTTGCGCCGGCCTGTTGAGAGACCTTGAGAGTATCCGCGACGAAGCGGCGGTCCTTCCCGATCTTGTTCCGTCGCGCGATCTGTGGGCAGGGATCGAGGCGCGGATCGCGGCGCCGGTGATTCCGCTCGCAGCGCGTCCAGTGCGGCAGAGACGAATGGTCCCCGCCTGGATTGGAATAGCCGCGGCGGCATTGATTGTGAGCACAGCAGGCGTCACCTACGTGCTCACCACCCGCTCGCCGCATTCGGGCGACGATTCCAGAGTCGCGGCTGCGGCGGCCGCTTCTCGGACGCGGTCAACAATTGCGGCCGCTTCGAGCGCGACGGCTCCGGGAACCCAATCTGACGGCGTCGATGTTCCGCGAAACGTGGCTGGTCTGTCGGGTGGGACTAAGGTCGTACAGAAATCGACGGAATCACCGCGCTCCGGCGTGCCAGCGATGCTCGCAAGCCGGGGTCAGTCATCGGAGGCGGTATATGGCAGAGAGATCGAGATGCTCCAGAGCATCGTGAAGCAGAGGAAGACTCAGCTCGATTCTTCGACAGTCGCCGTTATCCAGCGGAATCTCGAGATCATCGATGCCGCCATCGCGCAGAGCAGGGCAGCGCTCGCCAGCGATCCGGCCAGCCGGATGCTCGGCCAGCAGCTGACACATGCGCTCGACAAGAAGGTCGAGCTTCTACGGACGGCGGCAATGCTGCCGGCAAGCACATAAAAATGACAAATCGAATCAAACTTTCGCGGTTGGTCGTCACAGCGGCCGTACTGATGGCGCTTCCGATCTCTGCGCGGGCGCAGGACGACGCCGGGATTCAGGTACGCGGCCTCACACGCGTGGACACGACGGTGAGACTGGATCGCGGCGGCGCCGTGGACCTTTCACTCATCTCCGGGAAAATGCGTGTTAGCGGATGGGACCGAGCCGACGTGAAGATCTCCGCGTCCATCGAAAGCGGTCGCTTGCGCTTCGACGCGAACTCATCGCGGGTCAGTCTCAGCGTCGAAGATTCGGACGACGAAGGACACCGGAATCGCAACCGACACAACAACGTCGGCGACGCCCGGTACGAAGTCTCGGTTCCGCGGGGAGCGCGGCTCATTCTGGAAGCAGTGTCGGGCGACGTGATCGCAAAGGGTTCTCAGGGCGAGATCGAGGCTACTAGCGTGAGCGGCGACGTCGATGTGTCCGACGGTGTACGCGCAGTAAGCGCCGAAGCTGTGTCAGGATCGGTGCACGCTTCCCAGGTGAACGGGAATCTGCGAACCGAGACTGTCAGCGGAGAGCTTCGCGCGGAGAACGTGTCGGGCAACGTCCAGGCGAGCTCGGTGAGCGGCGACATCCGGTTGATCGGGATCCAGTCGAAAGACGTGCGCACGGAAACTGTGAGCGGCGACATCACGTATACCGGGAGCATAGAGCCGTCTGGCCGGTACAATTTCGAAGCACACTCGGGAACGATCAGGCTCAACATTCCGCGCGGGTCCGGCGCACAATTTAGCGTCGAGACTTTCAGCGGAGACGTCAATGCCGACGTACCCGTCACCATCCCGCCGGGCAGGGGAAGAAGGGAGGGCCGCATGGAGTTCACGATCGGCGATGGGCGAGCGAGAGTCACCGCCAACACCTTCAGCGGACAAATTGTGATCAACACCGGTTCAGGCTCAACCACCCGGAGAGAAGATGAATAGAACGAGCCTTTTCGCGGCGCTCGCCGTTTTCCTGGCGGCACCAGCGCTCGGCGCGCAGCAGCAGTACGGGCGTGATTCCGATACCTGGCGCTGGGACGGACGCGTCGACACCGGGCGGTGGATGAGTGTGTTCAACGTCAATGGATCGGTGGATTTCGCGCCGAGTCCGGACAACATGGTTCACCTGATTGCCGAGAAGAGGTCGAACGGCCACGAGATGGACGACATCCACTATGAGATCGTCCAGGCGGAGGGCAACGTCACGATCTGCGCAATCTGGAACAACAGCGCGCGCTGCGAAGATGGGGGAGTGCAATCGTTTCACCGAAATGGGAACAACGAAAACCACTCGAACGTCAGGATCACCGTCCAGGTGCCCCGGGCGGTAAGGGTCGGAGCGCATTCGGTCAACGGCGCCGTCTCGGTGCGCGACGTCGGCGCTGAAGTGAGAGCCAATACGGTCAACGGTGGCGTGAGGGTTCGCAACGCCACAGGTCCGGTAAAGGCGACGACAGTCAACGGAGGTGTCGACGTGACCACGTCGACTGGTCCTGTCACGGCTGAAACGGTGAATGGAAACGTCGATGCGCGGATGGCGTCGCTGCAGGGTGATGACGACATGACCTTCAAGACCGTCAACGGATCGGTGTCGATCTACGTGCCTGCGCGTTTCGACGGAACGTTCCGATTCGACACCGTGCACGGGGGAATCGACAGCGATTTCCCGATGACGCTTTCGGGCCGCTGGGGACCGCGCCATGCTGCGGGCACCATCGGGAACGGTGGGCGCGATATTCGGGCAAGCAGCGTCAACGGCAGCATCGAGCTGAGAAAGCAGTAGGCTACTGTCAAGAAAAAAGGGAGGAGCGCGAGCACGCTCGAGTGGGCCACCACCTCGCCGCCGCCCTCGTACAATCATCTCTTCATTCCTGTCGTGCAGGGGCGTGACCCATTGTGGGGTGTGCGAGATGGGGAGCTGGCGGTTGTGACGCGACTCAGAACCGATCGCCACGAGGGGCTTCTCACCAGCATCATGGACGCCGTGCCGGAGCATCGGTTCGAGTTCAAGGGTCCAACGATTCTCCCACTGCTGCTGGCGGTGTTCGGCGGAGGCAGCATCGTGGTGGCCATTTTTACTCCCTGGGGCGTGACGGTTGGAGCGATACTCTCGCTGGTGATTCTTATCTGCTGGTTCTGGCCGACGATTTCCCCAGACTTCGAGACGCAGAGGAAGAGATGAAGCACCGGCCAGTGGCGGACGTATCGACATTGCCGGATCACGGCTTCAGCCATCACGCCCCGATCTGGTGGGGCAACCTGCTGATGATCTTCATCGAGGGAATGGCGTTCGCCGTGCTCGCGGCTAGTTACTTCTACATTCGGCGAGACTTCGGCGCCTGGCCGCCGGAGCGCACGCTGTTGCCTGACCTGGGCGTGTCATCGATAAATCTTATCGCGATCGTGATTAGTGCGGCGCCATTCTGGTATGCCGCACGACTGGCCCGCGCGGAAGCGAAACCCCTGGCGATAGGCTTGTGGCTCACGCTCGGTATCCTGTTCGGAGTGGTGGCAATCGTGCTTCGCGGCTTTGAGTTTGCCGCCCTGCATACGCGTTACGATTCCAACGCCTATGGCTCCATCACCTGGACGATTCTAGCAGTCCACCTCGCTCATTTGCTCGCGGGGACGCTCGAGACATTCCTGATTGCGCTGGTAATGTTCGTTGGTCCTGTGGAGAAGAAGCACTATACCGATGCGACCGTGATGGCAGTTTACTGGTACTTCATAGTGATCTGCTGGATCGCCCTGTACCTGATCGTTTTTGTCGCGCCGAGATTCATATGAGCGCACGCGCGGCCAATTTAACCGCTACCGCCTTACCGCACCGGTCAGACTGACGCCCACGTAAATCGATCGCTGCGACCCCGGCTCATAGAACTTTCCGCCGGCCGCATTCACGTTCACTGACGAGACATATTGCCGGTCGAAGATATTCTGGGCTCCGAGAGTAATCTCCCCGGCAGCCGGGCCCATCGATGCAGCGGACACGAGGCGGGCGTTCACGATCCCGTAACCTGGCGACCTCTCCGAGTTCGCATCGTTCACGAATACCCTGTCGGCGAATGTCGCTTCCGTAACGAGCGTGCCGAGCGCGCTTTTCACCGCCGCTGACGCCTGAAATGTCTGGCGCGGAATTCCGGGAATGCGATTGCCGGCGTAGTGCGCCGTGTCGACGGTGAAATCGACGAAGCGGTAGTTCGCGTAGGTGTAGGCGCCTCGCAGATCGAATGCGCCGGCAGTGAGCCCCGTGCCCAGCTCTACACCCCGACGAGACGTGCGTCCGGCATTGCGAAAGTATCGGCGGCCGCCGCTCGCCGGGATGTCGTACGGAATGAGCTCGTCCTGGACTCCCGTCGCAAACAGGGCCGCGTTGTATTGCCAACCGCTCATTCCCACGCCCTTCATGCCAACTTCGTAGGTGAGCGATCGCTGTGGCTTGAGCTCCCGATTTATTCCTGCCGCGCCGCTGGGTTGATTCCCGAGCTCCGTGGCGGTAGGAGTTTCGAACGCAGACGAAACGTTGGTGTAGGCGCTCTGGAAAGGGGAAAGGCGAGCGAGCAAACCCACCATTGGACTTACAGCGTGCAGAAGTCTGCTGCCTGAATCGTCCGGATTGGTTGCGTTGATGAGCCGGTCTCTGATCTCGAACCGAACAGCGTCCGCTCTTGCGCCGCCGGTCAGTGTGTACCTCTCACCGAGATCCATCTCGTCTCTGAGGTAGGAGCCGATGGAGGAAATAATCTCGCGTTGATTCAGCGTCGCCGTGCCGCGCTGGCTCGAGAGATTGGGGCAGGTCGCGGTTGGAACGGTAAGCGGTGGAATGTTGTTGCAGTTCGTATAGTTGAGACGCAGGTCGTTCTGTAGCTGCGCCTCGGTCCCCAGAGTAAGCCGGTGGATCATTCCGAGGATTGACAAGGGGATTGTGCCGCGAGCGTTGCCTCCGGAGATCGTGCGTCCCACATCCACGATCGCGAACGTAAGGGGATTCGACAGCGAACGCGTTCCCGCGTAAGCCGACGCTTCGACATCGGCGCGGCTGAAGCCATGTCGCCCGGTGAGCCCAACCTGCGACTGTTCCACTTCCTTTCGAGCAGCTTTTCTGATGGAGAGCGGATCGGCCATCCGAGGATTGGTCTCGAATTGCGCACGCGTCAATGAACCCGGATTCTGCGCCAGGGGGGTTTTCAGTCCGAGCCACTCGAGCGTGTACGATCCTCCTTCAGCGTCGAGCGACACCCGTCCGAATCCGTTTGTTGTCCTCTGGCGCGAATACTCGCGGTAGCCATCGCTCTCGATTCGCGCGACGTTGCCCTGGTACGTGAATTCTCCAGCTCTTCCTCCGCTCTTGGCAACCAGGCGCCGCGTTCCGAAAGAGCCGTTCCACAGACGCACTTCGCCGGAGATGGGCACAGGCGGAGGATCGCTCGTCCGAATGTCGACCACCCCTCCTCCGGCATTTCCGTAGAGGGATGACGCGCTGCCCCGCATCACCTCCACCCTGCCGACCGACTCCAGGTCCAGATAATCAACCGGCGTCTGGCCGTCCGGCAGTGTGAGCGGCAGCCCGTCGCGAAGAACTCGAATTCCGCGGACGCCAAACGCGGAGCGTGCACCAAATCCGCGGATCGAAATGCGCGGATCTTGAGACGGGTTGTTGCGATTGGAAACCGACAGACCGGGAATGAGCCACAATGTTTCGTCGAGCGAGAGATGGCGCTGTCCTGGCCGGCTCGAGTCGGGGGTCTGAACGCTCATAGCGAAGGGAAGATCGAGCGGCGAGCCATGCGAGCCGCGTCCAACCTCGACTACGACGGGCGCAAGCCGCGTCGGTGTGGTATCCTGCGCGGCACCAGGCGCGGACGTGAGTGCGAAAAGTCCTACACTGAGGGCGATGATACGAAGGCGCATCCCCCTATATAACAGGTAGTGAAGCGCTGTCGTAATGCAGGGGCTACTCGTCCAGCACTTTCCGGACTGTTTGGAGCAGGGCCTCCGATGTGAACGGCTTCTGCAGAAAGCTCTTCGAAGGCTCGATGAAGCCCCGACGTATGATGTCGTCGTCGGTGTATCCTGACATGTAAAGCGACTTGATGGCGGGCCGTATTCCGGCCAGACGCTCCACCAGGCCTCTGCCGTTCATCCCTGGCATTACCACGTCGGTGAGCACGAGATCGATCTGGCCCGCCTCTTTGATCGCGATTTCCATTGCGTCGCGTCCGTGCTGGGCGGGTATCACGCGGTACCCCTGCCGTTCCAGAATCCGGCAAGCGAGTCCTCGAACGGCTTCTTCATCCTCGACCAGAAGAATGGTTTCAGAGCCGCGGTTGGCGGTTTTCGCGGACGGTTGATATTCCGGAGCAGCACCAAACGCCGCCGCGGCGCTGACCTCGGGGAAATACAGCTTGAGTGCCGTGCCTGCGTCCGGCTCGCTGTAGATCCAGACGTAGCCGCCAGACTGCTTGACGATTCCATACACGGTAGCCAGGCCGAGCCCGGTCCCTTTTCCCGGATCCTTCGTCGTGAAGAAGGGATCGAACGCGTGCTCCTTGGTGTCGGCATTCATGCCGACGCCCGTATCCGTCACCGCCAGCATCACGTACCGCCCCGCGACGACCGGCGCGTGCTCGCTGGTGTATGTCTCATCCAGCTCGACGTTCATCGTCTCGATGCTGATGCGACCGCCCTGCGGCATGGCGTCACGCGCGTTTACCACGAGGTTCACGAGGATCTGCTCCAGCTGCCCCGGGTCGGCGACGACGTATCCCCGTGCGGCGCAGAGTGATACGATCGTTATGTCTTCGCCGATCAGGCGGCGGAGCATCGGCTCCACCGTCGCCACCACGCTGTTCATGTCGAGCACACGCGGCTGCAGTATCTGCTTACGACTGAACGCGAGGAGCTGACGGGTGAGCGACGACGCTCTCTCTGCCGCGCTCTTGATCTGCTTCACGTCGTCGCTGCGCGGATCCGTTGCCTCGAAGCTGTCGAGGATGATTTCGGTGTTGAGTCGAATGACCGTCAGCAGATTGTTGAAGTCATGGGCGATCCCGCCGGCGAGCCGGCCGACGGCGTCCATCTTCTGCGATTGACGGAACTGCTCCTCGAGACTTCTGCGTTCGGTGAGATCGATCGAGACGCCCACGAACCCGAGCACGCGGCTTCTATCGTCGAGCACCGGCGAGCTGGTGAGAAGAGCGGGGAAGGCTTTTCCCGATTTCCCCTGAACGAGGAATTCTCCCGTCCAGCTTTCCCCGGCGGCGCCGCGGCCGACGATTTCCGCGCCATGGTCGCGAAAAAACTGGGAAGGAGTCAGCTCGTCGATCTTTCTTCCCACCGATTCTTCGGCTGTCCACCCGTAGAGATTCTCGGCGAACTTGTTCCAGAAGATTACAATGCCTTCCGGGTCTGTCGCCACGACCGCCTGCTGGACCGCATTGAGGAGCTGGGCCTGAAATCTTATCGCAGCCTCTGAGCGCGTTCGCTCGGTCACATCGGTCATGGCGCCGATCATTCTCAGCGCCGCGCCGGTATGGTCGCGGGCGACGTATCCACGATCCAACACGTTTGCATAACTCCCGTCGGCACGCTGATAGCGGTAGTGATCGCTCCAGTTTGTGCCGCTGTGCTCCAGTACGGCGTGCAGTCCGGCCATCACGCGCTCCCGATCCTCCGGGTGCAGGTGGTCGTACCACCATTGTATCTCGGGATAGATCTTGTTCTGCTTGTGACCGAACACCGTCTCGACCGAGTCGTTCCATACCAGCGCGTTGGTCTTGATGTCCCAGTCCCAGATCACGTCGGTGGTTGCTTTCGCCACGAATCGGAGCCGTTCGTCGGTGCTTTTCACGGCGCGCTCGGCTCGACGCTGATCGGTTACGTCCACCACGATCGCGACGGCAGCGACGATCTTTCCGTTCGCATCAACTACCGGGGCCGAGCTCATACGGATGAATCCCTCGGTCCCGTCCCCCCTCTCAATCCGGATTTCTTCCCCGCGCACCGACTCCAGGGTACTCACCGTTCGGGCCAGCGGCCATTGGAGCGCGGCATACGGGGCCCCGTTGCTGTGAAATCCGAGCCACTGCGTGTAACTCCTGAGATCCGGCGCGGGCATGAACGCAGTCCGAAATATTTCCGTCATTTGGGCGTTGACGGAGACAAGTCGGCCCGACGGGACTTCGGCGACCACCACTCCTACTGGCATCTGCTGCTGTACCGAGTGCGCCATGGTCCGCTCGGCCACCAGACGCAGCTGGGTGTCGTGAGCCGCTCTTTCGGCAACGCGGCGTTGAATCTCCGACATGACCGCAGATGCCAGAGCCTTCAGCGTGTCCCTATCCCCGGAGGACCAGGGCCGCGGCTCGTAGTCCATCGCGCACAGCGCGCCCAAAACCTGTTTCTCGTCGTTTAAGAGTGGGACCCCCAGATACGCCCGCGCTCGGATGTGGCGTCCATCAGAGAGCGGTTCCTTCTCGGTATCGGGAACGACCAGTTCTGCACCCTTGGCAACTATATCCTGGCAGAACGTAGTGTCGAGCGGATTCCAGCCCTGCGCCAGGGCTCCGATGGAGGAGGCGACGCTCTTGAAGTACTGCCGCTCCGCCTCGACGAGCGAAACGACCACCGTCGGAACGCCCAGAATCTGGGCGGCGAGACGCGTAAAACCGTCGAAGCGCTCGTCCTCTGGAGTGTCGAGGAGCCCTGTATTATGGAGAGCCGCGAGCCTGCTCGGGCTTGTTAGAGCCTTTCGGTTGGGCAATGACTGTTAGACGGAGGGGGGAACCGCACCCTATCTGACGAGTTGGTCCGCGCTATAGCCACACAATTCTTCAGCCCGGTTCTGTCCTGATTTGGACGAAATTTGGGGCGGCGATTGAGCGGCCACGCTACTCCTCGTATTCGTCCGACCCATGAACCCAGAGAAACGATCAGGAGCGCTCTACTGCTTTGACGCCGCCGGCAGGTGTGCTGCGGATCCTCACGAGGGGCAGCACCAACGTGAATATCGAACCCTTTCCCACCGCTGTGCTCAGAGTGATCTCGGCTCCCATTCCGCGCGCAAGCCCTCGGCTGATCGCGAGTCCCAGACCCGTTCCTTCGGTGGTACGTGTCAGCCCCCGATCGAGCTGCACGAACGGCTCGAAAACAACCTCGACCTTGTCGGCTGGGATTCCAGGCCCGTTGTCTTCAATGCTTATCGAGATTGTATTCTCTCCCGTGGAGCACGAGACTCTTATCCGGCCTCCCGCTGGCGTGAACTTCACGGCATTGGAGAGCAGGTTGATCAGTATCTGGCGGAGCTTGTCCGGATCGGTACGCGTGAACACGCCGTGCGGTGGGACATCGCACGTGTATTCGAGCTCTTTGGCCGCGGCTAGCGAGCTCACCACCGCGTCGAGATCCGCAAGCAGCGCTCGCACCGGAACATCTATCAATTCGTATTTCACCTCAGTCACTTCGAGACGCGTGAAATTCAGAATGTCGTTGATGAGGCGGAGTAGATGTTCCTGGGCGCGCTTTATCCGCTGGAGATCGGACTTCTGCGAATCGGTCAGAGGGCCGCGCAACTCCATCTCGAGCAGTTCCACGTAGCCGCCTATTGAATTGAGCGGCGTCCTGACCTCGTGGCTCATGACCGCCAGGAATTCGGCTTTCGACCGGTTCGCCGCGTCTGCAGACTGCCATGCCTTCCTGGCTTCGCTCATCGCACTGCGCAGCTCTTCGTTGGTTAGCGCAAGCTCGTGTGCCAGCTCTCGCGCTTCCCTTGTCTGGTGCTCCAGCTGGCGGGCCTGGGTCTGCAGAAGGTGATTGTTCTCTTCCAGGGCTGCCATGCGCGCAGCGGCGACTTCACGCTGGCGGGACCACCTGACAGCGCGGATCACCGCGTTTACTTTCGAGAAAGTGAATGGCATTTTCGCGCCCGCGCTGCGGGTTACACTAGAGACGATTCCTCATACCGCCGCGAGACACTTCGCGGTCCCCGATCTCATGGCCTTCGGCCTATTGATGAGCTAACGCAGATTTGTGACATCGCGCCAGACACTGCGGGTTCGGTTCCTCTCATTCGCGATTCACGGGTGGAGGGGATTACATTCCCGGCTCGCGGCAACTCAGCGGCGCGGGCACAAGGGTGTCAGCCCAACCATTTTCGTGCTATCAGCTACCGTAAGCGGAGAGCGTTCCAGATAGAATGACCGTGCCGTCGCTCTACTCGAGGCTGACCGAACGCAGTCAAATGCGGTTTCCCGGTGGATGGCCGGCGCGATATGCGGCTGCCGTCCTGTCGAGCGCGGTCGCGCTCGGGTTGACGGGCGTCCTACAGCGCCAGCTGGGCCCCCGGGTTTTCATTTTCGCGTATGGTGCGGTGGCTCTGAGTGGCGCCCTCGGCCTTGGCCCGGGAATACTTGCGACGCTGCTCTGCGTATTCGGCGTCGATTTCTTCTTCCTCGAGCCGACCCACAACATCGGGGCAGGTGACCCATCCGACCTGTTTGCGCTCGGGATCTTCCTGTTCGTGGCACTTCTGATAAGCGGGATGGCGTCCCGACTGAGGACAGCGCGCCTTCTCGCCGAGGCGAAGCAGCGCGAGGCCGAACGACTGGCGCGGGAGCTGGAGCAAAAAGCGACTGAGCTCGAAGACCAGGGATCCGAGCTCCAGCAGCAGGCGACGGAAGTCGAGCAGTCGAACGAAGAGCTCGCCGCAGCTCTCCGCGAGACGGAGCTCGAGCGTGATCGTGCGGAAGCGGCGGAAAGACAGGTCGCGGCTGCCGAAGCCTTCAATCGCGGAATCGTCGAAAGTTTCGGCGACCCAATGGTGGTGCACGACTCTGGTTGGCGCTTCCAGTACGTCAACGAAGCGGCGATGAAGATATTCAGGACATCGAAGCATCATCTCCCCGGTTCCCTGATCGGCCAGAATTTGTGGGAGCTCTATCCGGACATCGTCAAACACGACTTCGGCGTGAACATGTTGCGGGCGGCGACCGAGCGCATTCCCGTCCATTTCGAGGCGTATTATCCGGAGAGCGGCGAGTGGTCAGAGCTCCGTTGCTACCCGCTATCGAACGGCGGGCTCGTCACGCTGTGGAAGAACGTGACCGAGCGCCGGCAGGCCGCGGAAGCGCAACGCTATCTGGCCGAAGCGAGCGCGATACTCGGCAAATCGCTCGATTACGAAGAGACATTGTCCGGGCTTGCCGAGCTGGTCGTTCCCGAGCTCGCTGACTGGTGCAGAGTAGACACGCTGGAGGACGACGGCTCGCTGCGTCTCATCGCGGTGACGCACAAAGACCCGGAGAAAGTGAAGTGGGCGAGAGCGCTGGCGCAGAATTATCCGCAGGACATGAATGCCGCGAGCGGGGTGGCGAATGTTCTTCGTTCGGGTATCGCGGAGATGTATCCTGAAATCACGGAGGAGATGTTGGCGACGGGCACGCCTGATCCGGAATACCTGGCGCTGCTCAAGACCGTCCAGTTTCGGGGCGTAATCATCGCCCCGATCATTTCCAATCGATCGATCCTTGGGGCATTTACTCTCGTTTCCGCGGAATCACGAAGGAAGTACACACAGAAGGAACTCGACCTGGCGGTGGAGCTTGGGCGCCGCACGGGAATGGCCGTGGAGAATGCGCGGGTTCATCGCGCCGTGAAAATCGCGAGAGAATCGGCGGTAAATGCGCAGCACGAGGCCGAAGAGGCCAATGCTGCAAAATCGCAGTTCCTGGCCTTCATGAGTCACGAGCTCCGTACGCCGCTGAACGCGATTGCCGGCTACGTGGATTTGATTCTCGCTGGCGTGCACGGGCCGGTTTCGAAACCGCAGCGCGATGCGCTCGACCGGTGAACCGCTCGCAGCGGGTATTGCTCGGGCTGATCAACAACGTTCTCAACTTCGTGAAGGTCGGCGCCGGCCACGTCGAGATGAGAGTCACGGACACGGCGGCTGTCGATATCATGAAGGACGTAGAGCCTCTCGTGGCGCCGCAGCTGGAGGCGAAGGGGCTCCGCTACGAATTCACTTGCGAAAACGGAGCGGTTGTCCATGCCGACCCCGAGAAGACACAGCAGATATTGCTCAACCTGCTCAGTAACGCGATCAAGTTTACCCAGACGGGCGGGAGCGTGGTGGTGGAGTGCGCCCAGGACGCGGACATGGTCTCGTTCGCCGTTCGCGATACGGGATGCGGGATCGCGCCGGACAAGTTGAACGCCATCTTCGAGCCTTTCGTTCAGCTCGATCGCTCTCTGAGCAGCCCGCAGGAAGGGACGGGTCTGGGTCTGGCGATCAGCCGCGACCTCGCGCTCCAGATGAATGGATCGCTGACCGTGGAGAGCGAGGTAGGGAAGGGCTGCACTTTCTTTCTGTCATTGCCTGCGACGCCCTCCGACTGACAGCGCGCCGTTTTTTCATGCGAGCGGTCTACTGACTCGATCTAATTCCGGTGTATCTTGTAGGCCGAGTACGACCCGGTAGCTCAGTTGGTAGAGCAACGGACTTTTAATCCGTAGGTCGTGGGTTCGAAACCCACCCGGGTCATTTTGGTAACCAAATGAGGCAGGGAGATTTAGCGAGCGGAAAGGAAAATCTTTACAAGAAAAAGCGCAGGCAAGTAGCACCAAAATGGCACCAAACGCCCTCGACACGCAGATATCTACACTCGGACGAGATGGCTGACTTCACAGTTTGGGAACTCCTGACGCGCATCACGATGGCCCGTCTGAAGGCATTAGCAGAACAGGCCGCGAGCGATGGCTTTTGGACGCCGCAGCCCCAAGACGTTGAAGGTGTCGGTCAAGTTGGGGCTCTGCGAACGGTCCCCGCCGGTCTAGCGCAGAAAAGACGCCCATCCCGCTCGGCGCGCGGACCATCCTTGCGCCGTGGCGCCCAAACAATCGAACCGGTGGCGATGGATTCCGCGCAAGGCAGAACTACAACCACGTTCGATCACACTCCAGCCCCGGTGACCGAACCCCCCCGAGTCTGCAATGGGGCTCACGACGAACAACGACTTCACCTGAAGTCTATCTAAATTTCAGTGAATAATGATTTCTCTTTAAGCTAGAAGTATGCTGTAGATCCGTTTTATAGACATCATTCTTTTTGGATTCCGTAATCCCGCCGCTAATACGATTTCCATTTATAGAAATACTTTGATTTGCCGTCGGAGATACAACCTGTAATTCGATTAAATGGCCTTCGAAAGACTCAAGATCAAATTCGAGGGTCTTTGTTTTCCTGTCATACACTGGGGCAATTACCAGAGCATTGGCTGAATTCAAGTAAGGTGTTTTGGCACTCCCCAATTTTAAAGCAAGCTTGCTTAAGTGATTTATGTCGAGCGGAACTATAGCTGATGGAATTGCCCTCCCATCAAACGAGATCGAGGATAAGGTACTCCCCTCTCCCCTGATATCGACAACTACAGGGACTCCCTTGATCGTAACGGTCAACTGCACGGAATCAAGTTCTTTAGGAATGAATGGACTGAATGAGATATTCCATTCATTTTCTCTCAGTCCAAACAAGTTGTACAAGGTGTAGAAGTACCATCCACCTGCCCATAAGAACTGAGGTTTGTCGATCTTGCCATAAAGAGCTGGATCATTCTTATCACTTATTCTGTACTCATATAAAGCAGGTTGACCGTTAGGACTGTGAATTATTCCATTCAACGTCATAGTCTTGTTAATGAATGCAAAAGCGTCCTCGTTTAACCCATTGTTGATTAATCCGAGGGCGTACCAGGCGTTACCATGAGGCCAGATGCCACCGTTAGCATAGTGGTAGGGATCACCGGCTTCATTGCCGGCAAATTTCATGTAATCAATCAATAGGTGTAGATCCATCGGGTACAACGTGTATATCCCCAATTTGTCATCCAGTAATTGTTCTTTTGCCGTAGCTATCAGCTTCAGGTTCTTCTCTTCGTCCAGCAAGTTGAAATGTGAGGCCAGCAGAGATCCCATGTAGATATGGCGATCTTCTTTTCCATCGGCATAATAGCTGATCAGGTAATTCAGCTTATCATCCCAAAGTGTGTCGAGTAATCTGCCATTCATCCGATTTGCTAGATCCTCATGGAGCTTTAGCTCACGACGATCCTTATGCAGGGTCATTGAGATAAAGTTGAACTCCCGCAGAGCACGAATGGCCAGGATCGTCATGTAGGCTCGTGGGCCAAAGTTGTTGCCAATATCCCACCAGTCAGGCCTGGAGGACCACATTAAACCGTCCTCTCCTTTGTTCTTCAATGCCGTTTTGATGCTTTGCTCGATATAGGGATAAAGCTGATCCAGAAACACGCTGTCGCCTGAATGTCGCAGGTAACGCGCACATACGAGTGTGAACCAGAAGTGATTCCAGTTCTCCCTCCCGGCAAACTCGGTTTTGTATCTTGTGTCTTTCCAGTAGTATGCGTGAGGAATTGTCTTGTCCGTATCGGCTAGGCTGATGATGTATTTCAGATCCGTCTTGACTCTAGGCAGATCGAAATTCAGGGCGGCTAAATCAGTCAGCAATGCATCGTGAGTAAAATAGAAATTGTATTCCGCTTGAGCAGGCATAGGAACTATTTGCCCATTCAAGTAATGAGCATTCGTCGCGAGCACCGCTTTTGACCATCGCGACGTAAAATCCAAATCTCTATTGCCTGTGACGATTTCATCCTTGGCCAAAGATTCTCTTAGGATGTAATTCCGATACTCATCGACTTCACTCTGGTAATTGTCCGCCAGGAATGCTGTCTTTTGCCCTGCTTCCGAAAGCAATGATGATCCTACGATTTGTATGATTGTAATTGATGAATTGGGAGGCAATCGCTTTTTGTAAATGAATGCAGCGACAGGTTTGCCGGGTTGTACTTTCGGAATTACATCCCTGGCGAGAGAGCTGTCAGTGTTTAACCACCAATCATCGAGGTTCCTGAATCCGCCGTGATTGTCCGCTTTCGTCGTAAAGCTTGAAGGCTCCAGTCCTGCATTCATGACAAAGATTTGCGCATTACCCGTTTCTGCAAAAGGATAGTTTGTCCTGATTATTGACCCTTTGTTTTCAAAGTCGGTGTAGGCGCTATCAATGAGTTTGTAGGTGTGGCTTGTTCGAAGCGTTGTTTCTAATCGTGTGTATACCTCATATGCTTTTTCGGCGTGAGATGTATTCGTTATTTCATAAGTAACGACCATAGCCGGCTCGTTCCTGCAAAACTCATAAGTGATTCTGACCTGACTGTCTGAATCATTTCCATTGAACGAAACGGAGTATGGGGTCTGAGAGACTTTATACGCTTGCTGCGTCAGAAATCGTTTTGGAGAATCACCGACCTTTAATCCGATGGACATGATTCTGAAATTCTCACGCTTCCAATAGTCCTCGCTGATATCGATGCTGTTTGCGACTGGGTAGTAAAAGCTGATCCGATTCAGCAAAGGAAAGCTTTTATGAATTTCGACACCCACATAAGGGCTTCCAACTTCTATTTGACCAACTTCGTTCGCGCTTTCAATCGTTAGCAAATCTGGAGGTTGCCCGGCGGACACAGGGGAAAAGACCTCAGATGTCCCGTGGGCGATTGTGCCGCACGCGGTGAGTGCGAGCGCAGTCGCGGCGAGAGCTGCACTGAACCGCACCATCAGGAAGCACCGCACCTTCATGAAGCACCGATGTCGCACAGGCCAGAGGCGCATAAAGAGGGCTTTAGAAGAACCCGCCGTATAGTTTGTCCCGGTGGAACTCACCGGGCAATTGCGGGTGGATAGGTGATCGAATGTGTCGCCTTATCGGGCGCGATACTAGTTACGAGTCACAGATTCACGTTACTGCCAGGGATGCCACCCA